>NZ_CP135162.1:237500-961250 GCF_001940165.2 Roseburia sp. 831b | reverse complement strand
TCTTTCATTCAAAAAGGGGAAACCGTTTCCTATGGCGGTTCTATGACTTTAGAAGAATGTGGTATGATGACTGCCCTCCGCTATGATTCTGATTTTACGTTACTGGATCGTGCAAATACAAAAACACAGGAAGAACGGGATAAACTGTATCACGAGGCACTCTCCTGCGATACCTTTTTTATGAGCAGCAATGCCATCACCGAGGCTGGTGAACTTGTCAACATCGATGGTACCGGCAATCGTGTTGCCGCCCTTATCTATGGCCCAAAACAGGTCATTGTCATGGCTGGTATGAATAAAATTGTTGCTACGGTAGACGATGCTTTCCATCGTATCCATCAGATTGCTGTTCCAAAGAACTGCATCCGGCTTGGCATAAAGACCCCTTGTGCTACCACCTGCGTCTGTTCAAGCTGTCTGTCACCGAACTGCATCTGTAACCAGGCTGTCATAACAAAACGAAGCGGTCAGCCCGGACGAATCAAGGTTATCTTGATTGGACAGGATTTCGGATATTAAAACATTAAGTGTGCGTCCCCACGCACACTTTTTTGATAGAATATTTTACTAATCTAAACGAAGTTTTACATAAAAAAGAAGCCTGCTTGCAGGATTCTCCGCCTGCGGCGGGTCGCATTTGCGACATTGTTCAACTCCACCGCAGTGCGATCCCTGCGGAGCATTTTTTTATGTAATAGGAACGAAATTTCCTATTACATAAAAAGAAGCTGTCGCATATGCGACAGCTTCAAGTGCGTATTAGTTATATTTTCTTTTTCTTGCAGCTTCAGATTTCTTTTTACGTTTTACGCTTGGTTTTTCGTAATGTTCTCTTTTACGAATTTCCTGCTGGATACCTGCTTTTGCACAGTTTCTCTTGAAACGACGTAAAGCGCTATCTAAAGTCTCGTTCTCTTTTACTATTACACTAGACATTATCTCACACCTAACCTCCCTCCAGTTGCGTATTGTGCATATTCAACTGTTTGGGTCATATATTTTACTGCACTGTATATTATTATAACAGAAAAAATATATACGTCAATAGTTTTTCTTATATTTAGAAAAATTCAGACAATTCACACATTTAATGCACCTTAAGGTTTGCATAGCAATCCTTTAAAATGTCATAGGACTGTTTTAATCTCTCATGATAAATCACCTGGTCCCAGTTATCCCAAGTATAAGATTGCATCTCCACAGACTGATTTTCCGTGCATACACCCGCATAAATCTCATCAATCTGGTATCCGCTTAATTCACCTGTTCCATGGAAATCTGCCTCGATTTCTTTTGTGGAAGGATCTCTAAAGTTTAACATGGACCACGGAATCCGAAGTTCCACTGCATGGTCTCCATAACAAAAGTCCGATAACGAGTCATAATCTGCCGCATCCGGATTGCCATTTCCGTATTGCAGTTTTCCGGTATCATATTTGGAAAATTCCAATACCTGCTTTGTTTCCGGGAAAACCAGCTCTTTGTTTAAGCACAGATAGACCGGGACAAAAGAATCCGCCTGTTTATCCTCATATCCGGTCAAATCCAGGCTCTTATCCAGCTGTTGATAGCTAAACGTATAGCGGTCGTAATAATGCTGCACTTTTACGGAACTGTCTTCTTTTCCATTTAAATCTATCACAAAATCCACAGCACGGGAAAATGCGAATGTGTCATACTTTGTTGAACCGGACTGCGGTGTAATATCGAGCGGAATTAAAATCCTTTGATTTTCCGGATTTAAGTCTTTTCCCTGCACCAGCATGTAAAGGTATCTCGCATCCTGCTTTAGCGAGATGGATAGGGAATCATCGCCGGCTACCACATCACTTTCTTCCCATTCGGATAAGTCTCCATCCACGTTTGCCACGGTTTCCTCTTTTCCAGGATCAAATGCAAGCAAGCCAAAATTTTGCTCGCTGGTCTGCACATCACTCCAATATGCTCTCCGCTCCGAATCTGAGTAATCCATCGTGTTCCAGGTTCTCTTAAACCACTCATCCTGCCAAGTAAAAGCAATTCCACCACAATAACCACTGTCATAGATATCCGTCGCCATGGACGCAAGCATCTCGCCCTGCTGCTTTTCCGACAGATTGCCCTGGTTAAATCCTGTCAGCGGATTCTCATGGGTACAGCCTCTAGAAGATGGAACGCCATACTCTGCCACAAGAACCGGAACTGTGTGCTGTGCAATCAAATCCTCCAGGTATGCCTTATAATTATCCGGTGTTCCGTCCTCTTTCTGGTAAGATGCATATTTCGTATCATACATGATAAACTCTGGATAATATGGATAAACGTGATACGATGCAAAAACACCTGCCTCAAATGCATCTGTCGCTTTTATATGTTCTACATTGATGGTCACCGCATCTTCATGATCTGCCCCCGGTTCATTCGGATGAGAAAGCATATCAGCCGTCGGCCAGTTGCTCCAGCTGATGGGACGCTGCATCTGATATTTTTTCATCTCATAGGAAAGTGTCTGGTCACCGAGTTTACACATAAAAGTTTCAAACGGATTTGCATCCTCCGTGGTACCAAGATAATCTCCCTGGTAACTGCACTCCGCTGCATGCTTTTCATTTGTTCCGCCCACGAACTCTGCATCCGACTCAATCCCTAAAATCCAGCCAATCACATATTCCGAGACATCATACTGGTATTTTCCATAAGCTTTTCCTGCTTTTTGCTTTAGGTCGGCATCGCCATGGATAATATCAACCAAATCATAAGCATCTGACAATGCCTCATCATAGATATCGTAGGCATCCTCCGTCTTCACAATCTGGTCTTCGTCATACCACACTCCCTGAAACAGATACAGTTTATTTTCTGCCGCCTCGTTGTACTCATAAAGTGCTTCGTAAAAACATGGCATCATTACTGTATAGACACGGATGGTATTACAATTCATCTGTGAAATCTCTTGAAACCAGCGAAGGTACTCTTCCTTTGTAATTCCAAGTTCCCCCGGAAAACATCCCGGCTTTCCAGACCCTAAGTTTACGCCGTTTAAATAGGTTTTTTCATAAGTTTTTCCATTATAAACTGCAAAATAGCTGTCCTCTGTTTTAAAATAATATTCTTTCTTTTCCTTAGACTGTTGTGCCTGGCTTGCCTTGGTATCTGCCGGTTCCTGTGGATTTTCACTTTTCCCGTTACAACCCACAAGCAAAAGCGCACAAAAAAGCAGTGCGCCCATCAAAAACACTTTTTTTCTTCTCTCACCTTTCATTTTTTTGTTTCCTTCCCTTTGAGGTCTCAATCAGATAATCATAATACGGAACTGCAAATGCAAATCCTACAAAAATCAAAAATGCTCCTGCGCCTATATAGGCTGGCTTTATGGAGATGTCCGTTGTTCCTTTTTTTACATAAAGTAACTGGTTTTGCTCCGTCACTTCCTTGTCACAGGTAAAAGTATCATGGTAAGCAAGTGTTGTATTCACAGCCGAGTCTGCCTTGATGGAGAGTGAATTTCCCCGGTAAGTAATCTGAACCGGAACAAGTTCCCTCTCTGGCAGCACATCCTGGTCTACCCCAAACAATCCGTCATAGATTTCTTCCACCATCGGATCGCCTGTCAACGCTCCATGGTAACCTAAGTTTAGCCCGATGACGATAATATTATCGTTTCCAGCGGTTCCTATAAAATCAATTTTATCCTGATTCTCATAAAAATAGCCAAGCTCTTTTGTAAGTCCTATCACATAGACCGTCCTCCAGTCCTCATAGCCATCTGCGAACAGGTTACAGTCATACGTTGCAGACTCCGTATAAAGAATGGGATAACCTTTTTCAAAAGAAATATCATTGCATGTCACGCCTAAGAATTCCCGATTCTTTGAAACAATATCAGCCGGTATTCCACTCGCCTCAATTACGACCTTTACACCGTTTTCTCCTAGTTTTGTAATAAGCTGCTCTGCCGCCGCCTTATCATCATAGGTAAATCCATTCAAATAAATACACTGATACTTTGACAGTTGTTCATAGGTATAGTCATTTAGATTCGTAGAGGAGGTCTCTTGCATGTTTGGATATTGCAATGCCATCATACCGGCGCTGCTTCCGATTCCAATCGCCTGGTATTCACTCTTAACTCCAAACGTTCCGTCTGTCTTAATATGGAACATCAGGTATTTATTGTTCTCCTCTTTTTTCACGTATCCGACCTGCTCTGCACAGTTTGTTAATTTTTTAACATCATCGTCTCCATTCCAGAGTTTCTCTTTTTCAACAATAACTGTATCATCCCCAAGTTCCAGACAGCGGTCAAACAGATAGAGATATTTTCCATCTGATAATGCCTGTTCTAACTGTCCCAGGTAATTTGGAATACTTGCCGCTTCATACTCACATCCTTGTGTCACCGAAAGTTCTTTTCCGCTTTTTGAAAGCAGGTATTTTGCAATGGAACGTTCCTTTTGCTCTGCAAAAATTGCAACTCTTTGCTGCGTAAGGCTTCCTGCTTCTTCGATAAACATCGTATCTGCTTCCTTCTGTAACTGACCGTTTATATCCTGTGATAACAGGGTTGGCGCATAGCCGGATACTGCCACCATAAGATCGAAAAACAATCCGATTGCACAGATGAACACCAGTTCTTTTCTAAGTGTCTTCCATAACAAAAATCCCACCAAAACGAAAGCTGTCACCATTGGGAAAAATGCAGCCATGTCCATATTTTTAAAGCCCGGCAGGCTTTTTATCACACCGGATAATGCCGTTGTCGAAAAAATCACAAACAAAATCCCTGCCGCAAAAAAGGAACTTGTTTTCCGTTTACTAAATAAAATTCCAAACAATAATAAGACGAAAACGGACACTCCCAGATACCAAAACTGTGTACCCTCTCTCATTGCCTGCATTGGGTTTAATGAATCCAAAAGTGCCTGATAAAAAGATGCTTTTTCTGCACTCGTTTTTGGAATTGTGCCATATTTTTTTAAATAGGCACATAACCAGATGCCATTCCACAAAAAGGCAAGCAGGAACGCCGGAACAAGTTTTAAGCCATTTCGAAAGGTTCCATTTATGATTCCATCCAATAACAGGTAACAAACAGCTGCCGTTACTACCATTATGGTATAAGAAACGCTGCACATCACAAAAAGAACGGAAAGAATCGAAACCGCCACAACTGCTTTTAAGCTTTTTTCTTCTACAAAACGATAGCACTGCCAGAAGAACAGTGGTAAAAATGCCAGTACAATACTTTCTCCTACATTTCCCTTAGAAAAGAGCATATGAAGGTTTGCCGGCATGAAAAAATATGCCAGTCCAAGCAAGAATCCCATAAAACTTCTGTTTTCTTTTCTTCCGATCCAAAAAATACTGCTTGCAGACAAGAAAAAAACGGTGCCCACAAATAAAGCATACGTTACTACTGCATTCTGGTTTCCAAGGAATGCAAAAAAGGTTAGCAGAATACACGGAAGCGGCTCTGCGAAACGAACGAATTCGGAACCGTTTCCGCTAAAGGAATCATAATATAAAATGCCATTTCCACTTTTTATTCCATCTAACAGATAGTCAGCCTTGTACAAAGACTCCCATATATGTTCCCCCATCGGGAAAACATTTTTTTCATAAAGCAACCATACAAGTCCCGCTGCTAAAATTCCATATATCGCAATACAACCTATGAACTGTAACTTTTTGCGCAATTTTCCTGCTCCTTATGACTCTAAAACACTGTCTAACACTTCATCAATAATTTCATCCATCCGGTCCTGCTTAATCCGTTCCATCTGTTTTAAAAAGTCAGGCTCCTTCTCATAATTGATAATGTAGCTTCGTGTCGGTGTCTCACTGCTTTCTGTCGAAATCAGTTCACCGCCATGCTCTTTTAAAATCTTTCGAATATCCTCACTAAAGCAGTCCGTCACATTTTCTAAGGTAGGAACAATGGTCTGGAACGGGTCCATCTCATTTAAAATCTTTCCCTGGTATGTTTCAAGGTAATCCTCTATCAACCGTTCAAATACATTAAACTGCACAAAATCGCTTTTTTCTTTGATAACAAGGAAGGTAAACTCCCAGGTATGCGGATGAAGCTGTCCCTCTGCTCCATTGATAATAATATAATGGTTCATATTCAGATAAAATTTAAAACGGTATTCACGAAATAACTGTTTTTCAATCATTCTTTTTGCATCCTTTTATCAAACTTTTCTTACAAACTATTTTTCTTTAAAAACTTTTCATATTGGCTCTGATAGGTCTGGTAATCATCCTCTATCGTAAATTCACAAAGATACGTGATTCCTTCCTGCTCTATCTTTTGAAGTTTCGGCTCTAATTCCACATCTTTCATACTAAAAAAAAGTAACAGCAGCCGGTCTGACCCGATTTCAAATTTCAGATATTTTTTTCCTGCACTTTTGTCAACTTTCTTAAAAAACTCTCTGATATCTGCCTTTTTGTCTCTTTGAAACATCGCCAGTGTGAGCGGTGCAACTTTGCGTTTTTCCAATTTTTCAAGGAATTGCGTCAGTACACTCTCATGGAAAATACTGTTTCCGGCATTATAAGAAAACTCCATTGCCAGCTTATCTTCCAAGCCTTCTACTTCTTTGTTCAGCGTAACAACCCTTTGGCTAAGCTTTTCTATCTTCTCGTTTTTCTTGTCAATCAGCTGTGTTCCAGCCATTATTGCAAGAATTAAAATAAGAAGTAACTCAAATAATACGATACAAATCATAATTCTGGTTTGTAACAGCTTATTGTTATCTAAAATAACCTTTTCATAAGTCAAAAGACAGATTTTATACTCATTGCCTAAGTAGGAAAATTTCGTGCCGGATGCGACATATCTCTCCTGATCAATCTCAATCATATCGTGAATAATACGGTCTGTCTCTAAGCTGTCTACAAACGCTTTTCCGCCGGTTGAAAGATAATAACTGTCCGAGGTAAATCCTTTGTATCGATTTGTCTCGGAAACATCTTTCACATACAAAATATCCTGGTCTTTTGTAAGCGTCCAATATCTTTTATCTGAGGCAACCAAAGAATTTAAAATATCATCAATCATCTCATCATCTGTTCTGTCTTTTTGGAGATTAATCTGATCTAATACCAGTTTTACATAAGAATCCTGCTGTTCTGCATATATCTCTAAAATACTCTCGTCATACTGTCTTACTTCGTAGTAACCAAATACTCCAATCAGCACCGCAATCACAAACACAACCACGGTAACTCTCATAAAATACTTTTTATGCTTTGTGTCCATAAAATCTCCATTCCTGTGCCATTTTCACGCTCTCCTGCTACTGCGCGTTTACCCAGTCCTTTATTTTCTGATAAAAACCGGATATTCCTTTTACATCATCCTTTACCGTATCCATAAACGCCTGTTTTTCCTCGGTTAAATTTCTTGTTTTCCATGCACTGTCTGTGTTAATGCTATTGATTACCCCTGCAAAACGGATGAAAAAGACCAGAAAATTAAAAAGCGGCAATAATGCAACCACGTACCACTGTTTTTTATAATAGCTGCGGAGTTCTTTAAACTCAGATAAAAACCCGATTGTCGAGGCAAAGTAAAAATAGCCAATCACAATATACAAAAAGAAAATAAACAACGTCGAATAAATAATCAAAGAAAACGAATAATTCATACAAAGCAGGCAAAGCAACGCCAGATACCAGATCATTCTAGGGAATGCGAACGTATGGTCATACATGAGCGTACGAACCGTTACATTGGTAAATAATTTGTATGGATGAAGCTCCTTCTTTAAAAACTGATGCGACACCTCAAGACTGCCGCGCTGCCAACGTTGTCTTTGTGTATACAATTTGTTCATGTCCTCAATCGGGTCTACAAAGAAAATCGCATTTTCACAGATATGTACCTTTTTCTTCTGGATATAGCGCATCTGGAACGTAATCTGGGTATCCTCGCAAATGGTGTCCGTGTTATAAAGCTGTGATTTTAACACGGCTGATTTTCGAAACGCAGAAAAAGCCCCTGATAACGTATAAATATTGTTCGTTTCAGACGCATAGTTTCTTCCTGCCAAAAACGCCTGTGCATACTCCATAAACTCTAACTTTCGAAGCAGCTTTGCAAAGATTCCGTGATACTGCTCAATCATGGAAGGCTCTGTCAAAATTGCTCCTGTCATACAGTCAACCGACGAATCCGCCTCAAATTTTTTTACCATATTTTTTAGGGCATTCTTTTCAAGTTGTCCATCGCTGTCAATGTGAATGATGTACTTTCCGTCACTGTTAAACAGTGCAAGGTTTAATGCTTTGGATTTTCCCTGCATCGCGTTCATCCATTGCATCATAAGATTTGGATATTTTTCCTGACATTCATGGAAAACCTCAAAACTATTATCCTGCCCCTGATTGTTCACCAGATAAATTTTGATTTTGTCATTCGGATAATCGCTCTCATGAATGGAGCGAATGCACTCTTCTAACGAGTCCTGCGAATTGTAGACCGGGATAATCAGAGTAATCTCCGGGTACATAATCGGGTCTTCGTAAACCTTCTTTTTGATATGCTTTTTGATTAAAACATAAATGCTTCCAAACGCCGGAACAATCTCCATAATCACAGGAATAATAATCCACGCCGCCCAAAAGACAAACGAATTCACAAAATTATTTATGATTTGCATAGCGGAAGCCACCTACCCTTTGCTTGATAATCTGTGGTTTTGTGAAAACATAGAAATACAAGGCAACGGAAAATGCATAAAAAACGATTCGTCCGATAAATGCATGCGCCACATAATATGCTGACACCCCCATAAAATGAATGATGACGCAGATAATTGTAATGCGGATTGCATTTGCAACCACAAGCGCACTGATTCCGGACAGCCCGACAATGACTTTTTCCACCCTTGTATACACATTGTAAAACAAAAGCAGTGAAAGAAATGCCATGATTTCGATGATTCCAGAACACTCAAAGTCTATCATCAAAGAAATGGCTCCCTGTTTTGACTGTACAAAGATAATTCCATATTTAAAATACGCGGTATATAAGTGAAACAGATTTCCTGGAATTCCGGCAATCGCCGCAATAATTCTAGCCGACGGCTGTGTAAGCACCGGACGCAAATATACCATCATAAAAATGAAAAGTCCGGCACTTCCCACTGCGAAGTGCCAGAAATTCAATTTACTTTTCTTTAATACGTGTAATACATATAACCAAATGATTCCAAGAATCAGACCTATGAGATACTTCATTTATGCAATTCCTTTTTGTTTTCTTCTTCGATATGCCAATACACATGCAACGGTGGAGATACATAACACAACACCGACAACCGGACCTGATGAAGTACCTGCAATGGTTACCCATTGGTCACCGATATTCTGGTATTTTGCCTGAATCGTCTTCATATCTGTTACAGACATTTCATAAGGCGTACTGTTGCTTGTTGAAATGTAAGAAGACAGTTTTTCCAAATCAATCTCATATTCTAACTCTGTATCATCACTGCTGCCCATTCGAATATAAGCATGACCTAAAATCTTATTTCCATATCCTTCGTCTTCGAGTTCTGTCAAAGTAGATGCCCCATGCCAGCCTCTCATATCAATCATATAGTACTCTTTTGTCGTTCCGTCATAATCCATCTGCGGATTCCAGTTGATGTTACCGCTATCGTCTACTGTAATAAACTGAAAGTAAATGTTTTGACTGTCAACCTCATTAAAGCGCAGTTCCACCTGATAATATGGATTGTTATTTCTCAGACGATATGTTTTCACATGACCATATAGGGTATGATCACTCAGATATAAGGCACCGTCCGCATCATCTCCATAATCACCATTCGTAGAATATTCAATCAATTGATGGTTATAATCTGCCCAGTCATCAAAATTACCATCAATTGTAATTCCCGAAAATGAGCCGTCGATGTTACCGCCGCCCTGCAGATTCGATACACCGCTTATCATTGGTGTCTTTGCCTGCGCATATCCAAATGAAATCGTAGAGCGGTATTTTTTTAGGTTTGAAGCCGGGATTGCAATCTCATATTGATCGTTTGAATACTTCACCTTAGCATCCTTTACTCCTTCAATCCCATTTTCTCTTAATACAAAACTGGTTCTTCTTCCGGTATCCGTTAAAAGTTCATAGGTACCATGACTTCTTTCACCTGCATGGAATGCCGCACCGTTTCCAGTATCCTTTAAGTAAATATAAATCCAGTCTCCATCAAATACCATTGCTGCATCGATAATGCTGCCATCGTCGACAGACGTCTTTTCTACCGCATTCCAGTCAGAGAAGTTACCATCGATTGTAATTCCGTTATAGACCGGTTTTTCTTCTTCGTATTCCGGGAATGTATTTAGTACGGGAATATCACCTGATGCAATGCTCGTACCGCAATATGTAAGTGTATAATCAGGTTCTGCGAAATAACTTTGTGGCACTGCAAACTCAATCTCATATTTATCCTGCTCCTGGCTCGGTGAAAAACCAGACAGTGTTCCATTGATGTTTCCATACCAGCCATCTTTTAAAACAAGACTGCTGTTTTCAAATGCGAATCCGATTCCATTCAAATTACTGTTAGAAAGTCCTGATGCGTAGGAAATCGCGGCTTTTGTATTCGTGATTGGTAATCCCCACTTGTTTCCGCCATTTTCCTGCACATAAAAATACACATACTCATCATTCTGTGCAACAGACCATTTTGCAACACTGCCATCATTTGAAGTATAAGAAGGAATTCCATCCCACTCTTTTGGATCTCCATCTACCTGAATCGTTCTGCCCCCTGCATATTGTTCCAGGGAAACTCCATCTGCGCTTTGCGTTTCCACACCCGCTTCCTCAGACTCTGTATTTTGTATTTCTTCGTTCTGTCCTTCTGTGGTCTGCTCCCCCCTGCCATTCTCATTTGTATCCTGTGCATCCGGGTTTTCTTCGCTCTGTTCTGGAGTCGCAGAACCATCTTCATTTTCTTGAGATTCTGACTGTGTCTGTACTTCCTGCATAGTATCTGTTTGTTCCTGTGTTTCCGATGTCAGTTCCTTATTGTCTGACACATTGTTTTGATCTGCTGCTAATGCTGTCACATTCGACAACACCAATGAAAAACATAGCAACGACGTTCCTAGTAATTTTTTCAGACTCACTTTTCCTTCCTCCCTTAAACATGATTGGTTTGTATGATGTAGACCCTTAGCGGATTCTCGCCAACTTCTATCTTGGTAAGGTTCCACCCCTCATTTGCAAATGCCTGTGATAATTTCTCATAAAATACTTCTGTGATATTCTCGATACTGGTATCCTCATGAAACTCTTCCATCTCATTGAGATATTGATTCTTATATGGGTTCAGACATTGATTTAGCACCTTTTCCATATCCTGGAATTCAATAAATGTCTGCTGGTCGTATTCCGCCTGCACCGTTATTTCGATGACATGATGATGACTGTTTTCTTTTTGCATGGTACTGCTGTGGCTCATCGGTAGCCGATATTTCAATACATAATATTTCATAAGAATCCTTTTATTGTAAAAAAGCTGTCACACTTTTACTATGTGACAGCCTCTTTTCTATTTTACCTGACTCTCCAAAGCTGTCTTTGCCTCTGCAATTGCATCTGGAATACCAGCAGGATTTTTTCCTCCTGCCTGTGCCATGTTTGGACGGCCGCCGCCGCCACCGCCAACTTTTCCGGCGATTGCCTTAATCAGATTTCCAGCATGAGCTCCGCTCTTCATTGCTTCCTCTGTTGCCATTGCAACTAAGTTCACTTTACCGTCTGACTCGGATGCTAAAACAACAACGCCTTCGCCAAGCTTGCCTTTCAACTGATCTCCTAAATCTCGAAGACCGTTCATATCAACGCCCTGAACACTTGTTGCAAGAAGTTTAACGCCTTTTACATCCACAACCTGATCCATAACATCACCAAGTGCTTCTTTTGCAGCCTTGCTCTTTAAAGACTCTAACTCGCTGTTAAGGCTCTTGATTTCTGTCATCATGTGTTCAATCTTTTCTACCAAAGTTGCCGGAGTTGCTTTTGCAGCTTTTGCAGCCTTCTCAAGCTCATCCTCCATATTTTTATAATATGCAAAAACATTCTCGCCTGTGATTGCCTCAATACGGCGTACACCAGCAGCAACACCACTCTCAGATATAATCTTGAAAGTTGTAATCTCTGCGGTATTCTTTACGTGGGTACCACCACAGAATTCCTTTGAGAAATCTCCCATGGATACGACACGTACTTTTTCGCCATATTTTTCACCAAAGAGTGCCATTGCACCTGTCTTTTTCGCATCTTCCACAGACATTACTTCTGTCACAACCGGAAGAGCATCTGCAATCTTCTCGTTGACAATCTGTTCTACTTTTGCAATTTCCTCTGGTGTCATAGCCTGGAAATGTGAAAAGTCAAAACGTGTTCTGTCTGCATCCTGATAAGAACCTGCCTGTTCTACATGTGTACCAAGTACTTCACGGAGTGCTTTCTGTAACAGGTGGGTTGCAGAATGGTTCTTACATGTCTTTGCACGAAGTGCTGCGTCAACAACAAGCTCCACTTCCTCGCCATTTTGAATCATACCGCTTACCATTTTACCGATATGACCTACTTTTCCACCTAATAATTTGATGGTATCTTCGACCTTGAATTCACCGTTTGCAGTACGAATCACACCTTTATCGCCCTGCTGGCCACCCATGGTAGCATAAAATGGTGTCTTTTCTACGATAATAGTTCCCACTTCACCTTCCGACAATGCTTCTACAAGCTCTGTCTCTGTGGTAAGAACCGATACTTTTGATGTAACACTCAGATTGTCATAGCCAACAAATTCAGATGTGATGGCTGGATCAATCTCATCATATACGGTTGCATCTGCACCAATATAGTTTGTTGTCTTACGATTCTTTCTTGCAGTCTCTCTCTGCACATCCATTGCCTTCTGAAAGCCTTCCTCGTCAATGGTGAAGCCTTTTTCCTCTAAGATTTCCTGTGTCAAATCCATTGGGAATCCATAAGTATCATAAAGCTTAAATGCATCGTCACCGGACAGTACCTTCTGTCCTTTCTCCTGCATTTTCTTCTCCATCTCATCTAAAATTGCAAGACCCTGATCGATTGTCTTTGCAAATTTTTCTTCTTCCTGCGTTAAGACTTTCAAAATGAAATCTTTCTTCTCTTCTAATTCCGGATAGCCGTCTTTACTTTCGTTGATGACAACCATTGCGATCTTGTCTAAGAAATTGCCTTGAATTCCTAACATCTTTCCATGACGTGCTGCACGACGGATGATACGGCGGAGCACATAACCGCGTCCTTCATTGGAAGGCATAATTCCATCGGATACCATGAAAGTTGAAGAACGGATATGGTCTGTAATCAGACGAATGGATACATCATCCATTGCATCTGTCTGATATGTCTTGCCGGAGATTTCACAGACTTTATCACGGATTGCTTTCATTGTATCAATGTCAAAAACAGAATCTACATCCTGCATTACAACTGCAAGTCTCTCTAATCCCATACCGGTATCAATGTTCTTCTGGGCAAGTTCTGTATAACCGCCCTTGCCATCTCCCTCAAACTGGGTAAATACGTTGTTCCAAACTTCCATGAAACGGTCACAGTCACAGCCAACTTTACAGTCAGGGCTGCCACAACCGTATTTTTCTCCACGGTCATAATAAATCTCAGAACATGGTCCACATGGTCCTGCGCCGTGTTCCCAGAAGTTATCGCACTCTCCGGTCTCCGGATCACGGTAAAATCTTGTGATACGTTCCGGTGCAACACCCACTTCTTTGGTCCAGATATCAAAAGCCTCATCATCCTCTCCGTAAATGGAAGGATAAAGTCTGTCTTCTTCCAAGCCTAATACTTTGGTTAAGAATTCCCAACTCCAGGCAATTGCTTCATGTTTAAAATAATCACCAAAAGAAAAGTTACCCAACATTTCGAAGAATGTCAGATGTCTTGCTGTCTTACCAACGTTTTCAATATCGCCGGTACGAATACATTTCTGACAGGTTGTCACTCTTCTTCTTGGTGGAATCTCCTGTCCTGTAAAATATGGTTTTAATGGTGCCATTCCGGCATTGATCAATAATAAACTGTTATCATTATGTGGTACTAATGAAAAACTGTTCATCTTAAGATGTCCCTTGCTCTCAAAAAAGTCAAGGTACATTCTACGCAGTTCGTTTTCTCCGTAAAACTTCTTCACTTTTAAACTTCCTCCAAAAACTGTATTTGGGCACATTTTAATGAGTCGTTTTGTGTTCCAAAACGACTCCGGTACCCTTGTCCACACCAAAGGGTGCGTTTTTATTTATTTTACATCCTGTGAATCAGAATGAATCATTGCATCTGCGGCTTCTTTTCTGTCTTTGTTCTCACGTAATTTCTTACCACAGAACACACCAAGTACTGCAATTGCAACTAAAATCACAAAAATAATAAAATACTGCAAAAACCATCCTAATAATGTCATATACTCTACCAATCCTTTCGTAATTGATACCAAAGCAGACTTTGCCTATTCAAAGTCCTACACCATTTTATTATAGCTCATATAGTCCCTGAATTCAACAACTACCTGCTCTCATTTTTTCTCTAAAATATCAAAAATCTGATTTTCATGTACAATTGGAACAATTCTTTGTGCCATCTGTGCATTCGAAAGCTTTTTACAATACCGTTCTATCCCGGAATAGTCCTGCCACATATGCATTGGAAACACATACTCAGCATCCGTGTGACGCAAAAAATAATCGATTCCCGCATCCTGGTATTTTCCCATGCGCGGATCCATCGGAACAAAAGCAAGATTGATCGGTTTATTCGCAAGCTTGCGAATCTGTGCCTTGTAATTCGATTCCATCATGCCATTGACAAGGTCTCCTGCACCTTCCCACTTCCAGTCGTTCAAATCCCCTGCATGGAAAAAGGCAGCGCCGTTCGTCTCCACATAAAAAGCAACACCCGCATCCGTGGAGCGATACGTCTCGATGTTTAAATCCTCTACCTTGTATTTTGCATTTGGTCCGACATAACAAATCTTTTTTGTGACGTCCGGGTTGATTCCATGTCTTTTCAAAAAATTCGGACTGCTTTTGGTATCCTTTGAAAAAATAAAATGGATATTCGAATACTTTTCTGCCAATCTAAGGTTGTCCAAGTCAAAATGATCCTGATGCTTGTGGCTGGCAAACAGGTAGATTGGCGTATCGCTTTCATATTCCGGCAATACGCCTGTAAAATGATAATTCTTTACTCTGTCTCCCTGGAAATAATCGAAAATAAGAACCTTATCGTCAACCTCAATCAAGAAACTGCTATGATGTAAAAATTCGACTTTCATCTTCTCCTCGTTTCTCTTTCTGTCTGAAACAATTGTGAAATTTTTCACACTGTTTATCTTTTTATTTAAGCAAGACTTTTGCTGATGTTCTTGATGGCCTCTGTCACAAGCTGTTTAAACATCGGAGCAACACGGTCTGCGGTCTCCTGAATCTCTGTATGTGTCAGAGGAACCGGTGAGATTCCGGATGCCATATTGGAAATACAGGAAATTCCTACAATCTTCATTCCCATATGGTTTGCAGCAACTGCCTCACATGCCGTACTCATGCCGGCTGCATCCGCTCCAATCATGCGTGCCATTGTAATCTCCTCCGGGGATTCGTATGCCGGACCGGAAAACTGAACGTAAACGCCCTCTTTTAATGGAATGTTAAGGTTTAACGCTGTTTTCTTTACAATGGTCTGCAAATCCTCATCGTAAATATGACTCATATCCGGGAATCTGGTTCCTAATTCATCGATGTTTGCTCCGCGAAGCGGGGATGGAACAAAGCTGGAAATCTGACCGGTAATCAGCATGAAATCTCCCGCCTGGAATCCCTGTTTGATACCGCCTGCAGCATTTGTCAAAAACAATACTTTAGCGCCCATCATCTTCATCAATCTGGTTGGAAGCACAACGTCGGACATCTCATATCCTTCATAATAATGCACACGTCCCTGCATACAGACAACCGGAACATCCCCAACATATCCAAAAATAAATCTTCCTTTGTGGCCTGGAACGGTAGATACCGGAAATCCCTCGATATCGTGATAATCTAACGTATCCACTACTTTTATATCATCTGCGTAATCGCCAAGTCCTGAGCCAAGAATCAATGCCACCTCTGGCTTAAAATCAATTTTCTTTTGATAACTTTCAAAACATTTTAATAATTTTTCGTATACTGGATTCATTTTTCTCCTCCTCTGTCTCTTTTTCATTCGATTTTACCTGTTATTAGTATAACAAATTTCCCTGCTTTTTTCCACATATTTAAATGATAATGCAGACAAGTCCTCCGTTGCTGTCATTGACGATTTTTTGCATGGTATCCTGCAGCTTCATCTGGCATTCATCATCCATTAACATAATCTTATTGCGGATGCCGTCTTCCATCAGTTCTCCTAATGATTTTCCAAAAATACTCGTCTCCCAGACACCCTCATCGCTCTGCGCCCCTTGCTTGATATAAGCAATCAAATCGTTTGCCTGCTCTTCATTTCCGACAATCGGCGCAATCTCTGTCTCAATATTCGCCTTAATCATATGTACCGAAGGGGATGTCGCTTTCATCTTTACCCCAAATTTGTTTCCATGGCGAATCAATACCGGCTCCTCTAGGGAAATGTCCGATAACTGTGGGCGAATCACGCCATACCCTTTCATCTGAACCGCCTCGTAGGCGTCCGCAATTTTTTCATAGGATTCTTTCCGTTCTGCCATCTCTTTTACCATTGCTATCAACTGGTATTCTCCCTGAATTGGCACACCGGTAAGTTCGCTCATATTCTCGTAATAATATTTTTCAAAAAGATCCATCCGGATTTTTACACAGCCATTGGAAAGGTCAAGTTCTTCTAAGATAATATTGCTGATATATTCCTCTGGATTTTCGTATTTTTTCGCAACATCTCTTGCTTTTCGCATGGAAGATAAAATTTCTTTTGCCTTCGCTATCATGGCCTGTTTCATGCGGTGATCCTGTGGCAGCATCTCCGTCCATTTTGGGATTTTAAATTCTACCCGGCTGATTGGGAATTCGTATAACATGCTTTCTAAAATCCGGTTGACATCCTCTTTTCGAAGCTGTTCACAGTTTACCGGAATGACAGGCGTTACATATTCTTCCTGCAGCGATTGTGCCAGTTTTATCGTCTCATCACTGTAAGGCTTCTTGGAATTCAATACAACTACAAATGGTTTTCCAATCTGGCTAAGCTGTGACACTGCTTTAAGTTCCGGCTCCACATAGGCTTCCCTCTCAATTTCACCAATCGTTCCGTCCGTTGTGATGACAATGCCAATCGTCGCATGGTCCTTAATCACTTTTTCGGTTCCAATCTGCGCTGCCTCCACAAATGGAATTTCCTCCTCTGACCAAGGCGTTTTTACCATACGGTTTCCATTTCCCTCCATATGACCGGATGCACCATTTACCATAAAACCAACACTGTCCACGAGGCGAACCTTTATCGTATTTTCATCGTTTAAGCGAATCTGTGCCGCCTCCTGTGGTATAAACTTTGGCTCTGTTGTCATAATCGTCTTGCCCGCCGCAGACTGTGGCAGTTCATCCATGGTTCGCTCCTTCATCGCCTCATCTTCCATAAAAGGGAGCACCATCAAATCCATAAACCTTTTGATAAACGTCGATTTTCCGGTTCGGACCGGACCTACCACCCCGATATAGAGTTCTCCGTTGGTTCTCTCTTTCATATCCTGATAGAGATTGAATTCTCTGTTTTCACTTATTTTTTCCATAAAAATACCTCATTCTCTGATGGATCAAACTTTATGTATCAGCTGTCATCCTGATTCCTGTTTGTTCTATCTATATGAGAATGAGGTACTCATTATGTATGCTTAATTCAATTTATTTGGTTTCTGCCTCTTTTGTGGCAGCTTCTTTTGCTTTTTCGTCTTTCAAATGGTAAGAACGGCCATACATCTGCATATATTTGTCGAGACGTTTTGCAAGGGCATTGGTAATCTGGTCGGATGTTGCACGCCATTTCCAGTTATTTCCTAAGGTAGAAGGTGTGTTCATACGCGCCTCAGAGCCAGCTCCAATTAAATCCTGCATTGGAACGATGGCAAGTTCGCTGACACTTGACCATGCGCCACGCATCATACCCCAGTTGTAGCCTTCTTCTTTGGTCAGATTTAAGTACTCTTTTGCAAATTTGACACTTGCCTTTGGAGCTGTCTTAAACCATCCCATAATGGTGTCGTTATCATGTGTTCCTGTGTATACAACACTGTGCTCACAGTAGTTATGTGGCAGATAATTGCTGTCATCTCTGCTGTCAAACGCAAACTGTACCACACGCATACCTGGGAATCCGGAATCTTCTACTAATTTGATAACGGATGGTGTCAAGAATCCCAAGTCTTCTACGATAATGGATAATTTTCCAAGTTTTTTCTCTAAGGTGTTGAACAAATCCATTCCAGGACCTTTTCTCCACTCACCATTTTTTGCGGTATCATCTTTTGCTGGAATTGCATAGTAAGAATCAAATCCACGGAAATGGTCGATACGGACGATATCGTAAAGTTTTGACATTGCGCCGATACGCTTTGTCCACCAGGTATAGCCATCTTTTTTCATGACATCCCAGCGGAATAATGGGTTGCCCCAAAGCTGACCGTCCTCAGAAAATGCATCTGGAGGGCATCCTGCAACATCGATTGGATTTAACTCTTCATCTAAATAGAACTGTTTTGGATTTGCCCATACATCTGCGCTGTCTCCGGCAACGTAAATTGGAACATCACCGATGATTTCGATTCCGCGCTCATTTGCATACTCTTTTAAATCCCACCACTGTTTGAAGAAGAAATACTGAAGCATGCGATAGAAATTAATATCCTCTGCATATTCTTTTCTTGCTTCTTCGATTGCTTTTGCATCGCGAAGTTTTAACTTCTCATCCCACTCAAACCATGCAACACCATCGTTTGCATCCTTGAGTGCCATAAACAATGCGTAATCTTCTAACCAGTCCGCTTCTTTTTTACAAAACTCTGCAAAATCTGCCGGTTCATTTTTCAAAAATCTTGCATATGCTTTCTTTAATAATGCATATCTGGATTCATACATGGTACCATAATCTACATAACGGACACTTCCGCCCCAGTCGAAGGACTCACATTCTTTCTTGGTAAGCAATTTGTCCTTGCAAAGATACTCTAAGTCAATAAAATATGGATTTCCTGCGAAACTGGAAAATGACTGGTATGGAGAATCTCCATAACTTGTCGGACAGATTGGGAGAATCTGCCAGTATTTCTGACCTCCCTTTTCCAAAAAGTCAACAAATTTTCTTGCTTCTTTTCCCATCGTACCAATTCCATAAGGAGATGGCAAAGATGAAATGTGCATTAAAACACCACTACTTCTCATAACGAAGTTCCTCCTACTCTTATTCTATATGTTTCGTATACTTTCACCACTTACAAATTCAAATGGAACCATCTCATGTACCGGACTCCGTTTTAATTCTAACTGTCCGAACAAAAGTTCCACGCTTCTCATCGCAAGTGTCTGGTATTGCTGCTTGATTGTTGCTAACTTCGGATTGTAATATTCCGCTAATGCTGTTCCATCAAACCCAATAACTGATAGATCACCCGGGACTTTATAGTTCAAGTCAATCAATGCCCGTATTGCTCCTATCGCCATCACATCTGACATTGCAAAAATTGCCGTCAGATCCGGTGACTGCTTCATCAACCGCTTTGTCGCACGGTATGCATCCTCAAACGAAAATCTTGCCTTAGAATAATATGCTTCCTCAAACGTATGATGGTGTTCCAAAAAGCTTTGTCTGCACCCCTGATAACGAAGCTGTGACGTATAGGAATTATGAATGTCACCACCGATAATTCCAACCTTCTCATGTCCAGCCTCCATCAATGCATCCACTGCGCATTTTGCCGCTGCGACATCGTCGATTCCAACGCTTGATAAATTCGGAAATTGTAAAAAAGGGACACAGGTCGTCACCAGAACGCATGGAATATCAATCTTTGCAAATCCTTCTTTGAAAAAATCCGGATTTCCACCTAAAAACAGAATTCCCATCGGTTTTCGTTCTTTTAAAATCTGCACCGCCTGTTCCACTTCGTTCGCCTCTTCATCCAGATAAGAAACCACAACTGAATAGCTGCTCTTCTCCATAATTCTTTGAATCTCTTCTAAAATATTGGCAAACAGCGTGTTTGACGTTCCCTTTGTCAAAACAGCAATCGTCTGCGTCGCATTTTGTTTCAAATGCTTGGCATTGTTGTTTGGCACAAAGTGATATTTTTCTACAATCTCTTCGATTTTTTGTTTTGCATCCGGACTGACATCACTCCGGTGATTCAGCACACGGGAAACTGTACTTACGGAATAACCCGATTCCCTGGCTATGTCTTTTATCGTAACCATATTTTTCTTTCCTGTCTACTATTTTTTCGTTTTTTTTCGTAAATTTTTCAAAATGTTCTCTGAAAATGGTAAAAACGTTTTCGGTAACGTTACCAGACATGATTTTATCTTACTCTCCTTTTTTCATTTTCGCAAGATTCTGCTTGTATTTTTGGACTTTCTCACAATTTTATCTTTTGGTTTTTATGCAAATTACCGAGAACTCCTGCCAAAGCATCCCTTGTAAAAGTAGAAACAAGATGTTACTATTTTTGTAGATACTGTATACAAGGCATCACTTCGATAACTTTTATTAGAAAGAAAGGTACTTTTCTCATGTTAAACGAGACACAAAAGCATAAACTAAAACATAACTGGCATCGATTACAAACCTCTGTCAAATGGGTTGTTTTTTCCATCTTATCCGGACTTATCGTGGGTGCGGTTGGAACATCTTTTTATTTTTCGATGTCCTTTGTCACGCTGCTTCGCCAGAAAAATCCGTGGCTCATCTTTTTGCTTCCAATCGGAGGTATCATGATTGTCGCCTTTTACCGGCTGCTTCATGATGAAAAAGATACCGGAACCAACCTGGTTCTCTCCGCGATTCACTCGGACGAAAATCTGCCGCTTCGCATGGCACCTTTGATTTATATCTCAACCTTAATCACGCACCTGTTCGGTGGTTCTGCCGGACGTGAGGGAGCCGCTCTCCAGCTTGGTGGAAGTATTGGAAATGCCCTTGGAAAGCTGTTCCGCTTTGATGAAAAAGACAAACACATCATGATTATGTGCGGCATGAGTGCAGCGTTTTCCGCGCTGTTTGGCACACCGATGGCAGCCGCCATCTTTTCCATGGAAGTGGTAAGCGTCGGCATTATGTATTATGCTGCTTTGGTTCCATGTGTCATCTCCGCTTTGATTGCACACGGAATTGCCTCCTCATTTGGCATCTCCCCGGAACTTTTTTTGATTGACGTCATTCCTGCATTCAATCCGGTAAATGCCATAAAAATTTCTTTTTTGGCGATTTTATGTGCCGTAATCAGCATTCTTTTTTGCATGATGCTCCATCAGTCTGAACATTTTTACAAACGGTTTTTCCCGAATCCATATCTTCGCGTTATTGTCGGTGGATGCCTTATCATTATTTTGACACTGCTTGTTGGCAACCAAAGCTACAACGGTACCGGAATCAACATTATCGCGCAGTGCATTGACGGAAGTGTCCGGCCGGAAGCTTTTTTCCTAAAAATGCTGTTTACTGCCCTTACCCTTGGTGCCGGATATAAAGGTGGCGAAATTGTCCCATCTTTCTTTATTGGCGCTGCTTTTGGCTGTCTTTTTGGAAATCTGCTTGGTTTCTCACCGACACTTTGTACCGCTGTCGGTATGACTGCCGTTTTCTGTGGCGTCACAAACTGTCCGATCACCTCATTGCTTATCAGCTTTGAATTATTCGGCTATGACGGAATGCCTTATTTTCTTTTAGCAATCTCCTTTAGCTATATGCTGTCGGGATATTATGGACTTTACAGCAGCCAGAAAATTATTTATTCGAAATATAAAACAAACTACATTAACCGCAAGACTCATTAAAGGCGTTTTGGTATTTAATTACAGTTGTAGTTTTATATAGGGCAACAAAAAATCCAACCTTGCATTTATTTCTTCTTAAATCGAAATAAAAACAAAGTTGGATTTTTTAATATCTGCCTTTTCGAATCACAATCATAAAATCGCTTCTTTGACTCCAAGAAGGCTCCTTTCAAGCCCTTCCTGCAATTTTTCATAAGTACAGATTCCCGTCTGATACCACTTGCAATTGTGGCAGGTCTTTTCAAACTCCTGCTCTGTGACATAACATTGTGCACTTTCAAGCAATTCCCGATAGGTATAACATTTTCCACTCTCTAGCTGTAACACTTCACGCAGTGCCTCATCCTTTGCCACCACATGGTCCTGATCCTGCCTGCATCTTCCCTCCTGCGTCAGATTCGGACAATTTTTACAAATCATATCCGGATGTGACACAAGATAAACCGGCTGGCTCGGACAGGCACGTAGCTTTTCTACGATTCTTGTCATGTTTTCGCAAAAGGCGCCACTATACCCTTTTCCTTCATATAAAGGGGTACACAAAATGTGATGCACCCGAAATTCATTCATCCTGATACCCATACCTTTCCAACACATTCAAAATCAAAGCAAAAAGAATCCTGCTTGCGGGATTCTCCGCCTGCGGCGGATCGCATTTGCGACATTGTTCAACTCCGCCGCAGTGCGATCCTTGCGAAGCATTTTTTATGCTTTTGCTTCCATTAATTTTGATGCATATAATGCTTTACGAATTGCGATTGCAACAAAATAAGCTGCGACAACCGAAGTCACATCTTTTAACAGATATGGAACTGATACCACCAAAAATGAATTTACAAATGTACTTGCTGCAACAACGGAGAACCAGATAACACCGAACAAATGGCATACCACCAATCCTAACAGACCAAATACCACCTGGAGCACCTTATTTTTCATGCTAAGACCTAATCCGCATAACAGTGTCATAAAAATAAATCCAAATATAAAACCGCCTGTGTAGCCAAACAAGGCACCGACTCCGCCTGACATGCCAGCGTAAACCGGAACACCGATTGCACCGATTACAACATATAATACGGTGGAAAGCGTACCTTTTTTTGCACCTAATACATAGCCGCATAATGCCATTGCAAAAGTCTGCAATGTTACCGGAACACCACTTGGCATCGGAATTGTCAGAATTGACAATACTGCTAACACTGCTGTAAACATCCCTACTGTCACAATTGTCTTTGTTGAAACTTTCATGATAAAACCCATCCTTTTTCTGTCGTAAAATATAGGAGACAGGCAATCCTGCCCTTATGGATATGCTGCGCACTCATAACCACACGTCTCACAAGTTTTATCATAAGCAACTCGCTCTCAATTGTCAACCTTTTATTTTATCACAGTTAACATTTGCGGTTTTTTCCAAAAATAACGTCATAATTGACACTTTTGTAAAAGACATCTTCGATGTTTTCTTTGGTAACATCTGTATTTCCAAGAAGCCACATTGTTTTTGCAATGACAGACTCTAATGTCATATCGTAGGATTCTAAGAAACGGCAGTATTTTTTCATATCATGCCCCACCTCATAAACTGTCATATCGCTGCCTTCGTGCGCAACCTGTGTCGCCATAATAACAAGCTTTTCCGGATGCTCCTGACATAGCTTATAAAAATCTTTTGCAAGTGACTGCGGGATTCCGCCAACGCCAAAACTTTCTACAATGATGCAGTCATAGTGTTCAAAAATTGCCTCTAAGACAAGCGGTTTAATTCCAGGAATCAACTTCATCAGGAAAATATTTTCGTCCATATTCTCATAAAACTCAACCGGCTTTTCAAACGGAAGCATCGGAATATAACGCATAATGTTTAAATCCTGAATCACTGCCAGACATGGAAAATCGATGGAAGAAAATGCATTGTAGCTTTTTGAACGCACTTTTTTGGCTCTTGTTCCTGCAATGACCTTTCCATCAAATACAATGGATACGCCCTGTGACTTTTCATCGGATGCGTACAAAAAACTGTCCAACAGATTCGATTTTGCATCCGTGATTTCCAAATCAATCGGCTTTTGTGCTCCGGTAATGACAATCGGCTTTGTGGAATTTTGAATCATATAAGAAAGTGCTGCCGCAGTGTATGCCATCGTATCGGTTCCGTGTGCAATGACAAATCCATCGTATTTGTCATAATTTTCACGAATACAATGCACCATCATTTTCCAATGAGACGGCTCCATGTTGGAGCTGTCAAGATTCAGTAACTGGATTGCATTTACTTCGCAGATATTTTTTACCTGCGGAATATATTCTAGCAGCTCTTCCGGCGTAATCTGTGGTTTTAAACCATTGTCCGATTTTTTAGATGCAATCGTCCCACCCGTTGCAATCAACAATACTTTTTTCATATCAGTCCTCTTTCTTCTTTTTCAAACTTTTTCACGTATGTATTTTTTTGACAAATCCATCCTTCTTATGCCTTTAACAGTTTACGGACATCTGCAAGTAGTTCATCCACATTTTCTTCTTTCGTTGCCCAGGATGTACAAATTCGAACCGCACTGTGTTTTTCATCCATGCGATTCCAATAAGAAAAACTGTATTTCTTTTTCAATTCTTCCAAAACAGTATCCGGCAAAATCGGGAACTGCTGATTGGTCGGCGAATCAATGTAAAATGTTACGCCCATATTTGTTAAATCTTCTTTTAATTTTTCTACCATGCGTGCTGCATGTGCGGAAATCTCGAAGTATCGATTTTCCTCAAACAGCATTTCAAACTGAATTCCAAGAAGACGTCCTTTTGCCAGCATGCCTCCTCGCTGTTTGATATTATAACGGAAATCCTGTTTCAACTCGTCATTGGTGATGACGACAGCCTCTCCAAATAACGCTCCCACCTTTGTTCCACCGATGTAGAATACATCTGTATATTTTGCGATATCCGATAATGTCATGTCGTTTTCTTTGCACATCAAAGCATAACCTAATCTGGCTCCATCTAAGAAAAGATACAGATTTCTTTTTCTGCAGACATCGTAAAGTGCTTTTAATTCTTCCTTGGAATAAATGGTACCAATTTCTGTCGGATTTGAAATGTACACAAGTTTTGGCTGTACCATATGTTCAAAACTCTCATCTGCAAAATGTGCTTCTACATAATCTTCTACCTGCTTTGCGGTCAGTTTTCCATCTGGAGTATCCAGGTTCAGGCACTTATGACCACACGCTTCTAGAGCACCTGTCTCATGCACATTGATGTGTCCGGTTGTCGCTGTAATTGCTCCCTGATAGTGCTTTAATGCAGCGGAAATGACCGTTACATTCGTCTGTGTTCCGCCCACCAGAAAATGCACATCTGCCTCTGGGGCACCCGCCGCCTGCTTAATCAATGCAGCTGCCCTCTTGCAGTATTCATCTTCTCCATATCCTGGTGTCTGAACCATATTTGTCTCTTCTAATCTTTTCAAAATAGAAGGATGACATCCTTCTGTATAATCACTGTCAAAACGTATCATGGCCGTCTCTCCTCTTTTTCTATTTCTTTTTCTATTCTACACCCTCCCACTTTTTCTGTGCAAGGCTGTGCTTTGTGTCTTTATTAAATCTTGTTTTAATTTTATGGATTACAATTCTTACACGGCGAATATCCGGCATTAAGAAGTTCCTGTCTGCTCCCCGTAAAGTTTGCCTTATTCTCTTCTTTTATTGTGGAAACACTTTTGCAATCCGGTCGATGAAATTTCTTGGTGTTCTGGTTTAGCACATATGTTTCTTCTTGTTGTGTCTCTTCCTGATTTTGATTTTGTTTTAAGGCAACAGCCTGGATTTCATCCCCACTTCGATAGTCCTGGCATGGCTCCACATTCCAGGTTAAGTTTGTTCCGTCGCTTGTTACAATAATGTTTCCTTGAATATCCGTCCTGTACAAACTGGCACCTGTATTTTGAATCCGCTCCATTGTTTCTTTTGCCGGATGTCCATACGAATTGCCCTCTCCACAACTAATGACAATTACCTGCGGCGAAACTTTTTCTAAAAATGCCGATGACGAAGCCGTGTCACTTCCATGATGACTTGCCAGATAAACATCCGAAGCAAGATTTTCTCCACTGTTTATCATCACCTGTTCCATCTCACTGCTTGCATCTCCTAAAATCAGGAAACTATTTTCTCCATATACAAGACGAATTCCAATCGAATTGTCATTATCCTCCGAATATCCGTATTTATCCGGACACACGATAGTAAAATAAGCATCTCCAAACTCATAATTTTCTCCTATTTTAGGGAAAATCTGAGGTATCTCTTTTTCAGATACTGTATTCCAAAAGGAATCATACACTTTGGTATCCGTCTTATAATCTGCGGACAATACTTCATCACAGGTAAAGACATTCAGTGCTCCTATCACACCATTCAGATGATCTGCATCATAATGCGATGAAATCACATAGGCAAGCTCGTCAATTCCCTGTTCCTTTAAATAACGAACCACATAAGATGATTTATCCCTGTCTCCGCCATCTATAAGCATGGCAAGTCCATCACTTTGAACCAATACCGCATTTCCCTGTCCTACATCAAGAAATGTTACCGTCAAATCTCCCTCTGTCTGATTTGATACCTCTGTTCCCTGCTGGCTTGACATCTCCTGTTGATTTGTCTCTTCCTGTTGCATGATATCCGCTTGCTGTACAGCCTCTGTATCCTTCTCTGTACCTGATATATTTTGATTGCTCTGCTCCTGGCTGCTTTCTGTGCATCCTGTGAAAAAAAGTGCCGTCACACAAAGCAGCAATGCAATCTGTTTTTTCCATTTTTTCTGATTCATCTTAGTGTTGAAAACCTTTCTTATTTTTTGTCTGAAGTTACACAGACAAATTTTATTGTAACATAAAACAAGTGATTTTTCTAAGAAAAATCACTTGTTTTAGTCTGAGTGTATCAGCACATTTCAACTCTTATCTATATCTTCTCTGTAATTTTATATCCGGCTGCTTCCATCCGTTTAACGAATTCTTTCTCCGTAATTCCCATCTTTTCTGCGCCTCGCTTTGTTCCATAGTCTCCTTCCTGTACACTTAGGAAAATTTCTTTCTCTCGACCTTCTTCCCGCATTTTATTGTCTCTCATAAGTAATGTCATATACTCAGTCCTCCATTCCTCATGATTTCTGGCTTTTTGTACCGCCCGCTCCAGATTCTTAACAAGATTACTGCTTCCCGTTTGTCCACTTGTCATCCAATTCAAAAATTCTCTCATTTCTAAGGAAACATCATCTGTATTTCCTTCTGCACACAGAAAAATTTTTATGGATTCATCCCCTAATGCAAGCTTTAGCAACTCTTCACAATAATTTTTAAATGTGTACTTGTGCAATCCCTGTCCAAACGCATCAAATGGACAAATGAAAATAAGATAGCTCTTTTTTAGTTCACTGTAATCCGCCCCACGCTCAATCAGATTCAAATCTACCATTCCTTGATAATATCTCGTTCTTTTCGGCAGATTCGTATTGTCTGCCGCCTGCATCTCACAGTCATAAACAACATTTTGGTCATCCTCGCTATACACGTCGAATCGAATTCCTTTTCCATCTGCTGTAATCTCAATCGGTTTTTGTTTATCCAAAGTTAGAAACTTTCCAACCTTCTTTCCGATTATAAGTTCCAGTAATTCGTGACACAACTGTGGATTGTTCGTCAGAACTTTACAAAACATGAAATCGTCTGTAAAATTCAACTACTCATATTTTTTTGCCATTCAGGCTCCTTCCACTCTCCCAAGATTATTATATCATCCGAATGCGGAAGGAACAATATACATTCCAAATTTTAAGATTTTATAAAAAAAGAATCCTGCCTTATTTTCCAGCATAACGCTCCAAATACATATTCGCCTGATCCTCTGTTAACTGAAATCTCTTTTTCAACTTTTCTAGAATTTGTTCCCTGGATTTCTGCTCCTCAAGGTTATCCAGAATGAATGCCTCTATCCCACGCTCTATTCCTTGTTCTTTTCCTTGTTCTTTTCCTTGTTCTATTCCCTGCTCTATTCCACGTTTTTCCATACGTTCTGCAAATTCACACATTGATGATTCACCTCCCTCTTCCACTCGCTCGATTATTTCTTCTTCAATTGCACGATACCGTTCATCACCTGTAAATACTTCTAATAACTTTAAAACTGCCTCCGCATGTTTCAAAATTTTCTTAGAAGGCATATAGTGGGGATTTGCAAAAAAGAAAATATGCTTTGCAGTCATTATATAAAAACTGCAAAGCATACGCAAGCGACACCCTATAAATTTTTTATTTTTCTTCCATAAAATACATTCTTGAGCCGAAATCCGGGAAATATCTGGTCTCTTCATTGTATCCGGTTGCAGCAAACGCCTGTTTTAATTTCACACCATGATACATCAGGGTATCTCCGTAAACATCACAGTCTTCTGTCTCGCCATCCATTTTAACAAATTTTGCAATCACATTGTGAAGCAGGGAATCCGGTTTCACGTGAATTGGTGCTGCGGTATTTACAAGGTCACCAAAGTTTTTCACGCTATATTTTAAAATACGATTATAGAAATGATATTCTTTCTCTGGATCTAACCCTTTTGCTTTATAGTACGCATACATCGTGTTAGGCTCAACTAACTTTTGCATCAGCATTCCAACTGCCTTACTCTTATCTGGTGCAACGCAGGTCCACTCTGTTATGTTGCCGGCAGAACCATCTATATGGCTGACCTGATCTCCTGTATAAAAACTTCTTCCACGATAAAAAGAACCGAACTGCAACACACTTCTCCACTTTTTGTAAAGTTCAATCTGTGCCTTAATCGCAGCAACATCTTCACTCTTCATATCGCAAAGATTACATTCATAGCCACATACACCAAAACTTGCCACATGGAATCTTGTCTCAATCGGTGTAGTGCGAAGTGTCTGATGATTTGGGCAGGAAGAAACATGTGCGCCCACAACTGACATCGGATATCCGTAACTGCATCCGGTCTGTATTAGCGCTCTGCAAACAGCGTCGGTATCATCACTTGCCCAAATCTGTGGAAAGTAGCTCATGATACCAAGGTCGAAACGGTTTCCTCCTGCACAGCATCCTTCAAATAAAATGTGCGGAAACTTCTCGGTCAACACTTTCATGGTGCGATATAACCCAATCACATAGCGGTGTGCAACCTCTCCCTGTCTGTCTGCCGGCAGACTCTTGGAAAAATAATCCGTGAAAGTGCGGTTCATATCCCATTTCACATATGCAATATTGGCAGAGGAAAACACCTCGCTCATGGAAGCAATGATAAAATCCTGAACCTCTGGATTGGTCAGGTCCAGAATTCGCTGGTTTCTTCCCTCGGAATGTGCAACGCCCGGAATCTCAAGTACCCACTCTGGATGTTTTTGGTAAAGTTCGCTATTCACATTCACCATCTCCGGCTCAACCCAGATACCAAAATCAAGTCCAAGTGCGTTAATTTTATCACAAAGTCCCTTCACGCCATTTGGAAGTTTCTTTTTGTTTACATACCAGTCACCAAGTGAATGTTTGTCATCATTTCGCTCTCCAAACCAGCCGTCATCCATCACGAAAAGTTCGATTCCGACTTCCTTTCCCGCTTTTGCAAGATTTAACAGCTTCTTTTCATTGATGTCAAAGTATGCAGCCTCCCAGCTGTTCAACAACACCGGTCTCTCTTTATACTGCCACTCACCACGCACAATGTGGTTGCGCACAAACGCATGCATACACTGGCTCATTCCGTTAAAACCTTCGTTTGAATATGCCATAACAGCCTCAGGTGCTTCTAACACTTCACCCGGTTCAACTACATATGTAAATGACTGTGGATTAATTCCCGTTACAACCCTTGTCTTTCCGTAAGTAGTCACCTGTGCAGCCTCGTAATGATTTCCGCTGTAAATTAAATTTAACCCATAGCAGTCGCCAAAGTCTTCGGTTGTCTCTTCTTTACTTAACATGACAAATGGATTTGCACGGCTCGAAGATGTTCCGGTATAGGATGCGTTCACCACTTTTCCGGCACGGACTTTTGTATCGGTACGCTTCATCTCACGCGCCCATGCTCCATTAAAAGAAGTAAAGGTAAAATCTGCCGTATCAAAATCAAGCTGCGTGCTCATCAGACGATTTACGCGGATTTCTTTCTCACTCTCATTGAAAAGTTTGCTGCTTCTGCAAATCACATCACAGTCAGCATAAACATAATAATGCAGTTCTAATTTCAAGCCGTAATTCTTATCTTTTAACGTCACACATAAATGTTCCACAACACCTTTTGCATTCTCATCTTCTGCCTTAGATGCCGGGATTCCATAAGAACCCGGAAGCGTCTCAAACTCTTCTTTTCCATCAAGCACCTCTGCCTTCTCAAACAGAAAATCAGACGAAAAACTTCCATCCGCGTGAACAACTTCCACAAATGGTTCCCAGATATCCCCTTTTCCGTAGGACGACATTTCAAGGCTCATATCCTCCAGGGAAAAATTCATATGTTCCTGGTCATAAGTATTCGTATTTCCAGGCGCAAACGCATGTTTTTCGATCAATGCCTCTGGATTTTTCACGGTAATCTTTCTTCCATAATAAAGGTGTTCCAAATGTTTTGTTTCCGTTACCCGAAACGCATAAGTCGTATGTTTGGTTGATAACAAAAATACCTGATTTTCTACTTTTATCATGTCTGTAATGCCTCTCTTTCTTTGGCAGAAATAGGGGCATGTCAAACATGTCCCTATCCCTTTTTCTTCATCTTATTTTGTTCTTTTTCATTTGTCAATTACTTTGTGGCTGCTTCTTTTCTTTTGTGTAAATCTGCAGTAATTTCCTCTAATTTTGCGTCTGTTAAGATATATTTTTTCTTGAATACAATAAATCCGATACAAAGCACAATCATTGGAATAATCGTCATACTTCCACGAAGTCCCATTCTTGCAACATCCGAAATCGGTTCTACCACTACGGCATCCTTGTCGCTGCTGATTGCAAAAATAGCAAGAATCATATTGGAAATAAATGCTGCAAATCCGGATGCTAATTTTACGACGAAGGTCTGCATGGAAAAGATAACAGATTCATCACGGCGATGGTTCTTCCACTCACCAAAGTCTACTGTATTTGCAAGGAAAATGGTAATGATAACATTTAACATACCAACAGCGGACATAATGATAGCTGCCGGAATCAGCAATAACTTAATATCATTTGCTCCTGCCACGGATTCGATTAAAATCATCGCATAGCCAATCACTGCCATGAAAAAACAGGTGTAGAAAATCTTTAACGTATCCATCACCTTACGAAGTAATGGGAAAAAGATCATCATGGATAAAATCTGGAACCCACCACCAACAATGTTAAATAACGTAAAGTCATTTGCGTAGTTTGCAGGACTAAAATCATATTTTAAGAAAAAGTAAACCAATGTCTGAGTGATATAAAGTGCTGTATTAATCATAACAATTGCAACTACAACTGTCATTGCCTGACTATTTGAAACCAAGGCCTTAATCATATCTTTTACAGAGGCTGTCTGCATATCAACCGATGATTTTTCTTTGATGCATAAACATGTAATTAAAGTAAATACAACGAAAAGTACTGCAATAATCAATGCAAATTTACTATATCCGATACGGTTGATTTCTGTTTCTGTATCACCACCTAATTTTGTTCCAAGTGCAATGACAACTTTTACCGTGATAATCGAAATCAAGGCACTACCAACACCTGCGCAGGAACGGGCAAATGCAGAAAGAGACTCACGCTCTTTTCCACTCTCTGTAAACGCCGGAACCATAGACCAATACGGAATATCCATCATGGTATAGGTAACACCCCATAAAATATAGGTAACAGATGCATAAAGCAGCATGCCACTTGCATTCATGGTTGGTGGAATCGAAAACATCAAATATAACATCACTGCGTTTGTCACAGTACCAATCAAAAGCCAAGGACGGAATTTTCCCCATCTTGTCTTTGTCTTTGCAACCAAAACACCCATAATCGGGTCATTAAAAGCATCAAATACACGTGCAGCCATAAGCAATACCGCGATTGCTGCTGCGCTGATTCCCATAACATCTACAAAATAAATTGTAATGTAAGATGCGGATAACATGTATACCATGTCTTTTCCGACTGCCCCAATACCGTAGGCAAATTTTTCTTTGCCACTTAATTTTTTCTTTGTCTCCATCTTTCTCTCCTCCGCTCAAAACGGCTTTCTCATTTTATTTTTCTTTTAAACCAAATGCTAACTCTACAACTTTATAGGCGCCATCGTAAATACCCGCTTTTTTGTTGCTCATGATGCATCCGCACATGTCATTTAAAACACCCGCATCTTCTAAGAACAAGTCTATCATCTGTAAGGTATGTGGAATGTCTCTGCACTCTAATGTTCCATCACCAATTTCAGCGGAATGAATGGCTCCCCACTGCTCATGTCCGCCAACTCGTTTGATAAAGAGTTTTGGCACAGGATAGAATGCAAGTTCACTTGGTTTTGTAACTAATACGTCGCAGCTTCTCATCAAAAGATTGGTGCAGTAAACTGCTTCAAAAATATTTTGATGCCAGAATCCGTGAATTCCTTCTACGTCACCTGTTAAGGCATCATTCGCAAATTTTTCGGTCTCACTCCAGGAGTCAAAATGCTCGGCGGCTAACGCTTTCATCTCTGGAATCTCTGTTAAAAGTTCATCCCAGACATTTTTATAATCACCAACGTTTACATATAGTGCTGCTTTTTTGCTTTTAATTGCCGGGAGTAAATTTTTAATAATCGCTGCAAAAATTTCTTTCTGTGCTCCGGCTCCACCGATGGTTAATAAGAAACGCATCGGTTTTCCTTCTGCTTTTCTTCTCATTCTGGCTTCACAGTCTGCTTCAATGTTGCTTACCAATTCATGGTCGATATAATGGCCTGTGTATGCAAGGTCTGCTTCTGGCATTGCCTTTAAGACATCTTTTCCCTGCATTCCATTTAAAATGCGGTATCCCTGGTATGCATTGTGGGTCTGAATCGTATGAAGGCTTCCCTCTGCAAAATGAAGTGCCATTGGCCAGTTGTCCGGAATTGCATTTACGACATATTTCATTCCTGCATGGATTGCTGCCTGTGCAGGCCATACATGAGTTGCAACGACCGGCATCTCCTTTGGTACATTCGCATAAACAGGTGCCATCAGTTCTGCATTTTTCTGGTCCGCTGCATTGTAGGTTAATTTGCGGAATCCTTCATAGTTCATTGGCTCCCATACAAATTTGTTGAATAACTTACTCTTTCCGGAAAGTCTTGACCCCATCGAGTACAAATCATTCTGTGCACCAATTACTTTGGTACAGGTTGTCTCTTTGTAGGAATTTAAGTCCATCCAATATGGGGTATATCCCATGGATTTTGCAGCGGACGCAATTGCCATAGAGATTCTATAATGTCCAAATCCCATGCGGATATTTCCAACGATAATTCCCTTTTCTACATCAAAAGTATCGGTTGTTCCCTCTTTCTCATTGTAGTGAACGTTCTGCTTTAAATCTCCAACCAGAATATTCTGTACCCCCAAAGAATCTCCAATGTATGGATTCTTCTGCACAACAGCAGGATATTTTACATTGGAATCATCTCCAAATTTTTTTGCATATTTCTTTTTGGATTTTACTGCCTTTTTATATGCAGAATCACTGATTTTATTTCCAAAAATAATACTTGACTTATCTTTCATCTTTCTATATTACCTTTCTAATTACATTCGCAGTTGAATTCTATGACGAGTTCCTCTGCCTGTTCATTTTTTATAAACAAACGGGCTTTTCCACTCTCTCCGGTTGTCTTGACATAAGTACCACCCATGCCGCCCCGGAGTGTGGTAACAGACGGGCCAATCAGTTCAATCGGGCCTTCCGTCTTGAAACATACCGGCTCTTCAAAGAAGCTCAAAAGGTTCTGGTTCTCATCCACTGCCTTGATTCGGACTGCCGCAACATCGTAAGAAGTTTTTTCTTTCAAAAACTGATGGTCTGTCTCCGCTACAATCTGTAAAGAAGTCATCGGCTCCTTCACAATGGTTTTGACCACTTTTCCATCTTTGATTGCCTCAAAACGATAAGTTGTGGAGGTTCCTCCCCAGTCACCTATGTATTTGTTGTATAAGACAACCGCCTCTGTCGGTTTCATATGATAACGTAAAATCAGATGAAGTCCCATCAGATAGATGGATTTTGGAAGATTTGAAAGCCCATATCTTGCGGTGGCATTCATAATCTTTTTCACAGTCTCCGCCTGTTTCTTCGTGAACTTCTCCCCTTCTTCAATCGCATTTCCAATAAAGTCATCAATCAATATCGGACCATGCAAAAGGTTTGGATATGGAGAATGTTCTTTGGTATATTCCTTAATAAAGCGGTCATTTTTATACATGCGCACGGAATCTGCATTGGTAAAAATGTAAGTGCTTCCTCGATTACATCCCGGATGTTCGCCAATATCCATCGTGGAACTAAGTTCTAACACCGATTCTTTTTCCTGCTGGCACTGATAAATGATTGCCGCAAGCTTTGGATTCCGGAACATATCCATGACACCGTGATAACAGATTCTGTCACCACTTCCGAAGTCTTTGTGTGTATTGTAATCAAACATACACCAGCCAAAACTTCCCGCGATATCTGTTTCGCCCATCACTGCGTTTAAGACATTTGCATGACGCATTGCATGTTCTACGCGGTGTTCTTCCCAGTCAAATGTCTTGGTCGGATACATATGCCCGTTATACTCACTGATGAGATATGGTTTGCTCATATCGGATGTCACATTTTTCTTTGGCTCACATCCCATATTATTTCCCGCATGCACAAAGTCATTGTAAGTATATACATCTTCTAGCAGGCTGCTCTTTTTGTGGGCCCTAACACCACCGGTTGGTCTGGTATCGTCTAATCTGTGTGCCATCTCATTGGTCCGCTTGTAAAAATCATCATCGTCCTGCGACTCATTGATTCGGACACCCCAAAGGATAATCGAGGTATGGTTGCGGTATTGCAGCACCATATCTTTTACATTCTCAACCGCCTGGTCTTTCCATGCTGCATCTCCGATATGCTGCCATCCCGGAATCTCTGTGAATACCAAGAGTCCAATCTCATCACACCGGTTCAAAAAATAATGGGACTGCGGGTAATGGGAAGTTCGGACTGCATTTAAACCAAGCTCTCTTTTTAACAAATCTGCATCCCATTTCTGCATCGATTCTGGCATTGCATAACCAACATATGGATAACTCTGGTGACGGTTCAATCCGCGGATTTTAAATTTTTCTCCGTTTAGGTAAAAACCATCTGTCCGAAACTCTGCTTTACGGAAACCAAATCTTACAACCTTTTCATCGATAACCGTTCCGTCTTCTAAAAGTTCTGTCTTTAGTTCATATAAAACCGGTACATCCGTACTCCAAAGTTCGACCTCATCCAGTTCAAAAGAAAGTTCATTTCCACCTTCGCAAAGTTCTGCTTCCCCGAGCAGTTGAAATGGTTCCTTTTCTCCCTGCTGCTCTAGCACAAGTAGTCCGCGCTTTCTTAAGCTCTGCCTTGCATACAACTGTGGTTTCATCTGATTCAGGCTGATTTCAGAAGCAAGTCTTGCCTTAGCGGTTGCTGCCTTTTTTTCTTTTGTCAGGAAGACTTCCGGCTTCACAAACACATCTGACAGATAACTTTCATTCTTGATATCCAGATAGACATCACGGTAAATTCCACCGTAGGTCATATAGTCAATTACATATCCAAATGGCGGGATATTTAAGTTTTCTCTGCTGTCCACTTTTACGACGAGCGTATTTTTCTGTCCATAAAGCAGTTTTTCCGTCAGACGAATCGTAAAAGCAGTGTACCCGCAATGATGTTCCCCGACTTTTTCTCCGTTTAGAAAAACTTCGCTGTAATGTGCTGCACCGTCAATCGTAAGAAGAATTTCTTTTCCCCTCCATTCTTCTTTCGCCTCTATGGTACGCACATATCCACTCACCATCTGATAGATGTGTTCATCAAAGTAGTGATAAGGAACCTCTTTGCATGTGTGTGGCAGACGCACCTCTTCTAGCTGTGATGCATCAAACTCTTTTTTTAACATTTCTTCCCGGAATGTTTCGCAAAATCTCCAATGGTCATTTAAGTAAATTCGTTTTTCCATATATGTTCCTCTTATTTCTTTTCATGAATGATAATTCCATCAACTAAGATTTTCACAACCTCATCTAACGCTTCCCCATAAGAAATCTGATTCTGAATCAAAACATCTCTCTGGAAAAACTGCTCTAACGTCGCTTCTAACATCGTTTTTAAAACCGGAACGCAAATGGGACGAACCGAACCTTCTTCAATTCCTTCCTCAATCAGACGGATTGTCGTCTCCCATCCTGTCTCTAAACGTTCTTCCACTTTCTTATAAATCTTCGGAAACTTATCTTTTAACGAATATAACTGACGAAAATCAATGTCGCGATAACTTTCCGGCAAAACGCCAAGGATTGCACGAATCTTTCCTACCGTGTCTAAACTTTCATCCTCCAGCACCCTTTTTTCACTCTCTTTGATAGAGTCAAAACAGTAATCAACCATTTCTAAAAACAGGGTTTCTTTGTCCCGAAAGACGGTGTAAATTGTCTTTTTGCTCATCCCTAATTCACTTGCAACATCGTCCATTGTAAATTTTAACCCTTTTCGATTGAACACCTGCATGGTTCCATCTAATATCGTTTCTCGCAGTACCATTCCTCATCTCCGCCTTTTTTTCTTAGTTCCGCATGTCGGTGGACACTTGGAAACTGTTTTTAGTTTTCTAGTTTCCTATATTGTAACATCTGCTTTTTTCTTTGACAAGAAACTAAATTACCAAATTTAGTTTCCTGTTTTTGGCAAAATGTACTAAAAACTATTTTACAATCCCCGGATTCATTTTGTATAATGAAACCAACATTTCGTTTAGGAGGATAATCTCAATGAAAACATTATATTTTGAATGCAATATGGGTGCCGCAGGTGATATGTTAATGTCGTCTCTCTTTGAGCTCTGCGAAAAGAAAGAACTCTTTCTTACCACCATGAATCAGTTGTTTTCTCCTGAAGTAAAGCTGACTCCTCTTAAGGTATCCAAAAACGGTATCATGGGAACACAGATGCAGGTGTTAATCCATGGCGAAGAAGAAGGGGTCTATGATTTTCCTGAGAAAAAACATACAAAAGAACACCACCATCATCACCATGCCAGCTATTCGGATATCTTAGCCAAAATAAAAACGCTCGACCTTCCTTCTGTTGTAAAAGAGAATGCAGCCGCCATCTACCAGCTGATTGGCGATGCAGAGGCAGCGGTTCATGGCACTACCATAGAACAGATTCACTTTCACGAAGTTGGAACCCTGGATGCACTCGTTGATATCGTAGGCTGTTCCTACCTCATTTACCTGATTGCACCGGAACAAATTCTTTGTTCTCCTATCCATGTCGGAAGTGGTTTTGTCAAGTGTGCGCATGGCATATTGCCGGTTCCGGCTCCTGCAACCGCACAGATTTTAAAAGGGATTCCATCTTACAGCGGAGAGATTGTCTCCGAACTGTGTACCCCTACCGGCGCCGCAATTTTAAAACATTTCGTGCATGAATTTTGTTCTATGCCTGTTTTTGATATTCAGGCGATTGGATATGGTATGGGTCACAAAGAATTTAAAACCCTCAACTGTGTGCGCGCTTTTTGGGGCGAAAACACTCCTTCCGCTAACAAAGATCAGGTTCTGGAAATCTCCTGCAATTTGGATGATATGACCGGAGAGGCAATCGGATTTGCAACAGAACTTCTGATGGAACAGGGCGCTCTTGACGTATATACCGTACCCATCCAAATGAAAAAGAACCGGCCTGGCATTCTTTTCGTCTGCCTTTGCAGCCCTAAGGACAAAGACCGCTTTACCGATTTGATTTTTACCCACACAACGACACGTGGCATGCGCTATCAATCTTATGAGCGCACCAAACTAATCTCCTCATCCTCCACCGTTTCGACGCCTTACGGCGACATTCGGATAAAGGAAAGTGTAGGTTCAAACATCAAGCATCAGAAACCAGAATATGACGATGTTAAAAAAGCCGCAAAAACCCATAACGTTTCTCTAGAAGACGTATATCGGGAAATCAGGAACTCTTAGCTTTTATAACATTAACGCAAGAAAACTATAAGTTGCCTGTCGGCACCCAAATTTTATAAAATAAGAAATCCCCTGAAGGTTTCTCCTTTTATTAGATTTGAAATCTAATGTAATATTGAGATTCCCTTCGGGGGACTTTTTTTACTTTTTCAGTTCTATAAAATGTCTTACCTTTGCTGTCTATGCTCTCTTTTGTCTTCTGTTTCGGTAAACACCTGCTCCTACACATCCCATGCCAAGCAATACGACAAACAGCATTGCCATTGGCGCATGGTCTCCTGTATCAACTGCCGGTGTTACATTTGCATGTTCCAGATTTTTCTCGCTGATTGCGATTACATAATCACTTGCATGTGTAAACTTCAAATCTGCAGAGCCATCTTCGCCAATTGTTACTGCCTGCACGAATTCTAATTTACCGGTGCTTGGATTGTAATAATAAAGGTTTGCATACAAGCCCTTGTACTCACTTCCAAGTGGAACGTTCATGGTCATTTCAAAACCGAATTCTCCACTGTGGGCAAGTGAAATCTGAACGGTTGCTTTGGTATCTGGAATTGCCTGAATCAAACCTGCTGGAATGTTTGCGGTATTCTTTGTAACGCCTAAATTGACATCCGCATATGTTTTTCCTGCTGTAAGTTTGCTTCCATCTATCTTCCAGGTAATGCCATTCTCAAGTTTCACTTTCATGACAATCTTCGTTCCTGCAAGTTTTGACAACACACCACTTGGAATTGTCTCTGTATCTTTGGTTGCTGTTACCTCAACAACTGCATCCTCTGATAAGGTTCCAAGTTCATCCGCAAGTTTTGTCCAGTCTGCACTGCTTGTAATCGTATAGCTTACAACCTTGCCTTCTGCCTTGGATTCATCCTTCTTCGTATCATCATCTTTCTTGGAATCATCCTTCTTGGAATCATCGTCTTTCTTAGAATCGTCATCTTTCTTGGAATCATCGCCCTTGCCGGAATCATCCTTCTTCACATTTACGGTAACATCACAGGACGCAGATACCTGATTTACACTGTATTTTGCGGTTGCCGTAATCACAGCTTTTCCTGCACCTACTGCTGTTACCACGCCGTTTGCATCAACGGAAGCTACTTTTTCATCGCTGGATGACCATACAACAGCTCCACCCTGTGTCGCGTTGTCTGGTGTCACAACTGCCTTTAAGCTTTCTGTCTTACCGCTGTCTAAAGTAATCTTGTCTTTTGCTAATGTTACATCTGTTGCAACCACTCTTTGTGCTACTTTGTAAGCCGGGTCATAAGCTGGTGCTAATGCAGCCTCATCAACAGTTGTCTGTTTTGCATCTGCTGTTAAAATCATGCCGCTAAGTGCAGGTACCGTAACGGTTACTTTTCCACCTGCCGCATTTACTACGCTTCCACTAATCAAATCTGTCAAAGCTGTCTCATTTACACCTAATTCATTCAAATCAACTACAACTGTCTTTTCTTCCTGTGCATTGTTTGCAAGAACGACCAAAGTATCTTTATCATCACTTCTTACATAAGAAACAATGCTGTCACATGTTGTACCATCCTCTGCTTTTGCGTCAAAGACTGTGACATCTCCGGTACGAAGTGCTGCGTAGTTCGATCTGATGTCTGCTAATGTTGCATACCAGGTAACAAGCTCTTTATTTCCTTCTCCCCAGGTAAATGCACGTCTGTCATCCGGGTCATCTGCACCAACCATACCAATTTCGTCTCCATAATAGATGGTTGGAGCACCTGCATACGTAAACTGTAAAAATGCTACCAGATACTGTCTTTGTTTTGCAAGATCGGATGTTTTCTCATAAGTTGGGAATGCTGCCCCAATTGAGGTATCTTTTCTGTCGTCATCGATTCCATCTAAGTAAGAAAGAACTCGTGATGTATCATGAGAACCAACCAGGTTCATCATGGCGTAAAATGCTTCTTTTGGATAACGCTCTCTGATTTTTTCCAAGGTCTTTTCCATATCCTCTTTGGAACCACCTTTTGCATAAGAGAGAACTGCATTACGGAAGACATAGTTCATAACAGAATCATACATATCTCCCAACAGATACTCGGTTGCGTCATCCCAGATTTCTCCGATAATCACTGCATCGCTGTCCAATGCTTTTACCGATTCACGGAATTTCTGCCAGGTTTCATCGGAAACCTCGTTTGCTACGTCCAATCTCCATCCGTTAGAGCCTTCGCTCAGCCAGTACTGGGTTACACTTGTGCCATCTTCATTTCCAATAATCTTTTCGCCCCAGTTTCCAGACTGATATTCCGAACCATTGGTAGACTTAATAACAGGCATGCTGTCATAACCCCACCATCCTTCGTAGCTGTACACTGGTTTTCCGGCACGAAGTCCAACGTTATCTTTGACAACCTCTTTGTTGTCATCTGTAATGTAGCTGTCATTTGAAACTGCAAACCATTCTGTATAAGAAAAGTCTGTAATTCCATAATTTGTCTTAAAGTATTCTTTTGCGTCTTTTTCAGCTGTTGCCTGGTCAATGCCAGAAGCAGCCATTTTATCATAAACATAAGCCCAATATGGGTATGCACCGACTGCTGTTGTTCCAGCCTCTAAATATTTGTAATAACGGTCAAAATATTTTGAATCATCAGAAACATGGTTGAATACACCGTCTAATACGATGTGCATATCATTTTCTTCTGCTGTCTTTACAAGTTCCTTAAAGTCACCTAAATCGCCTAAGATTGGATCAATCATCTCATAATCACTGGTGTCATAACGGTGGCTGGAAATAGAAGAAAATACCGGATTGATGTAAATAACATTGACACCAAGTGCCTTTAAGTAATCAATTTTGTCTGTGATACCGGCTAAATCTCCACCGTAAATCTCATTACTCCAATTGCCATCGCCATAGTATGCTCCGGTTGACTTATAAGTATCTTCGTCTAATTTTGTCTCCTGCTCTGGATTCTCCGGTAATGTATCCCAGTCTGTAATGTATTCATAATCCGTCTCGCCACGTGCAGATGTCTGTGCAAAATCATTTGAGACATCACCGTCAAAGAAACGTTCTGGGAAAATCTGATAGATTACCGCATTCTTCATCCAGTCCGGTGTCTTGAATCCATCCTGATAAACAACCAAATCGTATGGTTTGATATTGGTTAAATCGGTAACCATTCCCTCTCCATAATATCCGTCATCATCTGAATAAATTTTTACTGCAGAACCATTTGATAATACAAAATAATACTGTACTTCACCGATTTTGGAAAAGTTGGTTGTAACGCTCCATTTTTGTACGCCGTCTGTAACGTCTCCTGTTTTTTCGAGTGGTAATACTTTCTTTTCAACACCCTTTACCACAAGACGTACATTTTTGATATCCGTTCCGGTCTGAATGGTAAACGTAACATCCTCCCCGGTTGCAACTGCTCCATACACGCTCTTGCAGTCGCTGGATTTTGTGTTGTAATAAATATGTTCCTCTTCAATCGGTTCATTGGAGGCATCACAGTAGAATACCTCAGAACTTGGATCGTAATAGAAGGTGACATCCTTATCCTCGTCTACTTTTACAGTTCCAAATTCATAGGAAACGTTTTCTTTGTTATCGTGTAATTTCAAGTCTGTATAAGTTCCTTTTTTCATTGGAACCGTTACCGAATAGATACCGGTTAGACCTTCGTCTGTCAATTTGGTATCTGCAGGAATACCGGTTCCCAATAAGGAAATATCTGCAAATACATAATCAATGCTTGTCACTGCAAGATGACTGAAATCACTATAATAAACCGTTACATCCTGTTTTTCCGGTACGGTAAGGCTATAATTGTCTCCGCCTGGCTTTCCGGCAACACCATAGTTCTCGTCCCAGGAACCAAACGAAATCTTAAACTGATAATTTGCTGCAGGAACATCTTTAAATGTATATTGGTAAATACCATTTCCAACATAAGTCATCTTATTGGAAGCTGCGTCCCAGCTTGGACCAGGGAATGTACCCGGCACATTGACAAGACGTCCTTTAAATGCATCTCTCGTATAGGAAGAATAGTTTTCCCCATTAACGGTCACTGTATCATTCGAAGAATCCAACTGCTTATTTCCATCTACCATGTAGTAGTATACAGCATCAATTGCGTTGTCACCTAAGAATAAATCTTGTGTCTGGTAAACATCATTTCCTGTCTCTTCTTCTGTTTTTGTTTTATTCAGTGCAAGCTTTTCAAACGCCGACGCACCATCTTTTTCTACGTCTGCTTTTGCGGCATAGTAAAGCTCTACGGAACTACCCTGTGGAACCGGCATGGTAAATCTTGTCTTACCATTTGCTAAATCTTCTACTTTTGCCTCAGCCGGTGCCTCTGGTTCAGCCTCCATGCCAAGAGCCTGTGCTACTTCACTTGCATTGTTCAAGGAATCTTTCAAAAGTCCTGTTGTCGTATCATATAAAAATATGACATTGGTATTATCCGCTTCAATGGCTAATTTTTTATTTCCACCCTCTGCCTCATACCAATTGCTGTAATTGAATACACATTTGTATTCATAATTGCCAGCTGCAAACACCTTCTGATAAAGAAATAACGTGTCGGATATCTGGGAGAACTCATATCCAGTTGCACCTGCTGACCAGTTTGCTGCCTCATCACATCTTGCTGTTCCAATTAAGGAAACGGTTGTGTGAAAAGCATTTGCATTTACATCACCACTGTTTTGTTTGATGACAAAATCCGGTGTACGGATGGAATCATAAACAACTCTGTTAATTTCATCACAAAGTACGGTAAGCGATGTGCTTCCTGCCGGAATAGTCAGTGCAATATTGCTGCTTCCATTTCCAAAATCACTGCCCCATGCATCATCAAATGCTACCTTATATCCACCGTCTGCAAGTTCCACATCTTCTGTTAACTCTTTGAAATAGTATGTTCTTTCATACAGTCCACCGCCAATGTATGCAAGCTCGGCATTGGTATCTTCCGGATTCCAGCTAGCAATGTCATACCGGGAAGTTTCATCCTCTGAATCACTCAAGAACTCTATGCCCATAAAATTACCAACAATCGCAGCGCTATGTACTAATGTGTTATCACTGACAGAATCCTGGAACACCCCATCCCGGTAACGGAAATATACCGTCTCATCTGCGGATACTGTAACGCTATCCGCATCTCCTACTGTCTCGCCATTTACCAACAGATTTGCCTCATAGGTACCTGCGGTAAGATTACATGCTGCCTCATAGACGCCATTTCGATAAAGTTGCATATCGGTTACTGTTTCACCAATTTTAACCTGCATAAGGTCCGAAACGACAACCGTATTTTCTGCAGCTTTTGCTGTCAGAGACCATCCAAATGAAGATGGCAGTAATGTTGCCACCAGTGTAGCAATCAGCCCCATACTGACTGCTCTCTTGAAAAACCTTTTCATCTTTTTCACCCTTCTCCTTCTTTTTTCGAAAAAATACTTCTTTAGGTACCTCTCCTACAAAAATAGTCCTTTTTTCTCCCATTTTCCGACTTTTTTGATTTGTAAAACCTCCCCAAATTTTTTCGCATTTTTTCGTAATTTAATTATATTTCTTTTTCAAAGGTTTCTCAATGTGCAATAACGCAAAAAGAAACCGTGAAAAATTGGATATTTTCACGGTTTCTTCCTTTATCATTCCTCCCATTAGAGAAATGGTACTACGAAAATTTACTAAATTTTCGTCTGAATTTTTTTGCAATTTGCTATTAGTCTTCTACTCTTGCCATAGCAAGTTCAAAGTCTTTTGTTCCTTTGAAGATTTCTTCTTTGTAAGGGTTCTTCTTCTGTTCGATAGAACGTTTGATGATAATAGTAAGAACGATTACGTTAGCAACAAGTGCGATGATTGAAACAACGCCCTGTGCAGTAGGATCTGCTGTTGTAGGATGTGTTGCTTTGTCCATGAATCCATCGGAGTAAAGTCTTGTGATAACTGCGAATTTACCCTGATCCTGGAATAATGGGAATACCTGAGCGAACATACACCATAATGCAAGTGTGTTAGCACGGTTCTGAATCCAGCCACCTTTGTTCCAGAATGCATTTGCAAATGTAGGGGCAAGTAATAACGCAAGACCACAATACCAAGCATGTGTAGGCAGGTTGTTGTATGTATACTCAAAGTTCCAAAGATCATATGCAACGATGAAGAATACAGTCATATCTGGCCATAACATATCGTCTTTCTTCTTGGATGAGTAAACTCCCCACCATCCTGTCATACAGAAGATGTTAAGGATTCCGGCGATACCATTTACAACGTTCCACCATCCACCATAGAGCCATACGCCCTCGCTAGATAACCACCATCTGGAACCCGTTTCAGCTAATGCATGAGCACCTCTGATTGCAGATTCGAAATCGCTGCATACAGCGATTAAGATGTTGATAGCAACGATAACAAATGGGAATGCCTTGAACCAGTGAGTTTTACCAACTCCCCATTTGTATTTGATCATCATGAAGCCGATACATCCAGCTGTTGCTGCATATAATTTTGCATAATGGAACCAACTTGTCATATGTACATATGTGTCATTGTTGAGTGCCCATTCTGCTCCTGCTGCTGCAGAAACATAAATTGCAATAAAGTAAACGGTTAATACAAGTGGTAATGCTACGAAGCAAAGAAGTCCACCGACTTTTGTACGACGAGCAATTTCATTAGCAATTACTAAACTAGCAAATACTAATACCCAGCCTAAAAGCTGCCACATGGAGTTATCTCCATAAATTTGAAACAACATAATAATTCTCCTCCCTTGAAAAAATTATTTATACTATTATGTTTTCCTCTGGTATTACCAGATGTTAAAATTTTAACACTTTTTTTATAATTTTTCAAGGTTATTGTCAAATTTTGTATGTTTCATTCTTCTTCAATCTCTAATTTCCCTGGATTTACCTCTAAATATACGCTGGAATGGTCGATTTTATACATATCTAAAAGGAGTTTCCAAAGATTGCAGCACTGGCTGACCAGGACTGCAGATGCCTCCACACTATATGGAAGCAGCGTATGCAAATTGAAAAAACGGTTCCCAAGTGGTGGCAGAAAAATCATGTTTGAGGTTCTGGTCCTACCATCTGATTTCTTAATCATCTCATAGGTGGTAAGCAAAAAATCCTGATTTTTATATTTACAATAGTAGGATACATAAAACTCATCCACCGTCCAGGTCAATCCATCCTCTTCTACTTTTGGCTTGTCTGAAATATCGTTGGATTCCGTTGACTGTACCTGTACGTTCCAGTGAATTTTTCCTTCCTTTGTCGCCTGTATCATCTCAGTCAGTTTATGATTTAACTCTTCCGGTCTCATTCTTATTCTTCCTCCTGTGTCGTCTTATCCTGCGTTGTCATATCATGTTCCTCCTCTAATACCGCATTCACCAGGAAACGGTATCCTTCCGCGGAACAGGTCGATAATGTCACAACCTTATCCTCCTTTGATACCTCAACACCGGTGTTGGTATAAGACTTTTTCTTCATCGTCGAAATCAGACTCGCCATTGCATCATCCGATTCATAACTTGTAAAGAAGAAATCGTTTGTCTCATCAATATCAAAATAAGAAAAGATATGATAACGGTAAGCTTTTGTAGTCGTATAGATTGTAAAATACTGATTATCGTCGTAAAATCCATCTTTTTTGTACTTTTTCAACCGGCCGAACATGCTCAGATTCTTCATATTATGTCCATAGATAATGGTATCCCGGTCTGAAAAATCCGGTGAATTCTTTTCATCGATAAAAAGGCTTCCCGCCTTGCTGTCTTTTCCGTCCAGATCACGGTGCAGATATTTTTCATTATCGCCGGAATACATCACAGGATAACTTAAATCCATCGAATCAAAACGAATCCATGCGACTGCCTCTTTGTTCTCTTTTTGTAACGCTTCAAGATCAACAGAAATATTCTCATACCACCAGTTCTTATCTGCCTCTGTTTCTCCATTCTTTTTCTTAGCGTCATCTACCGAAACATATTCTTCCCGCATATCCTCATATGCATTTTCCTCTGTTATATAATGGTACAAAACCGGTATCAGCTGGCTTAATGCAAACACAATCAATAAAATTCCAACCACCATACAAATGAAAGTCATGGTGTCTGGCTTTTTCTTTTTCTTTTTCTTCTTTTCTGTTCCCTGTTTCTTATCCTGTTCCTCTTGCATGACAACGCCCTTCTTTTGTTCTTCCATCTTATCTATCATACCTTCCCATCACTATCTCAAACTGATTGACCCACTATTTTTCATCACGTTTATAAATATAAGAAAGATTATCTAAAATTGCGCCCGCAATATCCGGTTTATTCATTGTGTAAATATGTACATGGTTGACTCCATTTGCAATCAAATCAATAATCTGTTCGGTTGCATACGCAATACCAGCCTGTTTCATAGCATCCGGATCTGCGCCAAAACGATCTACAATTGCAAGAAATCTAGGCGGAACCATATTTCCGGATAATGACATGATACGTTTTACCTGATTCGCATTGGTAACCGGCATAATACCTGCTACAACCGGAACATCAATGCCCATCTTCAATGCTTTGTACATGAAATTGTATAAGATATTATTATCAAAAAACATCTGTGTTGTCAAAAATTCACATCCGGCATCCACTTTTTCCTTTAAATGTGCTAAATCATCGTAAATCGTATCTGCCTCTGGATGTCCTTCCGGATAACATGCGCCACCAATACAAAAATCACCCTGTGCTTTGATATCCGCAATCAGTTCACTGGCATGTTTATACTGATTCGGCAGTGGGAAATCTACATTCTGTGGAATGTCACCACGCAGCGCCAGGATATTCTCAATTTTCTTTTCCTTTAATTCCTCAATCACAGAAGCAACTTTCTCCTTCGTGGAAGATGCACAGGTTAAGTGCGCCAATGCCGGAATATGATTCACATTCAAAACTTCATTGGCAAGTTCTACCGTATAATCTGACGTTCCACCTGTTGCGCCATAAGTGACACTCATATATGCAGGCTTTAATTCCGCCATCTGCTTTACAATGTTTTTGTAATTTTCCAGCTGTGTTCCTAACTTTGGTGGGAACAATTCACAGGAAATTGTCACTTCTTCTTTTTGTAATAATTCTGTCAGTCTCATCTTTTTCTCCATTCTTGCGTAAAATCTATTTTTGCGATATCCCTATTCTTTTAGAAACTTCTTATCTTATCGTTTTGTTCATCCGATGTATTCTCGATTTTTCGGATTTCAACAAAATAGGAATAATTCTCATTTACTTTTACTTCCACGCGGTCTCCCACTTTATGACCCAGCAGAGCTTTGCCAAGTGGTGACTCATTGCTGATAAGATTTTTTAAGGAATTTCCTCTTATCGTCGTGACGATGCGGTAAGTCTCCACCATATCATCTTCCTCAAAGTAAACTTCCACCGTATTGTTCATTCCGACTTCATCTTCGGCGGAATCACTCGAAATCACCCGCGCCGTCTTAATCATCTTTTCCAGATAGCGAATCCGGCTCTCATTCTGATTCTTATCTTTTTTGGCAGCGTGATACTCAAAATTCTCGCTGAGGTCTCCTTGCGCTCTCGCTTCTTTTACCGCTTCAAGCGCCTGTTTTCTGACTACCAGTTTCCGGTACTCAATCTCTTCTTCCATTTTCCTTATATCCTGTTCGGTCAACTCGTCGTACATGAAAATTCCTCTCCTTCTAGCTTCTCCTTCTTATGCGAAACAAACATTCACACCCGTCTTTCTGATGTAAAACCAAATTCCTATTACATAAAAAAGCTATAAAAAATTCTACTCATATAGAATTAAATTATAGCCAATTTCATTTTTCATGTCAAACACACCTAAGGTCCACATATTCAATTTTTTCCGGGAAATTCCGATTCTTAGCGCACCCTGATATGGTGTAGGAATCCTTTTCTTCATAAGTATGAAAAAAATATCCGGTCTGTCCAAGTTCATCTGCAATCGTATCAAAGCTTCTTAAATCGATTCTTAGACCAAGCCCGATTGCTTTCACATAACTTTCTTTTCTTGTCCAGATTCTGGTAAACATTTTCTCCTGTTCTTCTCTGGAATTCTGCTGTCTGATTAACCGGTATTCCTCCTCCGTAAAAAAACGCCTTGCGACCTGAAGTTTTGTCTCTCTTTGCCGCTCTACGTCAATTCCAATCTCCTGCTCATCAAATGCAGCCACAACGCGGTCTCCTGAATGGCTTAGATTAAAATGCAGACCCAATGCTATCGGCACCTGATATTTTCCTGCTTCATTTTTCTTTAAGGAAAGTTCTCTTTGCGTATATCCGTAAAGACGGAGGCCATATTCTAAAAGAAGTCCCGCACCAAAACTTCTCCTTTTATCTCCCTCATGACGGAATCTTTCTATCCGCTCGATTCGTTCTTTCGTCAGAAGATGTTTTTTTTCTTCATAGACTTCTTTGGTAAGTTCCTCAATTCCTGCACAAAAAATTCTCATGTTTTCCGCTGTCCTTCTATTTCAAGCTGTCCCGTTTTTGCATGATAAAACCGTACTTTCCTACATCAGGCTTTTTAATTTTTCACGGCTCTCAATTAATTTCTCATACTGTGGCATCAGATTTTCGCAATTACCTGCGCGCAGTGGCTCCACAAGCAATGTGATAATATCAAACATCGGGGTAAGTCCCATATTGGCAAGCACACCCTTTAACGTATGGGCATAGCCAAACGCTTCCTGTGCATTATGTGCATCTAACGCCGTCTTTAATCCGTCAAATGCCTCGTCCTCTATCACTGCATTTAAACAGTCTCTGTATAAATCTTCATCATTTAAAAAACGCTCCATGGCTCCATCCATGTCACATCCCCACTCTCTCAGTCTCTCTATTGTGTCCTTCATTTTATCAACCATGCCTTTCTGCCGTCTGCATCTGCAGGCTCAAATTTAATTGCACGTACCCTAATTTATAACGTTCTTTCTTATTGTATCAAATTTAAGTCAAAATTGCATTCCGTTTTCGCCTAAGTTTCACCTAAAAAGGCAGAGATTTCCATTATCTCTGCCTTTTTTCTTAATTTTCACTGATATAGATACAAACACCATCTTTTAAAACGCTGTCTTTCTTACATCCATAAGAGAATAAAACCTTCTTATGTGCCGGAATCGCAATCTCTTTTTCAGATGCGTTCACCAAAACACCAATCGTCTCACTCTCTTTTTCTAACTTCCGGTAATGAATGACGCGGTCTTTATGATTATCCCAGACAATCTGATCGCTTTTACATGCAGCATACGCTTTTCTTATGGAAATCAGCTGCTTTATCGCATCGATTCTGTCTTTGTATTTTCCTGCCTCAATTTCATCCCATGGCATACATCTTCTGCAATCCGGGTCGTGGGCACCCTGCATGGCAATCTCGGTTCCATAATAGATACATGGACTTCCTTGCATGGTAAATAAAATCGCAAGCTGCTGATAAAATTTTCCAAGATTTCCGGTTCTTGTATACAAGCGTTCGGTATCGTGGGAATCCAGCAGGTTAAAAAGCACCCGGTTCGTCTGCTTGGTGTATAAGGAATAACAACGGTTCATGCTGCACTCAAAATCAAATCCGCACCGGTTTTCATCAATGAAAAAATCGTTGATGCTTTCTACCAGCGGATAGTTCATCACCGAATCATACTCATCTCCCTGAAGCCAGAGGATGGAGTCATGCCAGATTTCCCCAAGTAAAAATACATCCGGTTTGATTGCCTTTACTTCTTTTCGAAGTTCCTTTAAAAACGTATGGGAAACCTCATTTCCTACGTCAAACCGGATACCATCAATATCCCAGTCTCTTAACCACTTGGAACACAACTTCGTAAAGTACTCGATTACCTGTGGATTGTTAGTATTTAACTTTGGCATTTCACCGTAAAACGCGAAAGAGAAGAATTTTCCGTCACGTGTACTGTAATCCGACTTATTAAATGGCCACTTCTGAATGAAAAACCAATCGTAATACGGTGACTCTGGTCCATTCTTTAAGACATCCTGCCATGGAGCAAACTCATTTCCGCAATGATTAAATACTGCATCTAACATCACACGGATTCCTGCCTCATGCGCCTCTTTTACAAGCGCCTTTAACTCTTCCTCATCACCAAAACTTTTATCAATCTTATAATAGTCTGTGGTGTTATATTTGTGATTGGAATTCGACTCAAAAATCGGGGTCAAATAAAGTCCTGTAATTCCAATATCTTTTAAATATGGAATCTTGTTTCGGATTCCCCTTAAATCTCCACCATAGACATCCATATAATCTACTTTTTCGCATTTCCATTCTTTCACATAAGAAGGGTCTAATGACGGGTCCCCGTTACAGAAACGGTCCGGGAAAATCTGATACCAGACCGTATCCTCTACCCATTTTGGTGTCTCATTGACATCAGACGGGTTCATCCATGGGAAAAAGAAGCACTGTTCTTTTCTTCCCGGAATTGCCATACGCTCCTTCGTATAGCATCCGTCCTCGAAAAAGAAGACCACCTCGTCCCCTGCATGTACCTCAAAATAATATTTGCATCTTCGATATGGCGGCTCAATCATGACCGTCCATCTTTTCTGATATGCCAAATATCTGCACTCTGTAATCTCAATCCGTTCCCCACTCCATTTTTCATTACCACCCATGATACCGGCGGAAAACGGGTCCCCATAACATAGATAGACATGATCGACTTCATATCCTGTTTTTACTGATATTTCAAGCTGTGTTTCATTTAATGCATAACAATCATTTAATGCCGCGCGATGCGCTAATAATCCCAATTCCATAGAAAAAACCTCCTGCCATATATGCTGTTTCTATTTGCATTATAATACGGCAAGAGGTTACTTTCTAGTAAAAATATGATATTTTATAGTACAATCCTATCATTTTATAATTTGATTCCAAATATTTAACACTTTTTGTGGGAAAATGCTTTTATAACACTTTTGACAAAAAATCCTGCAATCGCTGACTCTTCGGATGTTCAAAAATTCCCTCCGGTGTATTTTCCTCCGCAATCACACCCTCATGAATAAACATCACACGGTTTGCCACTTCCCTTGCAAATCCCATCTCGTGTGTGACTACCACCATCGTCATCCCTTCTTTTGCAAGGTCTTTCATAAGAGACAATACCTCCCCGACCATCTCCGGGTCAAGTGCACTCGTCGGTTCATCAAACAAAATAATATCCGGGTTCATGGCAAGAGTGCGGACAATTGCAATTCGCTGTTTCTGTCCACCTGACAATTTTGATGGATACATATCTGCCTTGTCAAGCAGGCCAATTCGGCCAAGCAGCTCGTCTGCCCTTTTGAACGCCTCTTCCTTTGTCATTTTCCCTAATTTTATCGGAGCTAACATAATATTTTCTTTCACCGTCATATTCGGGAAAAGATTAAACTGCTGGAACACCATTCCGATTTTTTGTCTGACAAGATTGATGTCCACCGATTTATCTGTCAAATCCGTTCCCTCAAAAACAACATGCCCCTTTGTCGGCAGCTCCAACAAATTCAGCGAGCGTAAAAAGGTAGACTTTCCGCATCCGGACGGACCAATCAACGCAACAACATCCCCTTTTGCAATCGTTGTGGAAATCCCTTTTAAAACTTCATGGTTTCCATAAGACTTATGAAGATCTTTTACCTCTAAAATTACATTATCGTTCATTATTTCTTAGTTTCCTTTCTAACAGGTTCACCAGTCTGCTAAGCAGCATCACAAGCACAAAATAAATAAGTGCAACCGCAATCAATGGCAAAAATGCCTCGTATGTTGTGCTTCGGATGATATCGCCTCCCTTTGTCAAATCCATCAGACCAATATATCCACTGATGGAAGTCTCCTTCATCAGGCTGATAAATTCGTTACAAAGCGCCGGCAAAATATTTTTCACTGCCTGTGGAAGCACAATCGCAACCATGATCTGTCTGTAATTTAATCCAAGACTTCTGCCCGCCTCAAACTGACCCACATCGACCGCCATAATTCCTGAGCGAACAATTTCAGCCACATAGGCCGCGGAGTTTAATCCAAATGCAATCACAGCCACAAAAATTTTGCTTGCATTGATGTTTGCAAAAATAACATAATAAATAATCAAAAGCTGAATCATCACAGGTGTTCCACGCACAACTGCAAGATATACCTGACAGATTGCATTTAAGATAGGAAGCCCACCGTTGCGGTCATGACTGGTTCTTACAATTGCAATCAAAAATCCAAATAAAATACCTATCAAAACAGCAAAGAAGGTAATCACAAGCGTATGTGCCAAACCTTTCAGCAGATACTGATAACGTCCCTCTTTGACAAAATTATCGTATAACTTTTCCGAAAAACTTGTGTTCTTCGCACTTTCACTGTCTTTTACAATCACGACCTGTCTGGATGTTGCATAGGTATCCGTAAAGTTGATGTTTTTCTTACGCTCCTCTGTCACGGTAAATCCAGACGCGCCGATATCAGCCTTTCCACTTGACACCGCTGAAATAATCGAATCAAATGACATATCCTCGACTGCAAGCTCCATTCCAAGCTTGTCACCAACGGCCCTCATAATGTCAATGTCAATACCGGTAATTTCCCCATCTTCATAATATTCATAAGGTGGGAATTCGGCATTGGTTGCAACGGTAAGCACACCGTTTTCGTAATCCGTATTATCGCTCTCGTATGCAGGTGCATTTTCATCTGCATTCAGATAAGCGTTTGTAATCTCATCTAAAACGCCCTCGTCCTTTAACTCTTCCAATGCCTGATTGACTTTTTCAAGAAGGTCTGTATTCTCCTTGGCAATACAAAATGCGTAATCCTCTAACGCAAAATCTTCCTCTAAAAACTTCAATCCTGGGTTTTGCTTTATGAATTCTTTGGCAGGCTGTTCATCAATGATGACACAGTCAATCTTTCCCTGAAGCAGCGCCTGGATTCCATCTGCGCCCTTATTGTAGCGTTCAATTCCAGTCTTTTTATCCGAACCATACGAATCGGTCACATATAAATCTCCGGTTGTTCCAAGCTGAACCCCGATTTTCTTACCTGCAAGATCATCCAATGACGTAATCTTGTTTTGTTCCTCTCCTTTTTGGGATTTTGATGATTTACATCCTGATACTGCGACAAGAAGTCCTATTGTCAGGATAACCACCATCCAAATTGCTTTGTTTTTCTTCATATCTTTTTCCTCATTTCGTTTCGTAAAAAAGAGTATAGCACAGTTTTTCCAAAAAAGCATTTATAATTTTTCACATTTTCTGCATAATTAAAACCGTTTTTGGATACTTTATGACTATTTCGGCAAAACTATTGTATTTCCTCTCCATACGTGTTACTATTGTACCATTCATAATACAAGAAATAATTTGATACTATAAATTCGTTTCAAAAACAGAGGAAAAAAGATGAGCGAAAGCGAAAAAAATATTAAAATTATAGAACTAGACACCAACGGGGCAAGTCCAGACCGCATTTGCAAAAACTGCGGATCTGTTTTTCTTTCCAGACATTCCCGCCCTATCTGCAATTCTTGCTATGAGGAAGTTCTTTTCTCCCAGGTCAAGAAATACATCCGTGAGAACGAGGTGACGGAGTTTGAGGTTGCAAACTATTTTCGAATTCCAATCCGCCTTGTCAAAAAATGGATTCGACAGGGACGCGTTGATTACAAAGAAAATAAGCTGTCGACAGAAAACCGCCACTGTAAAACCTGTGGTACCAGAATCAATTTTGGGAACTACTGTTGTGACTGCTTACGTTTTGTTGCAGAGGAACGTTTTGATGCAGAACTTGGATTTGAAGCCCAATTAGAGCACGAACGAAAAAAAGAGATAAAAAAAGAGTACCTGTCATTCATGTAATGGCAGGTACTTTTATGCAATACACTTCTTTGTAAATCTCTCTTTTTATCTTCTCAAACTCTTCTTTTGACAAAGCCTTTGGGTAAGTCATGATATGAAGCGGAATCGGTTTTCTTCCTTTTGAAAGCGCCGGCTGCATATATTCGTACTCGTGATAGCAGAACGCATTTCTTTTATAAAAGGCAATTCGACGCTTTGCCAGCTCCGTTTCCGGGAGTTCCACCTCAAGTACAAGGTTTTGTTCCAGTTTACATAATTCTCTCAGCATCTTAGAACCATATCCTGCATTTCTGGCACGTTTGTCGATTGCAAAATGCTCTAAGAAACAGCAGTTTTCCAGCTTCCACACCGCAAGAAATCCTAAAAGTCTTTCCTCTTTTTTTAGTCCATAAACAACGTACTCCTTTTTATCCCAAAGCGCTTTTTGTTCTTCTTTCTCTCTTCTCTCATCAACCGGAAAACTTTCTTCCAGAATGCGATAAAATTCTTCAAAGTCTGTTATACTTAATCTTTCTAGCATGCGTTTATCCTTTCTCACATCAAACTTAACTTTTTGTCATTTTCCAATAAGAAAGCGGTAAGCTATCTTTTGAATCCGGTACACAAAAAATGCCAGGAATCAAACATCCCTGGCATTCTTTTCGTATACTCTAATATAATTTCATTCTATAAGAAAATATATTTGCAGACAAAAATCACGGCTAACACATACATCAGTGGTGTGATTTTCTTTGCTTTTCCGCAGATTACATTGATGACAACGTAAGAGATAACGCCGATTGCGATACCTTCTGAAATGCTGTACATCAGTGGCATTGCAAGAATACAAAGATATGCTGGAATTGCCTCTGTCAAATCATTAAAATCAATGTTTAAGATTGCAGATACCATTAAGAATCCAACGAAAATCAATGCCGGTGCTGTTGCAAATCCTGGAATTGCAGTAAAGATTGGTGCAAAGAAAATTGCAAGAAGGAATAAAAATCCGGTTACAACAGAGGAAAGTCCTGTTCTTGCGCCTGCGCCAACACCTGCAGAGCTCTCTACAAATGTAGTTGTAGTTGAGGTACCAAAGACTGCACCAACAGAGGTTGCAACTGCATCTGCAAGCAATGCAGGTTTGATTCTTGGTAACTTTTCTTCTTCATCTAACATATCTGCTTTTGTTGCAACACCGATCAAAGTTCCGATGGTATCAAACATATCCACAAATAAGAAAGATAATAAGATTGCAATAAAATTGAAAATGTTTACATTGGAAAAATCAGCTTTAAAACACTGTCCAAATGTCTTTCCAAAAGAGGAAAAATCTGTCATGGAAAGTGTTGGATACAAAGAATAGAAACCATTCTTGGCATCAATCTGATAAATTCCGGCTGCCTGGCAAATCATACCAAGTACCCAGGTTGCAAGAATACCAATCAAAATTGCACCCTTGAATCCTTTTACATATAATACGACAGTGATAACAAGACCTATCAAAGCCAGTACAGCACAGATTCCTTCTGTATGCCAGTTTCCTGCGAAATCAACATGTGTTAACAATGTAGAATCATTGTTTACAACAAGGTGAGCTCCCTGTAAACCAATAAATGCAATGAAAATACCAATTCCGGCACTGACACCTTTTTTCAGGTTGCTTGGAATTGCATTGAAGATTGCTTCACGTACATTGGTAAGGGAAAGCACGATAAAAATCAGACCTTCTACAAATACTGCCATCAAGGCAACACGCCAGTCATAACCCATACCAAGACATACGGTATATGCAAAATATGCGTTCAATCCCATACCTGGTGCTAATGCAAATGGATAATTTGCCATGAGTGCCATTGCAAGTGTTCCTACAAAAGATGCAAGACAGGTTGCAATCAGTACTGCTGTTGCATCCATACCGGAAGCGGAAAGCATGGTTGGATTTACGGCAAGAATATATGCCATTGTCATAAATGTGGTAATACCCGCTAATACTTCGGTTTTTACCGTTGTATTATTTTCTTTTAAATGAAATAACTTTTCTAACATTTCAATAAACCTACTCTCTCGTATTTTATTCTCTCTTTTCGAATTGTTCCAAAGTGATATAACTACAATTGTCGTTTTATCTTGGAATTATTTTCCCTCATAGGTAATGACAGAAGCAACATCATATTTTGCAAGCTTCTCTCTTCCTTTTAATCCTGCAAGTTCCATCAAGAACAGTATTTTTACAACTTCACCGCCAAGCTCTTCCACTAATTTACAACCAGCTTCGATGGTTCCGCCTGTTGCAATCAAATCATCCACAACGACAACCTTCTGTCCCGGTAAAATTGCATCTTTGTGAATCTCAATGGTTGCATGGCCGTATTCTAATTCGTAATCTGCTGAGATTGTCTCGCAAGGAAGTTTTCCCTTCTTACGAATCGGTACAAATGCCTTTCCTAATGCGTATGCAATTGGTGCTCCAAAGATAAATCCTCTGGATTCTGCTCCAACTACAACATCAAAATCAATTCCATCTAACAACCGAATCATAGAATCAATTGCAAGCTTTAATCCGTCCGGATCCTGAATTACGCTTGTCACATCACGAAACATAATACCTGGTTCTGGAAAGTCTGGAATGGTTCTGACATATTCTTCGATTTTCTTCATCGATATACTCCTCCTCTTGTATCATATCCTCTACTTATCGTATTTAGAAGTACTGCTAATAAGTAGATTTTTTTCAAAAAAACACCTTATAGTTATACCATCTTTTCGAAGAATATTCAATCGTTCGGACGAAAGTTTTTCATTCCCATTTTTCATTTCTGGGCAATAGCTGCCTGCGCTGTTATGCGCGGGTAACGTTTTTTTGAGATTTCAACATGCTCTTCTTCCAATCGGTAGTATCGACTTTGAACGTCTCATTTCCAAGCTTAGGATTCAGATACCAGGAGAAAACTCCTTTATCATAAACAATCCTATCGACAAATACATCAATCATTGTCTCGGGTATCTTTGCCCTAGGATCAAAGGCCTGCATCTTAATAAACTCAGTTAAGCTTTCGATCTCTAACATAAACATCATTAAGAAAGTGAAGGTTTAGGAAATCTTCAAAAATATCTATCTTTCCAAAATAAGTCGCATACATTTTTTTATATAATGAAAAAGAGTCATTGACTGTTTTGAGGAATCGATCCATATAATCCTGCATTCCACCATCTGATGAAAACCAATCACAATACCCTTTACAATATTCATCATCCAACTTCCGGCCAACAACCATAGGTAAAATCCAAAAATTTGCAAGACAATGATATTGATAGTAATACTCTTGTAAGTAATTAGGCCATTCCGATATTTTCGTTCGTTGTTTATTACTCTTCCCAGCCTCAAGCACTTTGTTAGCAATCGTATTAAAACAATTCATAGTATCGCCAGCAAACTCATTATTAGAAAGAGCTTCTGCTCCGTTGAGTATTGGATTGCTCAAAAAGTCATTATACAGAATTTCATAAAAGCCAATTGCAAAATCGGACATATCAGGATCAAGACCGATAGGTTAATTCTTATAAGGATAATAACTCTGAGTGGTTTCTATACCTTTTCCTGCTTTTTTTATCTTTACACCAGTCATACCACTATAACCAATTACGTTTATTGGCATTAGCAGTATCTCTTCAACTTGCTTTTTCTTATCCATATTTATTCTTATATCCTACTAAGCGCTCCTTTTACAAAGAGTATTCCTTCCTCCCCAAGCTTAGTTATTACAGCAGGAACTGCACCAAATGCAACGCCGCCCAAGAACATCTTTAAAAAGATATCTCCAGAAATCTGTCCGGTTGCAACACAAAGAAGGCTTCCTAAGATTAAGAGCCCACCCACTATTTCTCCAGCCTTTGTGACAATACCCCCTGCTGCGCCAAATATAACTACACCCAACGTTAATACAATCTGGATAAAAAATACGATTACTCTTACCGGTGCCCTCAAAATCGCTTTAAGTGTTCTCATTATATGTTCCCCCTTTCCTTTTCAATCATTACCTTATAGGCAACGAGTCTAAGAACATATTCAGGGACCTGAGAATTACCGAGTTCCCAATCCTGCATCGTTCGATAAGGTATTCCGAGCCATGCAGCGAACTCTTTTCGATTCATACCGGTCTTGTTTCTTACCATTACAAAAGCAGATGCAAGCATTCTCTTCTTTCTGGCTTCATCTTGCTCTGCCTTACTCTCATCTTCAACAATGATTCCGTTTACTATATACTCTAAGTCTTTCATCTTGCACCTCCTGTATACGGATTTCGTATATACCCACCTTTATTATATACACGGATTCCGTATACGTCAACGAAAATGCAAAAGGAATCACCTATTCATCATCATCGTCACCCCATGAAGAAACCATATGTAATTCACCCGAGTCCATGTCCATAGCCATGTTATCACCCATACGCATCATCATATGCCCCTCAGAGTCCATTGCCATATTGTCAGATGTAGTAAAACAAAGATCTCCGTCTTCCATATCCATAAAGCTCTTACACATAAATCAAACCTCCTTGTAAACAAAATTCTTAACCTGGTTATATGAACGGTTAACATCTTCAATCAAAGATTTAATATATTCATCCTTAGATGAAGCACTTACTCGTACAACAGTCGAAAATATTCCCTGGAAGTTCCCTGCTGAATTTATCCCCGAATGAAAGCACACTGTATCATTCTCTTCGTAAAAATGAAAATCCTGCATTATTCCTTCCATAATAGTTTTTTCATCCATATACTGTCGAATACTAGAAAATGAATCTTCAGCAGCTTTGCCAATCTTTTTTAGTTCCTTTAAAACATCTTGGTTATGTTTTAAAGCATTCTTTAACATAGTTGCCGTAGCTTTTCTATCGGCCTTAACTGCCATATCAAGCAGCTTTCCTAAATAAGGGAAAGTCAATCTACACAAAGCTTTCCTATTAGTCTCTATCTCAAATTCCGAAGAAAAGTATACCAATACCTCATCCGAAGCCCTGGCAACCTGATCCATAAACTGCTGATTGTAATACTTCTTAACATCCAAAGCTGTGCCATAAAAATAAGAAGCTTCATATAGTGAAGGAATTTCTCTTGCCTTTGCTTCATCAAGAATCTTATAATCTTTATTCTCTAAAGCCAAAGCTATTATGTTTGTTCTCAAACTATCATTTTGCTTCATCTTATATTCGAGCAAATCATAGTCAAAAGGCGGCCTTCCTTCTATTGTTGTTCCGGAACCAAAAGAACCCCAATACTTCTGCTGATCCTCATCTATTAAATAAATATAACCATTATCAATCAAATACTTAAGGAAACCATAATTACCAAACTCAATCGCATAATCAATAACAGTCTTTCCGTACTCATCCTCATTTAGAATTAGTTTATCCGGTCTCTCAATATATTCCTTCCAAATCTTTTTATCATTGGAAAAAGCTACAGAATAATTTGTCGTCCTAGTAGGTGCTGGCTTGGCTACCTTTCCGGCACTGAGGATACTATCAACGGATACCTCTAATAACTCTGAGAGAATTGGCAAGTCATTAATCTGTATTCCCTTTCCGATTTTTTTCATCTGACATATTTTGTTTGCTACACGTTGAATTTCGTCCGAGGCTGGCTCTTCATCTATCCCATCTCTTAACTTTATATACTCAATTGCAAACTGACGATCCGCACCATACTTTCTAGCAATCAGCTTTCCAATATATTCACCTATTTTGCTGCTTTCCTCTGTTCTATACATCGTAAGACACCTCCATATCACTTGCTTGATATAAGCATACACTCAGCATATAATCTCGTATATAACAAATAAGCATATGCGTAATGCATATGCTTATTCTATCACATTTCGGTATATGCTTTTAGCATATATTTATATTGTGCCATTGATTCTTTGCTTGATTACCCAAACTACATCTTCCTTGTCTCTATCCGATAGCTGATCAAATAATTTTAGGAAAGAACCATACCGATTACATAGAATCTGCTCTTCTTTTTCCTCAACATAGTTTTCTAGGATGAGCTCCCTTACGTCCGTTTTATAAAGTTTAGCCATATTCAATAAATCATCAACCGAAACCGGATGCTGATTGTTTTCAAATGACCTTAAAGTTCGGTCTGTAATACCTAACGCTTTTGCTGCTTCTTCTTGTGACAGATTAGCATTAATCCTTGCCTCTTTTATCATTTTTGCTGCAAAACTCGACATTTTTTAAACCTCCTTCAACCGGAAACATGTTTCCGCTTTTGCCTCGAACGCTTCAAAAAAATGCAAACAACAGATTCAGATATACTAATCCGTTTATAGCGCCTTATATTCTTTGATAAAAAAATATAGGGAGTCTTTAACAGACTCCCTATACTAGAAATAGCTTAAATTCAAGCTTTTCCGGGAACCGGAAGGCACGGTGTTCGCCATAATATAGCTTTCCGCTCTTCCTCATGAAATCCTTTGGGATCTCAAATGTTCCTAAAAAACATGTTGGCTCAATTAACGTGCCTCGCTGATAGCAGCCTGTGCAGCCGCAAGTTTTGCAACAGGAACACGAAACGGCGAACAGGAAACGTAGTCTAAACCAATTCTATGACAGAATTCTACGGAGGAAGGATCTCCACCGTGCTCGCCACAGATACCAACATGAAGTTTTGGATTGACAGATTTGCCAAGTTTGATTGCTGTCTCCATCAATTTACCGACACCATTCTGGTCAAGTTTTGCAAATGGATCATTCTCAAAAATCTTGGTGTCATAGTAAGCATTCAAGAATTTACCGGCATCATCACGTGAGAAGCCAAATGTCATCTGTGTCAAATCGTTTGTTCCGAAGCAGAAGAAATCAGCTTCCGTTGCAATCTCATCTGCAGTAAGGGCAGCTCTTGGGATTTCAATCATCGTACCTACTTCGTACCCTAATTTCACACCTGCTGCTGTGATTTCAGCATCTGCAGTCTTGGCTACTACTTTCTTTACATATTTTAATTCTTTCACTTCGCATACAAGTGGAATCATAATTTCCGGTTTCACAATCCAGTCTGGATGTTTCTTCTGTACATTGATGGCAGCACGGATAACGGCTCTTGTCTGCATCTTGGCAATTTCCGGATAGGTAACAGCAAGACGGCATCCTCTATGTCCCATCATAGGGTTAAACTCATGTAAAGAAGCAATGATGGTCTTGATGGTCTCTACTGATTTGCCCTGTGCTTTTGCAAGCTTCTCAATGTCTGCTTCCTCCGTAGGAACAAACTCATGAAGAGGTGGATCCAGGAAACGAATGGTGACTGGGTTACCCTCCAATGCTTCATACAACGCTTCGAAGTCCCTCTGCTGATATGGAAGAATCTTCTCTAATGCTGCTTCTCTTTCTTCTACGGTATCAGAACAAATCATCTCACGAAATGCAGCGATTCTGTCCTCCTCAAAGAACATATGCTCTGTACGGCAAAGTCCGATACCTTCTGCACCAAGTTCACAGGCTTTCTTTGCATCTTGTGGTGTATCTGCATTGGTGCGGACTTTTAACGTTCTGTATTTATCAGCCCATGCCATAACACGTCCGAATGTTCCGGCAATTGTAGCATCCACGGTCTTGATAGCGCCATCATAAATATTACCGGTTGTGCCATCGATAGAGATATCATCTCCTTCCTTAAATTCTTTTCCAGCTAATGTAAATCTCTTATTGTCTTCATCTATCGCAATGTCGCCACATCCAGATACACAGCATGTACCCATGCCACGTGCAACGACTGCTGCATGGGATGTCATACCACCACGAACGGTCAGAATACCCTGGGATACTTTCATTCCTGTGATATCTTCCGGAGATGTCTCAAGACGTACCAATATAACATTCTCTCCTCTCTTGCTCCACTCTTTCGCATCCTCCGCTGTAAATACAATTTTACCGCAGGCAGCACCTGGGGAAGCACCCAGTCCTTTTCCGATTGGTATTGCAGCTTTTAATGCAGCTGCATCAAACTGTGGATGTAATAAAGTATCTAGGTTACGAGGGTCAATCATGGCAACAGCTTCTTCCTCTGTCTTGTGCCCTTCCTCTACAAGGTCACATGCAATCTGTAAGGCAGCCTGGGCAGTTCTCTTGCCATTACGGCACTGTAACATATAAAGCTTTCTGTTCTCAACTGTGAACTCCATATCCTGCATATCATGGTAATGATTCTCAAGAGTCTCACAAACTTTGAGAAATTCTTTGTAAGCTTCCGGGAATTCCTGTTTCATCTTTATGATTGGCATTGGAGTACGGACACCCGCTACAACATCCTCACCCTGTGCATTCTTAAGGAACTCGCCCATAAGCTTCTTCTCACCTGTTGCAGGGTCACGTGTAAATGCAACACCTGTACCGGATTTCTCATTTAAGTTGCCAAATACCATAGGCATTACGTTAACTGCAGTCCCCCAGGAATAAGGGATATCATGATCTCTTCGATAAACATTCGCACGTGGGTTATCCCAGGAACAAAATACTGCTTCAATCGCTGATTTAAGCTGCGTAACCGGGTCGGCAGGGAACTCTTCTCCTAACTGATTCTTGTATTCCGCTTTGAACTGCTCTGCTAATGTCTTTAAATCAGAAGCTGTCAGTTCAATATCATACAAAACACCTTTCTCCTCTTTCATCTTATCCATAAGCTGCTCGAAATACTTTTTGCCGACTCCCATCACAACATCTGAGAACATCTGAATAAATCGTCGATAGGAATCATATACAAAACGTTCAAATTTCGAATCTGGATTACCTGCAATCATCGCTGCGACTACTTCATCGTTTAAACCAAGGTTTAAAATGGTATCCATCATCCCCGGCATGGAAGCTCTTGCTCCGGAGCGAACCGAAACTAACAGCGGATTCCTCAAATTGCCGAATTTCTTGCCGTTCATCTCTTCCATTTTCCGAATGCCTTCCATCACCTGAGCCATAATCTCATCATTAATCTTGCGTCCATCCTCATAATACTGTGTACAAGCCTCTGTTGTGATTGTAAACCCCTGTGGTACCGGAAGTCCGATACTTGTCATCTCAGCAAGGTTCGCACCTTTACCACCGAGAAGATTACGCATTGTCATGTCGCCTTCACCAAACATGTAAACCCATTTGTTTGCCATTTTCCTTCTCCTTTAAAAAACATATGTAGTTGTATTCAAGAATTTGTTTTTTGAAAAAACGCATTCTCTATTTCATGTTATGGTACAGGTTCTTTCTTTATGTGAGAAATTTCCTAATTAAAACCAAAAAGACATCTCCCTTTTCCGGGAAATGTCTCTTCTGCTATTTTATTTACTTGTATTCTTCTTACCACTCAAATTTCTTTGCGAAGTAAGCGTCTAAATCTTCAATTTTAATTCTTTCCTGTTCCATCGTATCACGATCACGAACAGTTACTGCTCCGTCTGTCTCAGATTCAAAATCGTAAGTTACACAGAATGGTGTTCCGATTTCATCTAATCTTCTGTAACGTTTTCCGATATTTCCTCTGTCATCGAACTCACAATTGTATTTCTTTGATAACTGTGCATAAACTTTTTCTGCACCTTCGTTTAATTTCTTAGACAATGGCAGCACACCGATTTTTACAGGTGCCAATGCCGGATGGAAATGAAGAACTGTTCTCATATCCGGTTTTTCTTCTGTTCCAATGTTTTCTTCATCATATGCTGCACATAAGAATGCCAGTACCACACGGTCAGCACCAAGAGATGGCTCGATAACATATGGTATGTATTTTTCATTCTTAGTATCATCGAAGTAAGTCAAATCCTGTCCGGATGTATTCTGATGCTGTGTCAAGTCATAGTCTGTTCTGTCTGCGATGCCCCATAACTCACCCCATCCGAATGGGAACTTGTATTCGATATCGGTAGTACCTTTACTATAAAAGCAAAGTTCTTCTGCGGAATGATCACGAAGACGCATCTCATCCTCTTTAATTCCAAGTGCAAGTAACCAGTCACGGCAGAATGCTCTCCAGTACTGGAACCATTCCATATCTGTTCCTGGCTCACAGAAGAATTCTAATTCCATCTGTTCAAACTCTCTGGTACGGAATGTAAAGTTACCTGGTGTAATCTCGTTACGGAAAGATTTACCAATCTGTCCAATACCAAATGGGATTTTCTTTCTGGAAGTTCTCTGTACATTTTTAAAGTTTACAAAGATACCCTGCGCAGTCTCTGGTCTTAAATAAACAGTGTTCTTCGCATCTTCTGTAACACCCTGGAATGTCTTAAACATTAAATTAAACTGTCTGATATCTGTAAAATTGTGTTTTCCACAAGAAGGACATGGCACATTGTGTTCCTCGATGAAGTTTTTCATCTGTTCCTGTGTCCATCCATCTACGGAACCGCCTAATTCAATTCCGTTTTCCTCCGCAAAATCTTCGATGATTTTATCTGCTCTGAAACGCTCGTGGCACTCTTTACAATCCATCAAAGGATCTGAGAAACCGCCAAGATGTCCGGAAGCTACCCATGTCTGTGGATTCATCAAAATCGCACAGTCAACACCTACGTTGTATGGATTTTCCTGAATAAATTTCTGCCACCATGCTCTTTTTACGTTGTTCTTTAACTCAACACCTAAATTACCGTAATCCCAGGTGTTTGCCAATCCACCATAAATTTCTGAACCTGGATATACGAATCCTCTTGCCTTTGCTAAGGCTACAATTTTGTCCATTGTCTTTTCCATTCTTTTACCCTCACATTTCTTATTTAAAAATTACATATGTGTAAACATCTGATTCACTTGCAAACTCATCTTCAAGAACAGCTTCTGTCTGGTTTGCTTCCTCTGCTTCTGTTTCAGCCACAGTCTCGGTTGAACCAACTACGTTTGTAGTGTCCGCTGCAAGATAACCTTCACGGATGGAAACAGTATTCTTTCCTGTTACCTTCACATTCTGGCTGGATACATAAACAATTGTTCCATCTACTTTTACGTCCGTATTTGCCTTGATGACTGCTACCTTATAATCATCGTGGTCTACAATCTCATCTTTCGTTGCCGTACCTGTTACAGCACCATCTTTTACAGAAACAAAATCCACTCCAAAGTCGTAACCGGCTGCCATTGCCTTTACAATTGTTCCTGTATAAAGCTCTACTCCGTTAAAATTGGTGTAGTCCTCTGCTGTTTTATATTTCATCGTAAGCTTCGCCACCGAATCTTTTACAGAAACGCTTTCTAAACTGACCGATTTCTTTCCATTTTCTGATGTATAGGATGAAATCTCATCCCCGATATAATCTTTCAATTCATCTTCATCATAATAGTCTGCGCTAAAATCTTCTATATCTGTCGAAATCACGCTGCCGTTTTTTTGTACATAAACGGTACTTTCCTCCACATCAAGCTTGTTCCCGCACCCACAAAGCAGGCTTAAGCCAAGCAACATGGAAAGTGTTATCCCTATTTTTCTTCTCATACTCATGTCCATGCCTTTCCATTTCCTCAAAAATAATAATCCATGCTATTATACAATTATTCGTTTCTGATTTCAACCTCAAACTATGGGAAACGCACTCTACTTTTCCAGGAAACTTTCGGACTCCTCGATAATTTTTAAGGATTTAAACGTATGAGAAAGATAGCGTTTGATATACTTTTTCATAATCATTTGCAGTTGCATTAAAACCTGCTCTGTCACGGCAAATGTGTACAACTTGCTAATCTTTGCAGAAATAATATATTGCATCGTATAGCAGGTCGATTCCTCGATATGTATTGCCTGTTCCTTCCTTGCACAATCGTCGCACACCGTACCACCACGCTCTATGGAAAAATAGTGCAGGTTTTCTTTTTTCCGGCAAGCCAGGCAGGAAAAGACGTTTGGTCCCTCGCCATTGATTGACATTGCCTTTAACTCGAAAATCAGACGGACTAAACGATTGTCAAAAGAAGGACTTTCTAGTGCGCGAAGCGACTGATACAAAAGCTTTAGCATTTCTTTTTCATCGTTATTTTCCTGACAATAATAGTCTGCAAATTCCAGAAAATAGAATCCGTAATATGCAACATCAAAATCATTGGTCAGTTCCCGGAAATAATTGCTAATGGCTGCTTTTGCGACCGTGTAGGAGCTTCTGCCCTCAAACAGTTCAAATTCACCAAAAGAAAAAGGATTGGTTGCAGCTAACAGTTGGCTGTTGGGTCTTCTGGCGCCACGCGCAAAAGCTGTAATCTTTCCTCTTTCCATGGTCAATATTGTTATTCTTTTGTCATAATCGCCAATTGGCATCACATTCAAGACCATTCCGGTCAAAACGACTGTCTGTCCCATCCGGCTTCTCTTTCCTTACTCTCTTTGACTGTGCCAGACACACAATCCGTATTTCTCTTAGCAGACAGGTTTTCGCCCTTTTCCTGTCTGCAATAATTTAGATAATCTGTCACTTTTCCTGTTGTCTCAAACATTCTCCAGGCTTCATCCATCGCAGTCCCTCCTTATCACTTTTAGAATCTCCGATGGATTGACGTTCTATACCAGTAAAAAATAGGCAAATTTAAATTTCCTTTTTGTCATAGCCAAAGTTCTTCATTAAGAAATCGCTGTCACGCCAGTCTTTCTTTACCTTTACCCATAACTTTAAATTCACTTTCGCGTCTAACATACGCTCAATCTCATAGCGGGCATTACTTCCGATTTTTTTTAACATCGAGCCGCCTTTTCCGATGATGATTCCTTTATGGGAATCTTTCTCACAAACAATCGTAGCATCAATATCAAAAAAGTTCTGCCCTTTTCTTTGCTTCATCTGATCGATGGAAACTGCAATTCCGTGCGGAATCTCCTCGTCTAATGCATGAAGTGCCTTCTCACGGATGATTTCTGCCACGATTGCGCGCTCCGGCTGATCTGTCACCGTATCCTCATCATAAAACTGTGGTCCGTATGGCAGATATTTGTAAATCATGTCAATGACATCATTTAAGTTGATATTTCGAAGTGCAGACACTGGAATAATCTCTGCAAAATCGTAAATTTTACGATAACAATCGATATATTCTAAAATCTTTTCCTTGTCCACGGTATCCACTTTGTTGATTACCAGAATAACAGGCGTATTGGTCTTTTTTAACTGCTCCGCAATGTGCTGCTCCCCTGCTCCGATAAAAGTAGATGGCTCTACTAACCATAAAATGACGTCTACTTCATTTAAGGTACGCTCTGCAACATTCACCATGTATTCACCAAGTTTGTTTTTTGCCTGGTGAATACCTGGGGTATCCAAAAACACAATCTGACCACGGTTCATATCGGTATAGACCGTCTGAATTTTATTTCTGGTTGTCTGTGGTTTTTTGGATGTAATGGCAATTTTTTGTCCAATCAAATGGTTCATCAATGTGGATTTCCCCACATTTGGTCTTCCGATAATGGTTACAAATCCTGATTTAAAGCTTTCGTTCATTCTTTATCCTTTCCGGTTTCATTTAGATTTTTCACTTGTAAAAACATATCTTTTTCTTCTAAAATAGCATCTTCATTTCCGATGACACAAAGATTATCCTGCTCTAAGACTGCGCTAAGCAAGCCCTCCAGATTACGGATATCTTCCTGCGACGCATGAATTACCTCGTCACGCTCTCTTTGTAAATCGTCGATTGTGATATGCTGTAAATAAGCACTCATAGAGCGTGCTCCCTTTGCGTACGGATTCATCGGTGTATCCATATCACTGATCGTTCCGATGACATATTTTGTCATATCACGCTCATCTGCCTCAAATGCCTTTACATATTCTGGTATCTGATTGTAAACCTCATTTGTCTTTGCAAGGTTTGGATCACGGTAAGATACAAAATAAGTGTCTCCATTGCGAAGGTATCCGTTCATGCATCCGTAAGCACCACCTTTGACACGAACGTTAATCCAAAGATAATCGTATCCCATGATGACTTTTAAAATACGAAGGGCTCCTGTGTAGGAATAGCCTAATTTCCGGTAGTTTCCGGCACGTGCCACATACTGTACCTGCGAAGCATCCATAAATCCTTCGTTTTTCTTCTCTAATGTAAGCTTAGCCGCTTCACCAATTACCTTATCCTCAAATAATACCTTCTTAAAATCTTTGATTTCCTGTTCTAAACCGGCAATTCCCTCTTTGGTTGCGGTCACGCTGACTAACATACGGTTTGGTGTGAAAATCTGTTTGGTCAATGCAACTAATTTTGTAATTAATTCCTCTTTCTTCTCTTCAAAATGTTCTTCAATCTCTTTTACTTTCTCATAGAACGCAATACCGCTTGTCGAATCCTGGTATGCTGCGTTCTTGGAAAAATAAGACATCGCACGCATGGAAGAAACGGAATGTCCGGAACTGCTCATGCTTACCTGTAATCTTGATTTCAACTGTGCCATCACTTCATAGAGACGTTTTTCATCCGAATAATCAGAAGTTGCAACCATCTCCTTGATTAAATGCATGGCATTTGGCAATTTTTCATACAAAGCCTTTGTCTGCACTGCAAACTTCACCTGAACCATATCTTCCTCTTTGGCATCCGGATAAATTCCAACGGAACAAGAAACGCCACCGGTGTGAATGTTTACCTCATTTGCAAAATCTGCATAAGAATAACTCTTGGTATCCACATAGCCTAAAACATATCTTAAAATTCCAAGGTATGGAAGGTCTTCCTCTTTGACATCTCCTGCCTCAAACAAGAAGGACAGATAATCGATTCCATTGGAGAACATTTCATGAAATACAACCGGAGTTTTATCCATTGTAAGTTCTTCATTGTAAAGCGGTGCTGCCTCTTTTTTCATATCAGAACGCTTTAACATTGGAATTTTCTCTAAGTCCTCTTTTGGCGATGGTTCCTCCTGATACTGTTTTAAGTGTCTGGTATCCGCAATGAGCTGTTCTAACTCCGCCTCACTTAAGGACTCCTTGTACGCTTTTAATTTTTCTGCTAACGCTTCTTCATTCTTTGCATTTAAGCCTTTCTTCGGCTCAATCACTACGACAGAAGCGTGTGTGTTCTGTAACAGATAACGCTCAATCAGTTTTTCAAAATAGTCGGTCTCTACCTGCTCTTTCAAAAACTGGTAAGTCTCAATCGCCTCTAAATGCATAAATGGCTGCATATCATCAAACATCCAGCTGTCTAAGCACTGAAGTCCATATAAAAGTCCCTTCGGGAACTGTCCAAAATCCGCTTCACGGAAACGGAATTCCGCACTGTTGATTCCAGCGAGAAGTGCTTTTTTATTCAAGCCATTTTTGACAACACCCTCTAATGTCTCTCGAATCACCGATAAAAAGTGCTCTTTTTCTGACTTGTTCGTATTCTTTGCTACGATTGAAAATACCGGCTGTAAAATTCCATTGTCAAAAGAACCTAAAATATCTTTACCGATTCCTGCATCTAGAAGTGCTTTCTTTAACGGTGCGCCCGGTGCACTGACAAGCGCATAATCTAAGATATCAAACGCCTGATATAATTTCTTATCTAAAACGGTTTCAATTGCAACATTGTAGGAAAGATAAGTGTTATCTTCCTCTGACTCCGTTGATGAAATAGAATATGCCTTGTTCACCTCAATTGGTTTTTCAAATGGTTTCTGCAGGGCAATGGTAGAATCCAGTTCAATCTTATCATATTTTCCAAGATATTCTTCGTCCATCCACTTTAACTTTTCTACAAGGTCCATATCACCATATAAATAAATATAGGAATTGCATGGATGATAATATTTGCGGTGGAAATCAAGGTATTCCTCATAAGTCAACTCTGGAATATGAAGCGGGTCTCCGCCAGATTCATGATGGTACGCATTCTCTGGAAATAAAGAGTTTAAAATCTCTCTTTGTAAAACATCATCCGGGGAGGAAAATGCCCCCTTCATCTCATTGTATACAACACCATTGATTGTGACCGGCGCATCTTTTTCCTCTAGCTCATAATGCCAGCCTTCCTGCTTAAAAATCTCTTCATGCTTGTAAATATTTGGATGGAACACGGCATCCATGTAGACATCCATCAGATTCTGGAAATCCTTCTCATTGCAGCTTGCAATTGGATATACTGTCTTCTCCGGATAAGTCATCGCATTTAAAAACGTATTTAGAGACCCTTTTACCAATTCCACGAAGGGATCTTTTACCGGATATTTGTCAGAGCCACAAAGTACTGTATGCTCGATAATGTGCGGCACTCCGGTGGAGTTTTCCGGTGGTGTACGAAATCCGATATAAAATACCTTATTCTCGTCATCATTTGAAATTGCGGCAATTCTTGCACCGCTCTTTTTATGTCTTATAATATATCCGATTGCATTTAAATCTTCTAATCGTCTTTCCTCAAGCACTTCATATGCTGTTAAATCTGATAGTTTCATTTTCTAAACCATACCTTTCCCTTGGTCTCTCAAAGGCCAAATAAACTCATGTTACTTATTATACCATTTTTCCCCACGATTAAAAAGTATAAACTAGAAATCGTTTTTTCAGAAAAAGAGGAGCACTCTTTTCGAGCACTCCTCTTCCTGGTTATTCTTATAAGATTTTCGAAAAACATGACAGCATACTATCAACAACGTACTGTCTAACTTCCTCTATCAGAATTAATTCATGCGAATTACGTTTGCTGCCTGAGGTCCTTTCTCTCCGTCAACAACGTCAAATTCAACAGATTCTCCATCTTTTAATTCTTTGAATCCATCCATATTCAATGCTGAAAAATGAACAAATACGTCATTTCCCTGTTCATCTGAGATAAATCCATAACCTTTTTTTGCGTTAAACCATTTTACAGTTCCCTGCTGCATCACTAAATCCTCCTAATACATAAATGCGAACTTTTATCTAAGTCGCTTTGTTATTCTGCAATCTCTTCTGTTAAAATTGCATGCATCAGTTTTATCTGACAAGTATAAATTTAGCATATTCGTCTTTTTTTGTCAAGACAAATGTAGTTCTATTGTCTAATTTGCACATCAAGTTGTGGATATGGAATCGAAATTCCATTTTTATCTAATGCTAATTTGACATTCTCTGTGATTCTCCACTTGGCTGGCCAGTATTCCTCTGCCTTCACCCAGACGCGGACACCCATATTGACGGAACTGTCTGCCAATTCTGACACAAAAACCTGCATTTCTTCGTCTTTTAATCTGGCTGGTTCTTCTTCTATTACTTTTTGTAATACTTCTTTTGTCTTCTTGATATCAGCCTCATAAGAAACGCCGACAACAAGATCCACACGTCTTTTATCCATATGGGATACATTTGTCAGACTCGCATTCGCTAAAATTCCGTTTGGAATCATGACCACCTTATTGTCAATCGTTAATAATTTTGTATAAAATACCGAGATTTCAGCAACGGTTCCTTCATTCTTATTGGTATCTTCAATAATATAATCACCCACACGAAACGGTTTTAAAAACAGAATCAAAACACCACCTGCAATATTTGCAAGGCTTCCCTGCAATGCAAGACCGACTGCCACTCCTGCGGAACCAATCAATGCAACTACGGACGTCGTTGCGATACCGAACAAATTTAGGATAATCATAATCAAAATGATGTAAAGTGCATATTTTATCACCGTAGATAAAAACTGTTTGACACCGATATCAGTACCTGCGCGTTCCATCGAACGGTTCATCATTTTTAAAATTGCCTTGATTATCTTTGCTCCAACAACATAGATTAAAATTGCAATGACAACCTGTAAGCCAAAACTAATCAAATCTGGAACCAAATTTTCAAAATAAGTCCGGATAATTCCAGGATTTTTTGCCACCTCTTCTACATTCTGTTGCATATTTTCCTGCGCATTGGTCAGGGTATCCACGATTTCTGTGGAGTCGATTGTTGCTAATATATTCATAAATTACTGTTCCTCTTGTTCTGATTTTTCTATACTGTCTTTTTTCCAAACATCGCAAGATACTCCTGTGCTTTCTGTAAGGACACATTTAATTTTTTCTGAAGTCTTGCTAAAATATCATCTTCTGAAAGCCCAAACTCATAGCCTGTTTCAATGATTTCCTCTGCTCTTCCTTGCGTTACTCCCTGAGCCACTCCTTCTTTTCTTGTTTCCTCAAATACAGTGCACATATCAGCATCTCCCTTCTTCAACATTCTATTATAGTCCATCTTACAATTTGCCGCTCCTGCAACTGTCATGATAACCGACTTTTCTACCTTATGTTCTCTTGCATAATTAATTGCTTTTTCACGCGTCACGCTTAATTTATTGTTTTTATCCAGCAAGATTTCAAGAAGATTCAAGAAGATTAAATAAATCTTTGTTATTCACATTATGAAGCTTCAAATCATTTTTTCTAGCCTCAACCAAGTGCATCTTATAATCATTTACAAATGGTAGCATTTCCATTGGATTATTTAACATTCCATGAAGCGAAATTGCACCATCCCACGGTTTTTCACCATAATAAACTACGATGGTTATGACCGGTATCAACTTATCCGTTTTCTTCATTTTAGATAAGAATTCATCTTCTGTCATACCTTTTGCATTTTTATATTTGGCAGCATTATCTTCATACTGTTTCTTATAAGTACCATAATCATATCCCATGACCCTCATCGGCATTGCATAATGGATTCGCTCCTGTCCCTCGAGTCCTAGCATGACAAATTCGACATCATATACCGTCGACTTTTTTCTTACCTTGACATTGTCTCCTGATGCACCAATACTCTCTGCATACTGTTTGTGCTCAAGTACAGAGGATTCTTCCGTATCCATATCCTCTAATTCATCCGAATGTATAATTTGTTCCCCTCCAAATAATACTGCATTAAAGAAATCAGCGAACTGCTCATTGTTACGCCAGTAATTCTTTAAAATAATATCAGGTTTTAACTTTTGTTCCCCCGTATTTTACACCATCCCCTCTTTTTTCTAAATTATACTATGAATAAAATGGGTTCGCAAGAGGATAACCACATTCCACCGTTGGTCCATGCCGGTGGTTTCCCGTGATGCATCTGGGATGTTTTGTAATTACACTTATTATTACGGATTCCGGCGCAAAAATCTATCAAAAAAAGAGAAGTTACTATCAATTACGATACTAACTTCTCTTCCTCATTCTTAACTTAATCCCATTAACCTCACGGTCTTGGCGATTTTTCTGTCAGGGGATTTTACTCCCTTTTTCTCTAATTCTAATTACTTTTATTTTACTTTCCGTGCACGAAGTACGCCTGGAATTGCTGCCAGTTTTTTCATTACTTCATCTGTCAAAGGTGCATCTACATCGATTAATGCATATGCGTAATCTCCCTTTGATTTATTGGTCATGTCTGCGATATTGATTCCAGCATCTCCTAAGACAGTTGTATACTGGCTGATCATACCTTTTTCGTTCTTATGCAAGATACCGACACGGCCTGCAACCGTACATGCTCCCATGGAACAATCCGGGAAGTTTACAGAATGAACAATGTTACCATTCTCTAAGTAATCACGAATCTCACGAACTGCCATGATGGCACAGTTATCTTCAGACTCCGATGTGGAGGCTCCAAGATGAGGTGTTACAAGACATCCTTTTGCTCCTACTGTTGTTGGGTTCGGGAAGTCTGAAACGTATTTTGCAACTTTTCCCTGTGCAAGTGCGTCTACCATTGCTTCTTCATCTACCAGAAGGTCTCTCGCAAAGTTAAGTACAATTGTAGTTGGTTTCATCATTGCAATTGCTTCTGCACTAATCATTTTCTTAGTAGAATCTAAAAGTGGTACGTGGATGGTAATAAAATCACATTCTTTGTAGATTTCCTCTACATTGCTGATGTGTTTTACACTTCTAGATAAGTTCCATGCTGCATTGACCGAAATATATGGGTCATATCCATAGACATCCATTCCCATATGTGTTGCAGCATTTGCCACTAACACACCGATGGCGCCAAGACCAATGACACCTAATTTCTTGCCGGAAATCTCATGACCGGCAAAATTCTTTTTCTCTTTTTCTGCCATCTTGGCAATGTTTTCTTCGCCTTTGTTGGCATTTAACCATTCCATTCCGCCAATCAAATCACGGGATGCATAAAGCATGCCTGCAAACACAAGCTCTTTTACACCGTTTGCATTCGCACCTGGTGTGTTAAATACGACAATACCCTGATCTGCACATTTGTCTAAAGGAATGTTGTTGACACCAGCTCCGGCACGGGCTACTGCAAGCAGACTATCCGGGAGGTCCATGTCATGCATTGCTGCACTACGCACTAAGACTGCATCTGCGTCATTTAACTCTTCTACTTTTTTATAATCTTCGGAAAAAAGATTTAAACCAACACCTGCAATCGGATTTAAACAATGATACTGATACATTACGCATTTTCCTCCTCAAACTTCTTCATGAATTCTACTAACTTCACAACACCTTCTTTTGGCATTGCATTGTAGATAGATGCTCTCATTCCACCAACGGTACGGTGACCTTTTAAGTTCACAAGTCCGGCAGCCTCTGCTTCTTTTACAAATTTGGCATCTAAGTCTTTATCACCTGTTACAAATGGGACATTCATCAAAGAACGGTCTTCTTTTCTTACGGTTCCTTTGAATAACTTGCTCTGATCTAAATAATCATATAAAATCTTCGCTTTCTCTTCATTGCGTTCTTTCATGACGGATAACCCCCCCATCTTCTTTAACCATTTAAAGACTTTACCGCAAATGTAGATATTGTAACATGGAGGTGTGTTGTATAAGGAATCGTTGTCTGCCTGTGTCTTCCATTTTAACATGGTAGGTGTTCCCGGAAGTACCTCGTCTGTAATTAAATCTTCACGGATAATCGCAATTACAACACCTGCTGGTCCTACGTTTTTCTGAACGCCACCGTAAACAACTCCATATTTTGTTACATCAATCGGTTCTGATAAAAAGCAGGAGGAAATATCGGATACTAAAATCTTACCTTTTGTATTTGGAAGCTTTTTGTACTTTGTTCCGTAAATGGTATTGTTTTCGCAGATATAAACATAGTCCATATCGTCTGTAATTGGTAAATCAGAGCAATCTGGAATATAGGTAAATGTCTCATCCGCAGATGATGCAAGTTCTACAGCCTCACCAAAAAGTTTTGCTTCCTGGAACGCTTTCTTTGCCCACTGACCGGTTAAGATATAACCTGCCTTGCGGTTTTTCATCAGGTTCATTGGAACCTCAGCGAAAAACTGGGAAGCTCCTCCCTGCAGGAATAATACCTTGTAATTGTCTGGAATGTTCATCAATTCTCTTAAATCTGCTTCTGCTTCTTTGATAATGTTATCGTATACTTTAGAACGATGACTCATCTCCATAACGGACATGCCGCTTCCTTTGTAGTCTAACATTTCGTCTGCAGCCTCTTTTAAGACCTCTTCTGGCAAAACTGCTGGTCCTGCCGAAAAATTGTAAACTCTGCTCATTTTATAACTTCCTCCTATTTTTAAAACCTTTTATTTCATATCCTCATCGGTAAATGAAGAACTGATTGCTTCTCCTGGTGCCACCATTGGCCATACTTTATCGTCTGAATCAATGATACAATCGATTAAGACCGGTGTTTTGGATTCCAATGCTTTTTGGAATACTGTTTCAAACTCTTCCCTGGATGTTGCGCGGTATCCGGCTGCGCCCATCGCCTCGGCAAGTTTTACAAAATCAACTCCGTCATCTAAAACGGTAGCGGAATAACGTTTTTCATAGAAAAGATTCTGCCACTGGCGAACCATTCCTAATACGTGGTTATTGACAATCACCTCAATCAGTGGCAGTTGCTCACGAACCGCTGTTGCCAGCTCATTCATATTCATTCGAAAACATCCATCACCGGCAATATTGATAACCTGTTTGTCTGGGTTGGCAATCTGCGCACCAATCGCTGCACCGAGTCCATATCCCATCGTACCAAGACCTCCGGATGTTAAAAATGTTCTCGGATTCTTGTATTTATAATATTGCGCTGCCCACATCTGATGCTGCCCGACTTCTGTCACGATGACTGCATCCCCGTTTGTCTTGCGATAAATCTCCTCCATAATATAAGGACCGGAGATTCCTTGCTCTGCATATTTTAATGGGAATTTTACTTTGTAATCTAATACATGTGAAATCCATGCGTTGTGATTTTGCTGAGGTAACCTTTCGTTCACTCTGGTTAAAATCTCTTTCACGTCCCCAATCACACAGGCGTCCACTCTGATATTTTTGTTAATCTCAGCCGGATCTACATCAAACTGTAAAATCTTGGCCTGCTTTGCAAACTTGCTTGCATTTCCAAGCACACGGTCCGAGAACCGCACTCCGATGGCAACCAGAAGGTCGCAGTCGCTCACGCCCAAGTTCGACGTCTTCGTTCCATGCATTCCAAGCATGCCTGTATACAAATCGTTTGTTCCGTCAAATGCACCTTTTCCCATCAGAGTATCACAGACCGGAGCATCCATTTTATGTACAAATTCTTTTAATTCCTCGCTTGCACCGGAAATAACAGCACCGCCACCCACAAAGATGTATGGTTTCTCTGCCTTTTGTAACATTTCAAGAGCTACCTCTAAATCTTCGTCTGTGATTGTTTCTGATATTCTTGCAATCGGTTCCGGTTTCTTCGGCTCATACTCTGTCTTCAATGCTGTCACATCTTTTGGAATATCGACAAGCACTGGACCCGGACGCCCCTTCTTTGCAATTGTAAAGGCTCTGCGGATGGTATCTGCCAACTTTGTTACATCTTTCACAATGAAATTGTGTTTTGTGATTGGCATTGTAATTCCCGCAATATCAATCTCCTGGAAACTGTCTTTTCCAAGCAAAGGTACTGTGACATTACATGTAATTGCCACAACTGGAACCGAATCCATGTATGCTGTCGCAATTCCCGTCACAAGGTTGGTTGCTCCAGGACCACTGGTTGCAAAACAGACTCCTACTTTTCCTGTACTTCTTGCATATCCATCCGCTGCATGTGCTGCTCCCTGTTCGTGTGAAGTCAACACATGACGGATAGCATCTTTATTTTTATATAATTCATCATAAACATTTAAGATTGCGCCACCAGGATATCCGAAAACAGTATCAACGCCCTGTTCTTTCAGACATTCCATAACAATCTGCGCACCCGTTAACTGCATGGCAGACTCCTCACTTTCTATTCTTCTTTTTTTCCCGGAATCTGTAAAATTGCACCTCTGTTTCCAGATGTTACCATGGAAGCGTAACGTGCCAGATATCCCGTTGTAACCTTAGGCTTTCTTGGCTGCCAGTTTGCTTTTCTTCTTGCCATCTCTTCGTCAGAAACAGCAATGTCAAGTGTCATCTGCGGAATATTAATCTTAATGATGTCACCCTCTTCTACAAGTGCAATCGGACCACCAACTGCTGCCTCCGGTGAAACGTGTCCGATGGAAGCACCACGGCTTGCGCCGGAGAAACGACCGTCTGTGATTAACGCTACCGAGGAGCCAAGTCCCATTCCTGCGATGGCTGAAGTCGGATTTAGCATTTCTCTCATACCAGGACCACCCTTTGGTCCTTCATAACGAATGACAACAACATCACCGGCAACAATCTTTCCACCTTTGATTGCAGCAATCGCATCTTCTTCACAGTCAAAGACTCTGGCTGGTCCCTCATGAACCATCATCTCATCGACAACGGCAGAACGTTTGACAACACCACCATCCGGTGCGAGATTTCCTTTTAATACAGCAAGGCCTCCTGTCTTACTATATGGGTTATCGGTCGTTCTGATAACTTCCGGATTGCGGTTTACTGCATTTGCAATGTTTTCTCCGACTGTCTTTCCGGTAACGGTCATGCAGTCTGTATGTAACAATCCGATGTCTGCTAACTCTTTCATTACTGCGTAAACACCGCCGGCTTCATTCAAATCTTCCATATAAGTAGGGCCTGCCGGTGCAAGATGGCAAAGGTTCGGTGTCTTCTCACTGATTGGATTTGCAAATGAAATGTCAAAATCAAATCCAACTTCATGTGCGATTGCCGGCAGATGAAGCATACTGTTTGTCGAACATCCAAGTGCCATATCTACGGTCAGTGCATTTAAAATAGCATCTTTTGTCATGATATCTCTTGGTCTGATATTCTTGCGATACATATCCATAACTGCCATACCTGCATGTTTTGCAAGCTTGATACGCTCGGAATATACAGCAGGAATCGTACCGTTTCCGCGAAGTCCCATACCAAGTGCTTCTGTTAAACAGTTCATGGAGTTCGCTGTATACATTCCAGAACAGGAACCACAGGTAGGACATACCTTTTCTTCGTATTCTCTTACCTCTTCCTCTGTCATGGTTCCGGCTGCATAGGAGCCAACCGCCTCAAACATGGAAGAAAGACTTCTCTTCTTACCGTGTACATGACCTGCAAGCATTGGTCCGCCTGAGACGAACACCGTAGGTACATTAATACGAGCTGCCGCCATCAAAAGTCCAGGAACGTTCTTGTCACAGTTTGGAACCATAACAAGTGCATCGAACTGATGTGCGAGTGCCATACATTCTGTGGAATCTGCAATCAAATCTCTTGTTACCAGAGAATACTTCATGCCGATGTGTCCCATTGCGATACCGTCACAGACAGCAATTGCCGGAAATACAACCGGTACGCCACCGGCTTCCGCAACTCCAAGCTTTACGGCATTTACAATTTTATCCAGATTCATATGACCCGGTACAATCTCGTTATAGGAACTTACGATTCCGACCATTGGTTTTTTCATCTCTTCCTCAGTAAATCCCAAAGCATTGAACAGGCTTCGATGAGGTGCCTGCTGCATTCCTGTCTTTACGTTATCACTCTTCATAATCCAATCCTCTTTCTATATGTAAGTTATAATATCTCTACTATATACTTTTTCACGTTAAAATGCAAAACTTATTTTTATTTTTCAAGGAAATTACAGATGAGATCTCCCATCTCCTTGGTTCCGACCTGGTTTACCAGCGCTTTTTTTGCATCTTCCTGCGGCATAATATCAATCGTGCGATATCCGGCTTTTAGCACTTCCTTCACTGCACGTTCCACTGCATCTGCCTCTGTATCTAAGTCAAACGTATAACGAAGCATCATTGCTGCACTTAAAATAGTTGCAATTGGATTGGCAATTCCTTTTCCTGCAATATCCGGTGCTGAACCGCCGCTTGGCTCGTAAAGTCCGAATTTGGTGTCATTCAGGCTCGCAGAAGAAAGCATTCCAATGGAACCAGTCACCATACTTGCCTCATCAGACAAAATATCACCAAACATATTCTCAGTTAAAATAACATCGAACTGTTTTGGATCTTTGACTAACTGCATCGCACAGTTATCTACCAACATATGTTCGTAGGTAACATCCTCATAGTCTTTTGCCACTTCTTCTACGATTTTTCTCCATAATCTGGAAGAATCAAGCACGTTTGCCTTATCGACACTTGTCACTTTCTTTCTTCTTTTTCTTGCAATGTCAAATCCTCGTTTTGCAATTCTGCGAATCTCTTCTTCGTTGTATGTCAAAACATCGGTCGCCTGAATAAGTCCGTTTACCTCTTCTGTCTTACGTTCTCCAAAATAAAGACCGCCTGTCAGCTCTCGCATAATCATCATATCGAATCCGTCCCCAATGATGTCCTCCCGAAGCGGGCAAGCCTCCTTTAATTCTTCATATAAATATGCCGGTCTTAAATTTGCAAAAAGGTTTAAGGACTTTCTTAATTTTAAAAGACCTGCTTCCGGGCGAAGTTCCGGCGCAAGTTTGTACCATGGAGATGTGGAAGTGTTTCCTCCAATCGATCCCATCAAAACGGCATCGGATGCTTTTGCAGCTTCAATTGCCTCATCTGTTAATGGTACACCGGTTGCATCAATGGAACAGCCTCCCATCAGAATCTCCTGATAACAGAACTGATGACCAAATACTTCCCCAATTTTATCTAAAACTTTTTTTGCCTCTGTTACAATCTCCGGACCAATTCCATCCCCTGAAATTACACCAATCTGACATTTCATTCTACACTACCTCTTCCTTTCTATTGTTACTATTTATCATAATGGAAGCTTGCCTAGAATTCAATATAACTTGCTATTGTAGTTTTTCATGTTTATTATAAATTATAGTTATAAAAATGGTGGAGCACTAAAAGCTCCACCCTTTTACTCGGTTGTCGTATTTTCTGTTGTCGCGGTCACCTGTGCATCCGCATCTTTTTCTTTATCCGGATCAACATAGGAAAAGGCATTTGAAATCTTCGCATTTTCCGCAGTCAGCTCTACCGGTTCACGGTAATAAGCTACGACCGGCGTATCTTTTTGTATCATTCCATATAGGGTTTCTGCCGCCTCTGGCAGCACATTGATGCAGCCATGGGAGCCGGAGGTCTTATAGATTTCACCACCAAACACACCTTTTCGCCAGCTCGCATCATGGATTCCTACGTTATAGGCAAATGGCATAAAGTACTGTACGTTCGACTCGTAATCCTCACCCACTAATGTGGCAGGACTCTGCTTGTATACAATCTTAAAAATTCCATCCGGGGAACCGTTTCCTCTTGTGATATTTCCAGATACAATATCCGTCTGATAAAGGAGTTGTCCTTCTTCATAATAGTATAAATGCTGGTTGGTATAATCAATCTCAATATAGGTATCTCCGATATCATTTGTAATGCTTTTTACTTTTGCTGTCTGTTCAAATACCGGCTCTCTTTGAAAAGTTCCACCTTGTTCTAAGTCAGAAATCAACTCTTCTTTTTCCGCCTTTTTATCAATGACCCAGCCGTAATCTCCACCTCCAATTTCAACAGTATCGCCTACGGAAGTCTGGAATTTACGGACATCCCCATATGTATTGTATTTGCTTGCCAAGGATTGCACGTACTTGGTAATGGCATCATCATCTAAAGATACCTGTCCGTTCTCATTCACCTGTATCAAATCTTTTATGGTAGAACGGTCTAATACCTCCCCATCATCGCCCACATCATAGTAAATGGTAGTTGAAAGGTATTTATTGACGGCATCTAACTGCTCCACCAAAGAAGCATCATCCTCATAGACAGCCGGGTTTTCATAGTCCTCATCCATCAAAGTAAGTTCCGTCTCACCCTTTACTACCGCATCCGAAATCTTTGCTTTTACTTCATCCTGCTTTAACTTATTTCCCATCACCTGTGGAACAATCTCATAACCATCGTCAGTCTTTTCTAACGCTGCATCCTCCGGTTCCACCAGATTTTCTGTATCAAAACAGTCTAATCCGTCTATCAGTTGCTGCAATTTGTCTTTATCATAAGTGATGGAAACAGATAACTGGTATTCTTTGTCCTTTGCAATTTTTGCAATCCATGCAAAGCTTCCCTGTTTCTTTAAAAGAGAATCTGCCTCCCCATTTGACTCAAACGAATAATCAAAATCCGGTCCGAGTATCTTATACGTTTTTCCATCCCGGTCTGTAATCGTTAACGTATAGCAGGAAATCTCCCTGCTTAATTTTTTCTCTGCCTTTGTTAAGCTTAGATTTCCAATCGAAATGCCATTCATACAGGTTTTTGGCATATAGTGGTTCCGATAAAACACTGCGACTGCAAGATACAATGCCGCCAGGGCAGCCAAAATTCCAATTCCGGCAATCCATAATCTTTGTCTTTGTTCTCTCAAACGTTGATTTCTTCTCATAATCTTCCTCTATCTCTTCCCAAAATCTTCTTTTGTTTTCCAAAACTTGTACTATTATTATAGCATTCTGATACCAAAAAAGAACTGTCATTTCCTGACAGTTCTCTTAAGCTTTTCTTAAAATCATTTGTAGTTTGATTATTCTGCTGCTTCTTCTGGCTTCTCAACTGCGGAAATTGCTGCTTTCTGCATTGGAATACGGCAGTTCTTGTTGCTTCCAAATTCAACAATGACTGTATCATCTGAAATGTCGATTACGGTACCATAGAAACCACTTGTTGTCAATACTGTATCTCCTACTGCTAATTCTGCCATCATGAGATTCTTCTTCTTTGTCTCTTTCTGCTGTGGACGAATCATGAAGAAATACATGAATGCGAATAAAATCACTAACCAGATAATCATTCCACCCCAGCCTGCTGCTGCAGATGAAGCTGTTGCTAAAATTGATAACATCTTGATGTCCTCCTAAAATTTCTATTCAAAATGAACTATTACTCATTTTACACAAAAGCCGAAGATTCGGCAAGTCTTTCCCTTGAATTAATAGTAATTTTATAAATTATTTTCCTTTTCACGGTTAATCTGACCCATACGGTAAAGTTTTTCTTCCTTGTAGGATTTAAAATTGCCTGCATCGAGGGCATCCCTGATTTCTTCCATCATTGTATTGTAGAAATAGAGGTTGTGAAGCACGCAAAGACGCATGCCAAGCATCTCTTTTGCCTTTAACAGATGACGGATGTATGCTCTGCTGTAACGGCGGCATGCAGGACACTGACATCCTTCCTCAATCGGACGCATATCTTTTTCGTACTTCTGGTTGAACAGATTAATCTTACCAAGGTTCGTATACACATGACCGTGACGTCCGTTTCTGGATGGATAAACGCAGTCAAAGAAATCAATACCGCGTTCCACACCTTCTAAAATATTTGCCGGCGTTCCAACCCCCATCAGATAAGTTGGCTTATTCACCGGAAGATACGGAACGGTCTCCTCTAAAATGTGATACATCTGCTCGTGTGTCTCGCCGACTGCAAGACCTCCTACCGCATAACCATCCAAATCCATCTCGGAAATTCTTTTCGCATGGTCAATACGGATATCCGGCATGATAGCACCCTGATTAATACCAAACAGCATTTGTTTCTTATTTACGGTATCCTCTAAGGAGTTTAAGCGGTCCATCTCTTTTTTACAGCGCTCTAACCAACGTGTCGTACGTGCCACAGAATCTTCTACATACTTGCGTTCTGCCAATGCCGGCGGACATTCATCAAATGCCATCGCAATGGTAGAGCCTAGATTCGACTGAATCTGCATACTCTCCTCTGGTCCCATGAAAATCTTAGCGCCATCAATGTGGGAATGAAAATAAACACCCTCCTCTTTGATTTTACGGAGTCCAGCCAGTGAGAATACCTGAAATCCGCCGGAATCTGTAAGAATTGGACGGTTCCAGGACATGAATTTGTGAAGTCCGCCAACCTCTTTGATTAATTTATCACCGGTACGGACATGCAAATGATAGGTATTGGATAACTCTACCTGACATTTGATTTCCTCTAAGTCCTCGGTCGATACTGCACCCTTAATGGCAGCAACCGTTCCTACATTCATAAAGACAGGCGTCTGGATATCTCCGTGGACAGTGTGTAACACACCTCGTTTTGCACGCCCCTCCTGTTTTAATAATTCATACATATTTCCACCTCATTCTAACTAGATTCCCTTTCCGGTTTTGCAATTATGTTAACCTTCATTGTTCTGTTCACACAATCGGTCTAACACGGAAAAATACTGTTCAAACGTTTTTCTGCAACAATCCGGATCTTTGATGACAATTCCTTCTGTCCTAAGACCAATCAATGAAAATGCCATTGCCATTCTGTGATCCTCATAGGTTGTAACCCCGCCTGGCTTTGGCGTACCCGGTAAAATGGTCAATGCATCCTCTTCCTCCGTGCAGTCAATTCCCAACCGGTTTAATTCGGTTGCAATGGCATGAATCCGGTCGGATTCCTGTAATCTGATATGACCAATATGCTCAATTCGAACCTTTCCTTTTGCAAAAGGTGCCATCGCCGCAAGTGTCATGGTCTGATCGGAAAAATCATTCATATCAACGGTAATACCATCTATTGCTCCATTCGCTGGTCCTAGCACCACAATCTGACCATCTGCATCCTCCGTAACTTTACAGCCAATCTGCTCTAACGCGGTAAGGAACTTCAAATCTCCCTGCATACAAGACTTTGTTACATTTTTCACAAGTGCTCTTCCGCCCGTGATTGCTGCCGCTCCATAAAAATAACAGGCCGCAGACACATCCGGTTCAATCTGGTATTCTGCAATTTGGTACTGTTGTCCACCTTTTACAACATAATTTCTGCCATCAAAGGAGACCATTACGCCAAACTGTTCCATCATTTTTCTTGTGATACGGATGTAGGCTCCATCTGTTTTCTCACTCGTAATCAAAATACGGATTCCAGCTGCTATCATCGGTGAGGTCAAAAGCAAGGCACTTAAAAACTGTGTACTCTTACTGATATCAAGCGCTACCGTTACTTCTTTTTCTTTTGAAATCTGTTCCCCAATTCCTGTAATCTGGATTGGTAGGAATCCTTCTTCCTCTAAATATAAAATCTTAGCACCCAGTCCGGTCAAAACATCAAACAGTGGCTTCATCGGACGCTTTTTCATCTGCTCGGATGCCTGAATTACAAATGTTCCCTTCGAAAGCGAAAGCATTGCGGTTAAGAAACGTGCCGCAGTTCCTGCACTTCCCACATAGATTTCTCCCTCTGTGACCGGAAGCACACCGCCACATCCTTCCACCGTAACTGTCTTTGCCGCTTCGTCTATTTCTACCTGAAAGCCAAGCGATTGCAGAGAACTCAAAAAATATCTGGAATCGTCGCTAAACAAGACTCCCTTTAATTTTGTCCTTCCACTTGCAATTGCCGCCATTAAAAGTGCCCGGTTTGTCATACTCTTAGAACCCGGAACCTCCACTTCCCAGTCGACTGGCTTCTTACAGGTTTTTACCCGATAAATTGTATCCATTTTCATCTCCAACTTACTTTTTTTAAACTGCTTTAATATCTTACCATAAACTTGTTGTCACGGAAAGACAAATCTCCTATAATAACTAAAAGACAACCATATTTTTCAGATCCATTCTGGATTTTCCAGAAAAAATATGTTATTTATAATTATACATAAAAAGTTTATTTTTATCTATTAGTTTTATTTATATACTTAGGAGGTTCTTATGGCAGGTTCCACATTCGGAAATATTTTTAAAATTACAACATGGGGGGAATCCCACGGAAAAGGCGTCGGCGTTGTCGTCGATGGATGCCCGGCTGGTCTTTCTTTATGTGAGGAGGATATCCAGATTTTTCTAAACCGCAGAAAACCAGGTCAGTCCCACTATTCCACTCCAAGAAAAGAGGACGATTCTGTCGAGATTCTTTCCGGTGTATTCGAAGGAAAAACAACCGGTACTCCAATCTCACTTGTCGTTTTTAATCAAAATCAAAAATCAAAAGATTACAGTGAAATTGCATCCTACTATCGTCCGGGGCATGCCGATTATACCTTTGATTTAAAATATGGATTCCGGGATTACCGCGGTGGCGGACGTTCCTCCGGGCGGGAAACCATCGGACGTGTGGCTGCCGGTGCCATTGCCGTTAAAATTTTAAATCAGCTTGGTATCTCCTTTTTGACTTACACCAAAGCCATCGGACCTATCCAGATTGACCCACATCATTTTGATGCAAACGAGATTTCTAGAAATCCGCTCTATATGCCGGACGCTGATGCTGCCGACAATGCAAGCGGCTATTTAGATGCCTGCATGGCAGAGCAGAATTCTTCCGGCGGCATCGTAGAATGTGTCGTATCCGGAATGCCGGTCGGTATTGGTGACCCTGTCTTTGAAAAATTAGATGCCAACCTTGCAAAAGCCATCATGTCCATCGGCGCTGTCAAAGGCTTTGAGATTGGCGACGGTTTTGAAGCTGCACGCGCAACCGGCCGCGCCAACAACGATGCCTTTTGTAAAATGGAAGATGGCTCAATTGGCAAATGCACAAACCATGCCGGTGGAATCCTTGGTGGAATGAGTGATGGAAGTGATATTATCTTACGCGCCGCCATCAAACCTACCCCTTCCGTATCCGCTACGCAGCATACGGTAAATAAGCAGGGCGATGAAATTGAAATCCAGATCAAAGGACGTCATGACCCGATTATCGTGCCACGCGCCGTTGTTGTGGTAGAATCCATGGCTGCAATTACAATTGTAGATGCATTGTTTGCAAATATGAGCGCAAAAATGGATTCCCTGGAACGGTTTTATCGATAAAAACTACGTCTGTTTCTTTAAGAACGCTATATTATAAAATAGAGAAAAGGTCTGTAAATACCGGAAAACCGGCAATACAGACCTTTTCTATGAACTACTCTTCTTTTTCTTCTAAATCGTAGTTTGGTACTTCTGGCATAAATTCCTTGTACATCGTCTCTAAAATGCTTCTTAGCTTTTCTTTATCCGCCTCATCTAAATTATTTTCAAGACGGGCAACCACTTCCTCTACATAATGATAGCTGATATTATAGTAATCAATGTATTTTTGTGTAGCCCGAAGATGGTACTCTCTTCGATCCGTCTCGGACTGTACTTTCTCTACATACCCCTTTTTAATCAGGTTATTTACTTTATATGCCGCATTTGGAGAGGAAATCTTCAAAAAGGATGCGAATTCATTAATCGTTGGTTCCTTCATTGCATAGATGGTCTCCATACAAAAAGATTCTACCGTTGTCAATGTTGCTTCCCTTGCTGAAAAATGTCCAAACACTTCCTGATAAAAATGTAACTTAAATTTGGAATAAACACCGTAAAATGCATCCTCTAGCTTCATTTGTTTACTCTCCCCTTTTTTTCTTCAAGAGACAGTATAGCAAGTTCAGGCTCCAATTGCAAAGGAAATTTCTGCGGTTGCCGCCACTTTGCCATCCACGGTTGCAACGGCTTTTCCCATACCGACAGGTCCTCTTCTTGCAATAATCTTGCATTCCAATTCCAAAACATCTCCCGGAACTACCTTCTGTTTAAATCTTGCATTCTTGATTCCACCAAAAAAAGCCAGCTTTCCTTTGTTTTCTTCCTCGGAAAGAATTGCAATTGCACCGCACTGTGCCAGGGCTTCAATAATTAAAACGCCTGGCATAACCGGCTGCCCCGGAAAATGACCTAAAAACTGCATCTCATTTGCGGAGACACATTTGATGCCCTTTGCATAGACACCTTCTTCTAGTTCCGTAATTTTATCTACCAGCAAAAATGGATAGCGGTGTGGCAAAATTTTTTGAATCTGTTCGTTATCTAACTGCATTGCCATCCTCCTCCCAGCGTTTCATGATTAAAGTTGCATTATGACCACCAAATCCTAAGGAATTGGACAATGCATACGTAACATCTGCCTCTCTTCCCTGGTTTGGAATGACATCAAGATTACATTCCTCATCCGGCACCTTATAATGAATGGTTGCAGGAAGATATTGATCCTCCAACGCTTTTAGACAGAAGATTGCTTCGACCGCACCGCTTGCACCTAACAAATGTCCGGTCATGGATTTGGTAGAGCTGATTGGCACCTTCGTCTCTTCACCGAACACCAGTTTGACTGCCTTTGTCTCTCCAAGGTCATTCAGTGGTGTACTTGTGCCATGTGCATTGATATATCCTATGTTTTCCGGTGTGATACCGGCATCTGAAATTGCAAGTTTCATACATTCTGCCGCACCGCTTCCATCCGGCAATGGAGCTGTAATATGATAAGCGTCACAGTTTGTGCCATATCCAACCATTTCTCCTAAAATATGGGCGCCACGTGCCTTTGCATGCTCGTACTCTTCCAAAACAAGGATTCCTGCACCTTCTCCCATCACGAAACCATGACGTTCTTTGTCGAATGGAATGCTGGCACGCTCTTTGTCTGTACCTGTACATAATGCCTTCATGGAAGCAAACCCACCAAGCGCAAGCGGTGTAATAGATGCTTCCGTTCCTCCACAAACACATGCGGATAAATAGCCATCCCGAATTTTTAAAAATGCTTCGCCAATTGCGTTGGTTCCACTTGCGCAAGCGGTCACGACACAGGTACTAAGTCCTGTCAGACCATGCGCAATCGCAATCTGTCCTGCTGCCATATTGGAAATTGCCATCGGAATAAAGTACGGTGAGATTCGTTTAAACCCAGCCTCTCTTCCGTGATCCTGTTCTTTTTCAATCACGCGAAGTCCGCCAATTCCAGACGAAACAATCGTTCCCACCTTGGACTTATCCGGGAATTCTCCTGCCTGGGCAAGCGCCTCATCTGCCGCTACCATCGCAAACTGGACAAAACGATCCATTTTTCGTAAAGACTTCTTTTCTAGATGCTCTTCTGGATGAAAATCTTTTACCTCTGCTGCGAGGGATACTGCCGTCATAGACGCATCAAACTGTGTAATCTCATCGATTCCACATTCCCCCTTTTTTGCTGCATTCCAGGATTCTTCTACGTTATTTCCGATTGGGCTTACCATTCCCATTCCGGTTACTACTACTCTTTTTTTCAAACTCATACTGCCATTCCTCCGTCTACACATAACACCTGTCCCGTAATGTATCCGGCATCCTCGCCTGCCAAAAAGGCAACCGCATTCGCCACATCCTTTGGTTCCCCCATTCGCCGCATCGGAATTGACTTCACCATCTCTTCTCTTGTCTTATCCGGTATTGCATCTACCATCTCCGTTGCAATCATTCCTGGTGCAATCGCATTTACTGTAATGTTCCGGCTTGCCACTTCTTTTGCAAGGGATTTGGTCATTCCAATCACGCCTGCCTTGCTGGCGCTGTAATTCACCTGTCCCGCATTTCCTCTGACCCCTGCAATACTGGAAATGGTAACGATTCTTCCATAACGCTGTCTGATCATGACCGATACCGCTGCCTTCATTCCATAAAATGCTCCGGTCAGATTTAAATCAATGACTTTTTGAAATTCTTCTTCTGACATACGAAGCAGCAGATTGTCTCTTGTAATCCCTGCGTTATTCACCCAGACCTGAACCTTTCCGGTAAGCTTTAAAGCTTCTTTCATCAAAAAGTCACAGTCCGCTTTTTGGGACATATCTGCTTTTACAGCCACTGCCTGCACGCCAAACTGTCTGCATTTTTGTACGACCTCTTCTGCCGCTTCTTTCTGGTGTCCATAATTGACTACCACATGAAATCCACGTCTGGCTAATTCGATGCAGATGGCTCTGCCAATTCCACGCCCGGCTCCTGTGACAACTGCAACCTGTTTTTCTTCTTCCATTCTTTATTCCCTTTCCTGCTTTAAAAACGCTAAAGCTTCTTTATAATCTTCCACACAATCAATACTTCTTACCTGAAGTTCTGGCGCTGTCCGTTTTAAAAAGCCAGCTAATACTTTTCCGGGACCAACTTCTATCACGTGCGTGATGCCATCCTCCTTCATATTTTTCAGGATGTCTTCCATATGAACTGCTGTTTTAATCTGTTTTGTTAAAAGTTCTTTGATTTCATGCTCTGTCTGCATTGGTTTTGCCGTTACATTCGAATAGACTTTTATCTTTGGCGTCTGAAATTTGCAAGAATCCAAGTATGTTTGTAGTTGCTTTGAGACTTCCTCCATATAGCTGGTGTGAAATGGCCCACTCACCTTCAGGCGGATGCATTTTCGAACCCCCTGTTCCTTCAAAAGCGCCTCTGCTGCCGCTACTCCTGCTTCTTCACCTGCAATCACAATCTGTCCGGTCGCATTGTAATTTGAAATCTCAACTCTTCCAGACTGCTTTGCCTTCTCTACCGCCTCTTCCACCAGTTCACGCTGTGGTGTCATGATGGCTGACATCGCGGTTGTAACACCTTTTGCAGCCTCTTGCATAATGCTGCCCCGATAACTGCAAAGTTCATACAGGGTAGGAAGATCCATCGCCTGTGCCAGATAAAGGGCACTGTATTCTCCTAAACTAAGCCCTGCCGTACTTGCAATTTCAAGCCCTTCTTTTTGCAAAAGTGCAACGATACCGGCTGCGTATGCAACAAGAGCCGGCTGCGTATGCTTTGTCTGCGATAATTCCTCCATCGGACCGTCAAACATCATCGACTTTATCTTTTCACCTGCAAGGTCAATACACCCGGCAAATTCCGGATAGGTCTCATAAAAGTCTTTTCCCATTCCGACTTTCTGGCTTCCCTGCCCTGCAAATAACACTGCTAACTTCATTCGATTCTCCCTTCTAGCCTAAACTTTGTCTTTTCTGCCCGTTACGATTCTAAAATTCCATTGGTACCCGCTAACTTCTCCTGGGCTGTCTTTACCATTTCCTCTAACACCTGCGCAATCGTTTTTTCTTCTTTTAACATTCCGCACACCTGACCTGCCATCAATGACCCCGTCAGCGTGTCCCCCTCGAATACAGCTCTTCTAAGCGAGCCAAGCGTATATTTTTCCAGCTCCATTTTATCTGCGCCAGCCTTCTCCTGCTTGACATACTCTCTTGCCATCTGATTTTTTAAGATTCGAACTGGTGTTCCAGCAATTCTTCCTGTCACAATTGTGTCGTTATCCTTTGCCTTAAGCACTGCCTGTTTGTAATTTTCATGAATTGGGCACTCCTTCGTTGGCAAAAGACAGGTTCCAATCTGAACCCCACTTGCACCAAGCAATGCAGCCGCTGCCATCTGTCTTCCATCCGCAATTCCCCCTGCGGCAATGACCGGAATCGAAAGCGCATCTACCATCTGTGGAATAAGTGCCATTGTGGTCATCTCTCCTACATGGCCACCACTTTCCGTTCCCTCAGCAATCACGGCATCTACCCCTAATTTTTCCATTCGCTGTGCCATCAAAACACTAGATAGCACCGGAAAAACCAAAATTCCATTCTCCTTAAAACCTTCAATATATTTTCCAGGATTTCCCGCTCCTGTTGTCACAAGTGCAACACGCTGTCTTTGAATCACCTCTGCCTGTTCTGCTGCTTTTGGATGCATCAACATCAGGTTTACCCCAAATGGTTTCTTGGTCAGACGTTTACATGTTACAATGCTTTCTTCTAATTCTTCCGGACTCATACCGCCTCCTGCGATAATTCCAAGTCCACCCGCATTTGAAACGGCTGCCGCAAACTCTGCTGTCGCGATATTTGCCATTGCACCTTGTATGATGGGATACTGTATCCCTAACATTTTATGTAACTGCATGTTATTTCCTTTCTTTTCTTATCCTAACAATCTAAAAGTGCTGCTCCCCAGGTAAATCCGCCTCCAAAACCAACTACGATTACCTTTTTCCCTGGACAAAGTAAGCCTTGCTGCCTCATGTCATAGAGTGCTAATGGGATGCTCGCAGCCGATGTATTGGCGTAATTTTGGATATTGCAAAAAAATTTTTCTTCCGGGGCATGCAGCTTTTTTCTCACATAATCGATAATCCGGTAATTTGCCTGATGACAAACCACATAATCAATGTCATCCATCGTAAGGTGATTTTGTTCTAAGATTCTTGCAATGCTTTTTTGAATCTTATCTACTGCAAAACGGAACACTTCTTTTCCATTCATGTGAATGTAAGCATCCTTTGTAAAACGAAGGCTCTTACAATAAAGCGGCCCTGCATTTCCGTCGGCTCCCACAAAACAGTCAAAGGATACCTCCTTTTTCTTTTCCACGACAACGGCACCAGAGCCATCCCCAAACAAGACACAGGTGCTTCTGTCTGTAAAATCCGTAATTTTTGATAACTGTTCGGTTGCCATGAGCAATGCACATTGTCCAACTTTTAACAATCTGTCTGCCAGATAAAGTCCATATAAAAAGCCGGAACAAGCTGCATTAAAATCAAATACCGGTATCTCCTTTTTGACGGAAAGCTCTGCTGCGACCCTGCATGCAACCGAAGGTGTCACATAATCCGGTGTCACCGTTGCAAGTAAAATCAAATCGAGGTCTTCCTCTTTTTTCCCACTGTCTGCAATCGCTTCCTTTGCCGCCGCAAGTGAGAGGCTTGCATTTGTTTCCTGCTCTGACACATAGCGATTCTTAATGCCGGTCCTCGACGAAATCCATTCATCTGAGGTGTCCACCATCTTGCTTAAATCTTCATTGCTCACGATTTTTTCTGGCAATGCATGGCCATAGCCAATGATTTTAATCCCTTCCATCTAGTCCCTTTCTACGATATTTTTCAAATCGTCTTTTGAGCAGTTCCTCCGTCTTTAACCCACAAAGTTCGCTCAATTCTCTTTGCAGCATCTCCTTGAATGCCGCAATTGTAATACTTTTATCCACCTGAACACCTTCTGGCGTTTCCTTTAGAATTCCGTCAATCAAACCATCCTTGAAAAGTTCGTCCGCAGTCATTCCCATTACCTTTGCTGCATCCTTACACTTTTTGGAATCCTTCCACAAAATAGTTGCGAATCCTTCCGGTGACAAGACGTTATAAACCGCATGTTCTAACATATAAACTTTGTCTGCCACGGCAAGTGCTAAGGCTCCACCACTGCTTCCTTCTCCGGTAATTACACAAACGATTGGCGTCTTTAAACGGCTCATCTTGGCAAGATTATTGGCAATCGCAATACTTTGTCCATTGCTTTCCGCCTCAATTCCCGGATACGCCCCCGGTGTATCCACAATGGTAATGACAGGTCTATGAAACTTTTCTGCCTGCTTCATCAATCGAAGCGCCTTTCGGTATCCTTCCGGCTGTGGCATTCCAAAATTCACCGCTGCATTCTCCACTAAGTTATGACCTTTCACATGTCCGATGACCGTAACAGGCTGCCCTTCAAACAGCGCAATGCCGCCAAGGATACTCGCATCTTCCATTCCAAGTCTGTCCCCTTTTAGTTCTACGAAATCGGTAAACAGTTCCTCTATGTAATCTCTTATGTTTGGTCGCTTACAGTCTCTTGCAAGCATTACATGATCATAAGCACTTAATTTCATTGTATTAACCCGCTTTTCTCCTAAATTTATCTCCTGCTTTTATGCAAAAAGAGAATTTTTCCTAAGAACTTTTTCATTTCACTTTTGTCTAACACGGCATCTACAAAACCATGCTCGCATTGAAATTCACTGCTCTGAAATCCATCCGGCAGCTTTTGTTTGATGGTCTGCTCGATTACTCTAGGTCCTGCAAATCCAATCAATGCATTTTTTTCAGCAAGAATAATATCTCCTAAAAATGCAAAACTTGCACTGACACCGCCTGTCGTTGGATGGGTCAAAATCGAAATGTAAAGTCCTCCATTTTCTTTAAAACATTCAATCGCCTGTGCTGTTTTTGCCATCTGCATTAAAGAGAAAAGCCCCTCCTGCATTCTGGCTCCGCCACTCGCAGAAACAATGACAAGCGGAAGTTTTTTTCTTCCCGCCGCCTCGATTGCTAGCGTAAGCTTTTCTCCTACCACAGTACCCATGCTTCCCATCATGAAATCACCGTTTAATACACAAAGCACAACCGGTGTTTTTTCAACCTTTGCATACCCTGTAATGACAGCATCTTCCTCGTTTGTCAGTTCCTTCATTTTCTTTAACTTCTTTTTGTAATCCGGGAAATGAAGCGGGTCTGTTGTTTTAACGCCTGCATTCTTTTCCACGAAGGAATCCTGATCTGTCAAAAGTGAAATCCATTGTCTCCCCTTATTCTGCTCAGGCTCTTTTTCCTGCAGCCCCTCTTTTCGGTATTGGCGGAACTTTAAAAATACCGTCCGGTTCTGTTCAAACTCACCTGCCATGTGCTTCACTCTCCTTTTTCCAGTTCAGTATCTTCTCGGTCTCGCTCTCCAAAAATTTGGTGTGAAAATCACCTTTTAAATAGTCTTTGTGATAGGTGAGCAAAAATAAAAATGTTGCATTCGTATCAACGCCATCCACAACCAATTCCTCGAGTGCGACACGCATTCTGTGAATTGCCTCTAATCTGGTATTTCCATATGCAATCACTTTTGCAATCATGGAGTCATAAAATGGGCTTACCTCACATCCTGGATACATTGCGGATTCCACACGGATTCCAAGACCTGCCGGCAAATGCAGCATTTTGATTTTTCCCGGAGACGGAGCAAAATTTTTCTCCACATTTTCCGCATTAATACGGCACTCAATCGCATAACCGTGGATTTTTACATCCTGCTGACCGATACTTAACCGATTTCCTGCCGCCACTTTGATTTGTTCCCGGATGATATCAATTCCCGTAATCTCTTCCGTGATGGGATGCTCTACCTGAACCCTGGTATTCATCTCAATGAAGTAGTAATTCATATCGTGATCCAGGATAAACTCCACGGTACCAACACCTCTGTAATTTACGGCTCTTGCAATCGCAACCGCATCCTGCCCCATTCGTTGACGAAGCTCCTCGGTCAAAACCTTCGCAGGCGCTTCCTCCATCAGTTTCTGGTTTCTTCGCTGTAAGGAACAATCTCTTTCCCCTAGATGAATCACATTTCCATAATTGTCTGCTAAAATCTGAAATTCGATATGACGTGGCTTTATAATAAGCTTTTCAAGATACATATCTCCATTTCCAAAGCATGAAATTGCTTCTGCTTTTGCACTGTCAAAAGCTTTTACCAACTCTTCCTCATCCTCTGCCGTTCGCATTCCTCTTCCGCCGCCGCCGGCAGAAGCCTTACAAAGCACCGGATAGCCAATCTCATTTGCAATTGCGACGGCTTCCTCTGCCGTCTCCACAAGCTTTTTGGAACCTGGTACAACCGGAACATTCTGCTGTTTTACAATCTCTCTCGCATTGTTCTTATCCCCTAGCTGAATCATATTTTCCGGTGTCGGTCCAATGAAGGTAATTCCCTCTTCCTGGCAGAGTCTTGCAAAATCCGCGTTCTCCGATAAAAAACCAAATCCAGGATGTATCGCCTGACATTCGTAGTGTTTTGCAACCTCAACAATCGCGTTCATGTTTAGGTAACTGTCCTTCGCAGGTGCCGGTCCGATACAGACGGCAATGTCCGCCATCTGCACTGGCATACTGTCCTTGTCTGCTTTCGAGTAAACAACTACAACCTCCATTCCCATGGTTCTTGCACACCGTAGGATTCGCATTGCAATCTCTCCTCGATTGGCGATTAAAATGCGCTTAAACATCTGCTAACCTCCTAATCCATCCACATGATTTCCTGTCCGGCACTGACAAAATTTCCATCCTCGACCAAGATTTTTTTGATAACACCGCTATATGGTGCTTCAATCTCACTAATCATCTTCATGGCCTCCATCAGACCAATGACCTGACCTTTCTCGACGTGTTCCCCTTCTTTTACAAATGGTTCCTCACCCGGCTTTGCGCTTCTGTAAAAAGTTCCAACCGTCGGTGCCGCTACAACCTGGCCATGACTTTCTTCCGCCGCTGCTTCCGGCTCTTTGACTTCCTTTGTCATTGTCTTCGGCTGTTCTGTCAAAACAGTCGTCTGAACTTTTGCTTCTTCTTTTTTCAGACGTAAACTGTCTTCCCCAAAGTGAACTTCCATTTCACCAAGACCGCTTTTTTCAAAGCGGTCCATCAATTCATATATTTCCTGTAACTGCATTTTATCCTCACATTGCCTCTAAGTAATTTACAATATCACCGACTGTAACAAATCCTTCTAATGCTTCATCACTGATGGTAATTCCAAAAGCTTCTTCGATTGCAAGGTTAAGTTCCACTGCATCCAAAGAATCCATTTCCAAATCATCCTTTAAGGATGTCTCTAACTGGATATCCTCCCCATTACAATTGATGGTGTCTGAAATAATTGTTCTTACTTTCTCTAACATAACATTCTCCTTTTTGTTTCCATTTATTTATCTAATTTTATTTAGTTAAATATATTTAACTAATACAGATATGAAATTAGCACAACACCTTTCTTTTGTCAAGAATAAAAAAGAATCCTGCTTGCAGGATTCTCCGCCTGCGGCGGGTCGCATTTGCGACATTGTTCAACTCCGCCGCAGTGCGATCCCTGCGGAGCATTTTTTTATGTAATAGGAACGAAATTTCCTATTACATAAAAAAAGCTGCACACGCATAAAAACGTGTGCAGCCTTTTCCGCTAAAAATTATTCCTGTTCTAATTTTAAGATATAAATACTGTTTGGCTTGTCTACCTTGACTGGTTTTCCAACCTCAAGGGAGCATTTTTTCTCGAAATCAATCTGATAGGAAACAATCTCATTGGTTCCGTTATTTAATGTCAAATAATGTTTTTCATCCGGGTAAATGGCGAGCATCTTTGGATAATCGCTGTAAACCCTGGTATTGAAAATCTCGGTTAACATGCCGGTCTTTTCGTCGATTTCAAAGCAGTTGACACTGTCAACACCTGCATTACTGCAGAATAAGTATTTTCCGGATTTGGAAATTTCCATGCCGGATGCAGCGCAGGAGTCATCATCCCCTTTTTCTTTGGTCGAGATAGTCTGAATCTTCTCGAATTTTGGCATATCATGTTCGACACTGTAAGCATATACTTCCACAATGTTCAGTAATTCATACAAAATATAGGCATATTTGTGGTCTCTGGAAAAACGAATCATACGCGGTGCAGACTCTAGTGGTCCTCTTACAATGTCGACTAATGTAAGTTTTCCTTTTTCATAGTCTACCTTGTAAACCTTGGTCTGATCTAGCCCATTATCAACGGCACACAAAAACTTCTGATCCGGTGTTAATTTCACACAGTCAACATGTGGTACAAAATTACGCTGTGCGATGCTTCTGCCGGTTCCTTTATGGAAAATTCCATCTGCAATGTCTCCGATGCTGCCATCTTCATTCAAGTGCATCATCGTAACTCGTCCATCATGATGTCCTGCCACAAAAAGATAACGATTCTCATCATCTACTTCTACATAGCAGCCTCTGATTCCGCCGATTGCCTGTTTGTTGATTGGTTTTAAGTCTCCATCTGGTAAAATCTGGAACGATTCTACCCCTTCATCCGCGATGGAGTAAAGAAATCTTCGGTCTTTCGATACTACGAGATCGGACGGATTGTTGATTGGAACTACCTTACGCTCTTTTAACCCTGCATTGGTTGTGTCCACATCATAAATATGAATTCCTACACTGTTTTCATGGGTATAGGTGCCCACATAAGCTACGTACTTCTCCTGTTTCATCTCAATACCATTCCTTTCTTATTGCTTACAGACTCTCTACATGCCTCTGACAACCCGGTATGTTTTGAAGATGTTTTTCGCTTTACGCATCTTCTTCTTTTCTGCGCAAAATATCGTATTTTTCTAACGGCTGTCCTAAATCAAGATATAAAACCTGTTTTGGATGTGGTGCAGATTCCATCTCATGACCTTCTTCATCCAAAATCCGTTTTACCGTTACAACTATATTATCGCCGTTTGGCTTCATAACTTCAATAGTTTCTCCCACAGAAAATTTATTTCTTTGCTCAATCCGGTACAATCCCACTTCATTCTGCTCTCCGACAATACCAAGATAGGTGTATTCTTTCACATAAGTGTTGTTGTCGTATATCTGAGCTTCTTCCGTTGGCTTTCCAAAAAAGAATCCCGTTGTAAACTGACGGTAAGTACAATTGGAAATCTGGTCTAAATACCACGGCATATTCTGTTTGTAAAGTTCCGGTGATTTGTTGTAATCATCGATTGCCTTGCGGTAGGTTCTTGCAACCGTTGCCACATAAAGCGCCGTCTTCATACGTCCTTCGATTTTTAAACTGTCAATACCAGCGTCTAAAATCTCTGGAATATGCTCAATCATACATAAATCCTTGGAGTTAAAAATATAGGTTCCACGCTCATTTTCATAAACCGGCAAATATTCTCCCGGACGTTTTTCTTCCACAACGGAGTATTTCCATCTGCATGGATGGGTACAGGCTCCCTGGTTTGCATCTCTTCCTGTAAAGTAGTTACTTAAAAGGCATCTTCCAGAATAAGAAATACACATTGCTCCGTGAATAAATGTCTCTATCTCCAAATCGTCTGGAATATTAGCACGAATCTCTTTAATTTCCTGCAGTGAAAGTTCGCGTGCGGAGACAACTCTGCTGGCTCCCTGGCTGTACCAGAACTGATAGGTTCCGTAGTTTGTATTGTTTGCCTGTGTACTGATATGTCTGTCAATCTCCGGGCAAATCTCCTTTGCAATCATAAAAATGGCTGGGTCCGCAATAATAAGCGCATCCGGCTTGATTTTCTTTAATTCTTTAAAGTACTCTCTTACACCCTCTAAATCACTGTTGTGCGCTAAAATATTGGCTGTGACATATACTTTCACGCCATGCTCATGTGCAAAATCAATTCCTTCTTTCATTTCCTCTAAGGAAAAGTTTTTTGCTTTTGCGCGGAGTCCGAACACCTCTCCACCAATATAAACAGCATCTGCTCCAAACACAACTGCTACTTTTAATACTTCTAAACTACTGGCTGGAACCAATAATTCTGTTTTTCTTCTCATAAATCTATGCCTTTCCATTTAACTACTTGTGTAGTTTTATCATTAACTATTTTCTTTCTTGCTGCTGACCGTAATGCCATCCCCGATTGGAAGCACGGCTGTCACAAGCTCCTCATTGTGTGTTAATTCATAAAGATAATCACGCATTCTTTTATGGATGGTACGATTTCTTCTCGTCACCGCAAAATGGGATTCGATAATGTCACCATCCTGCAGTACATTATCCGAAATCAGGACACCACCTGGTTTTAAAAGTCTAAGAACATCCGGCATGAAATGGATGTACTGTCCTTTTGCCGCATCCATAAAAATCAGATCATACGGCTCGTCTAATTCTTTTAAAACATCAGCAGCATCGCCTTCCAGTAAGGTAATCTGGCTTTCTTTTCCTGCCCTCTTAAAGTTCTCTTTTGCAATTGGAATACGCTTTTCATAATTCTCAATGGTCGTAATACGACAATCTGCCGGACCATACTCTGCCATTAATATGGCAGAAAATCCGACAGCTGTACCAACCTCTAAGATACGCATCGGCTTACTTACCGAAAGGAACATCTTTAAAAAAGACTGCATTTCCTTTCGTATAATCGGCACAAACGTATCTAGCGCTTCCTTTTCAATTTGATCTAATATCTTTGTATTTCCTGTGTCAAGTGAGTTTATATATGTCACTAATCTCTCATCAACAATCACGCTATATTACTCCTCAATCTGACTCTGTGTTCCGATCTCCTGCGTGCTTTGTGTATCCAAAGCCTGCGTGTCCGCTTCCACCGTTTCCATCTCCTGTGTCTCGGTCTCCTTCTCCTTATCCGTTGCCATTAAAGCCATCATTTCTTCCGGCTCCATGGAGGTATTTAAAACATACACACCTGGCTGCAATTTATGGGAATAGGAGGAAAGTTTCAATTGAACTACAAAAAGTTTTGCATCCCTTGTAAGACCTTTTTCCTCTAACATCTGCGCAATCTCATACTCAGACATATCCGATGTCACCTGGACTGTCACATCTTTTCCAGGGGCACTTTCCATTGCCCCTTCGGTAAAGACTCTGTATCCAAAGTCATATCCAAACATTCCAAGCTTGGTCAGACCAAACACTACAAGAAGAATGACTAACACTGAAAAACTGATTCGTACAAATTTAAAAATTGCTTTATTAAGATTCATTGTCCACCTCGCTCGTCTTTTCCACAGAGTCTTTTATCTGACTAGACTTCCATAATGATTGGCATAATCATTGGTCTTCTCTTTGTCTCTTTCCAGACAAATTCGCCAAGAGCATCCTTAATCTCGGTCTTAATCTTGCTCCAGTCTGTAATATTGCGGTCCATGCAATACTGCATCTTTGCTTCTAAGACCTGTTTTGCTTCATCCATCAGGCTCTCAGAACCTCTTACATAAACAAATCCTCTGGAAACGATATCTGGTCCAGCCAGAACCTGTCCGCTTCCTGCCTCTAATGTCAGGACAACAATGATAATTCCATCCTCTGCAAGATGCTGTCTGTCGCGCAATACGATATTTCCGACATCACCGACTCCAAGACCGTCTACCATGACATCGCCAACATGTACACGCCCTGTCACAGCAGCGCTCTCACTGTCTAATTCCAATACATCTCCGGAAGACAATAAGAAAATATTATCTTTGTCAATGCCAAGTTCCTCTGCCACTTTTGCCTGCGCAATCAGGTGACGATATTCACCGTGAACCGGAATCGCATACTTTGGACGTACCAGAGAATAAATCAGTTTGATTTCTTCCTGGCATGCATGACCGGATACATGAACATCCTGGAAAATAACATTTGCACCCTTCATGGAAAGTTCGTTGATAATCTTGGAAACCGCTTTCTCATTACCTGGGATTGGATTGGAACTTAATACAATGGTATCGTTTGGCTTAATGGTAATCTTTTTATGCATACCAGATGCCATACGGGATAACGCTGCCATGGACTCACCCTGGCTTCCCGTTGTAATTAAGACAGTCTGTTCATCCGGGTAACGTTTTACCTCTTCGATATCAATCAATGTGTTGTCCGGGATATTAATATAACCAAGTTCAGAAGCGGTTCCAATGATGTTTACCATGCTTCGTCCCTCAATGACAACTTTTCTTCCATTCTTGTATGCAGTATTCATAATCTGCTGCACACGGTCTACATTTGATGCAAAAGTTGCAATGATAATTCTTGATTTCTTGTGGTCCTCAAAAATCTCATCAAATGTCTTACCAACTGTTTTCTCAGACATAGTAAATCCAGGTCTCTCTGCATTTGTACTATCACACATCAGCGCAAGAACACCCTTTTTACCAATCTCACCAAAACGCTGTAAATCGATTGCATCACCAAATACTGGCGTGTAATCTACTTTAAAGTCTCCGGTATGCACAACAATACCTGCTGGTGAATAAATCGCAAGTGCAGCTGCATCCTGGATACTATGGTTTGTCTTAATAAATTCCACACGGAAACATCCTAAATTGATGTGCTGTCCGTATTTTACAACCTTACGTTTTACTTTTGTAAGCATGTTATGTTCTTTTAATTTATGTTCAATGATACCAATGGTTAACTTTGTCGCATAGATTGGCACATTGATGTCGCGAAGGACATAAGGAATCGCACCAATATGGTCTTCATGACCATGTGTGATGAAAAATCCTTTTACTTTATCAATGTTATCTTTTAAGTAAGTAACATCCGGGATTACCAGATCAATTCCGTACATGTCATCTTCCGGGAAGGATAATCCACAATCTACTACAATAATACTGTCTTCATATTCAAACGCTGTAATATTCATTCCAATCTGCTCTAATCCGCCAAGAGGAATGATTTTAAGCTTTGAAGTGCTTTCTTTCTTTTCGCCTTTCAAATTTTTACCTCCATTATTTTCTTTCCGATTACTTTCTTTCTTAATACTCAATATCTGCGTCCTCAATCAATTCTGAAAAAACTTTTCCGATTGCTGCAAGTTCTGCATCATCGTCTACCATCTCGTACACGATATCCTGCTCCTTTGACTCAATCTCTTTTAAAATATAAGCGTCACTGTCGCCATCTTCTTCCTCAGTTACAAAAAGGTATTTCACACCATTTAACTGTGTCTCTTCTACCACATAAAGTTCAATCTCTTCCTGTGTCTGCGGATCACAAAATTTAACTTTCTCCATGTTCTACTCCATTTCTATCCTTTTTACTCATTCTCTTCCTGTGTCTTGTTGTGCATGCTCAAATAGTCCAGATAACCCTGTAAAATAAAAATTGCCGCAATCTCGTCCACATATTCTTTTCGATGTTCTCTTCGGATTCCAGATTCCATCATCGTACGGTCTGCTGCTACCGTTGTCAGTCTCTCATCCCAAAGTACAACCTCAAGTCCGGTTCTTCTTTCTAACATCTCTTTAAATTCTTTTGTCTTTTCGCAACGGTCTCCCTCTGTATTGTTCATATTCTTAGGAAAACCTAATACAATCTTTTCTACCTGATATTCCGCAATAATCTGCTCGATTCTCGCTAAGGTCTGACGCAGCTTACCAGGAGACTGCCTTCTGATAATCTCAAGTCCCTGCGCCGTCCAGCCTAAACTGTCACTCACTGCTACTCCGACTGTCTTGGAACCAAAATCAAGTCCTAAAATTCGCATAAAAAAATAACCATGCCTTTCCTTTTTAACGTAAAAGTCACAGACGCTACTATCCCATATTCTTTTTGAAAAAACGCACACGGATTCCGTTCAAACGATACATGTTCCCCGAAAAATTATTCCCAGGAATTGTTTTTAATGTATGCCTTTAAAACTTCTTCCACTAATTCATCACGTTCCACTTTCATAATCAAGCTTCTTGCATTATTATGGCTGGTAATGTAAGTTGGATCACCAGACATAATATATCCAACAATCTGATTTACCGGATTATATCCTTTCTCGCTTAAGGCACGATAAACGATAGCAAGCACTTCGCCCACCTGTAATTCCGGTTCTTTTTCAACTCTAAAATATTGTGTATTATTGATATTCTGCATATTTTTCACGCCCTTATGATTGCTCTTTTGTACTAGACCTAAAAGCATTGCTACATTTATTTTAATATAGTTTGTCCTAAAATTCAACTAAAAAAAGTATTCCCCAAAAAAGTACGAAAAAAATGCGAACTGCTGTTATAAATAAAAACAGCAGCCTGCATCTTTTTTACATCTGTAACAAATAGACTTCCTCTGTCAGACGTCCTGTAATTGTGCCACTTACAAATGTATTGGAAAGATTTTTATCTCCCTTTACCGCAACTTTTACATATTCTTTCGTGTATCCGGTAAAATAAGTCTCGCCCTGATATTCCATCTCCTCTTCCATCAGAACTTCTACTTCTTTTCCAACATAATAATTGCGGAATTCCTCCGACATTTTCTTTTCCAGGTCGAGAAGAATGGCACTTCTTTTGGTCTTTTCCGGTTCCGGTATCTGTCCTGGCATCACGGCCGCTTTCGTACCCTCACGCTTGGAATATTTAAAAATATGCATTTCATAAAAATGGATTTTTTCTAAAAATGCCTTTGTGACTGCAAATTCCTCCTCACTCTCCTGCGGAAAACCTACAATGACATCGGTTGTGATTGCCGGATGTTCAAAATACTTCCGTAAAATCTTACAGCCCTCTTCGTACTGCGCAGTATCATACTTCCGGTTCATTCTCTGTAACGTTGCATCGCAGCCGCTCTGCAGGGACAAATGAAAATGCGGACATATTTTTTCTAACTGTGACAGGCGCTTTGTAAATTCTTCCGTCACAATTCTTGGTTCTAAACTTCCAAGACGAATCCGCTCAATTCCATCCACCTGGTGAACAAGTTCAATCAGATGCAACAAATTATCATCCGTATCCACACCGTAGGAACTTAAATGGATTCCGGTTAAAACCACCTCATGGAATCCGCTTTCAGCCAGACGTTTCACCTCTGCCACAACATCCTTTGCTTTTCTGCTTCTGACTCTTCCTCTTGCAAACGGAATAATGCAGTAACTGCAAAACTGGTTACATCCATCCTGCACTTTGATAAACGCTCTGGTGTGTTCCGCTGTCTTTTCCAGGTAAAGTTCTTCGTATTCCTGTTTCTCGTGATTGATGTCAACCACAAGATGGTTCATGCCGTGGTCTTTCTCGTACTGCTCAATCAAAGAAAGCAACTCATGTTTCTTGTTATTTCCAATCACAATGTCAATTGCATCATCCAAAAGTGCCTGTGCCTCTTTCGTCTGCACATAACAGCCCGCTCCAACTACAATTGCATTTGGATTTATTTTTTTTGCCTTATGAAGCATCTGTCTGGATTTGCGGTCCGCCATATTCGTCACAGAACAGGTGTTAATCACATAGACATCCGCATATTCCTGGAACGGAACAATCTCATATCCGGCATCTTCTAAGATCTGCTGCATTGCCTCTGTCTCATACGCATTTACCTTACATCCAAGGTTATGTAATGCTGCTTTTTTTGTCATATTTTATCAATGCCTTTCCTTTCTATTTTTTGGTAAAAACTGCGAAAATTCTCGCTGTATATCTTGACTTTTTGTTCAAAAAACATTACTATAAAATTATCTTATATTTAGTTAACAAGGAGGTTTTTTACATGAAAACAGTACAGATTTCATTAAATTCTATTGACAAGGTTAAATCTTTCGTTAATGCAATTACACAGTTCGAATATGACTTCGACTTAATTTCCGGAAGATATGTCATTGATGCAAAATCTATCATGGGTATTTTCAGCTTAGATTTATCTAAACCTATCGATTTAGCAATCCATGCTGAGGCAAATGTAGATGAAATTATGGAAATTTTAAAACCATATTTAGTCTAATTTTAAATCTTGTACATAAGCCACAAGACAAATGTCCTGTGGCTTTTTGTATGCCTAAAATCTGTTGCGCTGTCTTTCTTTTTATGAAAAAACGCACTTATTTTCTGTCTTTTTTATCCTTAACTGATTTTACTCCGCTTTTACACAGATAACTTCTGTCGTATCAATTGCTGTTTTCACAAGCTCATCGATTTTTTCCGAAAGCTTCTCCTCTGATTTCCGAATCACATTGATATTTGGCTTCGTAACCGGATGTTTTGCTACGAAAATCGTACAACAATCTTCAAATGGCAAGATAGATGTCTCATAAGCATCTATTTTCTCTGAGATTGTGATGATTTCCTGTTTATCAAATCCAATGAGCGGACGATATACCGGCATGGTACAAACATCATTGGTAGCTGCAAGTGACTGCATCGTCTGGCTTGCCACCTGACCAATACTCTCTCCTGTAATCAGTCCAAGACAATTATTTTCTTTTGCAAAATGTTCTGCAATCCGCATCATGTAACGGCGCATAATAATTGTCAGTTCCTCGTGCGGGCATTTTTCATAAATATAAAGCTGAATATCAGTAAAATTGACAACATGAAGATTGATTGGTCCTGTATATCGGGAAATAATTTTTGCAAGATCGACCACTTTCTGTTTTGCTCTCTCACTGGTATATGGTGGTGCATGGAAATAAGTTGCATCAATTGCAACACCTCGTTTGGAAATCATATAGCCGGCAACCGGGCTGTCGATACCACCGGACAATAATAACATTGCTTTTCCATTCGAGCCAACCGGCATTCCGCCAGGACCTGGAACAATAATGGAATAAACGTTGATTTTATTACGAATCTCTACGTTAAATACAACCTCTGGTTTGTGTACATCCACCTTTGTCTCCGGAAATGCATCTAGGATTTTTTCTCCTAATGCTGCATTGATTTCCATGGAGTCCATTGGATAATTTTTTCTGGCACGTCTTGCATTTACTTTGAATGTAAAATTCTTGTTCTCGTATGCCTTGTCAATGTAAGCAACCACTTCTTCTGCTAATTTGTCGAATCCTTCGTCCTCTAATAAAACAACCGGACAGATTCCCACGATACCGAATACGCATTTTAAGGCATCCACTGCCTCATCGTAATCATAGTCACCTAATGCATCGACGTAGATTCTTCCCTGCTCTTTTCGGACCAGAAACTCTCCTTCTACTTTTTTCAATGCATGGTTTATCTGGCTTACCAGTGCATCTTCAAACAAATAACGGTTCTTTCCCTTGATTGCAATTTCTGCATATTTGATAAGAAATGCTTTGTACATAATTTCCTCCTGTTTTCTAATGTCTTGTATATTTCCGCAGCTGAGGAATCACTTCACGCATCACTTCGATTGCATAATCGATTTCCTCCTCGCTTGTATGAACACTGAAACTAAAACGAATGGTCGAATCAAGAAGATTCTGTTTTAACCCAATCTGCTGTAAGGTGTGACTAACTGCCGGTTTATTCGAGGAGCAGGCACTTCCCGCTGAAACAAAAATGTTGCGGTCCTCTAATGTATGAAGCATGACTTCACTTCTCACTCCATCCACACTGACAGAGACAACCTGCGGTGCGGAATCACGCCCTGTCTTTCCATTGATGGATACCCCTTCAATTTTAGACGCTTCTTCCACAAATTTCTGTTTCAATTGATACATGCGGTCAATCTTTTCTTCAAAATTTTCGTAAATTTCCGCTGCAGCTTCGCCAAGCCCTGCGATTCCCGGCACATTTTCGGTTCCAGAGCGCATTCCCTTCTGCTGTCCGCCACCGTAGATTAACGGCTTAATTTTCGTCTTGTCTTTGATATATAAAAATCCGCTTCCCTTTGGTCCATGAATCTTATGACCGCTCACGGAAAGCAAATCGATTCCCCATTTTTTGGGAAAAATACGAAACTTTCCATATGCCTGAATCGCATCCACATGAACGAGTGTTGCGGGATTTTTCGCTTTGATTACCTTTACTGCCTCTTCAATTGGCTCTAACGCTCCAATCTCGTTGTTTACCATCATAAGAGAGACCAGAATCGTGTCCTCACAGACGGCATCTTTTAGCTCATCCAAAGAAATGACTCCATTCTCATCCACGCTAAGATAGGTCACATGAAAGCCTTGCTCTTCTAAAAACTGCATAGGGCTTGAAATGGATGCATGTTCGATGGAAGTCGTAATCAAATGCATTCCACTTCTTTTGTTTGCAAGTGCCGTTCCAATCAGTGCCATGTTGTTCGATTCCGTTCCACCTGAGGTAAAAAGAATTTCTTTTTCGTCAACCTTTAAGGTCTTTGCAATCTTTTTCTGTGCCTCTTTGATATAATTTTCAGCGTCCACACCTTTCATGTGTAAGGACGATGGATTGCCATAGTCCTCCATCAGTACCTTTACCATCAAATCCTTTGCACGTTCACTGCAACGCGTTGTTGCTGAGTTGTCCAAATATGCTTCCATTTTCTTATCCTTCTTTGCTTTCTAACTGATATCCTAAAATTGCAAGTGTTGCAAGTCCTGCTGTCTCCGTACGAAGAATCCGTTTGCCAAGAGAAATCAGCTTTGCCTTTTCACCTACATTTGTAATTTCTTCCGGTGCAAATCCACCTTCCGGCCCGATAAAAATGGCTATGGACTCTCCGGGTTCGATTGCCTCCACCGCCTCTTTTGTTGCAAGCATGCCACGCTCATTCTCATACGGAATTAAGATTCTGTCACAATCCTGCGCTCTTTCTAAGGCCTGTTTGTAACTCATTGGCTGCACGACTTCCGGGATCAGGCTTCTTTTAGATTGCTTTGCCGCACTCTCTGCAATGCTTTGCCATCTTTTTACCTTCGATGCTGCCTTTTTCTCATCCAGTTTTACCACGCAGTTTTTCATGGCAACCGGAATTACCTCATACACACCAAGCTCCACTGCCTTTTGTATAATGAGTTCCATCTTATCACTCTTTGGCAATCCCTGATATAAAGAAATCTTGCTGGAAAGCTCGGTACCAGTCTCATCCAAAGAAAGAATCTTCGCCTCTACGCACTGCTCTGTAATCATATCGACCTCACAGAAATATCCCATTCCAGAGCGGCTGCTCACGCGGATTTTTTCTCCTTTTTTCATTCTCAAGACATTCCGGATATGATTTACATCTGTGCCTTCAATCGTCACATAGGTATCATGAACCTGCTCGTCCTCTATAAAAAACTGGTACATCGCCTTTCCTCCAAATGCTTAGTTCTTACGGGCTGTAATATTGACCCACTCTCCCTGGTGATTGATTTCTACCACCTCAAGGCCTGCTGCCTCAATTGCATCCTTCACTTCGTTTTCCTTAAAGTCAATGATTCCGGATGTGATAAACATTCCGCCTTTTTTTAGTCTTGCCGGGATTACCGGTGCCATTGGAATAATTACGTCTGCCAAAATATTTGCCACTACGATATCGTATTCCTCTGTTCCTACTTTTTCCTGTAATTCGACGTCGTCAATCAGATTTCCAACATAGAATGTTCCAAGTTCCCTTGCAAGATGGTTGACTTCCATGTTATCGTAGGTGGAAGTCATGCAATCCGGGTCCAAATCGGTTCCAACAACCTCTTTTGCGCCTAATTTTAAGGAGACAATCGACAAAATTCCACTTCCACAGCCAACATCCAATACCTTCGGCGTCTGATTTTTTGGTGTGTAATCCTTATCACCACGGATATATTTTAACAGCTGTCTGATACAAAGCTGTGTTGTCTCATGTTTTCCGGTACCGAATGAAATTCCAGGGTCAATCTCAATCAGGAATTTATCTTTATCTTCCTCTTTTAATTCTTCCCAGGTTGGTTTGATTAAAATATCCTCGATATAAAAAGAGCTGAAATATTTCTTCCAGTTATTAATCCAGTCTAAATCTTCTGTCTGTGCGGATGTGATTTCTCCACTTCCCACGTCCACGATTTTTCTAAGATTCTCAAGACCGATTTTTACTTTTTTCAAAGTCTCTGTATCATCCTGTCCCTGGTCCTCTAAATAGAAACTAACATGACTGATTCCCTCGTCCGGTGGAAGTTCCGGCAAAAAGTCGATAAACATATCTGCCTGATCTTCTTTAGACAATGGGATATTATCCTCAATCTCCACGCCTTCAATTCCTAAGTCCATCAGCATAGAGCTCATAAAATCTTCCGCTGCTGTCGTTGTCTCAATGGTATATTTATTCCATTTCATGGCATATCCTCCGTTCTACTTTTGCGCAAGGCGCACAAACTCATGAAACATACTACCACAAAATGTGCGTGCTTGCAAATTATAAAAATAAAAACGTCCCCTCACCGTCAGCCAATATTCTAACGATGAAGGGACGCTATCTGATTTTTTTACAAACTTGCAAGTGTCATAATTGCATCCTCTGCAATCAACTTGCTTCCGTGTTCAAGAATATAGGCAACACGTGCCTCTCCAAATTCATATTTCTTTCCAAATTCTCCTGTCACAAACGCATAAGATTTTATCTCCTCCTCTGTGAATGCGGAGAAGTCTAAAATCAGCTCATATTCTTCTTTCAGCTTATATAGCATGCTCTCAGGTAATTTTAATCCTACGCTGCCCTTACAAAAAAGCATGGCCTCTTTTAAATCTTCAAAGCACAGACTGCAGACTTTGCGTTCCTCGTATTCTTCGTCACCCGCATCCGGCGTGGCATCCTCTTTCTGCTCTGCTGCTTTCTTTTCCATTGAAATTCCATTCATCATCTGACGGATGGTATCTACGATACTACGGATTCCAGCCTCACTATCTGAACCAAAGGTAACAGCAAGCTGGTGATCTGGCAAAAGTTCTGCCTGCACCATTGGTGAAATCTTCTCAAAGCGGATGTTCTCCTCTTCCTCCACCAGTTCTAATACTTCCTGCATGAACTCCTGCGTTTTGGAGCTGTCTGTTATAATCTCATCAATATCAAATCCCATACCGTGAATCTCTTCCTCAGTCAATACGCAGCGGACGGAATTCTCGCCAAGTCTTTTAATATCCATACCATCACCTTCTTATCCTTCGTTTTCTCTCATTGTCTATACCTATATTTTAACTCGAAATAACGTTTCAATCAATTTCTTTTCGACGTCGTTTTTTGTGGAAATATCTCCCGATTTCGAAACGTTTTCAAAACAAGCGGAATTACCATCAGAATCCAGGCAACCGGCTCTGCCCAGATAATACCCCAGTAGTCAAAAATGCCAACAAAAATGAAAGAAAATGCAAGTTTTGCGACCAGTTCAATAAAACTGGAAACCACAGGTGTCACATGATCTCCAAATCCCTGCATGGAATTTCGCAAAATCACGATAAACGCACAAATCACAATGAATGACATATCAAATTTTAGATACGTTGAACCCCAATAGATAATTTCCTTGTTTGTGGTACTTGCCACAAAATGAATCAGTGGCTTTGATATGGTATGCGCCATCAGCACAACAAGCGCGCTCCATACGGTTCCTAACGTTAAGGCTGCCTTTAATCCATCCCGTATCCTGTCATACTTTCCTGCCCCATAATTTTGTCCGCAGTAAGTCGCCATCGCAGAACCGATTACAGTAATCGGCAGACACCAGATTTCAAAAATTTTTCTTGCCGCTGTATGTGCCACAATAATGGTCGTACCAAGCGTATTAATTCCCGTCTGTAAGGATAAGGTTCCAAAATTAACCAGACAAGACATTAGTCCCATGGAAAGGCCACCTTTCATCATAAGTGCCACCTGCCTTGCTTCCATCTTAAAATCTTTGCGCTTTACATGCAAAATCGGGAATTTACGAATAATGCGCACCAGACAAAGCACCACTGAAATTCCCTGCGCAATTACAGTCGCATACGCAGCACCTTTTACCCCTGTCTGGAATCCTAAGATAAAAAGATAATCCAGACCGACATTCAGCACAGCAGCAACAATCAGATAAATAAGTGGCGTCAGGGAATCTCCGATTGCACGAAGTGTGTTCGCACAAATGTTATAACCCAGTGTGACAAACATTCCCAGAATCAAAATACCCACATATTCATATGACATTGCATACTGCTTAGAGGGAACATTTAAAAGATGAAGAATCGGTCCCAGTCCTGCAAGTGTTCCAACTACAAGTAGTAATGTAATAAGGAATCCAAGTGAAATGGTATTTGCTACACTTTTCTTTAAGGCTTCTTCCTCTTTGCTTCCATAGTAGCGCGCCGTGAGCACGGAAAATCCCATCGTAAGTCCGTTCACAAACCCTGCAAGCAGGTTATAAAGTGTGGATACCGAACCAACTGCAGCAAGTGCATTCTCTCCTAAAATACTTCCTACAATTTTTGTGTCAATCAAACTATATAAAATCTGAAAAAGGTTTCCAAAGAAAATTGGGATTGCAAACAGCAAAATCAACTTCATTGGTTCTCCTTCTGTTAGTGTTCTCTTATTTTCCATCTTCATTCCTTTTCACTTTCTTTTTACTTTCTTTTACTGTTCTCTCAAAATAAACGTTTTATCGACGTTTGTCAATCTTTATTGCCGTCTTTTTTCTCCCTTTTTCCTACATCTTTTTCTTGACTATTTTAACGTCATGATTTAATGTTTCATTTAGAATGATGATTCAGAAAATTTATTATCCAAAGGAGGCTTTTTATGAAAAAAATTGCAAGCTTTACCATTGATCATATCAAACTTGAACCAGGGATTTACGTTTCCAGAAAAGACCATGTTGGTTCCGAGGTTATCACAACCTTTGACCTTCGTATGACATCTCCAAACGATGAGCCGGTCATGAATACAGCAGAGGTTCACACAATTGAGCATCTTGCTGCTACTTTTTTAAGAAATCATGCTGTCTATGCAGATAAGACCATTTATTTTGGACCGATGGGATGCCGTACCGGATTTTACCTGCTCCTTGCAGGCGATTATGAATCCAAAGACATCGTGCCACTGATGACAGAAATGTTTGAATTTATCCGTGACTTTAAAGGAGACGTTCCAGGCGCAAGCCCGAAAGACTGCGGCAATTACCTTGATATGAACCTTGGCATGGCAAATTACCTTGCCAACCGTTACTTAGAGAATACCTTGTACGGTATTGATGAAAAACATCTTGTTTATCCAGCATAATAGATTTAAATAAGAATCCTGCTTGCAGGATTCTCCGCCTGCGGCGGGTCGCATTTGCGACACTGTTCAACTCCGCCGCAGTGCGATCCTCGCGGAGCATTTTTGTGTAATAGGAACGAAATTTCCTATTACACAAAAAAGAGAATGGCTTCTTCCATTCTCTTTTTTGCTATAACTTTAAACAATATTGTTCCTCTTCCACTTTCCTAAATCCAATACTTTCAAACATCTTCTGTGATTGGGTATTGAAGGAATAAATCTGCGCATGCAATTCTGAAAGTCCCTGCTCTCCCGCAAGCTTTATGATTTCATTTATCACTCTTCTTCCAATGTGCCTGTTCTGAAATGGCTTTGCAACCACAATACAGACTTCACCATCTGGTAGCAGGCATACATCTCCGCATAATCTGTTTTTGTATTTGATGTAAAATAAGTCCCCTTTTTTGTCCAGATATTTGTACATGCGCTTTAGCACATCCAAATCATAGACCGTATCCCGGTTATCCACCTGCTTGCATACATCTAAGTCCTGATACCATGCCAGGGAAGTTTTATAATTCGGGTAATATCGAACTAATTTTAGTTCCTTATCAACGAGTCTGTTCTCCATACTGATTCCTTACCTAAAAATTTATTCTTCTAATCTTTCCATGCGCTCGTCGCCTGCTTTTCCAGAAATTACGCCCGGAATCTTTGCTGTAATGCTTCATACTCGCGGTTGATTTCCTGCAGTGCCTCCGTATCTCCCGCCACATTGTCCGGGTGGTAAATCTTAATCAAATCCTTATAGCGTTTCTTTAGCGAGCTAAGATCCTTCACGCCGACAAAAAACATATCATCGCCGATAAGACTAGACATTTCTTTTTCAAAGTCCTCTTGCGCATTGTCTTCCTGCATGCTCTCCTCATACTCTTCCACACGTTTAAAAAATGCTCTCTGCTTCTTAATCTGCAATTTTTCGTCCGCAAGCTTTCGCATCTCTTCTTCTAGAATCTTCCACTTCATCTCAAAAAGATGATGTTCCTGCTCGATTCTCCGCTCTTCCATCTCTTTTTTTCTTAAAAAATCTTTCCGTTCCTGTTCAAGCAATTTCTGTTGTCTGGTTAAGTCTTCACATGCTTTTTTTATAATCTGTTTTTTGTGTTCCATCTCAACCGTTTCCTGAAAACACCAATTATCAAAGGCCGTCTGTTCCATTCCGACTCATCCTTTCTTCTTTTGTGTGCTTGTCCTGGCTCATGTCTGGCATCTTTTGTCTGAATATTATATATTTTTCAAAAAGAATATGTAATTCACACATTTTACCGCAATATCCAGATAATAATCACTCTATTTTAAACTCATCTTACTACATTTGGTATCTTAGGACAATAGGAAATTGTAACGGAAACATATAACACAAGGTGCACACGAAAAAGGACATCTCCTGTATCAGACAGGAAATGTCCTTTTTTCTATCTCTTCCTGGTTTTATAATTCATCAAAAATCTTTCCCATGAAGCCTTTTTTCTTTTTCTCTGTTTTTTCTCCGGAACCGGATTCTTTTGTCAAAGAACCGCCGGATGCCTCATCACGGGAGTTTGACAGTTGAATATTAAAAAAAGTTATCGCAGGTCGCATAAAACCTGCATTTTTTATGTCAAATTTTTCGTTTTAATATGTACTTGTTTGCAATAGTGTGGTATACTTAAAAGAAAAAAAGGATTTTGTGTTATGTATATTGCAGTTACAGGTAGTAAAAACAATAAAGATGTTTACATTTATCAGTCATTCCGAAAAGAAGACGGAAAATCATCTTCTCGTATCTATAAAAAGCTCGGAAAATACAACGTTTTGCTGGAACAGTTCAATGGTGATGATGAAAAACTTATGGCTTGGGCGAAAAGCGAAGCTGCCAAAGAAACCGAACTCTACAATGAGCGCACAGGGAAAGTCACAGTTGAGTTTTCTCAGGCTGCCTGCATCCCTATGAACGAAGAACGTTCTTTTCATGCCGGTTATCTCTTCCTTCAACAGCTATGCACACACCTCCGTCTTGATAACATCTGCCGTGCCATTAAAGGACGCCATAAATTTAAGTATGATTTCCATGCGATTCTTACTGATCTGGTTTACGCAAGGATCCTTTCTCCTTCAAGCAAGCTCAGCAGCTATAACTTTTGTAAAACTCTGCTGGAGCCGCCAAAGTATGAAATTCAGGATGTTTACAGAGCTTTGTCTGTAATCGCAGAGGAATCAGATTTCATCCAAAGTGAACTATACAAAAACTCAAACTTCATCTATCCAAGAAATCAGAAGATACTTTACTATGACTGTACAAATTATTACTTTGAGATTGAGGAAGAAAGCGGTTTGAAGCACTATGGAAAAAGCAAAGAGAACCGCCCAAATCCGATTGTTGGTATGGGCCTGTTTATGGATGCTGATGGCATTCCACTTGCATTTAATATTTTTCCAGGCAATCAAAACGAGCAGACAACGCTCAAACCTTTGGAGAAAAAAATCATACAGGATTTCAACTGCAGTGAATTTATTTTCTGTTCAGATGCCGGTCTTGGAAGTGCAAATAACCGAGCGTTTAACAGCATCGGGAATCGGGCTTATGTCATCACGCATTCCCTTAAGAAGATGAAGCAGGAAGACCGTGATATCGCCCTGAATCTAACACAGTTCAGAAAGGTTGGTTCGACAGATTTTATAGATATCAGGACTTTGGACGAAACCGATGAAGAAGTTTTTAACTCCATTTATTACAAAGAAGTTCCTGTTGTTACTGGAGATTTGGATGAAACACTAATCGTTACATACTCACCGAAATATAAAGCTTATCAGCAAAGAATCCGGTCACGTCAAATCGAGCGTGCAGAGATGATTATTAACTCTCCTTGCAAAAAACGAAAGGGCAAAAATCAAAATGATCCAATGCGTTTTGTGAAAAATACTGCCGTAACAAACGATGGTGAGATTGCAGAAAAGAACGTATATGAGATTGATGAGGAACAGATAGCAAAAGAAGAACTTTACGATGGTTTCTATGCGGTTATGACAAATCTGGAGGGAAATATTGAGGAAATCATAAAGATTAACAAGCAGCGCTGGGAAATTGAAGAGAACTTCAGAATTATGAAAACCGAATTCGAAGCAAGGCCTGTGTATGTCAGAAGAGATGACCGGATTAAGGCACATTTCATGACCTGCTATATCAGCCTTCTTCTCTACCGCCTGTTAGAGAAAAAAATAGGAAACAGCTATACAACAGAGCAGCTCATCGAGACTTTACGCTCCATGAAAATGACACTGTTAAATACTGCTAATGGATACGTTCCATCCTACACCCGAACTGAAATAACAGATTCTTTACACCAAACTTTCGGGTTTCGGACCGATTATGAATTTATCAAAAAATCTACGATGCGAAGCATCATCAAGCAGACAAAAGAAATTAACTTACAATAATGTAAAAATATAGCACAATAGCACATATCGCTACGAAATAAAAAACGGCTGTAAGCCTTGATTTTACTGGCTTCACAACCGTTTTCTTGCTTTTCAACTGTCAAAGATGGGATCTTAGGACAATAGGAAATTGTAACGGAAACATATAACACAAGGTGCACACGAAAAAGGACATCTCCTGTATCAGACAGGAAATGTCCTTTTTTCTATCTCTTCCTGGTTTTATAATTCATCAAAAATCTTTCCCATGAAGCCTTTTTTCTTTTTCTCTGTTTTTTCTCCGGAACCGGATTCTTTTGTCAAAGAACCGCCGGATGCCTCATCAAACTGACGAAGCAAATCTTTTGCCTCCGCATTTAAGCCTGTCGGTACCTGAACAACAAGTGTTACATAATGGTCTCCACGTACAGCTTTATTACGCAAGGATGGAACACCTTTTCCTTTTAAACGAATCTTGGTATCTGTCTGTGTACCTGGTTTTACATCGTACAAGATATCTCCATCCACTGTGTTGATTCGGATTGTTCCCCCTAATGCCGCAATCGCGTAGGAAATTGGTGCTGTGGAGAAAATATTCATATCCTGACGCTGGAAAATTGGATGTCTGGATACAATTACTTCAACCAGCAAATCTCCTCTTGGTCCGCCATTTACACCCGGTTCCCCTTTTTCACGGATACGGACACTCTGTCCGTTGTCAATACCGGCTGGAATAGATACCTGAATCTTCTTCTTGCTTGCAATATAACCTGTTCCACGACAATCTGGACACTTCTCACGTACAATCTTACCCTTGCCTCCACAATCCGGACAGGTCTGCACATTCTGAACTGTTCCAAGGAAGGACTGCTGGGTAAAGACAACTTTACCTTTACCACCACATTTTGTACAGGTTTCTGGATTGGTTCCAGGTTTAGCACCTGTTCCATGACAGGTCTTACACTCATCTTTTAATACCATTTCGATTTCTTTTTCACAACCGAAAACAGCCTCTTCAAATGTAATGCGCACGCTTGTACGAAGGTTTGCACCTTTCATAGGGCCACTGTTATCTCTACGTCTAGAACCGCCACCGAAGAAATCTCCGAAAATATCTCCAAAGATATCTCCCATATCCATGCCGGAGAAATCGAATCCACCAGCTCCTGCTCCTGCGCTTCCGTCAAATGCAGCATGACCGAACTGATCGTATTGTCTTCTCTTTTCTGCATCACTTAATACAGCATAAGCTTCCTGCGCCTCTTTAAACTTCTCCTCACACTCCTTATCACCTGGATGCATATCCGGATGATATTTCTTCGCAGTGGTACGGAACGCCTTCTTAATCTCGGCCTCAGTCGCATTCTTTGGAACGCCTAATACCTCATAATAATCTCTCTTATCTGCCATAACTTTTTCCTCTAATATCACTCATCCATCTTACAATACAGTAAGGTTTCCAGATACATCCATACCTGGAAACCCCTCTATCCATACATCTAACAACTCTAAAGTTTGCTGCCTTTGCAAACTTTGTAGAATTGTTAGTCATTCTTCGGCGACGCACCCTCTGGTTCGTTGTCGATTTTAGAATGACTCAGAAGTTTGCTGCCTTTGCAAACTTTGTAGAATTGTTAGTCATTCTTCGGCGACGCACCCTCTGGTGCATCGCCGACTTTAGAATGACTCAATTCTATACTTCCTTGTAGTCTGCATCTACAACATCATCATCTGCCTGTGTAGCACCTGCCTGAGCACCACCCATATCTGGGCCAGCACCAGCTGCTCCCTGAGCTGCCTGAGCCTGTTCGTACATCTTAGCAAATACTTTCTGAGCGCTCTGTGTTAATTTCTCCTGAGCTGCTTTTAACTCAGCGATGTCAGCGTCTGTCATGTCTTCTGCATTCTGATGAGCATCTAAGAATGATTTTACTGCATTTAAGTCTGCTTCTACTTCTGCTTTGTCGTTTGCGTCAACCTGATCACCAACCTGGTCTAATGCCTGCTGTGTCTGGAATACGAAGGAATCAGCATCGTTTCTTGCATCGATTGCTTCTTTTCTCTTCTTATCCTGTGCTTCGAACTCAGCAGCTTCTTTTACAGCCTTATCGATTTCATCATCAGACATAGATGTTCCGGATGTGATTGTGATGTGCTGTTCTTTTCCTGTACCAAGATCTTTTGCAGATACGTTTACGATACCGTTTGCATCAATATCGAATGTAACTTCAATCTGTGGAACACCACGACGTGCTGGTGGGATACCATCCAGACGGAACTGTCCAAGGGATTTGTTATCTCTTGCGAACTGTCTCTCACCCTGTACAACGTTGATATCAACGGCTGTCTGGTTATCTGCTGCTGTAGAGAAGATCTGGCTCTTCTTGGTAGGAATTGTTGTATTTCTCTCAATCAATCTTGTAGCAACACCACCCATTGTCTCGATAGATAAGGATAATGGAGTTACATCAAGAAGTAAGATTTCGCCTGCACCGGCATCTCCTGCTAATTTACCACCCTGGATAGAAGCACCAAGTGCTACACATTCATCTGGGTTTAAGGATTTGCTTGGCTCTTTGCCTGTTAACTGTCTTACTTTATCCTGTACAGCTGGGATACGTGTAGAACCACCAACTAATAATACCTGACCTAAATCAGCGTTTGTAAGTCCTGCATCCTGCATAGCTTTCTGTACTGGAATAGCTGTTCTTTCTACTAAGTCGTGTGTCAATTCATCAAATTTTGCTCTTGTGAGGTTCATATCGAAATGTTTTGGTCCCTCAGCTGTTGCTGTGATGAATGGTAAGTTGATGTTTGTAGTTGTAGCAGAAGATAACTCTTTCTTTGCTTTCTCTGCTGCTTCTTTTAATCTCTGAAGTGCCATCTTATCGGTTGATAAGTCAACACCTTCTGCTTTCTTGAATTCATCAATCATCCACTGTGTAATCTTGTTATCAAAATCATCACCACCAAGGTGTGTATCACCGTTTGTAGATAATACTTCGATAACACCGTCACCGATTTCGATAATAGATACATCGAATGTACCACCACCTAAATCATATACCATGATTTTCTGTTCTTTTTCGTTGTCAAGACCGTAAGCTAATGCTGCTGCTGTAGGCTCGTTGATGATACGTTTTACATCAAGACCTGCAATCTTACCAGCATCTTTGGTTGCCTGACGCTGAGCATCGTTGAAGTAAGCAGGTACTGTGATAACAGCTTCTGTTACTTTTTCTCCTAAATATCCTTCTGCATCTGCTTTTAATTTCTGAAGAATCATAGCGGAAATCTGCTGTGGAGAATACTGTTTGTCATCGATTGTTTTCTTGTAATCTTCACCCATATGTCTCTTGATAGAAGAGATTGTCTTGTCAGCGTTTGTAACAGCCTGACGTTTTGCAGGTTCACCGACTAATCTTTCTCCTGTTTTTGTAAATGCAACGATAGATGGTGTTGTTCTTGCACCTTCCTGGTTTGCGATAACGGTAGGTTTTCCACCTTCCATAACAGCTACACAACTGTTTGTTGTTCCTAAGTCAATACCAATGATTTTACTCATGATCTTTTCCTCCTATTATAAAATGAAACTTAATTTACTTGTTCTTATGAGCATTTGCTCTTATCTAAATTTTATCTATTGTTTGAATTATTTATGCAACAGATAAAATTAGTTTGCCACTTTTACCATGCTGTGTCTTACAACTGCATCACGGTACATATAACCTTTCTGAAGTTCCTCTGCGATTACATTTTCGCCAAGTTCTTCATCTTCCACATGCATCACTGCGTTATGGAAATTTGGATCAAATTCCTGACCAACTGCCTCGATTGGTTTTACTCCAATCTCCTCTAATACGGTCATCATCTGTTTGTAGATTTTATCCATTCCGGCTACGAATGCATCTTCTTTATTCTCTTCCGGGACTGCTGCAAGACCTCTTTCGAAGTTATCAACAACTGGTAAAATCTTTTCTACAACTGTTTTAGCACCCATATCATACATCTGGGATTTTTCTTTTTCAGAACGTTTTCTAAAGTTATCAAATTCTGCCATCTGACGTTTCAAACGATCGTTTAAATCTTCAATCTGTTCGTCTTTTTTGTCCTTTTTCTTTTTGAAAAATCCTTTCTTCTCATCGGAAGCTGAATCGTCTGATTCGCTTTCTTCCTCTGTCTGTTCTGTATGTTCCTCGGAAGTTTCTTCTTCGGTAGAAGTGGTGTCTTCCGCTGTTGTCTCTTCAGATTCTGCTGCTTCTTTTTCTAAATCTTCTAAAACTTCTTCTAAAACTTCTTCTTTATTCTCTGCCATCATCCAGCCACCTTTCTATTCTAACTCATTCTTTTGTTTATCTAAAATTCCATCTAAAGAATTTTTCAGCGTTTTTAAATTATCCATTACTTTTTCATAATCCATTCGCTTCGGTCCGACAATTCCAATCGTTCCTCGAACACCCTCGCCAAGCTCGTAGGTTGCTGTCACAACACTGCAATCTTTCATGGTCTGAATCGGGCTTTCATTTCCGATATAAACCTGTATTCCGGTATTCTCCTCATCCAAAAGATTCTCTGTCACAAGGCTTGCTAACTGTTGTTTCTCTTCGAATGTGGAAATCAGTTCACTTGCTTTCTCCGAATCACTTAATTCCGGATACTTGAAAAAGTTTGTTGCACCGCTTGTATAGATTCGAATGTCATCATCTGCTCCCATCGTCTCTGCAATGGTATCTAACACATTACTGATAATGTCGCTATGGATTCCTGCCTGCTCTTTCAGTTTTGCGATTGTGGCAAGATTGATATCCTGCAATGCAAGACCATTCAAATTGGAATTCAGTAGGATGTTCAGTTTCAACATCGTCTCATTGTCGATTGGCTCTGAAACAGAAATCATCTTGTTCTTTACGATGTTGCCCTCTGTTACGATTACTGCAAGAATCTGATCATCCTGCACGTTCGACAACTGAATGAATTTCACCTTGTTCTTATGATAGGATGGCGCCGATACCATGGTCGCATAGTTGGTATTTGTCGCAAGTATTTTTGCAACTTTCTGTAAGACCTGTTCCATCTTCTCGGTATGTTCGATTACAAAATCCTTCATGTCGGACACTTCCTGATTCTTCTCTGCCATCAGATTGTCCACATAGAAACGATATCCTTTATCCGATGGAATTCGTCCTGCCGAAGTATGTGGCTGAACAATGTATCCTAATTCCTCTAAATCTGCCATCTCATTTCGGATTGTTGCAGAACTTAGATTCAAATCTGTATACTTGGAAATTGTTCTAGAACCAACCGGCTCACCAGTTTCCATATAGTTCTTGATGATTGCATTTAAAATTTTAGTTTTTCGATCATCTAATTCGAACTCTTCCATGTCATCGCTCCTGTCTTTCTCTTAGAACTTGGTACTTTTTCTCACAAGCTTTCAGATTTGTTAGCACTCATTAATGCGGAGTGCTAATATCCTTGTATTTAAGATAGCACCATCATATTTCTTTGTCAACACTCATTTCAAAAAAATTTCTTTTTTTTCGATTTTTTTCTAAAAAAGAAAACCAGCGACCTTTGCTTTTAACTTTTATGCAAAAATCACCGGTTTCTTCTATATAATAATCTTTTCTACATACGCCCTTCTTTTTTCTCTATCTGTTCTATCCGAAACAAATCTTCAACACGCTTTTATTCGTAGCGGAGTGCGTCAATGACCTCCATCTTAGATGCCTTGTTCGCAGGATAGTATCCGAAAAATACACCTGTGAGCATTGAGAAGAACAAGGACAATAAGATTGCGGTGAGTGATGGATGAACGGACATGATAATGTACTGGGAGTATTCCGAGTAGGCAGACTGAATAATCAGTCCTGCAACTTTTCCTAACAGGAATCCATTTAAAATGCCAAGTGTAATTCCAATCATTCCACCAATCAGGCAAAGAACAATCGCCTCAATCACAAACTGCATACGAATCACTTTTCGTTTTGCTCCAAGTGCCATACGAACACCAATTTCTCTTGTACGCTCTGTAATCGATACCAGCATGATATTCATAACACCGACACCACCAACAATCAATGAGATTGCTGCGATTCCGGAAATTGCAACGGTTACAACATTAATCACAACATTAATAATTCCAAGACTAGATGATGCATTGTTCGTTACAATGTTAAAGTTTTCATTGTTCTCATAATACTGATTCAAGAAATCGGATGCATCCTGGGTTGCCTGTTCGATGTCCGCAGTTGAATTAATCAATAAGTTAAACATATCATATCCAACCTGTTCACTTCCCTGCAGTTTTGTCGTTGTCTGATATGGAATCAGCAATGGTGTAGAACGGTCTTTTTCTGGAACAGATGTGTCAATCTTTCCAAAAAGAGCCGAATTATACTTGAAAACACCAACCACAACAAAATCATAGGAATTTCCATCATTTGCATCCACACTGATTTCCTGGCCAATCGGATTTTCATCACCAAAATATTGATTTTGCATAAGGTCTGAAATGACGCAGACATTCTTTCTTCCTTCACAGTCCTTATCGGTAATTCCACGTCCTTCTAATAATTCAAGCTTTAAATAATCAAGATACTCTGATGTCATTCCCTGTACACTAACGTTTGCATAACGTTTACTGTCCTGTCTTACCTGACCATCCGTAAAGTAATTGTTGGCTGCAATCCCCTGAAATTCTCCCGGATATTTTTCTTTGAGTGCATCAATCATCTCCTGTGTGACATAATCACTCTCTTTCATATCTGGATAAATCCAGGTGTCCCAGTCTGCATCATCCTCCGGATATCTTGCTTCCACATAAACAGAAACTGTATTTCCACCAAGCGAATTCATTGTCGAACTTAGTGTACTCTTGATGGAACTACCTATCGTCGTAATGGTAATCACGGCACTGATACCGATGATGATTCCAAGCATCGTTAGAATTGATCTCATTTTATTACTAAATATGCTCGTAATTGCCTCTTTAATATTTTCAAATATCACGCTTTCACACCCCCATTATCCGATATCACGTTACCATCACGGATTGTCACAATACGCTGTGTCTCTGCCGCAAGTTCCTGAGAATGTGTAATTAATACAATCGTTTTTCCCTGTTTCTCGTGAAGTTCATGAAATAAATCCATCACCATATGACTTGTTTTGGAGTCGAGCGCTCCAGTAGGCTCATCTGCCAGAATAATTGCCGGGTCATTAATCATTGCTCTTGCAATGGCAACACGCTGTTTTTGTCCACCGGAAAGCTCATTTGGACGATGCAGTGCACGCTCCTGCATTCCAACCATTTCTAACATTTCCATTGCTTTTTCTTTTTGATTTTTTATATGCTCTTCGCTATACATAAGAGGTACCATTACATTTTTCAATGCATTGGCACGTGGCAGCAGATTAAAATTCTGAAAAACAAATCCAATTCGTCTGTTTCGAATTGCACTTCGTTCTTCATCACGCATCATATTGACATCCCTTCCTTCCAGAAAATAACGTCCTTCTGTCTGTCTGTCGAGGACACCAATAATATTCATCAACGTACTCTTACCAGAACCGGATTCTCCTACAATCGAAACAAACTCACCTTTTTCTACTGTAAGGTCAATCCCGTTTAAAATCTGAAGTTCATTCGGCTGGCCAATATAATACCTCTTAATAATTTGTTCCATTCGAATTACTGGTTCACTCACTGTTCTTCCTCCGTTGTCTCATTCTCTACGGTTGTAGTTCCATTCGAGTACATCTGGCTAGGAGAAAACGTTGCTCCTTCCTGTATGGAAGTATCATAAATCAAAGCATCTCCCTCTTTTAAGTCTCCGCCTGTAATCTCTGTATAATAATTGACTTCTTTTCCAACTTCTACATTACAACGTTTTGCAACTGCGGAACCATCTTTCTGATAGTCTGCGAGCATCACATAATTTTTACCGTTCTCATCTGTCTGAATCAAATCGTATGGAACTGCAAGTACATTTTTACGCTCTTCGATGATAACCTTTACTTTTGCACTCATTCCAACCAAAAGATCGGATGGACCTACTGTTACCTCTGCCGCATAACCTCCACTTGTAGATGTGGATGCAGATGCTGTGCTGTCTGTTGTAGGTGCTGTGGACTGATTTTTCACGCGGACTACACGGCTGACAGTACCAGGAATCTCTTCATTACCGGTTGCATTTGTCTTTACAACTGCAGTCATGCCTTCCTGAATTTTTAAAATATCACTCTCATTTACCGTTGCATTGATTTTCATGCTGCTTGTGTCTTCAATCGTAATGATTGTTGTTCCCGGTGTATTGGTATCCCCAACAGAAACGTTTACAGCCGTTACAACACCATCGCATGGTGCAACAATCTGACAATCATCTAACTGATTCTGTAAATCTTTTTGTGTTTTTTGTGTCGCAGAATCGGTATCCTGATATCCTTGCATATCTACAACATTCTGTGCGGATGCAATTGCTTTATCTGTTGATTTTTTTACACTGTCATAATCACTTTTTGCAGAATCAACTGCTCTTGCTAAGTCTGTCAAAGATGCACTCTCGGTATCCACCTGTGACTGAAGCGCACTTACCTCTGTCTTTAAGGATTCATATGTAGTTGCTGCATTCTCTGCTGCTTTTGCCTTTGTGGTATCGTCCGGTGCTGCTGCCGCATCGCTGTTCGCCTGATTCATTGCAGCTTCTGCTGCACTTAAATCTGCCTGTTTGGCTGCTAATGTATTCCTGTCGTTGGCAAGTTTTGTATTGGCAGAATCATAATCTTCCTGTGCCTGCGTAATCTTTGTGTTTGCTGCATTTAACTGATCCTGCTGATCTGATTTTGCATCGCTCAATGCCTTTTCATTCTGTTTTGCCGTATTTTTTGTAACTGCAGATTCGTTTGTCAGTGTTTTCTCTGTAATGGAAAGGTTCTCCTGAATTGCTGCGGAATCAAAGGTACAAAGCACATCTCCCGCCGTTACCTGGTCTCCTACCTGTACATTCACTGCTGTTACCTCTGCCTGTGCCTTGGATGTAATATTTGTCTTACTTGCACCCGCCGCTGTACCGGTCAAAGAAATGGAATCAGACAAATCTCTTTTTTCCACTGTCTCAACCTCTACCGTATTTGCCACGCTCTCCACTGCTGTTTTAAGACGTGACACCACGAAACTAATCGCAATGACAACCACAAGAATGACTGCCACCACAATCAAAATTACTTTTGTTTTTTTTGATTTTACATTTCCCTTCATGCTGTTCTCCTTATTTTTACTTTCTTTTTGGTTTCATCATCGGACACCTGTCCATCTAAAACAGGTCTCCGACAACGAAACCTTTCAAATCATATCACATTGTGTTTCAAAATATCCGATTTTTAAAAATTCTTAAGAAATCTTTCCAATTTCTGTAAACTTTTTGAATAAAATTTCCTATTATACAACAAGAACCCCCTAAGCAGCTGGTTTCCAACTACTTAGGAGGTTCTTGTCACATCTTTTGTCTGCGCAAAGTGAAGTTCTTTCATTCCTTCAACCTCATCGCAGACCTCTTTTAAATTACACGCCTTACAGTCCATTATCAGATTTTTCATAATATGGTCAATGGCTGCTGTAATCTGCTCATTCTTTTTTACTTGTTTCTTTAATGCCTCATAAGGAAAATCCTTACAGGTAACAAACACCAGTTTTACCGCCTCAACATTTGGATTTTCATGATATGCCTTTAGAAAAAGCTTTCCAACTTTTGCAAAATCAAGTCCCTGCTGTAAGGCCTCTTTTCCAACTCTTGCCGGTTCTCTGTCATTCGATGCCGAAATACGCATCATAAATCCTTTGGGATTCAAGTGATATCTGACATATTCAATTTTACGGATGGCATTATAAAGCGTATTGCCTTCTCCCATGCTGTCTTTTTTCACTCTTACAAATGCAAGTCTTGCATAAGGAAGGTCCGCTTTGATTTCCGGTAAATCTGGTCCATATAGTAAAATTTCATCCTTTGGAATCAAATGCTCCTCCGTGGTTAACGCAAGCCCGCTGATGGCAAAAAGTGCATCCCCACCAAGCTCGTATGCCATATCTCCCCGCAAAATCATATTTGCATTCCCACTGTCTATCCAATCAGAATTCCGGTCTGAAAAGTCAAGCTGCTTTTTTTCAAATCCATCTAACATTTCATAAAGTCTGGCAATGGACTCATCGTATAATTTCATGCTTATAATTTACGCTCTCTTTTTATTTTATCATAATGTTTTTCTAACAATGGCTGGATAGCTGAAGTAAGCTTCATGTCTAAGTTGAAAAAATAAACAATCAGACTTAGCACAAACAAAACTGCAATCACAATTGCAACAATCAATAATACTTTTAACATAACTGGCATATTTCCTCCCTATCTTGCCATTCCCTTCTGGCGTGCAAATTCTGCTGCTCCAAGTGCTCCCATAAGCTGCGGGTCAATTGGAAGTTCAATTACGTTTAACTTTAAGACTTTTTCAATAGCTGCCTTCAGCCCGTCATTCTTTGCGCATCCACCGGTCAGTGTGATGTTCTCTACCGCACCGGCTTTTTTAGCCATGACAAAACATCTTTTGGCAACGGATAATTCGATTCCTGCTGCGATTTCATCCATCGGTTTTCCTTCTCCGACTAATGAGATAACCTCGCTCTCTGCAAATACGGTACACTGTGCTGTAATCGGAATGACATTTTTGGCATTTAGGGATAATTTTGAGAACTCTGGCAATTCCATCTCGAACGCTTTTGCCATCGTCTCAAAGAAACGCCCTGTTCCGGCAGCACACTTGTCATTCATCGCAAAATTTAAAACGGTTCCATCGTCATCTACCGCAATTCCCTTCACGTCCTGTCCACCGATATCGATAATTGCTTTGACATCCGGGTCCGCCACATGAACGCCCATCGCATGACAACTTATTTCAGAAATGTTCTCATCCGCAAACGGAACCTTGTTACGTCCATATCCGGTTCCGACCAGATAATCTAAATCTTCCGGTTTCTCTAATCCATCTACCTTTGCAACTGCCTGATTTAATGCATCCTGTGCACTCAAAATAGAATTTATGCGGCTTCTTAATGTCACATCGGATACCATTTTCCCAGTCTCATCTAAAATAACACATTTGGTATAAGTGCTACCCGAATCACAACCACCATAATATTTCATCTTCTTTTTCCTCGCGTATTTTTCATTATATTGTAAACATCGCTCATTATACCATACTATCCGGTTTCAAAGAATACTTTTTATAAGTTCCCTTATTTTTCGATTATCTCCATATTCTTTAAAGCCTCTGTAACACCTGTTACGATAGCTGCATCCTCTGGCAGTTTAAAGACACTCTCCCCTTTGATGTCACAGATGGCAAGCTTGGAATCCTGCATAATATAAGCCATGACCGGAATCTCTCCCATATCCATAAACTCTGTCACGCTCATATCGCTGACTCTGTTTACAATCGCACCAATCTTTTCATACATCACAAGTTCGTCCGCAACATTTTTGATTGTCTTAACCACCTGCGTTCCCTTCTTGCTTGCATCCGTAATCAAAAGCAAATGTGTAACCTTTTCCATCACACGACGGTTAATCTGTTCGATTCCAGCCTCCCCATCGATTACAATATAATCAAAATTCTCCGATAGCATCTTGATTACTTCTTTTAAATAGGAATTGATTTTGCAGTAACAGCCTGCTGCTTCCGGTCTTCCAATTGCGATAAACGCATAACCGTCAGCTTCCACGATTGCATCATAAATCCGGTATCTCGCCTCCCCTAAAAGTTCAACCGCTGCTTTGGTATTGCCGTCCTCAACAGTTGCGACTACCTCCTTGCGGATATCGTCAATGGTTGTTTCAACCTCAATTCCAAGTGCTGTCGATAATCCAACAGCAGGGTCTGCATCAATTGCCAGAATCTTCTTGTTTGGGTAAGCTTTCGTTAATATTTTAACAATTGTTGCTGCGATGGATGTCTTACCTACACCCCCTTTTCCTGCAACGGCAAGAATCTTTGGCCTTTTTTTCTCCTGTTCCATTTTATAGCTCCTCTTTTATTTCTCGCATCTTGTGTTTTTCCGGTATTCGCTCGGCGATACGCCACAGCTTGCCTTAAACAGTTTCATAAAATGTTTTTCATTTTCATACCCTACTTTTTGGCTGATGTCAATGATTTTATCGTCGGTTTCCCTTAAAAGCCGCATCGCCTCTTTCATTCTGATTTCCTTTAGATAATTCACAAAATTGCTTCCCGTGTACTGTTTAAAGGAATAGGAAAACAGGGAATAATTCATGGAAATGTAATTTGATACCACCGCCATATTTAAATCCTCGGCGTAATGCTGTTCCATGTATTCTAATGCCATCTGAATCTTTGCCTTATTCTTGTTCGCATCGAATCTGCTATTGATTCCTTCCTGCATTCCAAGCAGCCACTCTAGCATATTCTCCTCATAGGAAGAAATCGTTGGATAACTCCAGATATTTTCCAGTTCCAGGTTCTGATCTTCCTCCTCTAATACACTCCGATACGTCTTTTTCACATCAGCAAAAAAGTTCTGCATGCAGACAGCAAATTCCTCAACGGTTATTCTTCCTTTTTTCACTTCAAAAAAGAAACGTTTCCACACTTTTTCCAGTTCCTCTGTCTTCTCTGTTCCAAGCAGCTGAACACGCTGAAGTGCAGCACTTTCTTCGGTTAGTTTCTTTGCCTCCTGCCGCATCTGTTCCGGTACTGTTTCTTCTTTTTTCTCTTTTCTCTCACACCAGAAATACTTTCTTATATCTTGATAAAATCCTTCTCTTCTCGCCTGCTTTGCTTCTTCATAGGCCGTTCTGATCTGGTCAATCCCCATGTGTGGATCGCTGATGGCAACTGCTCCCTCCATAAGCTCTTCCTGTAAAAAATCCTCTAACTCCTTTTCCTCCACAAAAAAAACATCCCCGTATGGAAGATTTGGCAGATAGACAATCTCGCGTGTTGCCCCTAATCTGTGTTCGAATGAATTCATGTAACAGGCACGGTAAGGTTCCTGATAAAACGATTTCTCATACTGCACCTTTAACGCTGCCATTTCATCATCCGAAATCGTATCCTCTAAAACAAGACGCTTAATCTGCTGGATTCCAATTTTACGGTTTGCGTTTTCTTTCTGTGCTCCCGCCTCAAGTTCTTCGTTTAATTTTGTTAAAATCTCTGTTATCTTAGTTCGCTCAATCGGCTTTAACAGATACTCTCTGACTCCATGGCGCATCATTTCCACTGCGTAAGAAAAATCATCGTACCCACTGATGGCAACGGTAAGCGGAATGTGTTCAAGCTCCTGCATTTTTTGTACCAGCTGGATTCCATCTAGTTTTGGCATACGGATATCCGTAAACATAACGTCTATTTTGTGTTCCCTTAAAATTTCTAACGCCGTCTCCCCGTTATTGCATTCCAAAACCATTTCGACCGGCACACCGCTGCGCAAAACCATCGTCTTAATTCCCTGTCGAATCATTTTTTCATCTTCTACAATCAATACGCTCTTCACACTGCTCCCCCCACTTTCACAGTTTCTTCATATACCGGATGCCACGGAATTCTTACCCTTATCTTCGTATAACATCCTAACTTTGAGGCAACCTCAATTCCATATTTTTCTCCGAATGCAATCTGGATACGGTCCTGTACGTTCTTTAGTCCAATCCCGTTTCCACTTCCACCATCGGATTCCATCTCCCCGGTTATCTTCTTTTTAAGCTGCTCAACCTCTTCTTCTGTCATTCCTTTTCCGGCATCAGTAATCTCAATGACACAGTCATTTTCTTCTACAAAGCCTTTGATGTAAATATTGGTGTCCTCCGCCATCTGCTCAATCCCGTGATAAATTGCATTTTCCACAATCGGCTGTAACGACATCTTCGGAATCTCCTGTTTTAAGATGCTGTCCGGGATATTTAAGGAAAGATAAATTTCATAATCAAACCTTAGGTTAATCAGCGCCATATAATTTTTGATATACTCCAATTCCTGTTCAACCAGCACATTGCCGGATACCCATTTCATACTGTAACGAAGCAGTTTTCCAAGGGACGTGACCGCATCGGAAATTGCATATTCCTCGTCGATTTCCGCCATCATCTTGATGGACTCTAATACATTATAAATGAAATGCGCATTAATCTGATTCTGTAACGCCCGGATTTCCGAGTTTTTCATCAGCATCTCACGTTTTAAATTATCCTCCATCAGACGCTTAATCCGACGCAGCATCTTATTAATCTGCGTTCCTAACTCACCCATTTCATCCGGACCACAGTTTTCAATCACAACGTCTAAGTTTCCTTTCTGTACTTCACGGATAGACGCTAAAATATCGTAAAGCTGTCGGAGCAGACGTTTTACAATATGATTGACCCAGAGCACCAAAAGTGCAATGACAAAAAGCATTACAACGACAAATACGTTTCGGATAAAATAAACACGATGTACATTTTCTGTGATATCTTTTACAGAAATCAAGGTTCCGGAAAGCTCTTTCACTGGCATACTAGAAATCACCAGCTTTCTCCCCTTAATTTTAGAGTACACTACCTGGGTCTCCTCTGTCTTTTGATTCTGTTTTAAGATTTCCTGTAATAATTCTACGGAATCATCCTGCTCATTGTCTCCAAAATAAAGTTCGCCCTCATCGGTCACAAAGCAGCTCCACTCATTTTCAATGTTTTCATAAAGTCCCGGAAACATATCCTGCATCGTCATAGCAGCTTCTATTGTTCCAATCACACCATAATCATAATCTACAATCGGTGTGACAAGTGAAATCAGTTTTTGATTCTGATTCATCGTATAGGAATCAAAAACTGCATCCACATAATTAAATTTCCATCCGCTTTCCGTATCATCCGCCCATGCAAGCCGTTCCATACGGGTGTGATTGTATAAAATCGGCATCATCTCCTGTACATCATCATTGATTGCATACACACGCACACTGTACAAAAGCGGGTTGTTGTTGACCAGACGCTCCAGAGAGGAAATGTCATTTTTTTTCAGGGAAAGCCATTCCTCTGTGGAAAGTTCCTGTCCGGATGCGGCTGCAAGCAGCGCCTCTTTTAAATCATCATCACTTAAGAAAAACTGCGTCGGCATATTAATGGAATCTATCTTCGTTGCAATGTCATCCTGACTTCTCTCCATCGTATACTGCATATAGTTACAGTTTTCATCCACGACGTTCTGTTCCATCAGGTAAAATAAAATTCCTGCAAAAACTCCGATTGGAATAACCAACATGACAATGATTAATATTGTAAATTTTACATTCAACTTAAGCTGGTGAAATAACTGATTTAGTTTCATCTTTACTCAATTCCTAATTTTTCTTTTGCTTCCTTCATAAACTCTATCTTTTTACGTTGAACATCAGCAAATCCATAGGATGCTCTCTTATCTAAAAATTCCTGCCATATCTCGTCAAAACTTTCTTCCGTTGGTGCTAACAGCAATTGCGGAAGTGTCTGACTCCATAGCCTGGTTATCTTGTTATCTTCATTTGCCTCATCCGAATCAACCGGAAACTGCACATCATACTGTCCGTCATATACCACATAAGGGATTGTCCACTGTTCTAACTGCTCAATCTCAGGGCTTAACTCCTGTTTCCACTGTAATTGCATCACATTATCCTGTAACATCCAATAAGCATCGTCTGCACCGTACAGTTCGTCATACTTTTCCCTGTCTGTATTTAAAAGGTTTTTGACGTCATCTTTTAGAACCGGTTTCCCGTCAACCATATCGTACGTCTCCCCTTCCACGCCCAGATAAATCATCTTCTGTCCGTGTTCACTCATCATATACTCCATCAGTGCCAGCGCACGCTCTGGATTCTTGCAGTTTTTTGAAATCATGGTAACGGTCCAGCCACTTACACCGTTGCATGGCAGGGTATAATCGTCCCCCTTTGAATTCTTCGGTCCATCCACCGCAATATAAACACGCTCCGGGTGTTCCTGTAACAATGTTTTTTGCTGGCTCAACATATCCGTGTACTGATAAAGCATACAAAAATATCTGCCGGACGCCAATTTTTCTTCCATCTGCGTCCTGGTATCCACAAAAATATCGTTGGAAAGATATCCTTCCTCCCCTAAATGACGGAAAAATTTCAGCCACGAAATGTATTCCGGGTCTGTAAAACGGTCATAAAACTGACCATCTTTTTCCCATGGAACCGCCAGAAAATTCATCAGATATTTATCAAACGAGACACATCCCTCATTGTCAAATACCTGTGCTCCTATCGGAATTAGTGGTTCTCCATCCACTTCCGGGTAAAGTTCTACCGCCTTCTTTACCGCAGCCTCGAATCCCTCCATCGTTGTCATATCCGGGGAACCGATTGCCTCGTAAATGTCCTTTCGTACCAGAAATGTCTCGTTTGAGCTGATTTCATTCTCCTTTAAGTCTGACGGTGTCACGCAGGTATTCGGATAACAGTATAGATTGCCGTCCTCTTGCGTGTACCAGTTCACGGCATCCTCATCGCAGACCTTGAAAAAATCTGTGTTATATTCCTCTGCAAGCTCATTGAGCGCATAAACCATATCACCTGAAATCAGTTCCGATACCTGTGGTTCCCAATAGCCTAACGTGATAATATCCGGCAGGGAATCCGACGCAATCAAAGCATTTAATTTTTCTGTCTCATTGCCAATTGGCGTGATAAAATTGATATCTACCCCGGTCTCATCCGTAATCGTTTTCGAAACCAGATTATTTCCCCACGGCGTTGCAAACCAGGAGTAATTGACATACCAGTCTAATGTAATATCATCTTTCGCATAGCGCTCCCACGCTGTCTGTTCTTCTTCCTTTTCCCCCGTTGCCGTCTGTTCTGTACCACATGCTGCCGTTTCCAGTGTCAAAGTTCCAAGAACCGCCACTAAAAAGAGCGCCAACCACTTTTTCTTCATCTTTCTCTCCCCCAAGAGTTTCCTTTTTTTACCTATCTATTATACCATAACTTTCCTGAAATCACAAAAGGCAAGGCAGCATCAGAAAATCCTGACACTGTCTTGCTTCTTTTTTTCGATTTTATTTTCTTATTCTTTTACACTTCCGGCTGAAATACTGCTGATAATGTATTTCGAACAGAAACAAAATACTAACAAAATTGGAATGACTGAAATTGCAACAGCCAGATAAATGGCTCCCTGATTTGCCTGAATATCCGTAGAAGCTCTTAATGTTGCCATCATAACCGGCAATGTGAATTTATCATTCTTATTTAAAATAATCATTGGCATCAGGTAGTTGTTCCAGCTTCCGATGAAAGCCATGATTGCCATGGTTGCAATACCTGGAGACATGATTGGAAGAACAATTCTATGGAAAGAATATAATTCTCCGGCGCCGTCGATTCTTGCTGCCTCAATCAAAGATGGTGGCAGAACCGAAAGGACATACTGTCTTAAGAAAAATACGGTTCCCGGTGCTGCAATTGCTGGAATAATTAATGGAACATAGGAATTTACAAGATGTAATTTGGTACATAAATTGTAAAAACCGATTAATCCTAACTGTCCCGGAATCATCATGAAAATCACAATGGTATAGAACAACACTTTGTTTCCTTTAAACTTATACATTGCAAGTCCGTAAGCTGTCAAAGCTGAAAAATATGCTGTCAAAGCTGTTGCAGGAACTGCAACGATTAAACTGTTCCACATACCTTTAAACAAATTGAAATAACTGAATACAATATCTAAATTTTCTTTCAGGTGTGTGCTTGGTATCAAGGTAAAGGATTTTGTAATCTCCACTCCACTTCTCGTTGCATTTACCATCGTAAGTAAGAATGGTAACAGGCAGGCTGCTCCTAATAAAATCAACAAAAGATATAAAATCACTTTTTTTACTTTATCAAATGCTTTCATTTTTAGTCCTCCTTCTTGTTAAACAACTTAAACTGAACAATCGAAACAATCAGGATGATATCAAACAGGATGTAAGCAATTGCGGATGCGTATCCAACCTGTGTGGTGCCTGTCTCAAATCCAAATTTATAGAGATACATTACCGCTGTCTGTACAGACTCATAAGATGCGGATGCCTTATCTGTCATTAAGAATGGCATATCGAACATCTGTAATCCACCAATCAAGGATGTGATTGCCACATATAATAAGATTGGTTTTAACAATGGTAATGTGATTTTTCCAAATACTGTCCATCTGCCGGCTCCGTCAATTGCAGCTGCCTCAAAGTAATCTTTTGAGATTCCCTGTACGCCCGCCATCAACATGATGAAGGAATTACCAAACCACATCCATGCATTGATGACTGCGATGGTCGTACCTGCTGTTGCTGAAGTACCAAGCCAGTTTACTGGATTGTAAGTTGCTCCAAATAATTTATACACTGCACTGATGATCTGGTTAAAACTTCCATATCTCCAGTCTAACAGTGTTTTAAACATGAATGAAACTGATGTTGCTGCAATCAGGTTTGGTAAGAAATAAATTGCTCTGAAAATTCCCAAACCTTTTATTTTATATTTAATATCACTAAATACAATGGTAAGTAAAAATGCTAATCCTAACTGTAATACAATGTTTACAATCCAGATTCTTACTGTATTCCATAGCGCTTTCCAGAAAAACTTATCCTGGAATACTCTGATATAATTTGAAAAACCCGTCCAGGTTGCCTCTCCAAATCCTCTATAATTGGTAAAACTTAAATACAAGGTTCTTAATACGGGATACACGCTAAAAATCAGGAACACAACTACAAATGGCAATACAAACAGGTACCCCATTTTATTATAATCTCTCATCTTTTTAACTTTCGTCTCTGACTTTGTCATATACTATTTCCCCTCTCTAAAGCGTTTGTCTCCACGCTTTTTTTGGAATTTTGAAATGGGCAAGGGGCTTTTCGCCCCTTACTCACTCATGTTTGGTTCTGAAACATTAATCTCTGTTAATGTTAATTTCTGGATATGTAGCTTCAATCTTATCGTAGAAATCAGATACTGCTTCGTCTTTTGTCTTTTCACCAGTTTTAACTGCAGAGATTGCTTCTCCCCATGCATCACCGATTGCCTGGTCGTATCTTGTTACTTTTGAGTAATCAATTCCTTTTGCCTGTTCCTGCCAGAAGGAGTACAGTTTCTCACCACCATAGATTGGGTTCTCATCATCTGCATGTTTCTCTAATGCTGATTTTAAGGAAACAGTATCACCCTGTGAGTAATCAATCCACCAGTCAGCTGTGTCTTCATTTAAGGTACAGAATTTTACGAAATCCCAAGCGGTATCTTTTCTTTCTGAAAGAGAAGAAATTCCGATATAAGTACCACCGTCAAATCCATAAGAAGGTCCTGCACAAACACCCCAGAGTCCTGATGTGTCACCTACATTATCTCTCATGGTAAGAACTCCCCAGGAAGGAAGACCAAATGCAAATACTTCTGTTGTATCAAGTCCTTCTGTTGCTTTTGCGAATTCATCTGCATCCCATACGTTAACGGAATCATCTGCATAAGACTGAATGTCGGCTGTTAAGATTGGGACCTCACCTGCCATTGCCTGGTACCATGGTGTAGACCACTGGTTTGCATAAGCTGTTAAATCATTCTGATATAAGCTGACACATAAATCCATGTAATCATATCTGGACTGATCAACATTTAAGGTATCATCTACAACCCATGCAGAGTCACCAGAGAATACATTCATTTCAGCATCAGAGGAGAAGATTCTGTAACCTGCATCTTTTAAAGTCTGTGCTGTCTGTAAAATAGTTCCATAATCCTTGAACAGTTTTCCAACTTCATCCGGGTCATCTGTTCCAAATACCTCTTTTGCGATATCTCTTCTGTAGTAGATACCTGCTGGCGTAATCTGGTAAGAAATGGCTCTCTGAATTCCTTCGGAATCCTGTCCTACCTGCCATACATAATCCACAATCTGATCTGCGTAATCCTGTGCATTGTATGGAGCCTGGTTCAAATCTTCAAAGAATCCAGCGTCATAGAAGTCCTCTAACATCTTTGGCTCTCCTACGATGATATCCGGCTCTGTCTCTCCAGCAATCAAAGCTGTCTGAACCTTGGTTGGATAGTTTGCTGGCTCAATGACTACAGTCTCTACATCCACGCCTGTCTGTTCTTTGTATCTCTCTCCGAAATCAATCAGGTCGTTTGAAAGTGTCCAGACAACTAATTTGTTGTCTCCTTTGGAATCTTTTGATCCTGTCTCTGTGCTGCCATTTCCTGCGCTTTCTCCGCTACCGGAAGATCCACATGCGGCACATCCTGCCAACATGGCCCCCACCATTAATACTGATACTACTTTTTTCCAGTTCATATAAACTTCCTCCTTTTTTTGTACAACTTGTTTTGTTGATAATTGAATTATAAGACGTATCCATCTTGCAAAAAATGTACCAGATTTTAAAAAGGTGTCATTTTTTTATTTTTCAAAAAGAATCGTCTGGATGGAATGTGGTGCAAGTTCCCCTGTAACCCCTTTTTCCGCCTCTTTTAAGACATACGGCTGTGCCTGATTTGTCTTATTTAACAGCATAATCGCAATGCTCTTATCTGGATTTTCAAATGCCGTCATGTCAATGGCATCTGTATAGCGTGTTGTACCAATTTTTACCGCTCCGCTTCTGATGTAGCGGCTAAAATGTCCAATGTAATAGTAGAATAACTGTTTGGAAACTTCGCTCTTTTTCACATCGCACAGTAAAGGTGCCGCGCAGAAATTTCCTACGTGGTTAGGGCCTCCTTTTTCGTCTAAAAGAAGGTTCCAGTCCAAAGATCCGCTGATTCCTGCATTTAAATTGCCAATCATATCATGTGCATACATCTCTGCTTTTTCGACTTCATTGGAGTCGGAAAATCTAGAATATTCCACACATCCTTCTGTGAAAAATACCTCCAGCTTTGGATACTGCTTTTTCACAAGTGAAATTCCATCAAAATGATCGCCGGTGTACCAGTGCACTGCCACACCATCTACATACGCGCCCGCTCCCTGCACAGACATGGTCTCTTTGGCTCTCTGATATACCAAATCCTTATTGTGATCCCACACAAAAATTTTAATATCGCCAAGGCCTGCTTCCTTCATCTTCGGTCCAAGGTAATCCCTTACAAATTCGCCTTCTTCTTTTCCACTGTAAATGCAAGAATCCCAGGTCTGGACTGCTGCAGGCTCATTTTGTACAGTAAGATAGCGAATCTGCATTCCTTCTTTTTGATACTCCTTGATAAATCTTACAAAGTAATCAGCCCAGAATGCGTAATACTCCTTCTTTAGGGAACCGCCATGATTCATCTCGCCGTTTGTCTTACAAAAAGCTGGTGGTGACCAAGGGCTTACCAGAAGCGGTATTTCTTCCCCCGCTGCCTTTTTGGCATCTAAAATAAATGGAAGAATCTCTTTTCTGTCATGTTCAATGGAGAATGTCTTTAACTCCACATCCCCCTCTTCGATATAGGTATAATTTCCAAGTGCGAAATCACAGCTGTTCATATGAATTCTTCCCATCTGATAGCGAAGACCCTCTTTTCCAAAGTAAGCGTTTATGACTTCCTCTTTCTGCTCTTTCTTTAACCCTGCATATACATGGGCTGCTGCCTCCGTAAAGGCTCCGCCAAACCCGCGAAACGTCTGTTCTTTGACTTCCGGAAAAACGTTTAAGACCTGCATCGCTTCGTCGCATGCTTCACTTGCCACGGTCTTTTCTTCCCAGTACGTCTTTTTTGCAATGTCTGTTGTTATTACACGTACATTTTTCATCGTCTCTACCTCATCTTTCCTCTTATCCTTCTATCCGAATGACAATTTTTTCCACGTTTCCGTTTCGGATATCCTCTGCTAACTTTCCTTTTACATACTCCTTGTGAACTTCTGCCACACTTCCGTTTGGATAGTAAAATTTCATATTTTTAATCTGATACGTTCCCGGAATATAGTCCTGTTTTTCCAGAAACTGATAAACCACTTTTGTTTTTCCTAACAGAATGGCTTCCACTTCTTTTTCTTCCGATACTAAGTATTCTGGCAATGCCGGTTGTGGTGCAAACACCAGTTCTTTTTCCTCTTCTTTAAACACATTTGCGCCAAACATCATGCGTTTCCAGATGCTGATAAATTCAATGGTAGAACCGCTTAAGCGCGCCACAAATCCTTTTCCGTGAATGGATTCATCCGGGTTCTTGCTGCTTGCAATAAAGGATGAATTCTCTAAAATGCTTCTTCCATATACGTTTTCATCCAAAAATGGAACAGCAGCATTCTTAAAATCTGCAAAGAATTCTTTGTAAAGTCCGGATTTTAGGACTTCCAGCAAATATTTATATTCCATATGAAGCCAGATGGACTCATTTTCTAACCAGCCCGGTGTAAAAGCTCTGGCTCTTCCAAGTTCATAAGATGCCTCCTGCAAGGAAGTGTTTACACGATACATCTTTAATTTTTGATCGTAGAGTTCACTCTTTTTCACTGCCTGATAAAGTTCTTGTTTTTCCTCTTTTGTGCGGTCAAGTTTTAAGTAACGAACCGGTCCTTCCAGGAAATCCGGAACACTCTGCACCTGGAATTTCTTTATTTTAATTTCATCCACTTCCTTCTCATAATCCAGCACTTTATAAGAAAAATAGGTTGGGCAGATTCCATCTCCCAGTCTGCATGCCTTTTCGATTCCCAATGCAACTGTTGCGCGGAATCCCTCTAACATCTCAACCAGACGGGAAGAAGCATACGTAACTTTTTTTCCGAGTATGCCGGAAAATGTCTTATCACGGTAAATTTCTTTTGCATCATTGATGCGGTTCCAGAAAGAAATTACTTCTTCCTGTTCTTTCAGATTGTCCTGCTCAATTTTGTTGATAAGCTCCAGTTCATCCAAAAGGCAGCCTAACTCTTCAAATACAGCCACCTCACCCGGGCAGCGTTTCAATGCCGCAATCGTTCCGTCCAGCATACGTGCAAGCTCGTAAGTTTCCGCCATGGAAGAACCAAAAATTCCCGGTAAACCATTTAATGCATCGTACCAGCCCGGCTTTCCGCCTTCCATCTCAACACCCATTCCATAGCTGTCTAACGTTGCAAACTTTGTCGCACATAAAACAAGAAGTTTTTCTAACAGCGTTCCATAGTAGATGTCTCCTTTTCCATATTCACTGCGCACCAGCTTTTCTTTGGTATCACGCTTGGTCTTTTCGTTCAGTGCGTGATACTGACGGACTCCGTGCTCCGTCTCAACATAACGTTTTGCACGGCGGTTCACATTCACCTGGCTTAAGAAATATGGATAGTTCTCCTCATATAACAATTCTCTTTCTTTTTCCGGGAAAACCTCTAAATAATCTTCTAGCAAATCCATATTGTAGGTCCAGTGGTCGCTCCAGTAGCCTTCCCCGAAGTTCCCGTTTACAAGGCTGTCTGAAAAATCTATCATCTGTGTAAAGAACGATTCTCTCCAGTCTTCCTTCCAGATTTCCTCTAACTTTTCATACAGCTTGCCCGGTGTGTACGGCTTGGTAACCACCTCTTTTATGGCGTCACGTTCTTCCTTTTTCAATTCCGCTAAAAGTTCATCTGCGACCTTCTCATCCATCTGGTAGGTAATCTTTTCCACACCCAATGGGTTATATCCGTCTAACTGAATCAATCCGTAAAAGGTGTGAATATTTTCTCTGCCAACGAATGGTGCAAAAAACGTATCACAGCGACGGTTCTGGTTCACATCGCGGAAGTTTCCATTTCCCTGTGAATAAAATTCCGGCAGCATGGAAAAGTAATTGTAGTCACGTTCCAAATCTCCATGTTTTCTGGAGTACACATAAAAAATCTTGTTATTTCCAAGCTGCATCGGCAAACCACCACGCAGCACATTATCCATATAGGTATAGTTACAATATGCATCAAATTCTTTTGAATCTGTCTTGGTTGTGATACCCTTGCAGATATCTTCCACTAATTCTTTTGCTTCCTTAAGCTTCGCCTCAAAGTAGTCCTTTGTCTTTACTTCTGCAAAATATTCTTCTAAAAGCTCCTTTTTTTCTACCTGACCAATCAGCTCATAAAGAACGACACTCTCACCTGCTGCTAAATCTTTCTTCACAACTGCAAAACTGCATGGCAGCTGATTCTGCAACTTCTGGTGTTGTTTTAAAATGCCATCTGCCCCCTGCTCTATAAAGCCCACAGCCTGGTCTAAAGACAAATCATAAGAAAAGACAACGGTAGGATCGACAATCATTGGAAGGCTTTCTCCATTTGAAAGGCATGCATACGAAAAGTTACCGCCTGCAATCTGCTGCACAGATGCGGTATCTCCCATACTTGCACGCACTCTAAAATATGGGATTCTTTTTTCTACATCTTCCACCTGCATCCATGCTTTTGCCGTCTGTCCCATATTTTTCATGCTCTCATTGTCAACTCCATAAGGAATTAACGCCGGCATTCCATCTAAAAGTTCCAGTGAAATTTCTTTCTTAGAACAGTTTTTTACCTCCACCTTTCGAACCAGTGCTCCGATATGCTCACCTGGCAATGTAAAATAATTTACTTTTGTCTTAAGCTGCTGTTCGTCGTTCATTTCCTCTATCTCAAGGTCATTTTGTCCAATGCGCATTACCTGCTCATTTTTTACCGAACGGAATGCTTCTCCATATACACCGTTTTTCCGGTAAAACGTACGAAAACCCGTACGTTCTACATTCTGGTATGCCTGATGTGCCGGATAAAACTCCATGATTGCGTGGTCCTTGTTTTCAACACCAAAGCTTACCACTGCCTGACCACGGTTTACATAATAACACCAGATTGGAATTCCTCTCACTCCGGCTATTCCCGGAAGAAAGCTTGCAAATGTTGTCTTTTTTCCATAATCTCTCTGTTCAAATTTCATAATCATTCTCTCCTTCTGCCTTTTTAACTAAGCCAAATCTCTATTACATTATTTTGTGGTGCCTGTTCTATCTCCTCTTTTGTCAAAAGGAATGACTCTGCTCCGTCCAGCTGACATTCGGTCTGATTCCATACTGCTTTTTTTATCTGATAGGTTCCGTATTCGGCTCCGAACTGATTTTTTAAACAGATTTCCCAGTTTTTTCCACCAAACGGCAATGTAATTTTTGCCTCATTTTTCGCATCGAACTGCTCTTTTTTGAGTTTTGGTGCAATCTTTAGGGCGCCTTTCTCTCCACGAACACCAAACATCTGTGTGATTACCGTGAGCATATACCAGCTTGCAGCTCCGGTCAGATAGTGGTACAAGCCCTTTCCATCACTGTTAAAATACTCTGGAATTCCCGGATAAATGTGACTGACGGAAGGATTCATCGCCTGTTCTTCTAATGCTTTCAACGCTTTGTATCCTTCTTCCACAAATCCCCTCTGATACAGTGCATTTGCATACATGACCGCCATGTGGGAAAATACTGCTCCATTTTCCTTTTCTCCATAAGCAAATCCAAACATGCGGCCTAAATCCATCTTCACTTCTTTAAAATCTGTATTCAGACGATAACCACCAATCTCTTTTTCAAAAAGATACGTATCCGCACTCTTTGTAATTGCACGCACCTGTTCATCGGTTGCAGTACCCGCCATAATAGAGAACACCTGACTTGTCAGCATCATGCGGACACCCTGTTCCATCTTTCCTTCTACCATTCTTCCGTGGTCATCATAGTAGCCGTTGAACCAGCCATTTCCTTTTGCGTCCGTCACCCATTCCGTCTTACGGATATGTTCCATCATCCAGTCAGCCTTATGCTCTAACCCTGTTGCAACATCCTCCGCGTCAAATTCCTTTCTTTTTCCGGAAATGAAATGACATCCCTGTTCCAAGTAGGAATCCAGACATTTTTTCTTGTCTGAAACGGATTCATAAAGTTCTTTGTTATCTTCCAATAATCTTTCGATTTCTTCCCATAACAGAAGCTGTTTTTTTCCTGTTCTTTTAGCTTCGTAACGGATAATGGAAGCCAGGCTCTTTAAATTTCCGGCATAAGCATTGGTATAGGCAACGCTCTCTCCGCGCTTTGATGCCATATCCAAAGCATCGTTCCAATCTGCACCGCGCAGCAAAATTTCATTGTGTTCCCCAACTTCATAGAATGCCGTCAAATGCTGGATTAACAAATGTTCTAACACGCTTCCATAATAGATTTCTCCGTTCTTTGTCTGCTGCCAGGTCTCCCCTTCCTTCCATTCCTCATCTGTCTTTGTACCACGGACAATCTGTTTGTCTTTAAAATACGGAACTTTCTCCTCTAAAATGGAAAAATCTCCGGTCTGCTCTAAGTACAGATTTGTGGTCAAAAGCGGCCAGACGCCATGATCCATCCACACTCTTGTAATATTGTTACGGTCTGCGACAAATTCTCCCTGTTTCTCTCCGATGATTGTGGCATTTGTTCCGTCAATCCGCACACCGCCAAAATTATCTAACAACATTTTTCGAACCTGCGTCGGACTCATAATCAAAAGTGCCAGACAGTCCTGCCAGAGATCTCTCCATCCTCTTCCACCTTTTCCGTAATCATGATGTGGTAAAAAGGAACAACCGTAAATTCTTCTTAAAATTGGCTGGAAACTTACCCAATTTAAAAACTGGTCGAATGTTTCCTCTCCGGTGTGATAATGAACGTTCACCTGGTTTTTCCATTTCTCCTTGGTCTTTAAAAATGCTTCTTCTACCAGTTTTTCGGTTTTATATTTTTCGATTATTTTCGCAATCTTTTCTTTCTTTTCCTCTCGTGTGCCAGAACCTTTGCAGATACCTAAAAAGATGGTATAGCTTGCCGTCTCTCCCGGTTCTAAGCAGATTTCCTCAAATTTTATTCCGCCAAATGCCTCCCCGGTAAAGGAAGCGCCGGCAGGATGTCCTTCTTTCTTTTCTATCAATGCTCTTGGACGTTCTAAGTTACCGCCCTCCCCAATAAATTCGCGCAGCGTCGGATAAAAACGTTTTGGCTTGCCGCCTTCTCCCGTGACACCGCACACAAAGTAGGTGGTATAGTTCTCCTGATGTCCTCTCTCATCAAAGGACATGGTCGGTGTCACTTCTACACCACAGTCCATTGTGGAAATTCTATGTAACAAAGATGTCACGTGTCTGTGATCTCTTATATTATCTGCACTTCTTCCATAAATCGGAACGGCGGCAACCGGTGTAAGAAACGCGCAGATTCTTCCTATGTTTGTGACCTTCACCTGCATCACTTCCATCGAAAAATCCTCATCCACTTCCGGTGCAAACATGGTGACTTCTGACTGTAACTGATATTTTTTGGAACTTCTTCGTGTCGTCTGCCACATGTAACCTGCTTCCATCTGGCTTTCTTCCTGACAATCCGTGAATTTCGCTGCATTTGCCTCCGCGGAAACACCTGTCACGGACCAGTTTCCAATTCCTTTCACCTGACACCAGAAGTTTCTGCTGCTCCGGTTATTATGCAAATTTTCCACACTGACAGGCTCTAACAAAAAATGATTTTGATCCCATTTACTATCTCCGCCCCAGTTTGGCGTCACCGCACTTTTGATTCCGTTTTCTGCGGCAATCGGGAAATAAAAATCACTGTTATTTTCCGGTCTGTCCATGCAAAATGTACCATTTTCGTCTAAAAACTTATATTCCATAACACATGCCTCTCTTTTCCTTTTTCACTGTTAGTTGCATTGTAAAGAAGATGGGCATACAAAAAAAGATACCATTTTTAAAAATGGTATCTTTTTTTTAGGTATTCGCTTTTTCAATTTTTAAGGTTCTGCAATTTTATCTAAAATTCCGGTGATATGTGCAATGGTGACACCGTAATTGGTCATTGCCACCTTCTGCGCTCTGGCACGGTCAATGCGCGAAAGCACATACTTGCGGTTGAACATACAGGCGCCGCACTGAATGATTAAGTCGTAATCACTTAAGTTTTCCGGGAAGTCCGTTCCGCTTACCACGTCTACGGTAAGTCCCTCTCCCACACGTTTGCGCAGCATGCGTGGAATCTTCACACGTCCGATATCCTCCGCTAACGGCGCATGCGTACAGCACTCTGCAATCAATACCTTCGATGTCTCTTTCAGGGAATCGATTGCTTTTGCACCTTCGATATAATAGGGAAGGTCTCCTTTGTAAGCTGCAAACAGCACCGAAAAGGAAGTCAGCATACTTTCCTTTGGTTTCTGCTCATAGACATAACCAAATACCTGGGAGTCGGTGATAATGAGTTTTGGCGGCTGATTTAAGACCTTTAAAACAGGAACCAATTTATCTGTCGTCACACTCATGACCATACATTTTTTATCTAAAAGTTCCCGCAATGTCTGCACCTGCGGCAGAATCAAGCGTCCTTTTGGTGCCTGGATATCCTGTGGCATCACAAGAAGGACTAAATCGTCCTCGCCGACTAACGTTCCGGTGATATATTCTTCCCCGAAATTTTCCGGCATAAGGCGGGTCAATGCAGCTTTTACCTGCTCCATGCCATCACCTGTCTTGGCACTGACGACAATCGTCTCCGTCTTTGTCTGCTCTCTTAACCATTCCGCTAAGGCATTGGAATCCTCTTCCTGGTCTGCCTTGTTGACCACGAAAAGAATCGGTGTCTTTTTTTCTTTAAAAATATGATACCACTTTGCCTCTTCCGGGAAACTTTCCACAAAATTTCCAGCTTTCCAGCCCATCTCTTTTTGGGATACCGAAGCCGATTCTTCGGATGCTTCCGCCGTCACTAAAATGACGGCAATATCCGTTTTTTCTGCGGCAAGCTGTGTCTTTTCCACACGTCTTGCGCCAAGTTCTGTCTCGTCATCAAAACCTGCTGTGTCAATAATGACACATGGTCCGAGTGGATTGATTTCCATCGGCTTATAAACCGGATCGGTGGTTGTACCAGCTACATCTGCCACAATGGAGACTTCCTGATTCGTAAATGCATTGATAAAGGAAGACTTTCCACTGTTTGTTTTTCCATAGATTCCAATGTGAAGCCGATTGCTGCTCGGTGTTTCATTTAGAGTTGCCATATTACTTTTTCCTTTCGATTCCATCATCCCCATGATGTCAGTCATCAACAATTGCGGCAATTTATTACCATCCTATCATGTCAAACAAGACTGCTTTTAGAAACGGAAATCACGTTTTCCTTCTGCGATGTCATGAATATGCTCGTATGCAGTCTGTTTTACCTTTGGATTCGGGATTTTCTCTAATTCTTTCTCGATTAATGCCATTCCGATTTCTCTGGTCTCTTCACTTGCATAATCCTCCAAGTACTCCTTTAATGTCATAAGTGCGTTTGGATGACAGCAGTTCAAAATCTGCATGCTCTTGCAAAGTGCCATAAAACGGTCACCGGTTCTTCCTTCTCTGTAGCATGCGGTACAGAAGGATGGAATATAACCTAATTTCATCAGCCAGTTTACAACTTCATCTAAGGTACGGTTGTCGCTGACGTCAAACTGTTCGGAACTTTCTTCTTCCGGTTCTGGCTCAGCATATCCACCTACACTTGTACGTGAAGCGCCACTAATCTGGGAAACACCAAGTGGCAATACTTTTTCACGAACTGCCTGGCTCTCACGTGTGGAGATAATCATTCCGGTGTATGGAACGGAGATACGGATTAAAGCACAGATTTTTGCAAAAGTATCGTCGGTGATGCCGTTATCAAATGCGTTTGGATCGATGTCATCCGCATGTTTGACACGAGGAACACTGATGGTATGTGGTCCGACGCCATGTACTGCCTCTAAGTGTTCTGCATGCATTAAGAGTCCTGCAAACTCATAGCGGTACATTTCAAGACCGAATAAAACACCAAGTCCTACGTCATCGATTCCACCTTCCATCGCACGATCCATTGCTTCTGTGTGATAGGCGTAATCATGTTTTGGTCCTGTCGGGTGAAGTTCTTCGTAACTCTTTTTGTGGTAGGTCTCCTGGAAAAGAATATAGGTTCCGATTCCGGCTTCTTTTAATTTACGGTAGTTTTCGACTGTTGTTGCGGCAATATTGACATTAACACGACGGATGGCACCGTTTTTGTGTTTGATGCTGTAAATGGTATCGATACACTCTAAGATATATTCGATTGGGTTGTTGACCGGGTCCTCTCCTGCCTCGATTGCAAGTCGTTTGTGTCCCATATCCTGCAATGCGATTACTTCTTTGCGCACCTCGTCCTGTGTTAGTTTTTTACGGGCGATGTGTTTGTTTTTCATATGATATGGACAGTACACACAGCCATTGACACAATAGTTGGATAAGTAAAGCGGTGCAAACATAACGATACGGTTTCCGTAGTAGTCCTGTTTGATTTTTTCTGCTAATTTGTAGACTTCGTCTAATTTTTCCGGGATTTCACAGGCTAATAAGACAGATGCCTCACGGTGTGTCAGTCCTTTTTCTAATTTTGCCTTTGCAATAATCTGGTCAATCAGTTCTACGTTGTCCTTGTTCGCATCTGCGTAGGCAAGTGTCTCCTGAATCTCTTCATCTGAAATAAATTCTTCTGCTTTTAATGATTTTACGTTATACATTTTTTTCCTTCTTTCTACTATTTGAAATCTCCACGGTCTGTCACCACTTCGTAACCGATGCTTTCCATACGTCTTTGCATACAGAAACGGCACTCTGCGGCTTCATCGCCGGTACAGATTTTGTTGTCATACAGTTTATATTTGTCCCTTACCTCAACCGGGGAAAGGTTCGGCATCACGACATTGGCGCCCGCCTGGATTCCTTTTTCTCTTCCTAACGGATGAATCGTTCCTAGGGCTGTTGTCGCCGGCAATAACACATGCGGATGAATCAGCCGGATGATGGAAAGCAGCCGGAGCGTCTCTTCCATCGTTCCTGCTGTCTCCTTTGCAAACGGAGTATCCTGCTGTGGAATAAACGGCCCAATTCCAACCATGTGCGGCTGCAGTTCTTTGATAAACATCAAATCCTCATACAGGGTATCTCTGGTCTGGTGAGGGGAACCCACCATAAAACCGCATCCTACCTGGTAACCAATCTCCTTTAAATCCCAAAGGCATTGTTTGCGATGCGCAAGGGATAATTCTTTTGGATGCAGATATTGGTAATGCGCCTCGTCCGCGGTCTCATGACGGAGCAGATAACGATTGGCTCCCGCCTTGTAGTAGCGCTCGTAACTTTCTTTTTCCTTCTCGCCAATGGAAAGTGTGATGGCACAGTCGGGATAAGTTGTTCGAATTGCAGATACAATTTCACAAATTCTGTCATCTGTAAAATAAGGGTCTTCCCCGCCCTGCAGCACGAATGTCCGAAATCCTAATTCATATCCGACCTTGCAGCAGTCCAAAATCTCTTCTTTGGTAAGACGATACCGGTTCGCCTTCGCATTGCTTCTGCGGATTCCACAATACAGGCAGTCATTTTTGCAGTAGTTTGTAAACTCAATCAGGCCGCGGATATAAACTTTATTCTCATAAATGCCATCCGCCACTTCTCTTGCCTGCTGATGTAAAAAATCAATCACCTGCGCATCCTCACACGTCATAAGCGTCTCAAACTGCTCTCTGCTTATCGACTGATTTTCTCTGATTTGTGTAATAAGTTCAAATTCTTTTTTCATATAACCTCAAATTTCTTATTTGTTCTCTTTTAAATTGGAATAAACCGTCTTTGCACTGATTCCGTTCAATCTACCGATTTTCCCGGACAATGCATTGATTTTATCCTGCGGTGCATCAATCGCAACGCTTATGATGTTGATTCCGCGCTCCTTATACGGAATTCCCATTCTGCCAATGATGTAACTTCCATACTCGTGAAGCAGCTGGTTTAATTCTCCCACAGAATCCGGATTTTCCACCATAATTCCAATCAAAGCCACTCTCGTCTCCATGATTGCTCCTTTCCTCGATGTGCGACGTTTTTTGAAAGATTTGGGTGTTGGAAGGGCTGTTCTATAAATTTATTTTCTGATTTGGGTTCGGGTGTCAAAAGATGGCTCGTTGTCTGCTGACTGACAAATTGCAAAAAGACAGGTTTATTTCGTGCCTTTGGAAGAACATTAGAAAATCTTTGTATACTTGTCCATCATCAGTGATGTTCTGCCACGGATGGCAGAACAAGGCTTCACGAGCCATGGAAGGCTCGTTGAATGCCGGTCACGTCACTCTAAGATTACTTTTTCAAGCATACTTAGATTTTCTTATGTTCGTACATCAGCACAAAATAAACTTGACGTTTTGTAATTTGTCAATTAGCCAGGTTTGGGGGCATCTTTTGACACCCAAACCAAATCAGAAAATAAATTTATAGAACAGCCTTTCCAACATCCCAATCTTTTCAACTAAAAAAGCCACCCTTTTTTGTACGCAAAAAAGAGTGGCCGCTAGTATGCTCCATTGTAATATGCCAATCTCTTTCCTCTCAAATCATCCGATTTTTGACGTCAGTGACATCCGTATTCGATTTTCCTATGGCTTTGTAACAAGAATCTTTCTCATTACGCAGACAACTTATCTTAACACGGATTTTCGAGATTGACAATATTTTAACAAGTATTTTTTAAGATACAATCTAATTTCCAAAAAGGAATTGTGACGTCACATAGCTGTTTAATTCCATTCCCCGGTCGGTCAGAAAAATTCTGCCCTCACTTTTTTCAAGTAACCCTTCCTGTAACAGGGTCTGCAATACCTCTCCATAAACGGATTCAATCGTCATTCCGAACGCACGCTCAAAATCTTCTCGAAAGACCCCTTGTGTCATACGAAGTCCTAAAAACATAAATTCTTCCATCTGTGCATTTCGCTCAATGACATCCACGGTATCAGAAAGATTGGTTGCCGGAACCGGTACAGTCGTCTGGTTTGCTAACGTCACCGGCACCATGACATTCTTGATGTCAACGCTTTCCTCAATATAGTGATACAAATCCGATGTATTGGTATAACGGATGTTCTCCAGAAGGGAGGCTGCTCCAAGTCCCATTCCAAGATAATTCGTTCTCCTCCAGTAACCAATGTTGTGGCGGCAGGCATATCCTTCTCTTGCATAATTCGAAACCTCATAGCGGTGATACCCTGCTTTTTCCAAAACCACCTGCGTTAATTTTCCAATCTCGTACTCTTCATCTTCCGTCGGCAAAAATTCGGTCTGCATTCCGGCTCTTTGTTTCACTGCATCAAACTTATAAGTTTCATAAAAAGGCGTTCCTTTTTCAATAATCAAAGAATATGCTGAAATGTGCTCTGGATGAAGCCTTATCACCTGCTGAAGCGTTTTTGCAAACGTCTTTGGTGTCTGTCCCGGAAGGGAGCTCATCAAATCCACATTGATGTTGGTAAAACCTGTTTTTCTCGCAAGTTCATAGGTCTTTAAAAACTGGTCAAACGTGTGAACCCTTCCTAATAACTGTAACTCTTTTTCATTGACGGATTGTAATCCGATGCTTAAACGATTGATTCCAATCTTTTTGTAAACCTGAAATTTCCGCTCTGTCACGGTTCCCGGATTACATTCAATCGTAATCTCCGCATCTTTTGCAAGCAGAAAACGATGCGTTATCTCTTCCATAATCTTTGCCATCAATGACTCGTCCAGCCAGGATGGCGTTCCGCCTCCAATATAAATGGTACTTACCACATAATCCGACGAACGCTCTCCAAAGAAACGGATTTCCCGAAGCAGCGCTTCTACATATTCTCTTTGTGTTTCCTCATCTGCCGGCGCTGACAAAAAGTCACAATACAAACATTTTTTCATGCAAAACGGAATATGTACATATAATTCCAATTCTTTTTGTTCCAAATCGATTCACCTCTTTTCCCTGATACTTCTCTTTTTATAAAAACTGTCACGGTAACGTTTCCATTCTCGTTTTATTTCTTTATAAAAAACTGTCACGGTAACGTTTCCATTCTCGCTTTATTTCATAAAAAGCTGTCACAGTAACGTTTCCATTCTCGACCACTTTACTGTAACAGCTTCTCCTTAATCTTCGTCTAATTTTAGAACGCTCATGAATGCTTCCTGTGGAATCTCTACATTTCCAACCTGGCGCATTCGCTTCTTTCCTTCTTTCTGTTTCTCCAAAAGCTTTCTCTTACGGGAAATATCACCACCATAACATTTTGCAAGCACATCTTTTCGCATTGCTTTTACCGTTTCTCGCGCAATGACTTTTCCACCAACTGCTGCCTGAATCGGAATCTCAAACAAATGTCTTGGAATCTCTTCTTTTAATTTCTCGCACATCTTTCTGCCACGCTCATAAGCACTTCCCTCAAACACAATAAAGGATAACGCATCCACCTGTTCTTTGTTGATTAAAATATCCAGTTTTACAAGTTCAGAACGCTCATAACCTTTCAACTCATAATCAAAAGATGCATATCCTCTGGAACGTGATTTTAATGCGTCAAAGAAATCGTAGATAATCTCATTCAAAGGAAGATCATACTTGATTAAAGCTCTGGTCTCCTCTAAATATTCCATGCTGATATAAACACCGCGCCGCTCCTGGCATAATTTCATGATAGCACCTACATACTCGCTTGTTACCATAATCTCTGCTGAAACAATCGGTTCTTCCATATATTCGATTTCGGATGGGTCTGGTAAATTAGATGGATTGGTCAAGTCGATGACTTCTCCATTTGTCTTATGCACCTTGTATACAACACCCGGTGCTGTTGTAACCAAATCTAAATTAAACTCACGCTCTAATCGTTCCTGGATAATCTCTAAATGAAGCAATCCCAAGAACCCACAGCGGAATCCAAATCCAAGCGCCAGCGACGTCTCCGGCTCAAACTGTAACGATGCATCGTTTACCTGAAGTTTTTCCAATGCCTCTCTTAAATCCGGGTATTTCGCACTGTCAGCCGGATACAGACCACAATATACCATTGGGTTTACTTTTTTATAGCCCGGCAATGCCTCCGCGCAAGGGCGATTCGCATTCGTAACCGTATCACCGACACGGGTATCTCTCACATTCTTAATGCTGGCACAGATATATCCTACCATTCCTGCTGACAATTCGTCGCATGGGATAAACTGTCCTGCTCCAAAATAACCTACTTCTGTGACTTCATCCATCGCTCCGGTTGCCATCATTTTAATGGTATCTCCAACTTTTACCGTACCTTCTTTCACACGGCAAAAAATAATGACACCCTTATAAGCATCGTACAAAGCATCAAAAATCAATGCCTTTAACGGAGCCGCCGGATCTCCGGTTGGAGCCGGAATCTTTGTCACAATCTGCTCTAGCACCTCTTCTACATTCAATCCGGTCTTTGCAGAAATGCGTGGTGCATCCTCTGCCTCAATTCCAATAACGTCCTCAATCTCCTGGATGACTTCATCTGGCTGCGCGCTCGGAAGGTCAATCTTATTGATAACCGGCATAATATCAAGGTCATGATCTAAGGCAAGATAAACATTTGCCAGAGTCTGTGCCTCTACCCCCTGCGCTGCATCCACAACCAGGATGGCACCATCACATGCCGCAAGACTTCTTGACACCTCATAGTTAAAGTCAACATGTCCAGGTGTATCAATGAGGTTGAAAATATACTCTTCCCCGTCTTTTGCCTTATAGATAATACGGACTGCCTGGGATTTGATGGTAATTCCTCTTTCTCTCTCTAAGTCCATATTATCCAGAACCTGAGCCTGCATCTCACGGCTTGTCAGGGTTCCGGTCATCTCTATGATACGATCTGCAAGTGTCGACTTGCCGTGATCGATATGTGCGATAATACAAAAATTACGAATTTTACTTTGATCTATTGCCAATTTTTATTCCTCCAAAACCATGTTTCCATATGTGGCTATTATACTTGATAACTCTAAATCACGTCAAGCACGACGTATCAGATGCGCAAACTTTGTGTATCTGTTTCAAGTACATTTGTCATTGCATTTTCAAAAAAAGTTCACAATTTTTTTGTAGATTTTTTTCGAATCATCATGCATAATAAATGCGTTGGCGTCAGGACGTCAACATGGGTTTTATAGAAAACAAAACCCCCTTCTTAAAAAACCCCGCATAAATGACTGCAACCATTTATGCGGGGTTTCCTTTTTCTTATGGAATTGTTATCTGCTACTGAACAGACAGGTAAGAATATCCCATCAGACTTTCGTCGACTTCTCTTGCGACTTCTCTGCCTTCCCGGATTGCCCATACTACTAAGGACTGTCCTCTATGCATATCACCTGCGGCGAATACATTTTTCACATTGGTAGCATAAGCGCCTTCTTCTGTTGCCACATTAGTTCTGGCATTTAAGTTTACGCCAAATGCATCGGCAACATACTGTTCTGTTCCAAGGAATCCGGCTGCGATTAAGACTAAATCTGCCTCCATCTTCTTTTCAGAACCGGCAACCTCTTCCATTATTGTTCTTCCGGTCTTTTCATCTTTTTTCGGCTCTAATTTTACTGTCACAAGACCGTTTAAATTTCCGTTTTTATCTTTGGTAAATTCTTTTACGGTAGTCTGATAAATTCGTGGGTCGTGTCCGAATACTGCGATTGCCTCCTCCTGGCCGTAATCAGTCTTTAAGACCTTCGGCCACTCTGGCCAAGGATTGTCCTCTGCTCTCTCCTTTGGCGGCATTGGCATCATTTCAAGCTGTGTCACACTTGCACAGCCATGACGGATTGAGGTTCCCACACAGTCATTTCCGGTATCACCGCCACCGATGATGACAACTTTCTTTCCTTTTGCAGAAATATATTTGTTATCCTTTAAATCGGAGTCTAAAAGGCTCTTTGTGGTTGCTTTTAAGAAATCAACTGCAAAATAGATACCCTTTGCATCTCTTCCCGGAACCTTGATGTCTCTAGGATTTTTTGCTCCACATGCTAAAATCACACGGTCATATTCCTTTACTAATTTTGCTGCCTTAATATCTTTTCCGACATTGACTCCTGTCTCAAATACAATGCCTTCTTCTTTCATGATTGCAATCTTTCGGTCAATCACCCATTTTTCCAGCTTCATATTTGGAATACCATACATTAAAAGCCCGCCCACACGGTCATCTCTCTCGTATACCGTTACCTGATGGCCACGTTTGTTTAACTGGTCTGCCGCTGCAAGACCGGATGGACCGGAACCGATGATTGCAACCTTCTTTCCGGTACGGACCTTTGGTGGGTTTGCCTTTGCATATCCCTGTTCGTATGCATTTTCAATGATTCCGTTCTCATTCGCTCTACAAGTTACCGGATCTTCCCAGTGTCCACAGGTGCATGCAGCCTCACAGAGTGCTGGGCACACTCTGGAGGTAAATTCTGGGAAGTTGTTCGTCTTTGCCAGACGGTTATATGCCTGCTCCCAATTTCCTGTGTATACAAGATCATTCCACTCTGGTACTAAGTTATGTAACGGACAACCTGATGTCATTCCACAGATATTCATTCCTGCCTGGCAGAAAGGAACTCCACAGTTCATACATCTTGCGCCCTGAATCTGCTGTTTTTCTTTTGAAAGCGGTGTGTGGAACTCGTTAAAGTTCTTAATACGCTCTTTTGGTGCAACTGCGGCTGCATTCTCTCTATCATAATCCATAAATCCCGTTGGTTTTCCCATCTTCTTCAATCCTTTCTCACATCTTTGCATTTGCATAGAATGCTTCAATCTGTGCCTGTTCGGAAGATAAACCTTTCTCTTCCATCTGAACGATTGCCATTAACATACGATTGTAATCATAAGGAATGACTTTCTTAAACTTCGGTAAATATTCGCTGAAGTTATCTAGAATCTCTTTTCCTTTTTCAGAATTGGTAAAGGAAACATGTTCTTTAATCATATCCTTCAATTCCATGACATCGTATTTATTGGTTACTTCCTCTGAAAATACCATCTCTTTGTTGATTCTGGTATAGAGATCATTGTCTTCATCTAAAACATAAGCGATACCACCGCTCATACCTGCCGCAAAGTTCTTTCCAGTTTTACCAAGAATTACAACACGTCCACCTGTCATGTATTCACAGCCGTGGTCACCAACACCTTCTACGACAGCGGAAGCTCCCGAGTTACGGACGCAGAAACGTTCGCCTGCCACACCGCTGATAAATGCTTTTCCGCTTGTCGCACCATAAAGTGCTACGTTACCGATGATAATGTTTTCATCTTTTTTGTATTTGACACCAGCCGGCGCATAGACAACCAGTTTACCACCGGATAAACCTTTTCCGAAGTAGTCATTGGAATCTCCGACAAGCTCTAAGGTAAGTCCCTTTGGAATAAAGGCACCAAAGCTCTGTCCACCTGCACCGTTACATTTTACAATGAAGGTATCTTCCTCTAAGGTATCATCGTATTTCTTTGTGATTTCAGAACCAAAAATGGTACCAAATGAACGGTCTGTATTGGTTACTTCCACCTCGATGCATCTCTTTTGCTTGTTGTTTAATGCAGAAGAAAGCTGTTTTAACAATACGGTCTCATCTTTTGTCTTTTCTAATTCAAAGTCATAAACATGCTTTGGATCAAAGGTCACTTTTTCTTTTGGACCTGCAAATGGGTTGTTCAAAATCTTGCTTAAATCCAACTCTTTTTCATGGCCGGTTAAATCTTCTCTTACCTTTAACAAGTCGCTGCGTCCGACCATCTCATCGATTGTCTTGCAGCCTAATTTTGCCATGTACTCACGTAATTCCTGTGCGATAAAACGCATGAAGTTTTCTACATATTCTGGCTTTCCTGCAAAACGTTTTCGAAGTTCAGGGTTTTGTGTTGCAATACCAGCCGGGCAGGTATCCAGGTTGCAGACACGCATCATCACACATCCCATGGTTACAAGCGGAGCTGTTGCAAAACCAAATTCCTCTGCTCCAAGCAATGCTGCGATTGCAACATCACGTCCACTCATCAGTTTACCGTCTGTCTCGATTCTTACCTTATTACGAAGTCCGTTCATAATCAGTGTCTGGTGTGTCTCGGCAAGTCCAAGTTCCCAAGGAAGTCCTGCATTGTGGATGGAACTGCTTGGTGCTGCTCCGGTACCACCGTCATAACCGGAAACTAAGATAACCTGTGCTCCTGCTTTCGCAACACCGGCTGCGACGGTACCTACACCAGCCTCAGAAACCAGTTTTACAGAAATTCTCGCATCACGGTTGGAATTCTTCAAATCGTAAATCAACTGCTCCAAATCCTCGATGGAGTAAATATCATGATGAGGTGGTGGAGAAATCAATGCTACACCTGGTGTGGAAAGTCTTGTCTTTGCAATCCAAGGATATACTTTCTTGCCTGGAAGATGTCCACCTTCACCTGGTTTTGCACCCTGTGCCATCTTAATCTGGATTTCTTCCGCACTGACTAAGTAACGGCTTGTAACACCAAATCGACCGGATGCAACCTGCTTGATGGCAGAGCAACGGTTCACCGAACTGTTCTTGCTCTGAATACGCTCCGGATCCTCACCACCTTCACCGGTGTTGGATTTTCCATGTAAATGGTTCATCGCAATTGCAAGTGTCTCGTGTGCTTCTTTTGAGATAGAACCATAAGACATTGCACCTGTTTTAAATCTGGTTACGATGGAGTCAACGCTTTCAACTTCCTCAATCGGAATCTCTTTTTTCGGGAAGTTAAAGTCCATCAGTCCTCGTAAGTTTCCATCTTTTTCTTCTTCGTTTACCAATTTGGTATACTGTTTAAACAGCTCGTAATCGCCACGCTTTGTGGATTCCTGTAAAAGATGAATTGTAGCAGGATTGTAAAGGTGCGTGTCTGCTCCACTTCTCATCTTATGACGTCCCTTGCTGTCTAGCGTTAAATCTGTCTGTAATCCCAGTGGATCGTAAGCTGCGGAATGTAACTCGTTGACATCATTTTCAATATCTTTTAATGTGATACCACCGATACGGCTGACCGTATTTGTGAAATATTTGTCAATTACAGTAGAATCAATACCGATTGCCTCAAAAATCTTAGAACCCTGGTAGGACTGGATTGTGGAAATACCCATCTTAGATGCAATCTTTACGATACCATTGATGATTGCTTTGTTGTAATCATCAACTGCTGCATAGTAATCTTTGTCTAACATATGCTCGTCCACTAACTGTTTGACCGATTCATGTGCCAAATATGGGTTGATGGCACAGGCACCATATCCAATCAGGGTTGCAAAATGATGTACCTCTCTTGGTTCACCGGATTCCAGAATGATTGCAAGTGCTGTTCTCTTCTTTGTCTTAACCAGGTACTGCTGCAATCCAGATACTGCTAATAAAGATGGAATTGCAACATGGTTTTCATCCACACCTCTATCGGAAAGGATTAAGATGTTTGCGCCCTCTCTGTATGCACGGTCTGCTTCAATAAACAGACGATCGAGTGCTTTTTCAAGGCTTGTATTTTTATAGTAGATAATTGGAAGGACAACAACGTTAAATCCTTCTTTTTTCATATTTTTAATCTTCATCAGGTCTGTGTTGGTCAAAATTGGATTTTTCACCTGCAATACCTGACAGTTCTCTGCACATTCCTCTAAGAGGTTTCCGTCCTCACCAATATAAGTTGTGGTAGATGTTACAACTTTTTCACGGATGGAATCGATTGGCGGGTTTGTTACCTGTGCGAACAACTGTTTGAAGTAGTTAAACAATGGCTGATGGTCGTTGCAAAGTGCTGCAAGCGGCGTATCGATACCCATTGCAGAAGTTCCTTCCACCCCGTTTAATGCCATCGGAAGAATCTGGTCTTTTAAGGATTCGTAAGTGTATCCAAATGCTTTTTGCATTCTCTGGCGCTCTTCTTTGGAATATTCTTCCACTCTCTGGTTTGGAATCTTTAAATCCTGCAAACGGACAAGATTACGGTCAAGCCATTCACCATAAGGCTGCATGCTTGCATAACGCTCTTTTAACTCGTCATCATCAATCACACGTCCGGCCACGGTATCAACAAGAAGCATTTTACCGGGACGAAGTCTCTCTTTTACCTTAATCTTGGTTGGGTCAATGTCAAGAACACCAACCTCAGAAGAAAGGATTAAATAATCATCATCTGTGATGTAATATCTGGATGGACGAAGTCCGTTACGGTCAAGCACCGCACCCATGATGTCACCATCGGAAAAGAGGATAGATGCCGGTCCATCCCAAGGCTCCATCATTGTTGCATAATACTGATAGAAATCCTTTTTCTTCTGGGACATTGTGTTGTTGTTTGCCCATGGTTCCGGAATCATAATCATAACAGCAAGCGGTAAATCCATTCCACTCATCACTAAGAACTCTAATGTATTATCTAACATTGCTGAGTCAGAACCCTCTGTGTTGATAACAGGAAGCACCTTCTGTAACTCTCCGTGTAAATGCTCGGATTCCATCGTCTCCTCACGTGCTAGCATCTTGTCGGCATTACCCTTGATGGTATTAATCTCACCGTTATGTACGATAAATCTGTTTGGATGCGCACGTTCCCAGCTTGGATTTGTGTTTGTTGAGAAACGGGAGTGAACCGTTGCAATTGCGGATTCATAATCCTTATCCTGTAAATCCAGGAAGAACTGTCTTAACTGCTCTACTAAGAACATACCCTTGTATACAATTGTTCTGCTTGATAATGAAACAACATAAGTATCATCATTAGACTGTTCAAAAACACGTCTTGCGACATACAATTTACGGTCAAAATCGAGTCCCTTGGCAACGTCTGCCGGACGTTTTACAAAACCCTGCATGATATATGGCATACAGTCAACGGCTTTCTGACCTAATTTTCCAGGATCGTTTGGCACTTCTCTCCATCCAAGGAATTCCATACCTTCTTTTGCCACAATGACTTCAAACATTTTCTTTGCCTGATTGCGTTTCAACTCATCCTGTGGGAAGAAAAACATACCAATACCATAGTCACGTTCTCCACCAAGTTCAATTCCAAGTGGTTTTACAGCCTTTGTAAAAAACTTATGGGAAATCTGTAACAGGATACCAACACCATCACCTGTTTTTCCTTCTGCGTCCTTACCTGCTCTGTGCTTCAAGTTTTCTACAATCTTCAATGCATTCTCTACTGTGGCATGCGTCTTGATTCCCTTGATGTTGACAACAGAACCAATACCACAGTTATCATGCTCAAAAGACGGATCATACAATCCCTTCGCAACTGCGTTGCTCTCGTTAAACTGTTCCTTCATACTTACTTCCTTTCCTATCCTCTGTCTAAATCCAGAACCATTTTCTGTTGATATCAATATACAACTTTTTTGTTTCCTTGTAAACATTGTTTTTCATTGTTATTGTCTGATAGTTTGTGAATTCATATATTGTCATATTATTTTCTGTCTTTATTGTAAATTGTGTTTTACATTTTATACTCATACGCACAATTCGCTCTATCAGATTAATGTAAAAAAATAAGAAAGAGAGGGCTTTTTGCCCTCTCTTTCCTAAATTGTGTCTAAATTGTGTGTCAAAATATAACTACTTTTCCTTCTTATCAGCACTGCTCGAAACGCTTTACTTTATAAAACCAAAAGCGAGAGAAAAACCATGTCATACAATTACTCGGCTTTTCCCTCGCTTTTTAGAATAAAACTTACTTTTCTGTCCTTAATTATATTGTCTCTGTAACTTGATACCCAGCCGCTTTCATCCGTTTGATGAATTCCTGCTCTGTAATTCCCAGCTTTTCCGCGCCTCGTCGTATTCCGTAGTCTCCCTCCTGTACACTCAGGAAAATTTCTTCCTCACGACCTTCTTCTCGCCCTAGGCTGCGACCTTCTTCCCGCATTTTATTGTCTCTCATAAGTAATGTCATATACTCAGTCCTCCATTCCTCATGATTTCTGGCTTTTTGTACCGCCTGTTCCAGATTCTTAACAAGATTAATGTTTCCCTTTTGTCCACTTGTCATCCAATTCAAAAATTCTCTCATTTCTAAGGAAACATCATCTGTGTTTCCTTCTGCACACAGAAAAATTTTTGTAGATTCATCCCCTAGTGCAAGCCTTGGCAACTCTTCACAATAGTTTTTAAATGTGTACTTGTGCAATCCCTGTCCAAACGCATCAAAGGGACAAATGAAAATAAGATAGCTCTTTTTTAGTTCACTGTAATCCGCCCCACGCTCAATCAGATTCAAATCCACCATTCCTTGATAATATCTCGTTCTTTTCGGCAGATTCGTATTGTCTGCCGCCTGCATCTCACAGTCATAAACAACATTTTGGTCATCCTCGCTGTACACGTCGAATCGAATTCCTTTTCCATCTGCTGTAATCTCAATCGGTTTTTGTTTATCCAACATTAGAAACTTTCCAACCTTTTTTCCGATTATAAGTTCCAGTAATTCGTGACACAACTGTGGATTGTTCGTCAGAACTTTACAAAACATGAAATCGTCTGTAAAATTCAACTCCTCATATTTTTTGCCATTCAGGCTCCTTCCACTCTCCCAAGATTATTATATCATCCGATTCTGAAAGGAACAATGTACATTTTATCTAAAATAATTTATCTTTCTCTCGTCAACACCCAGACAATGCAGCCTGCCACCAGCAGACATCCCACCGTCACTCCAATCCCTGCCGGCGTTATCTGATAAGCAAAAGAAAGCCATCCTGTCTCTGCACGTGCAATCGCAATCAGATTTGCCGTTATATGACCCAAAACCGGGATGTAGAGCTTTCCTGACTTTTCCAGCAAAAGTGCCAGAAAAATTCCTAAGATACCAGCATAAAGAAACTGTACCAGATTCACATGAATCAGGGCAAAAAACAAGGCTGATCCTGCGATTGCAATCCTCTCCCCTGCCCAGATTCTAAGGCGTTTGAACACAATTCCACGGAAAAGCATCTCCTCGGCAATCGGAATCAAAAGACCGGAACCTATGATTTCAAATACCATTCCGCCGCCAAAAAATGCCTGGTTCGTCTCCTGATAGCCAGATGATACCTGCATAAGCGGTGTCATCGCAATCAGATTGTTGCAGGCAATTCCAAGCGTGCCTGTGCCAATAACGGCGTAAATAATATACTTAACTACATCCGTAGCTGTATCTTTTTCTTTTCCATCCATCACAATCTTTTCTAACTGCCTATCCTTTCGGTAGAAAGAAAAATACAAAAATGGAATCGTTACCAGGGCACACAGTGTCTGCCTCAGCATATACGTCTCGTTCGCATTGCCAAAAAGCATTCCTGCAAAAAGAAATACGACACTCGAAACCACATAATAAATTCCAACCGGGTAAATAATTTGCCACAAACGGTATCCTTTAATTTGCTTCAATGTAATCCACCACTTCTTTCAAATTATCGCAGACACAGACCGCGCCAAGCTCTTCAAATTCCCTTCTGTCGCCAAATCCGTAACTTACTGCTACACAGTCAATTCCAAACTTCTTTGCACCGCAGACATCATATTTGGTATCTCCCACCAGGCACATCTCACTTTTAGGGATATCGGTCATACGCCTTTCTAACTCTTCTAATACCTCGTCCTTGCTGCTGATTCGCCCATCGTAAGTCGCACCTACAATCTCATCAAAATACTCGGTAATCTCAAACATATTTAAAATTCTTCTGCAAAGTTCCTCTGGTTTTGAAGATGCCAGGGCAATCCGGTATCCATCCGCTTTTAATTTCTCTAATGCCTCTTTCACACCATCGTAAAGTGAACACTCTAAAATCCCTTTTACGTGATAATGCTCCCGGTATTTTGCGGCTGCCTCTTTGCATTTTTCTTCATCAAACTGATATTTTTCGTGAAACATCACCTCTAATGGCGGTCCGATAAAGCATCTTAAATCTGCAAGATTCTCTACTTTTATTCCATAATATGCAAGTGCATACGAAACACTCTTTGTGATTCCTTCCTCGGAATTAATCAGTGTTCCATCCAAATCAAATAATACTGCTCTCATCTCTACTCCGTCTTGTTTTCTTTTAACACACGCAACAACTGTTCTACCGTTTTCCCTAGAATCGGGTGCCTGTAATTCGGGCATAACTGCATCAATGGTTCTAATACGAAGGTACGATTTTCCATATCAACATGTGGAATAATCAGATTTTCATCCTCATAAACCAATTTATCATAAAAAATGATATCCAAATCCAGTGTTCTTGGTCCCCAGCGGCGGATTCTCTTGCGCTGCGCCTTTTCTTCAATCTCATGAAGTACATCTAAAAGTTCCTGTGGTGTAAAAAGTGTCTGAATCGCAATTGCACCATTCCGGAAATCATCCTGATCCGTCACGCCGTATGGCTTTGTCGTAATCACGTCAGAAACGCCCGTTACACGGATTTCTTTCTGTTTCTTAAGTTCTTCTACCCCCATGGCAAGATAATCGTCTTTTTCGCCCATATTTGAGCCCATCGCAAGGTATACGGTATGCCATCCACGCTCAATTGTAACCGACACATTTTCAAACGGCAATCCAATCGGTGCATCTGGTTTACATAATTCAAGTTCAATCTTCTGCAATAATTCATATTCCAAAAGTAATGCCTCGGCAAGCTTTTCTGCCGCTGTCTCAATCAAAAGATAGGTATGCTCCTCGTAAAATTTTGTCATAAACTGACATGCTTCCCCATAGTGAACCGACTTCGTCAAATCGTCGGTCTTTCCAGCGGCTCTGCAGTCTAAATACAGCTTTGCATTGATATAAAAAAACTGTCCGTTCTTTGTTTCCTCCGGGAAAACACCGTGGTGCGCAAAAATTTTCAAATTTGTAATCTTGATAAAATCCATGTTATTTCCTTGCTTTCCTATCATTTTGCTTTTATCGTTTTCTATCATCTTATTTCATGTGTTCTATTTTCCAAGAATTGCTTCCGTCATCTTGATGGCACGATAGTTTTCTTTCACATCATGCACACGCACGAATGCGCAGCCTTTTTCTACGGCAAGAACTGTCGTTACAACTGTACCCTCCACACGTTCGTCTGCCGGAAGATCCAATGTTAATCCAATCACAGACTTGCGAGAAGTGCCAAGTAAAATCGGATAAGATAACAGATGCAAATCCTCTACATAATGAATTGCTTCTAAATTATTTTCATAACTTTTTGCAAATCCAACACCTGGATCTAAGATAATCTTATCGTCCGCAATACCTGCCTTTTTTGCAATTTCAATTGTTTCTTCTAAATCTCTTAACAAATCCTGTCTGAAGTTGGTATAATCCTGATTTTCTCTGTTATGCATCAGGCAGCATGCAACGTTTCCTTTTGCAATGACATCCGCCATCTTATCGTCGTACTTTAATCCCCAGATGTCGTTGATTAAGTCCGCACCCGCCTCGATGGCTGCTTTGGCAACGCCGCCTTTATAAGTATCCACTGAAATTGGAACATCGAACTCACGTTTTACCGCCTCGATTACCGGAACAATACGCTCAATTTCCTCTTCGTCCGAAATCTTGGTGTATCCTGGTCTTGTCGACTCACCACCGATATCTACAATCGCCATTCCATCGTCTAACATTTCCTTCGTATGTTTTAAGGCTAGATCAATCTGATTGAACTTTCCACCATCTGAAAAAGAATCCGGTGTCACATTCAAAATTCCCATTACATACGTGTGATTTGCTACATCAAAATCCTTTGTTCCAATTCTCATCTTTTTTCCCTCTTTTATCTTTCCTCTGTCTTAACTCATCGTTGCCTTTATTTTAACACCTGTAACCTGCCTGATTTGTGTCTGTCTTCCACCCGCAAATCTGCTTATTTTACAAGTGTAAAAAACTGATTCTGAAGTTTCTCATCTTCTTGAAAAACACCTCTTGTTGTGTAGGTCACCGTCTTGCTTCCCGGCTTTTTGATGCCACGCATGGTCATGCACATATGCTCTGCTTCAATCATTACCATTGCTCCTTTGGGCTGCAAATGTTCCATCAGGGCATCCGCAATCTGCGCGGTAAGCTGTTCCTGTAACTGTGGACGTTTTGCGTAGATTTCTACGGTTCTTGCAAGCTTGCTTAAGCCTACAACTTTTCCATCCGGCACATACGCTACGTGTGCTTTTCCATAGAATGGCATGAAATGATGCTCACAAGTAGAATAAAATGTGATGTCCTTTTCTAAAATCATCTCATTATTCTTCGCATGGAATGTCTTAGAAAGTGGCTCTGCTGCATCCTGATCCATTCCTGCAAATATTTCTTCATACATTCTTGCAATTCTGTCTGGTGTCTCAAGAAGTCCCTCTCTTGCTGCATCCTCACCAATTCCTTCGAGAATGAGTTCCACTCCCTGTCTTACTTTTTCTTTATCAACCATTTAAACTCACGCCTTCCTGTCCGTAGCTTTTTTCACTGCTTCTTTCACCTCTGCCAGATAAGAGAGCGATCCAAACGCAAGAATCACATCCTCTTTTTTGCTTTGGTTTAATGCCTGTACCACTGCTTCTTCCACACTTTCTGCCTCCGTCACATCGGAGTGAAACTTTCTTGCTTCTTTTGCAAGCAGTTCCCCGGACAACGCCCGGTCATTGTGTGGAGTGACGGTATAGACCTTTGCTGCAAGCGGCAGCATGATTTTTAACATCTTCTCATGCTCCTTGTCAGCAAGCACCCCTATTATATAAGTTATCCGCCTATTTGTAAAACAATTTTCGACGGTTTTTTTCAGTTGAAGTGCCGCATCCTCATTGTGGGCACCGTCCACGACGACGTCCGGCTCTTTTAAAAGAAGTTCAAAACGCCCCGGCCAGCATGCCTTCTTTAGCCCGTTTTTTATGATTTCTTTGGCATTTTTTACCTGCTCTTTCTGCAACAGCCATTTCGCAGTCTCAATCGCAAGCGAAACGTTAAAAATCTGATACTCCCCTGCCATTGGAATGGTAAGTTCCCCCAGGTCAGGCTCTACAAATGTAGTTGAATCTTCCTCTTTTTGTAAAATATGATAACCTTCTGGATTTGCCACAGTAAGCTTTGCATCCATTTTTTCTGCTTCCTTTAAAATTACCGCAAGCGCTTCTTCTTTTTGCATGGAGGAAAAAGCCGGGCAGCCCTTTTTGATGATTCCTGCTTTTTGCGCCGCAATCTTTGGCAACGTATTTCCAAGGAATTTCATGTGATCCATGCTGATGGAAGTTAAAATGGAGCATACCGGCTTTTGAATCAGATTTGTCGCATCCTCTTTTCCGCCCATTCCGGTTTCTAACAGGACATAATCACACTTTTTCTGATAAAAATAAAGAAATGCAACAGCAGTCTCAACCTCAAAAATGGTAGGATGCGGCATTCCCTTTGATACCAGAATGTCACAGGCATCTTTTACCTGTGACAATATCTTACAATATTCTTCCTCTGAAATGTTTGTTCCATTGATGCTCCATACTTCTAATGGTGTAAAAACAGCCGGTGAGGTATATCTTCCTACCGAAAAACCTGCTTCTTTTAAAATTGCAGCAAGAAAGGCTCCCGTAGAACCTTTCCCATTTGTTCCTGCAATATGAAGAATGTGCAGCTTTTCCTGAACATCCCCCAGTTCTCGCATTAAATTTCTGATACTGGTAAGTCCAAGAATACTTCCGGTCTTGCTGATTGTTTTGCTATAAGCTCTGGCTTCTTCGTATGTTCTCAATGCTCTCATCTCTCTTTTACTTTTTTACACCTTTGGTGTCACGGCTCTGTACATGAAGGCGGTTTAACACGACTTCTTTGCCTTTGACTTCAACAGTTATCGGTTCCTCTGTGTCTAGCAGGTAAACGTTCGTTAAGCTGTCACCCATCGATAATTTCATGCCACGCACACCGACAGCACCTTTTTTCTTCTCTGGAATTGTACCTGTCTCGATGCGGAGGAACATGTCCTTTTCAGACTGCATGACCATATTCTCTTCACCTGTAATCTCATGTACAAAAAGGACTTCGTCTCCCTCGTTTAACTTAGTTGCAGCGGTTGTACGTTTTGCCACGTCAAACTCGCCACCATCTACAACCTTAAGCATCGCTGTCTTTGTTGCAAATAAAACCATGCGTCCACGTATCTGTCCTAATGAAGTGACGTAGACGAGGTCTTCCTGACTACTGCTGTAGTTACTTACATTATCAATCGGTGTTCCTTTGTCACGGAATTTTCCATAAGGCAAATCGAGTACCTTGACAAGATGAAGCTGTCCCTGATTGGTAAACAGACAAATCTTGTCGGTGTTCTTACAGGTTAAAATGTACTTATTCTCGTTGTCTGCCGCCTCTTTGTTTCTCTCGTATGCAGACACGTCAATCGTTTTGGCATATCCAAAACGATCCATCAAGAATACAACATCGGTTTCCTCAATCTTTTTCTCCTCGACAACCGCAGCTTCTAAGTTTGCAATCTCAGTCTTTCTTTCCCTTGCATATTCCTTCTTAAATGCTGTCAGCTCTTTGATGATTACTTTTGCCATCGTCGCACGGTTATTTAAAATATCCTCATAGTTTGCGATGTTTGCCAAGGTCTGCTCATGATCTTTTAACAATGCCTCAATCTCTAATCCGATTAATTTATAAAGACGCATCTCTAAGATTGCAGAAGCCTGTTTTTCTGTAAAATGAAGATTTGCGGCATCCTTTTTAGACTGTTCGGATTTAAACTTGATGTTTCCTGTCTCACCTTCCACCAGACATGCCTTTGCCTCTTTTACATTCTTACTTCCACGCAAAATCTCAATAATCAGGTCAATGACATCACATGCCTTAATCAGACCTTCCTGCACTTCTTTCTTTTCGAGTTCTTTTGCAAGAAGTGTATTGTATTTTCTTGTTGCAATCTCATACTGGAAATCCACATGGTGTCTGATAATCGGGACAAGTCCCATCGTCTCTGGTTTTCCATCCGCAACCGCTAACATATTCACACCAAACGTATCTTCTAATTTGGTTTTCTTAAAAAGAAGGTTCTTTAAATTGTTGACATCAGCGCCTTTTCGAAGCTCTAATACAATACGGATTCCTTCTTTGGAAGACTGGTTTGTGATATCGACAATATCATTGGTCTTTTTTGTCTCTACAAGACTGTATACATCATTCAAAAATTTTCCGATATTCGCACCAATCATGGTGTAAGGAATTTCCGTGATGACAAGTCTTTCTTTTCCACCTTTGACCTGCTCTACCTCTACTTTACCACGGATTTTGATTTTTCCGGCACCGGTCGAGTAGATGGCTAACAAATCATCTTTGTTTGCCACAATTCCTCCGGTTGGAAAATCCGGTCCTTTGATATATTCCATCATCTGCTCGGTATTGATGTCCGGATTCTTCATATATGCAATGACACCATCTATCACTTCTGCAAAGTTATGTGGTGGAATACTGGTCGCCATACCAACTGCAATACCTTCTGCTCCGTTTAATAAAAGGTTTGGTACCTTTACCGGAAGTACAGATGGCTCTTTTTCGGTCTCATCAAAGTTTGGCACGAAATCGACCACATTTTTATCTAAGTCTGCAAGATATGCTTCCTGCGTAATCTTCTGAAGCCTTGCTTCCGTATATCGCATTGCAGCCGCTCCATCCCCCTCGATAGAGCCAAAGTTACCGTGACCATCCACAAGTGGAAGTCCCTTTTTAAAATCCTGTGCCATTACAACCAATGCATCGTAGATGGAGCTGTCTCCGTGCGGGTGATATTTACCCATGGTATCTCCGACGATACGGGCACATTTTCTATATGGTTTATCATAACGGATTCCAAGTTCATACATATCGTAGAGCGCTCTTCTTTGCACCGGTTTTAACCCATCCCTTACATCCGGCAGGGCACGTGCAATAATAACACTCATCGCATAATCGATATATGATTTTTGCATCAACTCAGAATATTCTGTCTGAATAATCTGTTCCTCTGTCTTCATTTATCCTTGTCCTCTTTCTTTTAAACGTCCAGTTCTGCCATCTTTGCATTTTCATAAATAAATGCCTTACGCGGAGGAACGTCAGTTCCCATCAACATTTCTGTCACATCGGATGCCATACGTCCATCCTCAATTTCAACGCGTTTTAAAATACGTGTCTTTGGATCTAGTGTTGTCTCCCATAACTGCTGGGCGTCCATCTCACCAAGACCTTTGTATCGCTGTAATGTGAAGTTACCTTTGTGTGTTTTACGATAACGCTCTAAGGCTGCATCATCGTACAAATATTCTTCCTCGCCCTTGCTTGGAATCGCCTTATAAAGTGGCGGCATTGCCACATACACATGTCCTTCATAAATAAGTTCCGGCATAAAACGATAGAATAATGTCAATAAAAGTGTGGAGATATGAGCTCCGTCGACATCGGCATCCGCCATGATAATAATTTTATCATAACGAAGCTTTGTGATATCGAAATCGTTTCCATATCCTTCCGAGAATCCACAGCCAAATGCATTAATCATTGTCTTGATTTCTGCATTTGCAAGCACCTTATCAATACTTGCTTTCTCTACGTTTAAGATTTTACCTCGGATTGGCAAAATTGCCTGGAAATTACGGTCACGCGCTGTCTTTGCGGAACCGCCCGCAGAATCTCCCTCTACGATAAAAATTTCACAAATGGAGGCATCTCTGCTCTCGCAGTTTGCAAGCTTTCCGTTTGAGTCAAAAGAAAACTTTTGTTTGGTCAAAAGATTGGTCTTTGCCTTCTCCTCTGTCTTACGAATCTTCGCTGCCTTTTCGGCACAGGAAATCACTGTTTTTAAAGTTTCTAAGTTCTTATCAAAGAAAAGCTGAATCTCATCACCTGTTACTTTTGCGGTTACTCTGGACGCATCCTGGTTGTCTAACTTTGTCTTGGTCTGTCCCTCAAAACGTGGGTCCGGATGTTTGATGGATACCACTGCTGTCATACCGTTTCTGACATCCGCTCCGGTGAAGTTTGCATCTTTTTCTTTTAAAATACCAAGTTCTCTTGCATAAGAGTTGATTACCGTTGTAAAGACTGTCTTAAATCCGGTAATGTGGGTTCCACCCTCTGCATTAAAGATATTGTTACAGAAACCTAAAATATTCTCATGGAATTCATTGGTGTACTGGAACGCTGCCTCTACCGTGATGCCTTCACTCTCACCTTTGAAATAAATGACATCGTGAAGTACTTCCGCATTTTTATTCAAATCTTTTACAAAGCCCTTGATTCCATCCTCTTCATGATAGACAATATGCTCTACCTCTTCGCCTCTTTTATCCTCGTAGATAATTGTTAACTTCGGGTTTAAGTATGCAGTCTCATGCATACGGCTTTTGACTTCATCTTCCTTAAATCTTGTTTTTTCAAAAATTTCCGGGTCCGGCAGGAAATTTACCTTTGTTCCGGTCTTTTTCGTCTTTGCAATCTTTGGAAGAAGTCCGTTTTCCAATTCTACTGTTGGCACACCACGCTCGTAACGGTCATGATGCACATATCCGTCTCTGCTGATTTCCACGTCCATAAAGGTCGAAAGTGCGTTTACAACCGAGGAACCTACTCCGTGAAGACCACCACTTGTCTTGTAAGCAGAATCATCAAATTTACCTCCCGCATGTAATGTGGTATAGACAACACGCGCTGCGGACACTCCCTTTGCATGCATTCCAACCGGCACACCTCGTCCGTTATCTTCTACTGTACAGGAGCCATCTGCCTCAAGTGTTACATGGATGGTGTCACATGCACCTGCAAGGTGCTCATCAACTGCATTATCCACAATCTCATAAATCAGATGATTCAATCCTTTTCTTGACACACTTCCGATATACATTCCAGGTCTTTTTCGAACCGCTTCTAATCCCTCTAATACCGAGATGCTATGTTCATCATAAGTTGCCTTGTTTGCCATTTTCCATATCCTTTCTTTCTGTCCTTTCAAAGGAATAGAAAGCTCCATCGAGCTTTCTATTCTCCTAAATCCCTATTCTTTTTGGACTTTTATGCTTTCGTATGTCCCTGATAATGCATATGGTCTAATACCATCATCGCAATCTTGAATGTCATCGCATCATCAAACTTACGAATATCCAATCCTATTATCTTCTCTAAACGTTCTAATCGATACACCAATGTGTTTCTATGTACATATAATTGTCTTGCTGTCTCTGAGATATTCAGATTATTTTCAAAAAACTTCTGAATGGTGGTTAATGTCTCCTCGTTAAAGATATCTGGAATTCCTCCTCCAAACACTTCCTGGATAAACATTTCACATAAACTCATCGGCAGCTGATAAATCAGACGTCCAATTCCTAATTTACTATAAGAAATAATTTCTTTATCTGCATAGAAAATCCGGCCAACTTCCAGTGCCATCTTTGCTTCCTGGTATGATTTGGCTATGTCCTGCAGATTCCGCACACGGTTTCCGTACCCAACACGTACCCTTACCATCGCCTCTGCGTGAAGATTGTCCACAATCATCTCTGCCAGATTCTCCAAATTATCTTCTTCCTTCATGTCTCTGGTGTCCTTGACCAGAATAATGCTCTGTTCGTCCACCTCTGTCACAAAATCTTTTGCTTTGGTCACAAAAAGATTTTTTACCATCTCCATAATCGTGGAATCTTTCTTGCGTTCCACGTCAATCACGAATACCACGCGCTCCGACTGCTCAATATGGAGCTTCTGCGCTTTGTTATACATATCGACAACCAGCATATTGCCCAGCAGAATATTCTGCATAAAATTATTTCGGTCAAATTGCTCCATGTGGGCTGCAACCATATTCCGAATCTGGCAAACTGCCAGTCTTCCTATCATGTAGGCATCTTCTGTGCCTGATTTCGTCAAAAGGATATACTCTACTTCTCCTTCCACGATAACCTTAAAAAAATGGCATCCTGCAAGCATCTGGCTCTCTGCCATCGATACTGCAAATGATGCAACGGCTGTTTCCATATCTCCCTCTGGTTCAAAGGTTGCCGCTACCTGTTTCCCTTTTTCGGTATAAAGAGCTAATTCAATATGTGAAATCTCTCTTATTTCATCTAACGTTGTTTGAATTTTATGATTTGAAATCAATTTATCACTCCATCAGAAAAACTGGGTGTACATCATACACCCAGTCTTTTATTTTTCATTTATTCAATTTTACCGAATTAGTTTGTAATTGTCAATTCTGTTTCTTTATCGAATACATGAATCTTTTCAGCATCAATTGCTAATTTGATGTGATCTCCTAAACGAGCAGGTGTTCTGGAGTCAACCTTTGCAGACATGTTTGCATCAGCAACTTTGAAGTATAACAACACTTCAGAACCTAATAATTCATATCCAGTAACCTCTGTCTCAATTACACTTTCCTGACGTGTCTCAACAGCAATCTGGGAATCATCGATGTCTTCTGGTCTGATACCCATAACAACTGTTTTTCCGTTGTATCCGCCATCGATTAATTTCTTAGCTTTTGCTGGTGGAAGAACAACAGTTGTCTTATCAAATGTAAGAGTAACTTTCTCGCCTTCTACTTTACACTGAGCATCTACAAAGTTCATCTGAGGAGAACCAATGAATCCAGCTACGAATAAGTTGTTAGGCTCGTTGTATAATTTCTGTGGAGAATCAACCTGCATGATAACACCGTCTTTTAATACAACGATTCTGGTTCCTAATGTCATAGCTTCTGTCTGGTCATGTGTTACATAGATGATAGTAGCTTTTAATCTGTTATGTAAGGAAGCAATCTCAGATCTCATCTGCACACGAAGTTTTGCATCCAAGTTTGAAAGAGGCTCATCCATAAGGAATACCTTAGGATTACGAACGATTGCACGACCCATGGCAACACGCTGTCTCTGTCCACCGGATAAAGCCTTTGGCTTACGGTCTAATAATTTGTCAAGGTCAAGAATTCTAGCAGCTTCTTCTACTTTTTTCTTGATTTCATCCTTAGGAACTTTTCTTAATTTTAATCCGAATGCCATATTATCAAATACAGTCATATGTGGATATAAAGCATAGTTCTGGAATACCATTGCGATATCTCTATCTTTTGGTTCAACATCGTTCATTAATTTTCCATCGATTCTGAATTCACCAGAAGAAATTTCTTCCAAACCAGCAATCATACGAAGTGTTGTTGATTTACCACATCCAGATGGTCCAACGAAGATGATGAACTCCTGATCTGCTACTTCAAGATTGAAATCCTTAACAGCTTCGAAACCGTTAGGATATACTTTACAAACGTTTTTCAATGATAAACTTGCCATTGTTCTAAATACCTCCTGTTGTGTACGTCTCTCGTACTTGATAAGTATATGATACAAAAAAACAGCCGGAAACGCCATACACCACTTAAACAAATAATTTTGTTATTGTTTGTGACATATCACCGATTTTTCGACTGTTTTCTTATTCATTCGTCAATCTGACGAGTTTTCACTTTCTAATTGTACAGATTGACGAAGGCTAATTTTTTCCGGTACTGCCAATTCCACCACGGTTCTCATTTCCAAGGTGCTCCACTTCCTCAAATACAATCTGAGGCTGGTGACGCTGGATTCTGAACTGGCAGATTCTGTCATTGACATTGATTTCCGTATCGCGCACTGCAAGTACAGGCATCATATAAACATCGTTATCACCACAGTAAGTCTCATCAATGACACCCATATGGTTCGTCTGAATAATGCCAAAATTCTTATAGGTAGAACTTCTTGGTACAATAACAGCTTCATATCCTTTTGGAAGTTCCATGGAAATGCCAAGGTTAATCAGTTTAAATTCTCCTTTTTTTAAAACAACACGCTCTGCTGCACGCAAATCAATCCAGTCACTTTTTCCTTCAATGTATTCTAACTTGCTAATCTCACTTGAATGATACTTAATCTTAATTCTTTCTGTCTCCATCTTTTTCCTCTTTCTTTTAAACGCTTTCTAATTATGGAAAAGAGAATGCCTATCTGGCATCCTCCTCCCAATCCAGGTTTCCATGTTCAGCTCTCTTATCACGGATCATCAAATCCCTTACCGCTTCTTTGGCAGGTTTATCTGCAAATAATACCTGATTTACCTCCTCGATAATCGGCATCTTGACATCATATTTTTTTGCAAGTGCAATGGCAGCCTTTGCAGAGTAGATTCCCTCTACCACCATCTTGACTTCTTCGGTTGCTTCTTTCATCGTTGCACCCTGTCCGATTAACATTCCTGCTTTACGGTTTCTGCTGTGCTTGCTTTCACAGGTTACAATCAAATCACCGATTCCGGTAAGGCCGCTTAACGTCTCGCTCTTTGCACCCATCTTAAGTGCCAGACGGTTAATCTCAGCGATACCTCTTGTAATCAGTGCAGCCTTGGTATTATCTCCATAGCCGAGTCCGTCTGCCATTCCGGCTGCAAGCGCGATAACGTTCTTTAAGGAACCGCCCAGTTCCATTCCAAGCATATCCGGGCTTGTGTACACACGGAACACTTCGTTCATGAAAATGTCCTGAATTCCTTCCGCAATGGCTCTCTTTCTCGCACCAGCTACAACCGTAGTTGGAAGTCCGATTCCAACTTCCTCCGCGTGGCTTGGTCCACACATGACCGCAACATCTGCCTGTGGGATTTCCTGTTCAACTACATCTGTAATTGTCATTAAAGTATCCTCTTCGATTCCTTTTGCCACGCAGACGATGACCTGTCCTTCTTTTACAAAAGGTGCCATGCTCTTTGCGGTACTTCTGGTGAAGACCGAAGGAACTGCAAGTATAAGATAATCCTTGCCCTCGATTGCTTCCTTTAAATCTGTGGTAAACATCATGTCATCCGGCAATTTTACGCCCGGAAGTTTCTCTACATGCTCTCTTTTTTCTTTTAACATGGCGATTTCTGCTTCCATAATGGACCAGATTGTCACTTCATTTCCATTGTTGTGTAACACAACTGACAGCGCTGTTCCCCAGCTTCCTGCACCAATAATTGCTACTTTTGCCATTTCTGTCCCTCTTTTCTTTTCATCCTGGGCTATTTTTCTTTTTTTGCTCCAAGTTTATTCTCAGTTCCATTTAATAATCGTTTGATGTTACTTCTGTGCTGCCAGATTCCAAGTGCTGTAAAGCAGAACGTCATAATATAAAACTCTGTCGCATAGGAAGCCGGCACTGATAAAATTCCACATTTTCCAAAGATAAATACCTGGAGAAACACCGTTGCAAGACCAACGATGGAGCCAAGGGAAACATATTTTGTCGTTGCACTGATAATTAAGAAAAGTCCCATACTAACCGGTGCCACAATCGGGAACACGGCAAGTACCGTACCACCAGTACAGGCAACTCCTTTTCCACCTTTAAACTTCAGATAGAACGGGAAATTATGTCCAAGCACTGCTCCAAAACCTGCATAAAGGCCTAACAGCATAACGCCGTCCGGATACCGGTCTTTAAAGATTGCACGCGCCACAATGACCGCAAGAACCGTTTTTAAAATATCACCAAGGCAGGTGATGATACCTGCCTTCTTTCCCAATGTACGCAATGTATTGGTTGCACCGGAATTACCGCTTCCCTGTTTTCGGATATCAATCCCATACATCTTTCCATAAAAATATCCTGTTTCAAACAGGCCAAATAAATATCCAATTAAAATTGAAATTAATCTAGCCAGTATCATATCAAAAACCATACCTTTCTCTTTCGATTATTTGTCTTCTTTTCTTTCCCGGATAATAAACTTTAAGGAAGTGCCTCTGAATCCGAATGTATCACGGATTCTGTTTTCCAGATAACGGGTATATGAAAAATGCATCAGTTCCTTATCGTTTACAAAAATTACAAAGGTTGGTGGTTTTACCGATACCTGTGTCACATAGTAGATTCTCAAACGTTTTCCTTTGTCTGACGGTGGCTGCTGCATCGCAACTGCCTCTGCCACGATTTCATTTAAGACACCGGTTGCAACACGAAGGCTGTTGTTCTCCATGACAACGTCAATCATTTCAAATAATTTTCCAAGTCTTTGACCGGTCATGGCAGAAATGAATAAAATTTCTGCGTATGGCATGAAGCTTAAGATATCACGTACGTCCTCTGTGTACTTTTTCACAGTCTTGTCGTTCTTCTCAATTGCATCCCATTTATTAACTGCAATAATAATTCCTTTTCCACGATCATGTGCAATTCCAGCAATCTTGGCATCCTGCTCGGTAACGCCTTCTGTCGCATCAATCACAATAATCACGACATCGGCACGCTCTACCGCCGTCACGGCACGGATGATACTGTAACGCTCGATTTCTTCCTTAATCTTATTCTTACGTCTTAGACCTGCGGTATCAATAAAAACATATTCTTTTCCATTGTATTTGATGTCTGTATCAATCGCATCTCTTGTCGTTCCCGCGATGTTGGATACAATCACACGGTCTTCTTTTGCTAGTTTGTTAATCAAGGAAGACTTTCCTACGTTTGGTTTTCCGATGATTGCAACCTTTGGTCTCTCATCTTCTTCATCCTCCGGATTTGGTGCTGGGAAGTGTTTTACCACCTCATCTAGCATATTTCCAAGTCCAAGTAAGGATGCAGCGGAAATCGGGAATGGATCTCCGATTCCCAGGTTGTAGAACTCATAGACATCTGCCATATATTTTTCGAAACTGTCCACTTTATTTACCACAAGAACAACTGGCTTTCCAGAACGGCGCAGCATATCTGCCACCTTAGAATCCGAATCCTGTAATCCCTGTCTTACGTCTGTCAAAAAGACGATAACATCGGCAGTTGCAATGGCAATCTCTGCCTGTTCTCTCATCTGTGAGAGAATAATATCCTTGGTATCTGGTTCAATACCACCTGTATCAATCATGGTAAAATTGTAATTTAACCAGGAAACGTCCGCGTAAATTCGGTCTCTGGTAACACCAGGGGTATCTTTTACGATTGAAATACGTTCACCTGCAAGTGCATTAAACAATGTAGACTTTCCTACGTTTGGACGTCCTACAATTGCTACGACTGGTTTACTCATATTTTATACTCCTTTTCTGTCAAACTATCTTTTTCTCTATGGAAATCATTACGATAACATTCCGTTCAGCAAATCCTGACCGCTTGATTTTACAATATCTATTGGCACTTGTAAAGCATTTTTAAGCTCTGTTAACGTCATGTCATCTAAGAAAACTTCCTCTCCGCTGCGCAATAGATTGCATGGTAAAAGAACCAAATCTCCAAGGTCTTTCTCCTTTAACTGTGCCAAAAGATCCTGTCCGGTCAAAAGCCCTGACACGGTAATGCGCTCTCCGAAAAAGTCATTTCGGATTGGCACGACTTCAATCTTGCGCTGTGGCATCACTTCTTCAAATTCTTCTGCCATCTGTGCTAAAAATGGGGCTGCAAGACGACCGGTTGCCAGCGTAATCTTTCTTTTTTCATTTATATCTACATTTGTAGTTCCATTAGAAAGTTCCTGTTTTAAATCATCTAACGCCGCATGGAACTCATCTAAGAGCAGACGAATCATGCCCACACCATTCTCTAGCTGGATGTAACCATCGTAATTGTCCTCCTGTGGCAGCTCACGCTCTGCCAGAAGATACCATTCATCCGAAGCATGGATAAAATGTGTATGATGCGTCTCCATGCAGTGTTTCTGCCATTTGTGAATCGTATCTAACACCCGGTTGGCATCTTCCTTTGTAAAAGGCTCTAGCGGATACAGACCATCCCGGTACTTTGACAATCCGACCGGCACCACCGAGACGCTTTCCATATAAGGAAGATAGCGGCACAAATCGCGGATGGAACGCTCTAATTCCTCTCCATCGTTGACTCCCTTGCAAAGAACAATCTGGCCATTCATCTCAATTCCGGCTTCGTATAACAAATCAATCTTTTTGAGTGCTTCTCCTGCAAAACGGTTGTTCAACATCTTGCAGCGAAGTTCTGGATTCGTCGTCTGTACGGAAATGTTAATCGGCGCTAATTTATAGTCAATAATTCGCTGTAAATCCTTTTCCTTCATATTAGTTAGGGTCACATAATTTCCCTGTAAAAAAGAAAGTCTTGAGTCATCATCCTTAAAATAAAGCGTCTCCCTCATTCCTTTTGGCATCTGGTCGATGAAACAGAAGATACATTTATTATGGCAGGATTTGTAATCATCCATCAGACCATTTTCAAATACAATTCCCAAATCCTCCTGGTAGTCCTTCTCAATCTCATACTCCCATTCCTCGCCATCCTGCTTACGGATTGTAACCACAAGGTAATCGTCATTGATTAAATAATGATAATCAAACACATCCTCTATCGCTTTTCCATTGATGCTAAGAAGCACATCTCCCGGCTCAATATCAAGTTCCTGTGCAATGCTTCCTTCCTCAACTCTATCTATCACATGTTCATGCTTCATATTTTTCATTCAAAATCTCCATTTTTCTATTTGCAACTCTACCTCTTAGTTTACAATAAAAAACGCGGAATAACAACACTTGTTATTCCACGCTCTTTTCTTAACACGATTTATTCCTCATAAGTATCCACACCGGTCAATGCATTATACTCATCATAGGTATATAAATGCCATCCATTATTGACAATTCCTGTCTCCTCTAAAGCTTTCACCAGATTCGTACAATTTTCATTAAACGGAATGTAGGCTGTACCTGTCTTTTGTTTTACATCAATGTCATGGTAATAATAATTAAAGTAATAATCATTGGACGTCAGGCTGCCTTTTTCATTGTAATAGGTAATCTTGATATTATTATAAAAGTCCCCCGGCTGATTATCCGCATAATCAGAATTTAATATGTAAAGCTGATAATCCAGGTTTCCTTCTTTGATATCCTGCATGTACGCCTGATAAATCTTTTCCAACTGTCTTTGATCCATGTCATAATCTGTGCCTTTTCCTTCACTATCATATAAATCAATCGTTCCAGACAACAGTTTATCCTCTTCATAGTAAAGTCCAAACATATTTTTCATCTGATTGTCAAACTTCTTTTCTTCCTGTCCGACCAAAGATGCCACACTGTCTTTCTTTGCAAGCTCTTCTTCCCCGGTTGGAATCACGTAACGGCGTACCAGTGACGAGCCATCTTTTAACATATACTTGATAGTCAGCATATTGCCATTGTTTCCGACATTCTGATATTCCTTTTTGTGGGACAATATCTCCTGATGTATCTGTGTCACAATGCCAACATCGTCTCCTTTATAATAAATCGGGTAATCCATATATAGGAATGCTTCCTGAATCTCGTTTTCTTCCGGCACCTTTCCCTCTAATCCGAAAATATCCATTCGGAATAAAGATAAAATTCCGATGGAAACGCAAAGAAAAGCTGCTGCCTCCACAAAAACTTTCTTTTTCAAGACCTTAAAACTCTTCTGCAATAACATCTCCGCTATCATAAAACAGAGGAATCCAAAAATTACCATGCAGATTAACACGCAGACAAAGGCTGAAATTTCCGTAACTGTCTGAATCACTGTTGTCACAGCAATTGCAAGTAAAATACCGCCGCACATCGCGATTCCCCAGCGAAAGACTGGTTTTAACCATTTTACACTGATAAGGTCTCCGGCTGTCTCCAAATCCCTCTTCTTATATAAATACCATGCCAGGAAAAAGAAAATCACACTGACGGCTGCATAAATAAGAACGTATTTCTGTCCATAGACCGACAGACCTGCAATTTTCGTTCCGTTGTGGGAGTATTGATATTCCACTCCTAAATGAAGTTCCAGAAAATACCATGGCGATAACATTCCAGAATATCCCGGTTTCCATCCTTCCATCAATCCATAAGAAATCAGATTGATTATCATGGCTATAATATAGCGGATGCCCACATACAAAAAGTTTGCAATGATAAAATAAATTGGCATTGCAAGGATCTGACCGGAAAACATTGTCAAAAGTACTGCTAATGTGTAGCCAAACAGTGAGATTCCCGCCGCAAAAAACAACCAGTAAAGCAAATATTGTGCACAGGTAATCTGACAAGCCAGACATACAAAAACGGCAACTACAAATGTAATTAATTCCGGTACCCATAAAAAGCAAAGGCCTGAACAATAGTTGGTAAGAAACAGTTCATTGCGGTCTACCGGCAATGCATGAATCATATTGGTATTTTTTGCAAAATTCAAATAGGAAAATACCGCAACTGCGACAATCACAGATACGATAAGATACATGGAAGCATCCACACCATAATCTAATACACCATACAAAATTTCATAGGGTGAAATTTCCATTCCCTGTGATGTCTTTACCGAAACCCAGATACTAATCGGCAGTGAGACAAGCAGGTAGCAAAGATAAAGGACCCAGATTGGCCAAAAATGCGTCACATTTTTCCGAAAAATTGTGCGATTAAAGCAAAATGTCTTTGACTTCATAATCTGCACCTCCCATCTCATAAATAAAAATCTCCTCTAACGTGAGTGGAAGTGCATCCACAATCGTCGGGCTTCCTTCCTCATATAATGCTCTCTTTGCGTCCTCCGGGTTGCCTTTTACAATCAAAGTATAGACTCTTCCCGTGTTGGACATATGAAGTACCTCAAAATTGTCTGGAAGCTTTGGCATACCATTCTGGCATGCAACCTGAATCTTACACACACTTCCCTGTAATTCACTTAAGGAACGTTCTATCATAATTTTTCCTGCATGCATGATTCCGACATGGTCACAGACATCCTCTAACTCTCTTAAATTGTGGGATGATACCAGAACCGTCATCTCTTTTTCTGCCACTTCTGCCATGATAATGCTCCAAATCTGGCGTCTCATAACCGGATCTAAGCCATCCACCGGCTCATCTAATATCAAAAGTTCCGGTTTGCAGCAGATGGCAAGCCAGAATGCGACCTGTTTTTGCATTCCTTTTGAAAGTCTCCTGATGTTTCGTTTTACATCGATTGTCGGGAAGAATTCCTGCATCCGGTAAAATAATTTTTCATCAAAATTCGGATAAATTCCCTGATAAAAACGTTTCATTTCCAATGTATCTGCCTGCATAAAGTAAAATAATTCATCTGGTATATAAGAAAATTTTGACTTTGCATTCCGGTTTTCAAATACATTCTCTCCATCGATAAGCACTTCGCCCTCATCGGGTCTGTACACACCTGTAATATGGCGAATCAACGTTGACTTACCGGCACCGTTAGGTCCTACCAAGCCATAGATTGCACCCTTTTTTACATGCATATTTACACCATCTAAAGCCAAAAATCCATCAAAACTCTTTCTTAGATTGTTTACCTGTATCAAGTTGTCCCCCTCCTTTTACCAGATTTTCCACGCGTGTCACAAGTTCTGTCGGTTTTACAGATAGATACATCAATTCCGTTACTACTTCATCCAATTCCGATAACAGTTCTTTTTCCCTTGCATCAAGCACCTCGTTCCTTTTTGCCACGAAACTTCCCTTTCCCGGCAGAGAATAAAGATATCCTTCTGCCTCAAGTTCATGGTAGGCTTTCTGTATTGTGTTTGGATTGATTGCCAATGATGCTGCCAATTCCCGTACCGATGGTATCTTTTCATCCGGTGCCAGTGAATTTGACACAATCAGGCGGCGTATCCCGTCCTTAATCTGCTCGTAAATCGGTTTTGAATCACGATAATTTAGCTGTATCAAGCACATAACCTCCCGTCTGTACTAGCTGTACTATTATTTTTAATACAGTCAATATAGCACGAAAGGTTATGCCATACAATAAAGATAATCCTAGGATATTTTAAAGATTTTCTTAATATCTCATCCTGTGTCTATTTTAAATAAGCGCACAACAGGCGGAATGTATTTTCAACACCTTCCACGTGGCTTCTCTCATATCCGTGGGAAGCATAAACGCCCGCTCCAATCAAACCATGACGCACATCATATCCGGCTGTTAAGGCAACATCCGCGTCAGAACCATAATATGGATAAACGTCAACGGCATAGTTTAATCCCTCTTCTTTTGCAGCTGTAATAAGACCTGTTACCACATCAAAGTTGTAAGGTCCATGGCTGTCTTTTGCACAGATGGACACCTGTCTTTCATCACATTTTAATCCGTCGCCAACGCAGCCCATATCCACAGAAATCACTTCTGTCACGCCTTCTGGAATGGAAGCTGCTCCGCCGTGTCCTACCTCTTCATAAACTGTAATATGCTGATAAACCATACGTTCCGGCTCTACCTTTTCTTCTTTTAAATATTTTGCATAGCCAAGTAAGATTCCAACACTTAATTTATCATCCAAAAAACGGCTCTTGATAAACCCTTTTTCCGTTACTGTTGTTCTTGGGTCAAAGCAGACAAAATCACCGACACCAATCTCTAATTTTTCGGTATCTTCTGCTGATTTTACGAACTCATCCAAGACAACTTCCATACTGGAAAATTCACGCTTTGTATCGCTGTAATCCTTATTGACATGAACAGATGCGTTGTCTAACTGCAAGGTTCCTTCGTAAACCTTGCCGAATCTGGTATGAATTCTGCAGTTCTCTGCCTCTGCATTGTTTGCATTCATGCCACCGATTGGTGTTACTTTTAAGTTTCCGTTTGCTTTAATCTCAGACACCATGGCACCAAGTGTATCGATATGCGCTTCTAACATAACTGCATCTTCTTTCTTTTTTCCGCCAAGTGCCACTAAGATTCCGCCTTTTACGGTCTGCTTTGGTTCATATCCTAATTTACGATACTCTCCCATCACATACTCTGCCACTTCTTTTGTAAAGCCAGATGGGCTGTCAATTGCTAAAATCTTTTTTGTTTCTTCTACCATATATGATACATATTTCTTTGTATCCATTCTAAACATCCTCCTACATGAAAATTGTTATTTTTTTCACAACCTTTTTTTATTATAACGCTTTCCTGTTCGAATTTCTACCTGATTCTGTCGCAAACAAAAGAATTCTACGTTAAGCAGAGAAATTCTACCCAGGGAAGAACACTTTTATTTTAAGCAGAGGAATCCGCCTAAGTTTCCTCTTTTTCCATGACTTGCACGATGGGAAAACAACAGATTTGGATTACAGCAGGTGCATAGATTGGTGACAGCGATGTGTTCCTTTTCTACACCTGCCTCCTCTAATACAATCTCATTTGCCTTCCATAAATCAAGCTGGTACTTTCCATTTCCCTTCTCTAATAAAATTTCCCGCTCATAGCCAGGAAATGCACTTTTAAATTCCTCTGCCACATCTTCGCTGACCTCGTAACAATCCTGGCAGATAGATGGACCGATTGCACAGATTAAATCGGATGGTTTCGTTCCAAATGCCTGCTCCATCGCCTCGATTGTCGCTTTTCCCATTCTACGGACTGTTCCTCTCCAGCCGGAATGACTCATTCCAATCGCCTCGTGTACCGGGTCCACAAAGTAAAGTGGCACACAGTCTGCAAAAAAGGTAGACAGCACTAACCCTTTCACATTCGTAATCAGACCATCCACATCCTGATAATCACGCTCTCTTAAAATCCCTTTTCCGGCATCCTTTTCTGTCACTTTCAGCACATTGGTTGTATGGGTCTGGTCAGTGAACACAAAATTTTCCAGCGATACACCGAGTGCCTCCGCTAACCTTTTGTAATTCTCCATCACGTCCTCTTTTTCATCACCACGTGTAAAGCTTAGATTCATGCTAGAAAAAATACCTTTACTCACACCGCCCATGCGCGTCGTAAAACAGTGTTTCACAATTCCTGTTTCCGTCAACAATGGGTAGGAAAGCAAAGGTACCGTCGTTCCGTCCTCCAATGCAACCTGATTGCATACTAAAATTTCTTCGTTATTCTTTTTTATCCATTCCATGCTATTTTAACTCCATTTCCTTATGCGCGGTATTCAAATGCATTCTCGATAAGCTCGGTGGCATCCCCTAAAATCGACACCACATCAAACCTGCATGGCACTCCCTCCGTAATGCCGTGCGTCAGGCAGTAAAACTGTGCCACCTTTGATATCTTTTTTTGTTTTGCAAGCGTCACCGCCTCCGCAGGATGCCCTTGTCCGTCCCGCCTGCGGTACTTGACCTCCACAAAGACGAGGTACGTCTCCTTTCTTGCCACGATATCAATCTCGCCCATTCTACATCTGTAGTTATATTCTAAAATATGATATCCCTGACTCTTTAAGTACTCACCGGCACGTTTTTCATACGCTGCCCCAACCGTACGATTATTTTGTTTCTTCCCCTTCTCCATAAAACACCATCCCTGCGTTGCCTTTTTATGCATTATTTCCTGCAAAATTTTCTATTTTCTTCTGTAATCTTGCAATTTTCCCCTCATTTTATCCATATCATCCACAAACACAAGAATTTCTGCAACAACACCATATAGTTCTGGTGGAATGGCATCCCCAATCTCAAGCTTGGACAGTGTCTGTGCTAATTTTCCATCCTGATAAAACGGCACATGATTCTCTTTTGCCGTCTCGATGATGCGCTCTGCGACCGCACCTTTTCCGGTTGCTAAAATCTTTGGTGCCTCATCTCCCGGTTCATAGGCAATCGCTACCGCAGTTTTTTGCTTTTCCTTTTTTTCTCCCTGATTTTTCACGCCAAAAATAGGGCGAAATTCCTTTGCTTCTTCCATTTTCCCACCTCTGTCATGCACGCACATCAAAGGAATAGCGATGTAGAGTTCCTACACTCCTTTGGTCTTTTTTCAAGAAATCATCCACGAAGTTAACGTCTTTCTCTCCCTTTGTAACCGTCATCGTACAATGATACCCTTTTCTTGTTAAACGGTCCTCTAAGATTGGCATATTCTGTGCAATCAGACGGTACGCCTCGTCATCATCCAGATAAAAATTCGTCGAGACTTCCTTTGTTTTCGGGCGCATCTTAATCGAGACATCCGTTGTTCCAAGATGATCTAATTCCAAATGTAAAAATGCGCTAAGTTCCGATTCTGGGTCATGCAGACTCTTTTTATTCGTGTATACATAAAGTTCCCCGTTTGCATTCTGATTTACAAGCTTTAATGGCATCTGTACATAAGTATAGGTCTGATTAATCTGATTCATAAATTCGATGTTGCTTCGAATATCATTCATTGTCTCTGACAGTGAAGTTCTTTGAATTCCAGATTCTTTGAGTACCTGTTCTATCTTTTCCATCTGATGATCCAGGCGCTCATACAATTCGGAGATTTTTTCCTTTTCTTTTAAGTTTTCCGGTTTTAATAACCATTGCTGCTCCAACACATTTTTTAAAACTGCCGCATAGGTCTTACTGCTTAATAATTTTCCGGCAGGTCCATCGGCTGTCTCCCCAAACACATCCTGTGTGGAAAGTGTTCCGCTCTTTACCGCCTGCATCAGATTTTCATCCACTTCTTTTAAAAATTGTGCCGCCGATAAGTGCAGATTCAGTTTTGGAACAATCTCTTCCTCCTGCATCTCCTGTGTAAAAAGGTGACCATTTAACGCCACTTCTGGAATCTCCTGCAATTGTCTTGTCAATATCTCAGCCTGTTCCGAATTTAGCAGACTGCCCAGCGTATCCTTTGCAAAAACTTCCTGTCCTCCTAAGGTAAGCTGCACGCCTTCCTCCTGCACATTCGAAATACCATCGGTAAGTTCCTCTGCACTCTGCGAGGTATTGTCTGACATTCCCTGCAAGTTCATAGCGCCATCATCAGGTGTCTCCTGCCCTGCATGTGATACCATATTTGCCGTTTCCTGGGCATCCATGCTCCCTGTTTCCTGTAAAATCTCCCCGTTTCCAATCACATCCAAAAGCCCATGGTTTAGATTCACAATCTGTTTTTGCGACAGTGTCTCCTCCTCAAAGATTCCCGGCAAATCTTCTATCATCGTATCAATCTCGTTTAAGATTGCATGAGAATCGTTCTGGTAGTTTTCAAACTGTGCTGCCATCTCCGGTGAAATCGGAAGGTGCAGCTTTGTCATTTGAACAATCGTTGCAACCGGTACTTTTTCATTGGAAAGAACCGCTTTCATCATCTCATTTAAACTTTGTTTGTCAATCGACATCTGTTCCCGCATCATGGCATCCACCATGTTCAAATTCTTCTCATTTGCCGGAAGTCCCGCAGCAAAAAGAGCATTCAAAAGTGTTGGGTTTGCAGCATTTCCAGTTCCAGAGAAAGGACGAATCGCAATCTGTGTTCCATCGTTCATCTTCACCTGGAAGAACATGGACTCTCCAACGGTTAGGCTCAACTTACCATCCAGTCTTGCCAAAATAGTCTGTCCGTTACTTAGGCCTAACATCACCTGACCATTCTTCATCGCATTTACGGTGCCCTCAAAAACATTTCCCACTTTGAGTTCTTTTAAGGAAGAAACAAGCTGTTCCACCCCTTTTACACCGGTCAGGTTCTCACTTCCTGCTGTAACGTTTCGGTTATATTGTCCTAACATATCTGAAATCTGCATAACTCATCCCTCTTTAGACAAAGTTTTTGATAAAAGATGCTCTATGGATCGGCGATGGCCCAATCTTTTTTAATGCCTCAATGTGCTCAGCCGAACCATATCCTTTGTTCGATGCAAATCCATACTCCGGTAATAGTTTATCGTATTCTACCATAAGACGATCCCTGGTCACTTTTGCTACAATACTTGCCGCACCAATCGAGATACTTTTGGCATCTCCTTTGATAATCGGCACCTGCTTTATGTCAACCTGCGGAATCGTCACTGCATCGTTTAATAATATATCGGGTTTTACGGACAATTTGCTTATAGCTTCTCTCATTGCCTCATAGGTTGCCTGCAAAATATTAATCTCATCAATCCGTTTCGGACTTGCCATTCCAATTTCAACCGCCACTGCTTTTTCCATAATCACATCGTACAACTCTTCCCTTTTCTTTGCAGAAAGTTTTTTCGAATCATTGATATACAAAATGTCACAGTCCTTTGGCAAAATAACAGCACCTGCCACAACAGGGCCTGCAAGCGGTCCTCTTCCAACCTCATCAATTCCGCAGACATAGCCGTAAGATTCGTACTCTTTTTCGTACGTTTTTAGCGTCTCAATCCGGGCAATTTCCTGCTGCAGTTTTTCATAGCGTTTTCTTGCCTGCTCTACGATTTTTACAACACCGGCACGCTCATCTTTTTCATACTCTTCTATAAAATGAGGCAGCATATTATCGTTTGCTGCCTTTAATTCCTCTTTGATTTCACCGATTTTCTTTTCCATCTTAAGCTCCCTTCTACTTACTCTTTCTCTGGATTTAAAAGTCGTATCTTATCAAACGGAAAAATGCGAAGCCAGGCTCTTCCCACAATCGTTTCACGTTTGATGCATCCTACACTTGCACTCCTGCTGTCTGTACTGTCATTCCGGTTATCTCCTAGCACAAAATACTCATCGTCTGAAAGTACAATCTCCTGCGCGGCAAGCCCTGCATTTTTGATTACCTCTTTGCCGTAGGATTCTATGAGTTCTTCTCCGTTGATATAGATGGTTCCATCTTCTGCGATTCTGACACGTTCTCCCGGCAAGCCAATGATACGTTTGATTAACAGTCTGTCCTCTTCCGTTGGATAGGGAAACACGATAATTTCGAAACGTTTTGGTAAGCGGAAACGGTACGTCATCTTATCCACAATCAGGTTATCACCCTCGTACAAAGTCGGCTGCATCGACGGCCCGATTACCACCGTTCTTTGCCCCACAAAATGTATAACCGCAAAGGTCAGACAACACAGTACCGCCAGATACAGTAAGAAACCCATTCCCTGTCTTAGATTTTTCTTTTTTCCTAATACCAGATTTTCTTTTTTCTCCACGTCTTCGCCATCCCGCTTTTTCATTTCAAACTTATGCTTCACTCGTTGGAAACTCAATTGTAATTTTTCCTAATTTACCACTTCTGAATTCTTCAATCACAAGGGCTGCTGCCTTGCTCATATCAAGTTCATTTCCTCTTGTGATGCATTTTCTGTTTTTTGCAATCTCTTCTAAAATTGCAACTTCTTCTGCCGCTTCCTCCACCTGATAGCGTGCAGCTAAAATTCCCGGATAATATTCTTTTAAAATCCGAATGAGTTCCATCGAAAGCTCATCGATATTTAAAATCTCATCCTTGATGGCACCAATCAATGCCAGACGAAGTCCTACGGTCTGGTCTTCAAATTTCGGCCAGAGAATTCCAGGGGTATCCAGAAGTTCTACATTTTTATTCAGGCGAATCCACTGTTTTCCTTTTGTAACGCCCGGTTTATTTCCCGTTTTAGCACATGCTTTTCCCGCAAAGGAATTGATAAACGTTGATTTTCCAACGTTTGGGATTCCCACTACCATCGCACGTACCGGACGGTTTAAGATTCCTCTCTTGCGGTCCCGCTCTGTCTTTTCCTTGCATGCTTCCGCAATTACATTCGTCACCGTCTTCATTCCATTTTTACTTCTGGAATCCAGACAGACAACGTAATAACCTAATTTTTTGAAATACTCGGACCATTCTTTGTTTCTCTTATCATCCGATAAATCTGATTTATTCATCAGAATCAGACGTGATTTATTTTTTCCTAATTCATCAATATCCGGATTTCTGCTGCTGAGTGGAATTCTCGCATCCACTAACTCAATCACTAAATCAATTAACTTTATATCTTCCTGCATCTGACGTTTTGCTTTCGTCATATGCCCCGGGTACCACTGAAATTGCATTGTTACCTTCTTTCCTTTCAAACATTTTATAAAAATCCGAAATCATTCCAGGATGTGATGCGAAACCATGCTTTTCCAACAATATATTCTTTCTTGATGTTTCCGATGTTCGCATAACGGCTGTCCTCACTGTTATTCCGGTTATCTCCTAACACAAAATACTCATCTTTATCCAATGTGATTTCCTCGGATGCCAGTCCTGCATCCTCAATTGACATTGCATCAATTTTCTCTGCGAACGGTTTTCCATTCACAAGTACCGAACCATTCTCAATTTTTACCGTATCACCTGGAACTGCAATCACTCTTTTTACATAGTAATGAGATTTTTCATTTCCGTTTGGCAAAAATACCACAATGTCATTCGGCTTTGGATCTTTTAACAAGTACACAAAACGATTGATCAACACCTCGTCCCCACTTTTTAAGGTGTCTGCCATAGACGAGCCTACAACCCCTGTTCTCATGCCAATAAAATACACAAAAACAACGGCAATGGAAATCATTAAAATAATCTCGGTCGCCCAGGTCAATACTTCTTTTACAAACGGTATATTAATCTTTTTCTTCTGTCTGCCAAAGTTTAACCCACTTCTTCTACGCATCTTGATCTCCTATCTTTTCCTCTTAAAAGAAAAAAGGACAAAGTACGACTGTACCTGTCCTTTCCCGGCATTCATTATTTTACTAATTCTTTAACTTTAGCTTTCTTACCAACACGGTCTCTTAAGTAGAATAATTTAGCTCTTCTTACTTTACCCTGACGAACAACTTCTACTTTTTCAACGTTTGGAGAATGTAATGGCCAGGTCTTTTCCACACCAACACCGTTAGAAATCTTTCTAACAGTAAATGTTTCACGGTTGCTTCCGCCCTGTCTCTTAATTACAACACCTTCGAAAACCTGGATTCTTTCGCGGTTTCCTTCTTTGATTTTACCGTAAACTTTTACAGTATCACCTGTGTTAAATTCAGGTACCTCAGCTTTTAACTGAGCAGCTTCAATGTTCTTAATAATTTCACTTGCGCTCATTTTGTGACCTCCTATTATTTGGATGTTCTTAATGCACCTATTGCAGCAGAGGACCATCTCCTTTATTCACAACTATAACAGTATAACATCCCTTTGGGCTGGATGCAAGAACTTTTTTCACTTTTCTATTCAATAGATTCCATCCAGTAAACCGGTGTTTTGGCTGGACATAATCCTAACGATTTTTGTAGTTGTGTTGAAATCTCGTTGCCTTCCACAACCTGTCCGTAAGGCGTCATTCCCTGTTCTAACTGCAGGTTAATCAGATAGGTCTCCAATGCCTTTCCAATCTTTCTGCCACGATATTCCGGGAAAACTTCCAGCATACCCATACTGCCTTCCTCGTGGACACCAATAAAGCCTGTCAATTTTCCCGCTAGGAAAGCTCCATACATCGCTCCGTCCTTTAGACGGCTTAAGATATAATCCTCACTCACGAGTGCATGATAGTGTTTCAAAACCTCTTCCAAAAAAGTTTCGTTTAATCTTTCTATCATAACCATATCCTCTGTCTGTGTTCCATCCAGACGATAAAGCCCCGTGATTGGAAGCTTTTCTTTTCTGGTATAAACGTACTGCGTGCAGGTGAGCATGCCCTGATATCCAAGCTCTCTCTTTGCATGCTGCGCGATTCCTTCCTGGTGCAGCACAAGGGCTTCCGGTGTTTTGTACTCTTTTATAATCTGTTCTAACGCAGGTATCGCAGTTTCCTCTTGCTTCGCAGAAAAGAAAAACGCTCCGCTTTTTTGATCCTTAAGACAGATGCAGTCATTCTGCTGATAAATCCATTCTGCCTGCCCTCTTTCAATGAGTTCTATCATATCACGGTGCAATAATTTTTCTTTTTGTAGAATTTGTTTGCACTGTTGCAATTTTTCATACTTTTGATACAAATCCGGTCTGCGCTCTTTGGTTCTTTTTTCGGACTCCTCTAGTCTCCACGCTGCAATCTTTTTCTGATTGCCGGACAGTAAAACCTCCGGGACCCGTTTTCCCTTCCATTCGACCGGTCTTGAATACTGTGGATGTTCGAGCAAATCATTGTGAAAGGACTCTGTCTGTGCGGACTCTTCATTATTCAACACACCCGGAACAAGTCTGGATACCGCATCAATCATGACCATGGATGCAAGTTCTCCGCCCGTTAAAACATAGTCTCCAATCGAGACGTAGTCTGTCACAACTTCCTCTAATACACGCTCATCAATTCCTTCGTAATGACCACATAAGAAAACAAGTTCTTCACTTTTTACAAATTCTTTTGCCATCTTCTGTGTAAATGGTTTCCCTTGTGGCGTCACATAAATTGTCCTTGGATGTCTTTCCATGCCGTCCGCAATCGAGTGCCATGCATCCGAAACAGGCTGCGCCTGCATCAGCATACCGGCACCGCCTCCATATGGATAATCATCCACTTTTTTGTGTTTGTCTTTTGTATAGTCCCTGATGTTGATTGCATGAAGGGAAAGCAATCCCTTCTCGATTGCTTTTCCTGTAATACTTGTATTTAATCCCTGTGTAATCATATCCGGGAACAGCGTTAATACATAAAAATCCATACTTACTCCTACTTCTGATTCATTTCCCGAAGACCTGGTAAAAGATGCACGAGCATCGTTCCTTCCTCTACCGAGACCTCCTTGACACACTCCTTAATCGCTGGAAGCAAAATCTCCTCACCAGATGCGTTTCGGATTACATACACATCATTTGCACCCGTCTGAAGTACGTCCGAAATCTCACCAAGTTCCTCGCCTTCCTCAGAAGTAACCTTAATTCCTATCAGGTCCGCAATAAAATATTCATCCTTCTGCAATTTTACCGCATGTTCTCTTGATACAAAAAGTTCTGCTTTCCGGTATTTTTCAACATCATTGATGTTATCGATACCTTTAAACTTTAAGATTACAAGATTCTTAAAGAATTTTACCTGAGCAATCTCCAATTCACGTCTTTCTTTTCCGTTGTCTAAGATTACCTTTTTTAACTTCTTAAAACGCGCCGGATCATCCGTGGTCGGAAATACCTTTACCTCCCCACGGACTCCATGCGTCGTTGTGATTACACCTACTTTAAAAAAATCTTCCATTCTTTCCTCCAGTTAACCCTCTTGTTCTTTTTGGGTAAGTATTCCCTCAATACGTTCTACCGTCTCTGAAAATGCGACATTTCGCACTGCATCTCTTAGCTTTTGCCAGTCCTCTTCATATCCTTCTGGTGCACTCATCGACTCTGTCTCCTTCTCCCATGCAAAAAAGTCTTCCATCTGGAAAGTCTCTGCCGCTTTTTTTAAGCGTCTTAGGCTCTCCTTAAATTCTTCCATGGAATAAACTGTCTTTGGCGGTTGCGCATCCGTATGGAAAAAGTCTGCCAGAATATCCTGTGTCCACTGATACAGCTCCAACAAATGTCCGGTCTGCTCCCACGCCATTTCTACCTTGCCTGCATTGGAAAGATTCTCTAAGCGTTTTGCCTCCTCGGAAAGCTCCGTCGCACCGATAATCTTTGCAGAACTCTTTAATCCATGTACCGTAATGGTATAGTTCTTCTCATCGTGCTCCCTGCAATATTTTTCAATTTTCTCAAGATTTTGTGGAATCGAATCAAAAAAGATACGAAGTGTCTCCACATACATCTCTTTATTTAACAGATATGCTTTGGCAGATTCGATATCTATTCCCGGAATCTCAAAATACCAGTCGTTCTTCGCATCTGTTTCGCCCGTGTTTTCTTCCCCGGACTTTTTCTTTTTGTCCCAGCCCTTCTTCTTTGGAATCAGTTTTTCCTGTGGCAGCCATTTGGTCACAGCATCTACCAATGTCTTTTCTTCCACCGGTTTACTGATATAATCCTGCATGCCCTCCTGCAAAAACTTCTCCCGCATACCGGAAAGTGCATTGGCTGTCAGTGCAAGAATCGGAACCTTTTTGTAATAAGAATCCCCTGTCGTATCTGCCAGTTTTCGAATCTCTCTGGTTGCAGCAATTCCATCCATTCCAGGCATCATATGATCCATCAGAATCAAATCATAATGATTCTGTAACGTGAGGTCAATTGCCTCCTGCCCGCTCTCTGCCGTATCAATCTGCATCTTCATCACTTCCAAAAGTCCTTTTGCAACCTGTAGATTCAACATCACATCATCTACAATCAAAACTCTTGCATCCGGCGCAATCAGAATATTCTCTTCCTCCTGCTCGAATAGAAGCTTCTTTTTCTGCAGATACACTCCGACGCAGGCATCATCTGCCATCTTTTGCTCTAACACGAAATAGAACTTAGAACCTTTTCCATATACGCTCTCAAGTTCGATTTTACTGTTCATAGACTCAAGTAATTTTACAACAATACTCATGCCAAGTCCAGTGCCTTCTATATTCCGGTTTTTCTCAGAATCCAAACGTTCAAACTTTTTGAACAGACGTTCTCTGTCCTCTTCCCGGATACCGATTCCGGTGTCCTCCACGACAAACAAAATTTTACAGGATGCCTCATTTTTCTCAACAACCTTCACTTCCAGTTTGACGCCGCCTTCTTTGGTGTACTTTACTGCATTCGTAAGCAGGTTGACCAAAACCTGGCGAATCCGGACTTTATCCCCAATCAGATACTTTGGCAGCTTTTCATCTATCACGACATCCAACGTTAAATTCTTCTTCTGTGCAAGCGCACGTATCATACTTGTCACATTGTCGATTGCCTGTTCTGTGCTGTATTCTGCTTCCTCTAATTCCAGTTTGCCAGACTCTAACTTAGACAAATCTAAAATATTATTAATGATATCAAGCAGCGAATTTCCCGCATTCTTAATACTGGCTGCATATTCTTTCGTCTTTTCTTCCTCGGAATCTCTTAAAATCAGGTCGTTAAATCCCAAAATTGCATTTAACGGCGTACGGATATCATGGCTGGTATTTGCAAGGAAGTTCGATTTTGCGCGGCTTGCCTCCGTCACCATAAAGTTCTCCGATGCAAGTTTTAACCCGGAATGAATCGCCAGCGATGTAATATAGAACACAATTCCAATGGTCGGAAGTATGGTATCATCGTTAAACTTCAACGTAAAATTCGTAATATATTTTAATACTTCCATCAACAGCAACGGACTAAGCAGAATAAAACCGACAGATGGAATCCACCAAAAGAATCCCCCGCCTTCTTTTCCGTTGCTGCGTTTGTCCACAATCAAATCACAGGTCTGGATATATCCCAGGTAAATGGTCTCGAACGCAATCATAATCTGTGTTACAATAAGCGTCTCAGATATATCAAAGATGTGCAGAAAATGGCACGCATTGTTAAAAAGCCATACAAAAAGTGGAACGATGGCTGCTATTCTTGCACGCTTTCTGGTCTTCTCCCTCTTTCCATAGGTAAAATAAAGTGCAATTGGAACCGGTGCCAATGTTAAAAACTCAAATGCCAGCACACTAAACATTCTCTGGTTTGGGAAAATGAACTGTAAACATCTGGTTTCCGTAAACTGCCAGCAGGCAATTGTAAACGTAAATAACGCCAAACACAGACACTCATTATATTTTGCATGTGTGGAAATGGAAAGCACAATCCATAATGCCAGCAAGATTGCAGATAATAACAGCAAAATTGTTCCACCAATGATATTGCCCATCTTTTCTTTTAAAAGATTTACAAAAAAGGTTCCACGATCCCCAATAAACACCTCACCCGGTGCTTTTAAATACTTTAACACGTTTCCGTCTAATACAATTTTTACCTGCTTGTGGGAATCTTCCTTTGTAAGATGCACCTCATCCCACACGGTACCCGGAAGCGGAAATGCAGTCTCATTAATGGCGCCATCTTTTCCTTCTCCCTGATCATATACCAGTTCATCTCCGATATAGATTTTGGCATTTGTATGTCTTGCCCGGTAAAATAAGGACATTCCCGTATCCACTGCCGGGAGCGTGTTTGTCAGGACTAACTGATGTGCATCCTCCACTTCAAGGTCAGTCGGTAAATCTGTAATTCCTTTTGTGCCATCCGAAAACTGATAGTTCCACGGAAGTTCAAATTTTAAACTTTCATAACGCTCAAAACGATACTGCTCTCCGCTCTGACTCGCCATATAGATAAAAAGAATACTGATACCCGCCAGTACAAAATACAGTACGACGTTCCATTTCTTCTTCCAAAATTTTTTCACGGCATTCACCCAATCCTATTTTTGCTCTTTTGCAAAGAAGTCCCCGATAATCTGAAGCAGTTCGTCTTTTTCCAATGGTTTCATCAGATATTTCTGCGGATACAGACTTAAACACTTCATAATCACCTTTTTATCCGTCACGCTTGTCAAAAAGAAAACCGGAATATCTGCTTTTTCATTCTTCATCGAACGAATCCTTAAAAGGAGCTCACTTCCATCCATTTCCGGCATCAGATAATCAAGCAGAATCAGGTCTGGTTTATTCTTTTCTAAGAATTTTAAAGCATCCGCTCCCGAACTTACCACTGCTACATAATAGTCGGATACCAGATAGGTATACTGTGTTTTTAAGAAAAGCGGGTCATCATCCACCACAAGAATCAGTTTCTTTTCATCTGGATTCTTCTCCTTGACAAGATGATGTTCCTCTTTGAACTCTTCTGCCATCTGCAAATCAGACTGGGTTTCTAGTTCTGCTAAAACATCCTTGTAAACGTAAGAGCCAATCTCATAGCGTTCCAGTCCTTTGCTTGTCAGATGAAGCTCTCCTTGCTGAAGGCGGCAGTCTGTATCTGTAACACCATTGATTTCCACCTGTGTATAAGGGAACACCTTATCCTGTACAACGATTCTTGCATATTCCCTGCTCCAGACGTCTGTACTTAAAATACGCAAAATGGTATTACATCCCTTTTCATTTCCAACTCTCACCGCAGAAATACTTTCATCTGCCTGCACTTCACCACCAAGAATCGTTCCATTTCTTCCCTCAACAACAACATTGTTTTCTGATACAACCTTCGCATTGATGATATGTCCAGCCTGTACATCCCCACCCGCGTAAATGTCTGCCTCCTCAATAAAATTGGCGGTAACGGTACCACCTGCCGAAATCTTTGCCTTTTCTTTTCCGTGGATTCCACCATGACAGATGATATCCCCGGATACTTTAATCTGTACGGCATCCATTTCTCCACAAACTTCAAGGTTTCCACCAATCTCCATCGTGACACCATCTTTGATATCACCATCCACAATGACATCTCCGATAAAGTTAATCATACCGGTTGCATAGCCTGCATTTCCATTGATTTCCAACCGGCTCATAACCTCCAGACAATTGCCTTTTAGCGCAATACGGCCACCCTCTTTGGCATAGAAATCATTACCCCTTTGTTCAACCTTGGAAAGCGAAAGTTTCTTAGCATCCTTCGACGCAATTGGCGCAATCGTAGAACCAAAAACAGTGATTCCATTTTTACCTGGAACTGGCGGATGGTACGTCATAACCTTATCTCCCTTATTCACAATCTGAATGTTTGGAGAGTAATCTACACTCCCATCTTCACGAATCTTTGGCTTCATCTCTTTGAAATCTTTATCAAACATGAATTCATACCAGCCGTCTTTTCCTTTTACCGCAGGAACCCCTTTTGCCACAATCCATCTTTTTCTGTAAATCTCATAGTGAAGCAGTTCATTGATTTTCTGTTCCTGGATTCCTGTATTGATGCCCCTGTTGGAAAGTTCCTGCATAATCAGGTTTCTCGTAATCTGTGTCTTTCCATCCGTATAAACTGTAACCGCCACCGACATTGAATCTCTTGCTATCTCAACCACCAATCGTCCATGCATAACTTTCTCCTCTCTACTGTTAAAAACTACATTTGTAGTTTTCCTGTATCCTCATTTGTATCATTACCATAATTCCACCAAAAACGAAATGGATTACTTGCATATATCTAATACTATTTTACCACATCCGTATTTTTGAAAAAAGAGGTAGAAAAAAAGAGTATCGCCATAAACGATACTCTTTTCGGTGTTATTGCATAATTTCTACAACAACTTTCTTTTCTTCTTTTGAGGCCGCAGCTTTTACAACAGAACGGATTGCTTTCGCAATACGACCCTGTTTGCCGATCACTTTACCCATGTCGGACTGTGCTACTCGTAATTCCAATACAATGCTCTTCTCATTCTCAGTCTCTGTTACCTGAACTTCCTCTGGGAAATCAACAAGAGCTTTGGCAATTACTTCAACTAACTCTTTCATTAGGTTCACCTCGCTGTCTTATTTTTCGATACCAGCGTTTTTGAAGATTCTTGCAACTGTTTCAGTTGGCTGTGCTCCGTTAGCTAACCATTTCTTAGCTAATTCTTCATTTACATGATATTCGCTTGGATCTTTAGTTGGATCATAAGTTCCAATCTCTTCGATACATCTACCATCTCTTGGGGATCTGGAATCTGCAACGACGATTCTATAGAAAGGAGCTTTCTTCTGTCCCATTCTTCTTAATCTGATCTTTACTGCCATTACTTTCACCTCCTGTAATTTGTGTTAATTATTTATTAAAAAGGAAGTCCTTTAAACATTCCTCTTTTTCCTTTTTTCATCATGCCAGGCATCTGCTTCATCATCTTGCGTGCCTGTTCAAACTGTTTTACCAGACGGTTTACCTCTGCGATATCAACGCCTGCGCCCTTTGCAATTCTGTGCTTTCTGCTGACATTCATAATGGACGGATTCCGTCTTTCTTCCAATGTCATGGAATAAATGATTGCCTCGGTGCGTGCCATATTCTTCTCTGCCTGTTCTTCGTCAATCTGTGGCATCTTCATGCCCTGACCAAGCCCCGGCATCATGCCAAGAATACTGGAAAGTCCACCCATCTTCTTCATCTGACTCATCGAATCCAAATAATCCTCAAAGTCAAATTCTGCTTTTTTCATCTTCTGTTCCAGTTTCTTCGCTTTTTCTTCATCGAAGTCTTCCTGGGCTTTTTCAATGAGGGTAAGCACATCACCCATACCTAAAATTCTCGATGCCATACGGTCCGGGTAGAACTGCTCTAAATCGGACAACTTCTCACCCATACCGACATAAAGAATCGGTTTTCCGGTTACAGCACGGATAGAAAGTGCCGCACCACCTCTGGTATCACCGTCTAACTTGGTTAATACCACGCCGTCAATGCCAATCTTTTCATCGAACATTCCGGCTACATTCACCGCATCCTGACCGGTCATGGAATCCACAACCAATATTGTCTGTGACACTGCGATGTTCTCTTTTATCTCAATGAGTTCCGCCATCATCTCTTCATCAATGTGAAGACGTCCGGCAGTATCAATGATTACTACATTAAAATCATTCTTTGTCGCATGTTCTATGGCTGCTTTTGCAATATCAACCGGCTTGTTCTTATCGCCCATTGCAAAAACTTCTACCCCCTGTTTCTCACCGTTAATCTGCAGCTGTTCAATCGCTGCCGGACGGTAAACATCACATGCTGTAAGAAGAACTTTCTTGCCTTTTGTCTTAAGCTTTCCTGCAATCTTTGCAGTTGTGGTCGTCTTACCTGCACCCTGTAAACCAACCATCATAATGATTGTCAGTTCTTTTCCGGGACGAAATGCAATCTCTGTCGTCTCAGAGCCCATAAGCTTGACCATCTCTTCATTTACAATCTTAATGACCATCTGACCCGGATTCAATCCGTTCATGACATCCTGACCGATTGCACGCTCCTGAACCGACTTTGTGAACTGTTTCACAACCTTGAAATTGACATCCGCTTCTAAAAGTGCCATCTTGACTTCTTTCAACGCAACTTTTACATCATCTTCTGTCAAACGACCCTTTCCACGAAGGTTCTTGAATACATTTTGAAGTTTTTCAGATAAACTGTCAAATGCCATCTTATAGCTCCTCTAAAATCTGATTCGAAATCTGTTCGATTTCTTCCATGATTGCTTCGTTGTGTGTCTGATGGAACTGCTTGGTCAGCTGGTGAATCTCACCCACCATGTTCTTCGCTGACTGAAACTTTGCAATCAGATGAAGCTTCTCTTCATATTCCTCTAATGACTTCGTACAGCGCTTAATCAAATCGTGTACGCCTTGTCTCGATATTCCTTCTTCCAATGCAATCTCACCGAGAGATAAATCCTCAAAAACAAACTTCTCATAGACTTCTCTCTGATGCGGATTCAGCAACTCTCCATAAAAATCATAGAGATATGTCTGTTCTACTTTTTCTTCCATCATTTATCACCTGACATAGAATACCATAATAAAAAAAAGGTGTCAAGTATTTTTTCTTGACACCTTATCTTTTAAAATAACACCGCCATCTGTACGATAACGCAGGCTGCGCTCGCAATCGAACAGAGGCCATATATTTTTTCAATTTTTCCTTCTGTTTGAAAAAATCCAATTGTTGTAAAAACAAATACATCTGTACATGCAATCAGAGGCCATGTGTAAAATCCAAAACTGGCACCATTTACTTTTGCAACCAGAAATGCCACAAGAAATCCGCTTAAAAGAACTGCCAGTAAAATCAGAATCTCAGCGAAAATCCTTGCACCGCTCTTCTTTTGCGCTTCCTCTCTTCGCAAATCTTCGATGGTCTTTACTTCGCCCTCTCCTAATTCCGGTCCAAGTTCACGTTCTTCTCTTGATTTTGGTTTCCACATAACTTTCCCCTCCCCGATTTACAAACTGGTTCGAACAAGCTTTGGCTTATAGCCTTCCTTCTCTAACGCTTTGATAATCTGCTTCTTATGATCTGTTCCAAAACTTTCTAAGGTAATGCGTAACTCTACGGCTGCATTACGGTTTGTTGACACGAACTGGTTGTGTTCAAGCTTGATGACATTTCCCTGTTCCTTTGCAAGGATTCCAGATACCTTGCAAAGTTCTCCCGGCTTATCCGGCAACAATACGGATACGGTAAAGATACGGTCACGGAAAATGAGTCCCTGCTGAACAACAGATGACATGGTAATTACGTCCATATTTCCACCACTTAAGATGGATACGACCCGTTTATCTGATACATCAAGATGCTTTAATGCTGCCACTGTCAAAAGTCCTGAGTTCTCCACCACCATCTTGTGATTTTCGACCATATCCAAGAATGCTGCCACTAACTCGTCATCCTCTACGGTAATGATATCGTCCAGGTTCTTCTGGATGTATGGGAAAATCTTGCTTCCCGGTGTCTTTACTGCAGTACCGTCTGCAATTGTATTTACGGTCGGAAGTGTTGTGACTTTTCCTGCTGCAAAAGATGCCTGCATACAGTTTGCACCTGCCGGCTCTACACCAATTACCTTAATCTTTGGATTTAACAGTTTTGCAAGGGTGGAAACACCGGTAGCAAGTCCGCCTCCTCCGATTGGAACCAGGATGTACTCTACCAATGGAAGTTCCTTAAAAATCTCCATCGCAATTGTTCCCTGTCCGGTTGCAACTGCAAGGTCATCAAACGGATGGATAAAGGTATAACCATGTTCATTGGCAAGTTCATAGGCCTTCTGACATGCTTCATCATAAACATCTCCGTAAAGCACGACATCTGCTCCATAACTCCTGGTACGGTTTACCTTAATCAACGGTGTTGTGGTCGGCATTACGATGGTTGCCTTACAGCCATAGCATTTTGCAGCATAAGCAACGCCCTGTGCGTGGTTACCTGCGGAAGCGGTAATCAGTCCCTTTTCTCTTTCTTCCTCAGACAGGGTACTGATTTTATAGTAAGCACCACGAACCTTATAAGCTCCGGTAAACTGCATATTTTCCGGTTTTAAATAAACCTTGTTTCCTGTCTGGTTACTTAAGAAATCGCTATAAATCAACTTTGTCTCAGAGGTAACCTCTTTTACTTTTTCACTTGCTTCTTCAAATTTGTCTAATGTCAGCATTTCACTTCTCCTCGTCTTTGTTGCCATGATGGCATATTTTCAGTCGTCTAAAGGCGGCTATGCTTCCTGTTCTTCTGTCTCGAATAAGGCATTTACAAATTCATCTGCATCGAATTTCTGCAAATCATCAATTGTCTCGCCCACTCCAATGTATTTCACCGGAATTCCAAGCTCTGAATGAATCGCAACTGCGATACCACCCTTTGCTGTACCATCCATCTTGGTTAAGATAATTCCGGTAATCTGCGCACACTCGGAAAATTCCTTCGCCTGTGCCAACGCATTCTGTCCGGTTGTCGCATCCAACACGACAAGTGTCTCACGATAGGCATCTGGATATTCTTTCTCTAAAATACGGTTAATCTTTTTTAACTCTTCCATCAGATTCTTTTTATTGTGGAGTCTTCCTGCCGTATCACACAACAAAACATCTGCGTTTCTTGCCTTTGCAGCTGCAACTGCATCAAAAATTACGGCCGCAGGATCTGCTCCATCCTGTCCGCCAATCATCTCCACTCCGGCACGGTTTGCCCACTCGGACAGCTGGCTTCCCGCTGCTGCACGGAAGGTATCTGCCGCTGCAAGAACCACTTTTTTGCCCTGATCTTTCAGTTTGCCGGCCAATTTACCTACGGATGTAGTTTTACCAACGCCGTTTACACCGATGACAAGTACGACGGATTTCTCATTTTCAAAACGGTATGCCGTCTCGCCGACATTCATCTGCTCCTTGATACTGTCAATCAAAAGCTGCTTACATGCACTTGGCTCCTTGATTTTCTGCTCTTTTACTTTCTGTTTCAGATCTTCTATGATTGCTTCCGTTGCACGTACCCCAAGATCTCCCATAATTAAAATTTCTTCAATCTCTTCATAGAAATCATCATCAATACTGGAAAATCCACTAAAAATGGAATCGATTCCAGAAACGATGTTATCTCTTGTCTTGCTTAACCCGGATACCAGGCGGCTCCAGAAGCCTTTCTTTTCTTCAGCCATATTCTTTCCTCTCTTCTATTTCACTTTAAAGCGTTAATAGGCTTATACAAATATTATCCTACCTTGCCACATTTTGCAATCCCTACTTATTTATCAAGTTCATCTTCAATCAGATTGACAGAAACTAATGTCGAAACACCCTTTTCCTGCATCGTGATACCGTATAACCGGTCTGCTGCCGCCATGGTACCTCTTCGATGCGTAATGACGATGAACTGTGTGTTCTTCGTAAGTTTGTGTAAATATTTTGCAAAACGGCTGACGTTTGAATCGTCGAGTGCCGCCTCAATCTCATCCAAAAGACAAAATGGAGATGGTTTCAGATTCTGAATTGCAAATAACAACGAAATTGCCGTTAAAGATTTCTCTCCACCGGACATCTGCATCATATTCTGAAGTTTCTTTCCTGGCGGCTGCGCAATGATACGAATGCCACACTCCAAGATATCCTCATCCTCGACAAGCTCAAGGCTTCCCTTTCCACCGCCAAACAATTCTTTGAATACCTTGTCAAATTCTTTTTGAATCTCTGCAAACTTCTCTAAGAACTGTTTGCGCATGCCGGTATCTAATTCTTCGATGATATTTACAAGCGTCTGTTCTGCCTCTATCAAATCATCATGCTGTCCTTTTAAAAAGGTGTAGCGCTCTGAAATCTCTTTGTAATCCTCAATCGCATTGACATTGACATCTCCAAGTTTTCGTATCTCATCCTTGATATTGGCAATCTCTTTTTTCAGTTCAGACAGATTCTGGTATTCCTCATTCCGAAGCTCCATCGCAGCGTGAAGCGTCAGCTCATATTCTTCCCACATGTAGTTATTCTGGTAAGTATGAGCGTCTTCTAATTTTTCCCGCTGACTGTTCAGACGGAAAATCTCTTTTTCAAGTTCGGTAATCTCTTTTGAAATCTCTTCCTGTTTCTGGAAAAATCCCTTGTAAGAAGCGGACAACTCTTCCTTCTTATTAAGTGCTTCCTGCAACTCGTTGGCAAGATTCTCATTGGCACCATCGGAAGCAAGAATGGTCTTTTTGATTTCTTCGATATCCGATAACTTCTTTTGTACCTCTTCTTTTGCTTCCTCTGCCTCTTTTTGCACCTGCTCACATTCTGCATCAAACTTGGCAAGTTCCGTTTCAATTCGTTCTATATTAAGTGTCACAAATTCTGCCTTCTGACGAAGGTTAGCCTCTTCTAACTGAATCTTTGACAGTTCATTTCCCGCTTTTTCAATGACAAGATCCTGCTCTTCTAATTCCTTTTGATATGCTTCATTTTGAACGCCAATCTCTTTTTCACGGGCAAGCGCGTCTTCGCTCTCTTTGGCAATCTTCGCTTTCTCCTGCTCGATTTCTGCTAACTGCCCTTCCATTTCCTTATGTTCTGTCTGAAGTCCCTGGTAAACAGTCTCACTCTCATTTTTCTTGGAGACAACACGGTCTACATTCATCTTCGCCGTATTCTGGGCAAGAATCATTTCCTGTAAATTCTTACGATTCTCTTCCATATCGTCCGCAAGAAGTGCCTGCGCGGTCTTTATCTCTTCTAACCGCTTTCTGCTGTCTTTTACTGCGTCATCTAAATCCTGTACTTTTTTCTCTAATTCCTCTACTTCACGTTTTCTTGCAAGTAAGTTGCTGCTGTTCTTAAATGCACCACCTGCCATCGAACCACCGGGACTTAGGTATTCTCCCTCTAATGTTACAATATGTAAAGAATAATGATTCTTTCTGGCAAGTGCAATGGCATGGTCAATATTTTCCGTTACCACAACGCGCCCCAACAGATAGGCGATGACGCCTTCGTATTTCGCATCTGTTTTTACCAGGGTATTTGCAAGGCCAATGACTCCTTTTTCTTTTAGGGCGTCGTGATTTTTGAAATTACCTCTTCCATCTACACTTGTAATTGGAAGGAATGTTGCACGCCCAAAGCGGTTTGCCTTCAAATAGGAAATCATTTTCTTTGCAGTCTCTTCATCCTCGGTTACGATATTTTGAATGTTACCGCCTAATGCTGTCTCAATCGCAATCTCGTACTTCTTATCTACCTGAATCAAATCCGAAACGACTCCCAGCAGTCCTTTGTTGGCTGCCTTTTGCTCCATCACTTTTCGGATACTGTTCCCGTAACCGTCATAGCGTTCCGCAATATTTTTTAAGGATTCTAATCTGGACTGGTTTTTGTGATATTTTGCAAGCGACTCCTCCAACGTCTTCGTCGTCTCGATGGACTTCTGTTTCCATTCGCGGCGCTCGTTTTCCATCTTCGCAGACTTTTCGCGGAGTTTCGCAATTTCCTGGTTTGTCTCATCTAACTTAAGCTGGTACTCTTCTAACACTGATTCCAAATCGGTCTCTTCGGATTTTCTTGCTAAAAGTCTCTGATTTAACTGCGCTCTGCGGATGTTAATCTGTTCCACCATCGTGTCATTTCTTTGAATTCTCGCCTTGATGGAAGCTTTTTGATTTAAAAGCTGAATCAGTTCATTTTTGCCGTTCTCAATTTCTTCCTTTAACTTTGCAGCCTTTTCCTGGACTTCCTGATACTGATTCTGTGCAGTCTCTTTTCGTTCTGAAATATTTGTAAGCTGACCGTCTAAATCCGCCTTTTCTTTCTCATACCCGGACTTTGTAGAAAGACGCTCCTTCTTCTCGCTCTCGATGGTCTCTAAGCGCTTTCTCATATGTTCATCCGTCATTTTTGCAGTATGAATCTGCTCATTTAAGACGTTAATCTGTCCTTCTAATTTTCCTTTTGTCACACTGGAATTGCTGATGGTATCACGAATAGACGTGATTTTCTCCTCGATTGCCTCGACATCACGCTCCATCTTTTCATATTCCGATTTGATATTGGTGTAAGTCTCATTTTTCTCTTTTAACTGACCATCTGCAATTTGGAAATTGTCCTGCACCTCTTTTAACTGTTTGTCAATGCGCTCCATTTCAAGAAGGAACATATTCACGTCAAAGGTTTTTAATTCTTCCTTTTTCTTAAGGTAGATTCTCGCCTTTTCTGCCTGCTTTTCCAACGGGCCAACCTGGCGCTCTAACTCCGACAGAATATCATTTACACGTACCAGATTTTCTCTTTCATTCTCGAGCTTTTTCTGTGCGGTTGCCTTTCTCTTTTTATACTTGACAATTCCGGCCGCCTCGTCAAACAGCTCTCTTCGCTCCTCTGGCTTACCATTTAAGATTCGTTCAATCTGACCCTGTCCAATAATGGAATACCCTTCTTTTCCAATACCGGTATCGTAAAAAAGTTCTGTCACATCCTTTAATCGGCATGGATTTCCATTCAGCAGATACTCACTCTCACCGGAACGATACACTCTTCTTGCGACCGTAACCTCCTCAAACTCAACCGGGAGTGCATGATCTGAATTATCCATCGTGATTGCGACATAAGCGTAACTTAATGGCTTACGGTTCTCCGTTCCTGCAAAAATAATATCCTGCATGCTTGCACCACGCAGCTGCTTTGCACTTTGTTCACCCAGTACCCACCGAACAGCATCTCCAACATTACTTTTTCCACTTCCGTTCGGACCTACAATTCCTGTAATTCCATTATGAAAATCAAATACAATCTTGTTTGCAAATGATTTAAATCCATGTACCTCAATGCTTTTTAAATACATATTCCGTCTCCGTTTTCGCTGTATTATTTTTCCGTTGGCTTCAATTTCAGCAATGCCTGATATGCTGCCTGCTGTTCCGCAGCTTTTTTGGTGTGGCCAACTCCATGTCCAATCACCTTATCCCCAATCAATGCTTCCACACTAAATTTCTTATCATGGTCCGGTCCTTCTTCTGCCACCAATTCGTAGTGGAGTGCTTCATTGTAATTTCCCTGAACCACTTCCTGAAGGATAGTCTTGCTATCATAAAAGAGTTTTTTATGCTCAATATCCGTCATAATAAATTTGTGGATAAACTCTTTTGCATTAGTAAAACCACCATCTAAGTAAATTGCGCCAATCACTGCCTCTAACGCATCGGAAAGAATTGATTTACGTGTTCTTCCGCCTGTCAAATCTTCTCCTTTTCCAAGGTATAGGTATTTACCAAGTTCCAATGGTTCCGTACATAGCGCTAATGTTGGCTCACATACGATGCTTGCACGTAATTTTGTCAAATCGCCTTCTGGGAGATCCGGGTACTCACGATATAAGAAATCACTTGATACCAGCTCTAACACAGCATCCCCTAAAAATTCCAGTCTTTCATTGTCAGAACCTTTTTTCATGTGTTTTTCGTTTGCGTAGGAACTGTGTGTCAGTGCCTGTCTTAACAAACCTTTTTGGTTAAAGCTATAACCTATTTTTTCTTCTAATTCCTGTTGTTTTGCCATTTCTACTCCATCTCTTTCTTCCTGCAAGTTTCTTTTTTCACTACTTGCGTTAATTGAAAAGAAAAAGCCCTCCATAACATAGGATAAAGGGCTTTTCTTCTCGTCACTGTGTTCTCATGTATACAAAGTCGTTTTACTGATTTACAGCATTTTTAATCTGCTCTACTGCATCTGCAACTGTTACGATGCTTTCTGCTGCTTCGTTTTGAATCTCAATATCGAATTCTTCTTCTAATCCCATGATAATCTGGAAGATATCCAAAGAATCTGCTCCAAGATCATCTACAAATGTAGTTTCCATTGTAATTTCTGCCTCGTCTACGTTTAAGACCTCTGCAATAATTTTCTTAAGCTTTTCAAATTCCATTGTTATAATTCCTTTCTATTTTCGTCTGACTCTTTATTTACTATATTTTTCTTAATCTTACCATTGATGTCCTGTTCTTTAAACGTTACACACTGGTAGATTGAATTGGTAATTTCTTTTGCCTTGGCACTTCCATGTGTCTTTACTACAAGACCATTCAATCCAAGCAGCGGAGCACCACCATATTGTGTCGCATCAAAAGTCTTTAAAGTTCCTTTTAACGCTGGAAGAGCCAATGCTGCACCAATCTTACTTCTTAGTGTGCTCATCATACCCTTCTTAATTACACCAATCAAAGTGGAACTTAATCCCTCATATAATTTTAAGATAACATTTCCTACAAAAGCTTCGCACAAAATAACATCCGCTTCTCCGTGTGGAATCTCTCTCGCCTCGATACTTCCCACGAAATTGATATCCTCACACTCTTTCAAAAGCGGAAATGTCTCTTTCACAAGTGCATTTCCCTTCTCTTCCTCTGCTCCAATATTGACAATTGCAACACGCGGATTCTTAATTCCAACGACATGTTCCATATAAAGGGAACCCATCTTTGCAAACTGCACCAGATGAGATGCTCTTGCATCAACATTTGCGCCGCAGTCAATCAGTAAAGATACTCCTTTTTCTGTTGGAATCAATGGTGCTAGCGGTGGTCTCTCGATTCCTTTAATTCTTCCGACAATAACCTGTCCGCCAACCAGAATCGCTCCTGAACTTCCTGCTGAAACAAATGCATCCACCTCTTTTTGCTTTACCAGGTTCATTCCAATTACAATCGAGGACTGCTTCTTCTTACGGACTGCATTTACCGGTGGTTCTGCTGTTTCTATCACTTCTTCCGCATGGATTACTTCAATCTGCTCCTTCGGATAGTTATATTTCTCAAGTTCTTCCTTCACGACATCCTCTTGGCCTACCAGAAAAACTTTGATGTCTTCTCTTCCTAAAACTGCATCCACTGCACCTTTTACAATCTCGCCGGGTGCATTGTCGCCTCCCATAGCATCCACTGCTATTTTCGTCACATCCTGCATTCTTTCCTTGCCCCTTTCGCCTCGTGGATTCTTACATATTTTCCATTATCTCCACAAGCCTCTTAAAAAATATACTATAACTTATTCTATAAATCAATACGAAATGCAAAAGAAACTAATTCAAATATTCCCGATTTCGTTCATCCTCTTCCTTGATATCTTCTTCCGACATATATTTGCGGAAAATCTTTTCAAAAATAAGATTCATAAGACATGTCACAAATCCTGGAATCAGCACTGCCAAAAACGGCATCATCCAGATTGCAAAAATGGATGCCGCCAAAATCAAAAATAAAAGTAATGTTTTTCCAAAATCTGCCACTGCCATCAACAGTGCATTTTTCATAATGTTTTTCATCGTATTCTGAAAACGCGAAATATAAGTCAAGGCATACATGACCCACATCATATCAAATGCAATGAATACCAAAAATACAAAAAGTAAATTGCCGATTGCATTTCCAGCCTTTAAGCTTCCCCACATAATATAGGTATCCGCGCCTAAAAATACTGCGATTACCCAGAATACCAGCCAGACAATCGTGGACTGTTTAAAACAGTTTGCAAAAGAATGAAAGAATTCCTTTGTCACATAACCATGATTGTTCCGAATTACCTTGTTGATGGTGTAATACATTGCAGATGAAGCAGCTCCCATTGTAACGATTGGCAGGCTGCAAATCAACCATAAAATGCTTACCAGGACGCAATCTACAATTTTATTTAATCCCTGGAAAAATTTGTTATCCCAATTTAAAATATCTCCCATTTTATATACCTTCTCTTTCTTTTTTCTTGTAAAAGAAATCCTGCAAGCAGGATTCTCCGCCTGCGGCGGGTCGCATTTGCGACATTGTTCAACTCCGCCGCAGTGCAATCCTCGCGGAGCCTTTTTCATATAATAGGAATGAATTTTCCTATTATATGAAAAAGGCTCCCCAGTGAAGCCGGGAAGCCTTATTCAGTGGATTAGTCCTGAGCGATAATCTCTTTTTTGTTGTATGAGCCACAGTTTTTACATACTCTATGAGGCATCATCAACTCTCCACATTTGCTACATTTTACTAAAGCTGGAGCAGTCATTTTCCAGTTTGCTCTTCTTTTATCTCTATGAGATTTTGATGATTTATTTTTTGGACAAATTGACATTTACTTACACCTCCTTAAATTTGTTAAAGACATCTTGGATAGCTGCCATTCTTGGATCAAGTTCTGTTCTCTGGCATCCGCATTCACCCTTATTCAGGTTATGTCCGCAGACTTTACAAATTCCTTTGCAATCATCCTTGCACAGAACTTTCATCGGCCAGTTAACCAAAATCTCTCTATAGATCAGTCTATCTACATCTAGATTGAATCCAATCAGGTAGTCTGTATCATCCATTTCATCTTCGCGGTCATCTTCAGCCACATTCTCAACCAGTTCTTCGTTCAATGGAAGATCCTTGTCGATGTCGAAATGAATTGTTGTCGGAACCTCTTCCAGACAACGGTCACATGGAATTGCAATCACAAAATTGGCTTCACCCTGAATAAGCAAATGCTTGTTCTCCCGGTTTGCAATCCGTAACTCAATCGGTGACTTATTTAAAATAGGAAAATCACCCATCTTTGATTGAAAAGACTCTAACTCAATCGAAACGGTTCTACACACCTCTTTGTTCTCACAAGATAAAACGTCTGTAATATCAATCATTATGGCTCTCTCCTATATCTTGTTGCGAAACAACCCAAGTCATTTCACACCTAACCAATTATACATAGGCAAACTTGATTTGTCAACAACTTTTTCCACAAGTTTTTGTGGAAAACTATTTTACCAATGCTACTGTCTCACGTGCAATTGCAAGTTCCTCATTTGTAGGAATAACTGCAACTTTTACCTTAGAATCCTCTGTGGAAAGAACCACTTCGTCTCCGAATGTTGCCATATTTAAGTCTTCTTTGATGGAGATTCCAAGATATCCTAAATATTCACATACCTTGCTGCGGACCATTCCGGCATTTTCACCGATACCTGCTGTAAATGCGATGGCATCTACACCGTTCATCGCTGCTACATAAGCGCCAATGTATTTTGCAATACGATAACAGAATACTTCAACGGCATCGATTGCCAATTCATTTCCTTCTTCGACTGCTGCTTTCAAATCACGGAAATCAGATAAACCACCTGTCATTCCCTGTAAACCGGACTTCTTATTTAATACAGTCATCAGTTCTTCGATATCAAGGTTCTCTTTCTTTGCAATGAATTCCATGATAGCCGGATCGATATCACCGGAACGTGTTCCCATGACAAGACCTTCAAGTGGAGTAAGACCCATGGAAGTATCAACACATTTTCCGTTTAAAACAGCACTGATAGAAGCACCATTTCCTAAGTGTGCAACGATAATCTTAGAATTGTTTAAATCCATTCCAAGGAATTCTGCTGTACGTTTGGAAACAAAGCTGTGGCTTGTTCCGTGGAATCCGTATCTTCTTACTTTGTATTTCTCATAATATTCATGAGGAAGACCGTAAAGGTATGCTTTCTTCGGCATTGTCTGATGGAATGCTGTATCGAACACGCCAACCATTGGTACGTTTGGCATCAATTCCTTACAAGCATCAATACCGATTAAGTTTGCAGGATTGTGAAGTGGTGCAAGATCGTTACACTCTTCGATTGCCTTTAATACGTCTGGAGTAAGTACTGTAGATGCTGCAAATTTCTCTCCACCATGTACGACACGATGACCTACTGCATCAATTTCAGAAAGGCTCTTGATTGCACCTGTCTTTTCATTTACAAGGGCATCCAATACCATCTGGATAGCCTGTTTATGTGTAGGCATAGCAGCTTCTGTGATTTCTTTGTCACAGCCTGCTTTCTGGTAAACTAATCTTCCATCGATACCGATTCTCTCGCAAAGACCTTTTGCCAATACGTTTTCAGATTCTGAATCGATTAACTGATACTTTAATGATGAGCTTCCGCAGTTGATTACTAATACGTTCATATTTGTTCTCCTCATTTCTACTCGTTGTTTTCGCATTACAATATGTTATAATACGCATATATATTTAGTATACTCCCAAATTGTATTTGATTCAAGACAACACTTTGTGTTTTGTGTATAAATTTGGGTACAGCTTGTAGTTCTGATTTTTCTTTTGTCATTTACATTTCCATCTCTTTTTTACCGGATAACGCTCATTTACAAGGAAAAAGTTTTCTTCCTCCATCCCATTCCACTGTTTTTTTGAAAACTGCATCTTATATATCACATACCCCAGCGTCTGCTCTTTTTTCTCATTTGGAGATAACGTAAGTTCCATCTCCTGATTCTCGTCTGTATTACAAAATACCTCCGGTGCAAGTCCATTACAATAAGTGTTTGTTTCCAGATAAATATCATATAAGGATACCGCCTGTTCTTCGTCCGTTCGATTTTCCAGTTCGACGTCAACCTTACAAACGCGGTACTCATATCCTTCTTCCATTTCCTTTGCGAAATCTTCCCCATATGCTTTGCGGGCTTCCTCTTCCGATTGTAGCTTTGCATCCAAAACTTTGAGATAAATACCGTCCTTCATTTCAGCAGTTTCTCCAAAGCTTATCTTCTCCTTTTGAACCTGCGGATACTTCTGATTTATCTGAACGATTTTTGCGGCCACTCCCACTGATACCACTAATAGTACAATTCCAATTCCGATTTTTACTCCCTTTTTCATTCTGCCTTCTCCTTGGTTGGTTGAAATCTTCCGGTTATCTTTCCATTTTCAACCCTGAATATCTCATCTGCTAAAAGTGACAATTCTTCAGCATCATGGGAAGCAATCACAATCAATGCCCCTCTTTCCTTTCGTTTTTTTAATATATCCCGCAATGCCAGCACACTTTTTTCGTCTAATGCATTCGTCGGCTCATCCAGCAAAATCAAATCTGGTTCTTCCATGATTGCAGCGGCGATTCCAAGCTTTTGTTTCATGCCAAGCGAGAACTGCCGGAACTTTTTTTCTCCAGCATCCTCAAGTCCTACTTCTTTGATTGTCTCGTAAATTTTTTCATCCTCTATCTTGTGTTGAATTTCTGCTAATACCTTTAGGTTCTGAAATGCCGAGTAACCATTTACAAATCCTGGATTTTCAATCAATGCTCCTACGCTTTCGGGAAAATCCCTGTCTTTTCCCAAAACTGCTCCATTTACTGTAACGCTTCCCTCCGTTGGAATCAGCAGACCGCACATCGCCTTTATCAACATTGTTTTTCCAGAACCGTTCTTTCCCTGTAATCCATATATATTTCCTTTTTCTAATTCCAGTGATATATGGTCTAAAATCATATTGTTTTTTATTTTTTTTGAAACCTGTTTCAATTCCAGATACATCCTATTCTCCTATCGTTCCATCTTTTTTATATATTTGTTTCCCAGGAAACAAATCGTCATCATTGCAGCCACGCACAGAGTCACCCCTATTATGGAAGAAACCCCTTTTTCACCAATGAAAGCACGATTTCTCTCTATCATGCTATAATTGCCCAGCAAAAGCGGATTACACCAATAAAGTGACGCCAACAGATATCCACAGCTTACTATTATTGCTATCATCGGCGAAACTACCAGTTCTAAAAAGATTTGTCCTAGTCCAATTACTGTACTCACAAGAACCGGCATCAAAAATATTTGTATGATACCATTTGCATTTGTAAGGCTCCCGATTCCTCCTACCCATATTTCAGATGTCGGTTCCAGTTGAAGGCTCCCGGTAGCAATTGCAAAGCAGCTTAAGATTCCATAGAACAATCCATAATAGAGCAGGGTACTTAGGAACACCCAGACACATTTTCCATACCACCATATTGACTTTTTCCCAATTCTAATGAAAAGTTTATATCCGTTTTGTTCTAAATCCGTTGCCGTATATTTTGCTATAAGTATCAGATAACTCATCTGCAATGCCATCCATTCAAACGGCATTGCCATCTGCCGTTCCCGATTCGTATATTGGATTGGCTGTATTCCGCGCATCCATTTAATAAGATAGTTTCCAAATGATGGCTCTGTAAAGAATTTTTGTTTTACACATTCTGCTTCCTGCCCTGCCTCCATTGCACATACCAGCAGTATCAGCATTCCAACAAACAGATATTTCCACCATTCATGTAAAATTCCCATTTTTACGTCATATCTTATCTGTTCCTTCACCTTAAAATTCCTTCCTTTTTACCCAATACAGGATTCGTGCCAAAAGCAACCCATTCACACCTGCTGCCACTATAAAAGAAACCACCCATCCAGATGGCTTCCGCCAAAATGGATAGTCCACACTTATCGTCCGAAGAATCAGTGGGATTCTCACATCCCCTGCCTCCAGGAAACAAATCCCTACACTTACTAAAATACCATATATGATGTTTTTCCCGCTCCACCAGCAATCTAACAATATGAATAGGAAAACAAAGTTTCTTGCAAATAATATTATTGCATTCAGGAAGATCACAAACAGCAAACTTCCATGTTCCAAAACCTGCTTTGTCATCACACAATAATAGCTATTTGCACTCGTCCAGTTCATTCCCGTTTTTCCATGCATTGCTCCGTATATCCAGGTAACCACAATTCCCACCGTGCATAATAAAATGCTCCAACAGCCGCCTTTTAATAATTGCATTTTCAAAATATATTTCTTATTCTGGTAACGTAACACCTGCATTTCATTGTGGTATTCTCTCATCAAAAACACAATTCCCACTAAAAATGGGAACATTAAAAACATATTGTAACAATTCGGTGCAGAAAGCAACAGCTGCATATCCGCCTGCGAAAAAATGGACAGGTTTACCGGCGAACCCATGTCATATAAATAATGTAGATACATGGTATATCCGCAAATCAGATACAAAACAGGAAATAGGAAAAATCCTTTTCTAACCCTCATAGCGTTTTCCCTTCCAATGATATATTGCAAGAACAATGATTGAGTTTGCAAGAATAAGTATCAATGAATCTACTTTTTCAATCCCCATTCCGGGAATCAAAAAGTAATTTGGTGAATATACCGACGTGTTTAAGATTCCTCCCAGACAATATAAAAAATAAAATATGACGTACGGAATCAAAAGTGCAATGAATTTATAATTCGCCCAGTAGCAAAATATCGATACACTTAACGCAAGCATTCCACCTACGGAGAAATCAAACATCAGATAAATTATGGTATAAACCATTGGATGTAAGTAATACAACTCACTTCCTAATTCTGCTGTCAAAGGTCCTATCGCAACATACGGGTCTGGCAACGTCAGTGGTCGAAACATCGCTGTCAAAATAAAATTCAGCACTAACGGAATCGTTACACACATTCCACCCGAAAGAAATACCGCCATTCCTTTTCCCATAAAATATGTTTTTCTGCTGCATCGAAGCATTACGTTCTTCATGTATCCAGACTTTAAATCATCGTAGAATGTTCCTGCAAACGGTATTACTGCCAAAAGCGGGAAAATCAGGAAATACCAGTAGGATTGCATCCTGTATGAACTTGCGCCCATCCAGCTGACATATACATTTTGCGGAAGTTCCCATTCTCCCATCTCCATGCACCATACATTCTGCCAAAAATGCCACACCGCAATGCCACATCCAAAGAATAACGCTGCCTTAAAATTCATTCCCCGAAAAATCCTTCTCCACTCATTTTTCAGTAATGTTCCCATTGCACGCATCCTCCATTGTCTTTAAAAACACCATACTGTATTCCTCTGGTTTCACATATTCCAATCCTACCCCCGTCGGATCCATATCCAGCAAAAAGTGATTTTCTTTTGTCATTAACGAATCCTCCGTCACGAAAATCAAATCTGTCGTTACCTCTTCCCCTTGCGGTAACTTGTATTGATAGATATCATTATCCTCCCGCTCTTTCTCACTATAATCATTAAATATGCTTGCAGACACTAATTCTATTGACCCAATTCTTAGCTCATCATCATTAAAAAAAGATAGCCAAAACATATTCCACCAGAAGTCATAGTTCCCATCATCCTTAATAGTTACATTGATTACAACATAAGAAACATCCTCCGTAATCCTGCCGTTTTCATCTACTTTTGGGATTTCCCCTGACATATTATACCAGTCTCCGGTCTGTTTCGTTATCTGTACACTGTTTACCTTATAGGTTAACGAGCCTTGCTGGTTCTCCTCCCCCTCCTGTACAACTTTGCACCCTCTGGTAGCTGTCTCTATTTCTGCATCCAGAGACTCATTGGACGCTGCTTTCTTTTGATTTTTTGTCTCTGTCCCTGCGTTATTCTGACTTCCTGTTTCTGCTTTGTTTTGCGCGCATCCTGCCAGACAGCACATCAGTACCATACAGGCTGCGACGATGATACAGGTTCTTAATTTTTGTTTCATAACACCCTCCATTTTTATTACTTTAGAGCAAGGGAATGTATTTTTCACATTCCCTTGTTCTCTTTTAACTTAGTATCTTCCACTAATATTATCCGAACTCCACTTTCCGCTGACCGTATGCGTTCTCTTATCATCCGCTCCCATTACAAGATACGCATATTTATATCTTCCATACACATTGTTAGACATATAACGATAACTTCCTTTTGGTATCAGGCAAACGCCTGAACAACGATTTGGATTTATTCCCGGGTACTTTGATATAGAATTAGTACCTGCAACGCATACCATAAGGTCTGTACTTGAAGCATTATTTTTCATGTAAGATGCCGTATTATCCATTTTTTCTCTTGGTCGTATCGACTGATCTGTACCATCAGCGTAATAGCTAAAGCTAAATTCACGATCTCTATGATTGTTTGCATAAACCTGCTTTGCTCCTCCAAATAGACTTCCAGCTAATATCACTGTTACTAAAGCTAATAATAATTTTTGTTTCATAACACTGCCTCCATTTTTCTTGTTTCTGTATTGATTACGTAATCTTTTCACATTGTTTCACAAAAATATACCTTTGTCAACAATATATTTTTATTCTAGGTATTGATTTGCAAATAGTATTCGTGCATAATAATATTAATGAGGTGCTTATCATGAAAACATCTTCTTTAGTATCAAACTATAAGAAAGCAACAATTGAAATGTTATTGTTAAAGCTTTTATCCGAACAAGATATGTATGGCTATCAGCTTTCTCAACAATTGAAAAAACGTAGTAATCAGTATTACACCGTATTAGAGGGGTCCATGTATCCTATCCTGTATCGTCTGACAGATGAAAAATACATCTCCTTTTATGAGAAGAAGGTTGGAGTCCGTCAAACACGTATCTATTATCATCTTGAGGATGCCGGACGTTCCTACTATAATGGATTACTTCAGTCGTATCTTGATTTTTCTGAGTTAATTCAGTTTTTACTTGATTCTACAGAGGGAGACACTTATGAAAAAGAAATTGACATCAAAGCTTAAGCAGTATTATCGGAAAATCGACTCCTACATCCCGAAGAAATATCCACATCGGAAAGAAATTATTTCTTCTATCCACCAGGATATTTCTTCCTACCTCTCGGAACATCCTGATGCAGACTATGAGGATATTTTAGAACATTTTGGAACTCCTGAGGAAATGACCCTTTCTTTTGCGGAATCACTTTCTTCCCAAGAAATAATGACAACTGCACGAAAAAACAAAAGACATCTTATTATTCTTCTTATAATTATCATAATTGGCATTGGAATTCTTTCCGCAATGATTTACCACGTCAACTGGGTGGCAGAGCATACTATTGTTGAAATTGAAGAAAGAACAGTTATATACCCTGAAACCACCATCAACGAGGAGTAATCTATTTCATATATATCAACCATCATTAACTATTTTAGGAGGACTTAACATTCATGAAACGTTTCCTTGCATTACTTTTTTCTTTTTGTATCATTTTTAACTCTGCTACTTCCATAGAAGCCAAATCGCTTGATTCCACTTCCACCACATACATAGAATATATCAATGATGATTTATATGCCGAAATCACATTGTCTCAGAGTAAAGATGTAACTTTTCAAGCGAATAGCTTTTCAAGCTCAATATCAACCACCAGAGTTGCATCCAACAGAAAAACAACATCAAAAACCTACTTTTTGAAGAATAAATCTGGAAAAGTTCTTGCAAAATATACTCTTACAGGAACTTTTACTTACAATGGTTCTTCCTCTACTTGCACAAAGGCTTCATGTTCCACATCCGTTTCGGATTCTACCTATTCCTTCTCACAAAAAGCTGCATGGGCTTCTGGAAATACTGCCATTGGCTCCTTCACATTATCATCTTCAAAACAAACAATTTCTAAAACGTTAACATTAACATGTAGCGCTAACGGAAATATCCAATAATTATCAAAAGAAAAATGGCTGACAAATTATAATGTTTATCAGTCATTTTTCTTTTCTACATGTTTTTTACAGTACCATCTATGATATAATGAGTGAAGCGAATTATATCATGTACCAATGTGCATAAATATAAGCCGAAAGCATCATAACCATATATCTTTTTAGGAGTAACCTATATGAAAATTACCGGAATCATCGCAGAATATAACCCTTTTCACAATGGGCATGCATACCAGATAGAGAAAATAAAAAAAGAAACCGATGCAGACTATGTTATCATTGCCATGAGCGGTGACTTTGTACAGCGTGGTGCTCCTGCCATCGTCGACAAATATGCGCGTACGAAAATGACGCTTGCAAATGGTGCCGACCTTGTGTTCGAGCTGCCGACCGTATTGGCAACTGCTTCCGCAGAACTTTTTGCAATGGGTGGCGTCACCCTCCTTGATAAAACAAACTGTGTCTCGACTCTTTGTTTTGGTGCTGAGACTGCCGATGGAGAACTTTTTTCTGCCATTGCGAATCTTCTTGTAGCAGAACCGGATTCCTACCGGACAAGCTTAAAAGCGTATATAAAAGACGGACTTTCTTTTCCGGTTGCAAGGAGCAGGGCTATCCTTGATTATGCAACAGCGCACCCTGACTTTTTTCCTAGAACTTCTTCTGGCAGTACACCGTTCCAGGATGCCACAGAATCCCTCGAACAAAGTCTTTTTCATCAGATTACAGACGTTTGCCAGAAACCAAATAACATCCTTGCGATTGAATATCAAAAGGCATTGTCAAAAAGGAACAGCACGATGAACTGTGCCATCCTTTCCAGAGAAGGAAGTGGTTATCACGACAAGAAACTTTCTTCAATGTCATCGGCAACTGCCATTCGAAGTGCCATCCTTTCCGGACAAGACTTTTCTCATGCGATGCCAGAATCTGCCTATGCAATTTTAATGGAAACACTCTCCAAGCACGCACCGGTCTGCGCCAACGATTTTTCCATGCTTTTGCGCTATCTTCTTTTGACTCATGTAAAAGAAGGCTTCCAGACGTATGGCGACTGCAGCGAATTTTTATCAAATCGTATTTTAAAAACAGCTGACTCCTTCGAGGATATCAGTTCTTTTTGTGAGCAGTTAAAAACAAAAGAGATTACCTATACCAGAATATCTCGTATCTTAAACCATATTCTTCTTGGTATTACAAAGGAGGACTACCAAAGAGCGGCAAGCCTTGACTTTATTCCGTATCTTCGCATTCTTGGTTTCCGCAAGGAATCCAGCGCACTATTGTCCGAAATCAAAAAAAATGCAGACATCCCATTGATTTCCAAACCGGCAGATGCTGCCAGTCTTTTATCGAAGGATGCCTACATGCTTTTTGAAAAAGATGTCTTTGCCGCCTCACTCTACGAATCTGTGTCCGCACAAAAGGCTCACACAAAGATTCGCAACGAGTTTCGACGTGAAATTGTTCTTTTGTAATTATTTCTGTTTTCTTTTTCCATACACTTCTGATGCAATAAATGCAACAATTGGAACTGTACACACAATTCCGACACTTCCTGCTGCGCTTCGGATAATCTCAATCGCAACAAAATCGGTGTTCATCAGCTGCTGAAATGACACTCCATAGGAGTAAATCATCAGCAGCATATTGAAGGAATTGCCGGCGAATGCAAGAATCAGGGTATTTGACATGGTTCCCATTGCATCCCGTCCAATATTCATGCCAGAACGGAACAGTTCCTTCGCCGTCATATTCGGATTTACTTCGTGCAGCTCTGTCACTGCAGAGGTAATACTCATGGACACATCCATAACCGCTCCCATGCAGGCAATTAAGATTCCGCACAAGAACAAATCTCCCAAATGAAGTTTCGTCGAGGAAGTAATCAGAATCAGTGTCTCCGCCTCGTCCATCTGATAGGTTGTAGCATGCATTGCAGCCATCGCAATCTGTGCGAAAAGTGCTCCCGCGAGAACACCACACAAGCTTCCTACGGAGGCAACCACTGTTTTTACCTTGATTCCGTCAATCAGGTAAAAACAGAAGAAGTTACAAATCAGTATCAAGAGAAGCGTAACTGCTAACGAGGAATAGCCTTTCAGGGAAAGTGGCAAAAGGATAAACAAAATACTGATGACGGTAAACACAAGACCTACCACAGACTTTGCCCCTTTTTTCCCTCCGATTAAGATTAAGAGCAACGCAAATACTACCACGCAGGCAATCATCTGCGGCACTCTGTAATAGTTGTAGACCGATACCTGATATGTTCCCTCTCCGGTCGTATCAATACGAACCGACAGTTTATCGCCTTCTTTTACTCTGACATTATACAACGCACTAAAATAATTCGTGGTAACCGCATAGTCTCCTTTGTATCGTCCACTTAAAATCTGAACCTCTAATTCCATGCTGCCACGCCACAATCCGTCTGACGTCTCATCGACCGTGACATTATCTTCTAACACCCGGTTTACCCTTGCAACCTCATATTCCACTCCGGAGGTATCACTGCTTTTGTATACCGGTCTGTCATGATTTGCCCAGACGATAAGCCCTACAAAAGCAATGGCAGCCAGTGCATATAGCACCAGGCTGCCCAACCACTCTTTTGGAGTCTTGCTTTGCATCGGGTTCTTTTTGAAAATGTTTTTCTTCATCTCTTCTTTTCTAAAACCCATATTTTCACCTAATTCTTATTTCAACAGCTTTCTTCTGTATGCCAAAGCCACAAGCATAGCTCCTGCCACAAGCAGCAAGATAATTCCAACTACATTTGTAGAATCACCTGTATCTGTCGCTGTCTTCTGTGTATGTGCTACGTTGTCCATAACTATAACATAATCAGAAGCATGTGTAAACACAAGATCTGCCTCACCGTTTGCATTGATTGGATAGCTTCCCATCAATTCCATTTTTCCGGTTGAAACATTATAGTAGTAAAGATTTGCAAACTGACCTGCATACTCTTTTCCAAGTGGAATTGTCATGGTTGCCTCAAATCCAAACTGTCCGTCATGTGCAAGGCTGATTTCAAGATAGCCATTTCCATTCTTTGCAACATCTGAAACTAATTTTGCCGGAATTACATCTGCATTTAATGTAACACCTAAATCCAAATCAGCCAGATTGGTTCCGGTAATCTTCTTACCATTGATTTTCCATCTTACACCGTTAGAAAGCTTCAGGACTACCGTTTTGTCTGTACCTTTGATGCTCTCTAATGTTTTTCCAGATACCTTTGTAGTTCCCACAAGGCTTACTTCTAAGGTTTCACCTTCTTTTATCTGTGCAAGTTTTTCTGTAACTGTATTCCAATCTGCATCCGTATTCACAGTCAGTTCGCCGGATACCGTTGTAGTTGTTGTGACAGAACCTGTTGTCGTATCAGATGTTTTGCCATCTTCCGTAGTTTTGTTGTCATCCGATGGCTTATTGTCGTCAGATGGCTTATTATCGTCAGATGGTTTGTTGTCGTCAGACGGTTTGTTGTCGTCAGATGGCTTGTCCTCACTTGCAGCTTCTACAAGTTTAATCTCATCAAGGTTACGAACTCTAAGACAGATAACTGCCTCATCGGAGGTTCCTTCTGGATGTGCATAAACAAGTCCGACTGCGGAAACCGTGTTTCCTTTTTTCACAAAGGATGCTAACTCATTCTTTCCGGTTGTGCCGGAGAAAATATATCCGTCAATAAAGACATTTGCAATATCACCGCTTCCATCATCTAACCAAAGCTGTGATACTCCTGTACCGGAGGCATCGTAAAGTGCATCTACGACTTTACCCTGTACCTGTACCAGTCTGCCACCAGATTTGCTGTAATTCATGGCATCTTTGGCACTCATCTTCTCTGGTGTGTATACATGTGGTGCCTCGTCTTCTAATACTTCACTGGAAATCACCTGAAGTTCTTTATCCCCCTGGTATGCATCTACATATCCTGTGATTCGAACTTTTGTACCAATTTCCAAACCACTCTCTGAGTAAGGGAATACGGTGATTCCACCTGTCTCATCCTGTACATAAATCGTATCAAAGAACGTATTTCCTTCTACGCTTGTACCTGCTGTCACATAGCCTTCAATGGCAAATACATCGCCCATATCGGCTTTTCTTACTTCTGCAATGGAAGTTGCCGGAAGTTTTACCGTTACTTCATCTAAAATATTCTCTGCAATAGTACGATTCAGATAAGGCACATCCCAGATATTATCTAATTCTGCCTTTACCTCGAAATCAGAAACAAATACTGTACCGGAAACAAAAATGTTTGCACCGCTGTCTAACGTTTCGTGTGCCATTGCAACAACATTTCCTTTTTCCACATAGGTAGAGCTGTCGCCTCTGCTTCCATCTGCATTTTTCGAATCAATCGAATAAGTTGTATCAAATCCAGTCACAAGTGCTTCTGCTTTTCCTGCTGCCACGGCATCTGCATCTACATTTACCGTACATCCGCTGTATGCACTGTATTTTTGTCCTTCTACGGCTCCTTTTAAGTATTTTGAGTCTTTGTTGCAATTGGTCAGATACAGACGGTATGCCTGACCACCGTTATTTTCTGTATCGTAAGCTTCATCACTGTTTAAGGTTGTCGTTGCACCAATTGTCTTTAAGAGCTTGTTCATCTCTGTTGTCGTCTGACAATCTGTACTATCCTGATAATCCGCAATACCACAGGCAATCAAGGCGCCGCCGTTGTCGGTATATGCTTTTACTGTCTGAAGGAACTCGTCATCGAAATGGGAAATCTTGTAATCTCCTGCATTTGCGGTTCCGTTTTTCTTTGCCGGTGCGGAAACAATAAGCAATGCACAGTCTTTTAACACTTCCGGTGTAATCTTATCTTTTACGACTTCCACCTTAATGTTTTTCTTTCCTGCAATCGCCGCGAAGTTTCCCATATTTCCGCCATAATAACCTGTTACATAATCATTGTAATGTGTTCCGTCAATGACAACTTTTGTCACCATTTCCTGTGAAACATATGTAAGTTTCAACACACTCTTATAAACTTTTGCGACACCATTTAAGGTTGCATTCACGACAACATCAAGTTCCATACTACCAACCTTATCATAGGTATAATCAAAGCTATAAGAAGCTGTTGTCATGGATTTTAATGTTGTAAGGTCATTTTTTGCAAGGTCAACCGTATGTACAGTCTGGCCTCCCACCTGAAACTCAATCGAATTAATCTGCATATCAGATGGCTCGTTGTTGTAAAGTTCTACATTTACCGGAAGGGATTCCCCTTTTACCGGAAGAACCTCTGTCGTGGAAACACTGTTGATACCGGCTGCCTCTACATCACCTACCCAGACAGGTGCTGTCACAGCGATATCTCCATCATCTTCTGCGACTTTAATATAGTAGTAAGAATAATCATTGTCTACTTTAAATGAAACGGTCTCCTGATTGGAGGTTACTTTCTTTTCTGCTAATACAAGACCACCATTGGTGATAACCTGAACTTTTCCGATGGATTTGTCTGTTGCATCGCTTAATTCAACTTTCAAATCAACGCTGTCACCGGTCATACCATCCTCAAGAATGGTTCCCATGGTGTAACCGTCTAATGTATAGTAAATATTTAAGTCGTTATCCTCTGTTGCATACACACGATAGTTACGCATTGCGTCATAAATGTTATCTCTGGTCAAACTATCGGCTAACACTACACTTCGTCCTGTGTTTGCATCACCCCAAAGTCCCTTGTGGTTATCCTGGTTGTTGGTTGGTGCTACATGCCATCCTTTGTCAAGGGCTCTCTGGTAATATTCATAGGATGGGAAATATCCGCTGCTGCCGATTGCACCTTCCCCGTTTCCTACTTCAATCGTTGTAATTAACTGGTCGATGTCTTCATCATAATATGCAAAATCACTAAAATCACCAAATGTGGTACCCGGATGGTTAAACTGACTAATCGAATCCGGAACTGTCTTTAAAGTTGCATAATAATTCTGAAGTGCTGTCGCATATGTAGCATACTGCTTTTGTGTTCTGCTCTGGAATCCATTGGTGTTAAAGGTATTCATATGACCAAGTCCATTCGACCATGTCATTTCAAAACCAAAGATACCAACAAAATTCTCCGTTGTATATTTGTCTGCTAATTCATGTCCTTCCACCCATTCACTGCTCATAGAGCCATCTGTGATGGAGGAACTGTCTGCATTATCAAAAGAGTTGGAGTGATCGGTCACGGCAAGGAAGTCTAAGTTCTTTACTTTTGATGCATGCTGGTATGCTTCTTCACAGGTTCCTGCACCATCGGAGTAGGAGGTGTGAGAATGAAGCTGTCCAAAATAAATATTGTATTTTTCATTTGTCCGTTCTGTATAAGAACAGGTAATCGTTGCACTGTCTTTGCAGCCTTCTTTTACTGCCTTTACCAGATAGGTTGCTGGAAGTGAAGATAATTTTATCGTTCCGTTACAATCTACCCATGTTGCTCCGTTATCATTCGAATAACGAATGGCTGCTCCTTCTGTTTCACAGGAGAGCTTTACCTCTGTTCCTTTTGCAACACTTCCTCCATTTGGAGTTGCTTTTACTGTTGCAACCTGTACCTGTGTATAGTCTGCTGATGTAACAATGCTGTCTGTTTTTCCTTCTTTTGTGGCGTAAGCTTTTACCGTTGCGCCATTTACGACCATATCTGCCGTTAAAACAGGCTTGTTGGCATCATCGTAAACTTTCTCTTCGCCATTGTTGATGGAATATGTAATGGATGCTCCTTCTGTTGCACAGCTTAGGGACAATTCCTGTCCTGCCATTACCTCTCCCGATGCTGGAGCAATGATAACAGGTGCACAAATCTCATCCGACAATACCGGGCTTGCCGTGATATTGATTGGAGACAAATAGAAGTTTCCGCCTGCAGCCGGAGCACTTCCTCCGATGCTTTTTTCCCCAGGTGTCAAACGAAGTACTAAAGTCTCTGCTCCGTTTGCTGTGGCAGGAAGCTCTGCGGTAAAATCATAAACTGTTGATTTTGCTTTTAATGTGAATGTCTCAACATCTGAGAAATTTGTTCCATCTATACTATAACTTAAAGTCCAGTCTTTTGCTGCTGTATTGGTTCCTTTCATGCTCATTGCAATCTGGAACTTGCCATACTTCTTTTCCGGATGAAGTGTCATCTGGAAATAGCCAGCCTTTTCCGATGAACCAAGACCTTGTGCGCCAAGGTAATAGTTTGTTCCTGTATTGCCTTTTGTTGTAAAAATCGGAGCTGCCTGTGCACCATTTACAATTGTAGTTAATTCTGCACTTGCATCTGCACCTTCCTGGCTTACATAAGAAGTTGCATCCCCTAAATCTTTTCCGTTAATCCATGCTGCATAATCTACGACGATGGATTCCTCTACGGAACTTTCCGTGCCAGAACCTGAGACTTTCACGTAATCTGTCGAAAGTCCGTTTCGAAGCTGGTAAGATGTTTTATACTTAGAAAATACACCATATACATCTGCAACATCTCCCTCAGACAGACCATCTGCAAACGGTGCTCCCTGATAAAGGTTTAAGGTGCCTGTTGCATCCTGTAAGGATGTATTGGATGTGCTATATGCACCAAGTGTCACATTTTTGATTTTTACATACTCAGAAAGATATGCATCTCCACCAGAAAGCAGTTCTGCAATTGTAAGCTCCTGTGGTGCAATCACACCGCCAACTGCAGATGCCTCTTTGATTACCGTAGGTTCTGCACCTAATGAAATCTGATTTACATTTCCGTATGCCGAAATCGTTCCTGTTACACTTACGACATCACCAATCTGGAATTTGTCCACATAACTTTTTCCATAAAGCTGGAATCCGCTAATCTCACCGTCGATAACATCCTCTAAAATAATAGAGTTTACAGTTCCCTTGGAACCATATTTACAGACCACCTGGCCAACTACGGTTGCTTCTGTACCACTTGCTGCTGCATTTGCCGCTGCTGTTGTGACTGCTCCTTCCGGAATCATATCATCTGTGATTGGATCAAAAGAAGTCTCTGCCTGTGTTGCAATTCCGTCTTCCTGTGATTCTGCTGCTGTCGTCTGTGCTGCATGTTCTACCTCACAAGCACTCTCTACGACATTCATCAATACATCTTCGTCATTTTCTTTCTGGTAGGTACCTTCTGCTGTTATGACATCACCTGCCACAATCCCGGATACTGCCTCCATAAAACGAAGTGTGATGGTTCCCGTCTCATCGTTAAGAACTGCCTGCTCGCCTTCAACCTCTGTTACGGTTCCTTTCACTGTAAATGTACCATTTGCGGCTTCTTTTACATCCGCAATGGTCGTAACTTCTGTGTTTGCTTCTACTACATCTGCACGTACTGCCATCGTTCCAATGTCAGAAAATACATTAAAACAAAGCATCAATGCAATCAGTAAAAACGAAACAAACTGTTTTCCATTTCTTTTTGCCATGCTCTCTCCTTACCCTTCTTTTTTCTTTTCCCTCTTAGCCAGCGATTGTATGTATACCGGTATTTTGTGTATACCAGTATTCACACAACCACAGATTTCTATTTTAGAATGTCTGCGCTATTTTTTCAATATTTTAGCTCATTGTATTTTCTAATGAAAAATACAGGTTTTGCTTATAAACCCTAAGAGGCGTACAACCTGTATTTTAACGTCATCCCTTCCACCTCCTCTACCATCCCATGCGAAATCCTTGTAAAAAATAGGTAAAGCCCTTTCACTTCCCATCGTTGGGAACTAAAAGGGCTTTTAACTACATTTGTATGTATTTCTTTTTTAGCGATACCAGTTTCTCATGATTTCTTTTTCTTCTTCTGTGGAAAAAGAAACCTCTATGGCATTTTTCATCATCTGCACAATTTCCTCATCTGAAATCTGGAAATGCTTTTGTACAAACTCAATTTCCTTTGAGATGGTTGTATTGCTTACAGAACGGTTGTCGGTATTAAGTGTCACAAGAAGTCCTGCATCTAAAAATTCCCGGATTGGATATTCCTCGATGCCGGCAACTGCCTTTGTCTGCTGGTTGCTGATTGGGCACATCTCAACCCCAATTTTTTCCTTCTTGCAAATCTCCTGTGCCTCTTTCTTTCCACGCATTGCAATTCCGTGACCGACACGTTTTGCTCCTGCTGCAACGGAATCTAAAATATTCTGGACACTGCCACACTCACCTGCATGAATCGTATATGGCAGGCCAATTTCTTTTGCATAGGCGAAAAGATTCTGGAATTCACTCATTGGAAAAGCTGCCTCATTTCCCGCCAAGTCTGCCGCGCAGACACCTTTTCCTAAAAATTCTCTTGCAACGGTAAGCATTGCCTTATTTTCTTCCTCACTATGGTGGCGCATTGCACAGGTAATGACATGATACATTACACCAAATTCTTTTTTCCCGCGCTCTAATCCACGAAGTACCGCAGCAATGACCTGTCTGCAGTTTAGCTTCTCATGAACCGATAAAAGTGGTGCAAACCTCACTTCCACATAGCCCACGTTCTCCTTTGCAACACTTCGGATGAAATCATATCCTGCCGCCTCTAACCCTTCTTCCGTCTGCAGACACTGAAGTGGCAAATCAAATTTTTCTAAGTACTCAGCAAGATTTCTGCAATCTTCCTCTACCTGCATTTCCTTAAGTTCCACCTTGCGTCCAAGCTGTTCCTGCAGATATTTCTGGCTTAAGGAACCGTCTAAATGACAGTGTAACTCTATCTTTTTTAAATTTAAAATCTGTTCTTTTGTCATTCCTTTTCTCTCCTGTTTTCGAATCTGACTATGTATGCTAATTGCAAATCGTATTTTACAATTAGCACATCACTACTCTTTATTATAGTAGATTTTCATGTGAAAATCCAGCTGCCTTTTCTGGTCAAACGTCATCCCGTGGGTTTCTCATAACCATCACCTGTTTCAACGCTTCTTAAAAAAGATAGGCTGCCTGCTCCCCTAATTCTTCCTCAATCCGCAACAGCTGATTATACTTGCTGGTTCGCTCTGCACGGCATGGTGCGCCTGTCTTAATCTGACCCGCATTGACCGCCACCGCAAGGTCTGCAATAAAGGAATCTTCCGTCTCCCCGGAACGATGTGAAATCACATTCCGGTAGCCGGCGCATTTTGCTTTTTCAATTGCTTCGAGTGCCTCTGTGACCGTTCCAATCTGATTGACCTTGATGAGTACCGCATTGGCAACTCCTAAGTCAATCCCACATTTAATTCGTTTTGGATTCGTGACAAACAAATCATCTCCGACAAGCTGCACCTTATCCCCCAGACGTTTTGTCAGCTCCTTCCAGCCGTCCCAGTCATCCTCGTAAAGCCCGTCTTCAATCGATACAATTGGGAATTCTTTTACCAAATCTTCATACAGACAAATCATTTCTTCCGCTGTTCGTTTCACACTATCTTTGCAGTAATCCTTTGCGGAATGTTCTCCCTCACCTTTTCCGGCATCCTTATCCGCCTCCCTGGATTCTCCTGGGAAAATATAATAACCCGTTTCTTCATCATAAAGTTCACTTGCCGCAGCATCCATCGAAAAGACAACATCTTTTCCCACTTCATATCCGGCTTTTTCTACTGCTTTCTTTAAATAGGTAAAAACATCTCTTAACTGATGAAAATCCGGCGCAAAACCACCTTCATCTCCCACTGCAGTACTAAGTCCATCCTCATTTAATATCTGACGTAAAAAATGGTACACCTCAGCGCCCATGCGAAGTCCTTCCGAAAACGTTTTCGCACCGACCGGCATAATCATAAATTCCTGGAAATCCAGGGAGTTCTTGGCATGCACACCACCATTGATTACATTCATCATTGGAACCGGCAGGCGGTATGCTCCTGCGCCGCCAAGATAACGGTATAGTGGCATCTCTAATGCTTTTGCGGCTGTTTTGGCACAGGCGAGTGACACGCCAAGAATGGCATTTGCCCCAAGATTTCCTTTGTTGTCCGTTCCATCGAGTTCCACTAAGATACGGTCAAGCTCCCGCTGCTCTAACACATTTTTTCCAACCAGGGCATCCTTTATCTTAGTATTGACATGTTCCACCACTTTTTCCACGCCAAGCCCAAAATAGCGTTCGCTTCCATCGCGAAGCTCTATCGCTTCAAATCTTCCGGTACTTGCCCCGGAAGGAACAGATTCTCTTGCCGTTATCTTTTTCCCAGTCGTCTCGGTCTGTGCCGTCACCTCGACTTCAACCGTTGGATTCCCTCTGGAATCTAAAATTTGTCTTGCATGTACGTCTACAATCTGAATCATCAATGACATAAAAATAAGCCTCCTTTTTCCTTAGCATTTGAAAAAAGAGGCTTATTTATTCATTTGAAAAATCGCTTTATACGTTAATTTCTGCTTTTACACCAAGCTCTGATTTGTTTGCATCTAAAACAGGTTTTACTACATTTGTTAAGAATTTGTCAACCTGGATTGGAGCACGTCCCACATACTTGGATGGATCCATCGTAGCCTGAAGCTCTTCTAATGTAAGATTGAAGGATGGGTCTGCTGCAATTAACTCTAACAGGTTATTGTCCTGACCTTCTTCTTTGACATGTTTTCCGGCTTCCATGGAAAGCTGACGAATCTTTTCGTGTAATTCCTGACGGTTACCGCCATTCTTTACCGCATCCATCATGATATTTTCTGTTGCCATGAATGGAAGTTCTGCCATCATATGTTTGCGGATTACTTTATCATAGACAACAAGTCCGTCTACAACGTTTAAGCAAAGGTCTAAGATTCCATCGATTGCAAGGAATCCTTCTGGAATGCTAAGACGTTTGTTTGCCGAGTCATCTAAGGTTCTCTCAAACCACTGTGTTGCGGAAGTGATTGCCGGATTTAAGGCATCTACCATCACATAACGGGAAAGAGATGCAATACGTTCGCTGCGCATTGGATTTCTCTTGTATGCCATTGCGGAGGAGCCAATCTGATTCTTTTCAAATGGTTCTTCTACTTCCTTTAAGTGCTGAAGTAAACGGATATCGTTTGACATCTTGTGCGCACTTGCCGCGATACCGGCTAATATGTTAGCCACACGGGTATCCACTTTTCTGGAATAAGTCTGTCCGCTTACGGCGTAACATTCTTTGAATCCCATTTTCTTTGCAATCATTGGATCAATCTTATCGATTGTCTCCTGATCTCCATCGAATAATTCCAGGAAGCTTGCCTGTGTACCGGTAGTACCTTTGGAACCTAATAATTTGAGTGTGCTCATCACATACTCAAGGTCTTCTAAATCCATCAAGAATTCCTGTGTCCAAAGCGTTGCTCTTTTTCCTACTGTCGTAGGCTGGGCTGGCTGGAAATGTGTAAATGCAAGCGTTGGAAGATTCTTGTATTTCTCTGCAAATTTTGCCAACTCATCAATCACGGAAACTAATTTCTTATGAACTAATTTCAATGCTTCGTTCATAATGATAATGTCTGTGTTGTCTCCTACGTAACAGGAAGTTGCACCTAAGTGGATGATTCCTGCTGCCTTCGGACACTGCTGTCCATAAGCATAGACATGGCTCATAACATCATGACGGACTAATTTTTCACGCTCTTTTGCCACATCATAGTTGATGTCGTCTGCATGGGCTTTCAACTCATCAATCTGTTCCTGTGTGATGACTGGCTTGCCATTCTCGCTAAGTCCTAATTCCATCTCTGTCTCTGCAAGTGCAATCCAAAGTTTTCTCCAGGTCTTAAATTTCATATCCTGAGAAAAAATGTACTGCATTTCCTTACTTGCATAACGCTCTGACAAAGGGCTGCTGTATCTATCTGTACTCATATTCTAAATCTCCTTTAACTCCTCAATCTGTGCCATACGCACATAATGCCTTCGGATGACTCCTTCGCACATTTGCACAGGTATAACGCACTATCTCTTATTATACCATACAATTCTTTATCCTTGCACTGTTTTTGTGCATTTTCTTTTCCACAAAAGGATTTTCTATCGTTCGTATTCTCCACGAATATCGTTTTTTGGAGGATCTAACGGATATTTTCCGGTAAAGCATCCCTGGCAGATATTTAAATCTCCAACCATTTCCTTCAAACGTCCAATCTCTAAATATCCAAGTGTGTCTGCTCCGATGATGTTGCGGATATCTTCGATGGAACGATTGTACGCAATCAATTGTTCACGTTCTGGAATATCGGTTCCAAAATAACATGGCCATAAAAATGGAGGGGAACTGATTCTGACATGTACCTCTGTTGCTCCGGCGTCACGTAACATTTTCACGATACGGTCTGATGTGGTACCACGTACAATGGAATCGTCAATCATGATGATTCTCTTGCCTTTTACTGCTTCTTTTAACACATTTAACTTCACACGGACGCTGGATTCACGGCTGCTCTGCTTTGGCTTGATGAAAGTTCTTCCGACATAGCTGTTTTTTACAAAAGCGGTTCCATAAGGAATTCCAGACTGTAAAGAGTAACCGAGTGCGGCAGCATTACCGGACTCTGGTACGCCGACAACCAAATCTGCTTCTACCGGAGAATCCATTGCAAGGAATCGGCCTGCCTGAATTCTGGACTGGTAAACACTGACACCGTCAATGTGGCTGTCCGGTCTTGCAAAATAGATATATTCAAAAATACATCTTGCCTGTTTTTCTTTTGGAAGTGCTAAAGTCATATCAGACTGAATTCCATTTTCCGGTGTGATGGTTACAACCTCACCCGGCAAAACATCACGCACAAATTCGGCACCGATGGTCTCTAATGCACAGGTCTCGGATGCAAGAATATATGCATTGTCACGCTTTCCGATGCAAAGTGGCTTAAAGCCAAACGGGTCTCTTGCACCAACTAACTTGCGCGGGCTCATCACAACCAAGGAAAATGCTCCCTTTAATTTTCGACAGGCACGTGTTACGGCTTCCTCTACCGTTTTCGAATTCAGACGCTCTCTTGCAATATGATATGCAATTACCTCTGTATCAATCGTGGTCTGGAAAATAGCACCTGTGTACTCTAAATCCTCTTTTAATTCTGCTGCATTGATTAAGTTACCGTTATGTGCCAGTGCAAGTGTTCCCTTCACGTAATTTAAAACCAATGGCTGGGCATTTTCTCTGGTGGATGCTCCTGCAGTCGAATAACGGACATGTCCGACACCGATATCACCCTTCATTACCTCTAAGTTTTCCTGGGTAAACACTTCGTTTACAAGTCCCATTCCTTTGTAGGAAGTTACCTTTCCTTTTGGACCGCTTGTCTCGCTTACTGCGATACCACAACTTTCCTGTCCTCTGTGCTGTAATGCAAACAACCCATAATAGATAGTAGATGCAACATCTTTTCCATCAAAATCGTACATACCGAAAACGCCACATTCTTCTCCTAAGCCGCTTTCTCCTGTATCTACTATCTCATTTTGAGTATTTCTTAAGTCATCTTTTAACATAGACTTACTAACCCTTTCTTCTCAATCCGTTTTATACATCATACGAAATTCATTCTTATGCAAATTTCTTGCCTGTTAATAACTCGAATGCTTCTTTGTATTTATCAATCGTCTTTGTGATTACCTCTTCTGGAAGTAAGTAATCGCTGTCTGGATTGGCTTTTAACCAGTCACGTACAAACTGTTTGTCGTAGGAAGGCTGTGATTTTCCTGGTTCATATCCTTCTAATGGCCAGAATCTAGAGCTGTCTGGTGTTAACATTTCATCACCGATGACAACTTTTCCATTCTCATCTAAACCAAACTCGAATTTGGTATCTGCAATGATGATTCCTTTGCTTAATGCGTATTCTGCACATTTTTTGTATAAGCTGATGGTGCAGTCTTTAATCTGTGTTGCGTAATCTCTTCCTTTTCCAGGATATAATTTTTCTAATACCTCTACGCTCTGCTCAAAGGAAATATTCTCATCATGGTCTCCTAAGTCAGCTTTTGTACTTGGTGTGTAAATTGGCTCAGGCAATTTGTCAGATTCCTTTAATCCTTCTGGAAGCTTGATTCCACAGACAGTGCCGTTTTCTTTGTAGCTTGCCCAGCCACTTCCTGTAATATATCCACGCACGATACATTCGATTGGAAGCATCTCTAACTTTTTACACATCATGCTGTTTCCATCAAATCTTTCACTCTGGAAAAATTCTGGCATATCTTTTACATCAACAGAAAGCATATGGTTTGGTACGATATCCTTTGTATAATCAAACCAGAACTTAGACATCTGTGTTAAGATTGCACCTTTTTTGGTAATCTTATTTTTCAAAATATGGTCAAATGCTGAAATTCTGTCTGTTGCAACAATGATAAGGCTGTCTCCGTTATCATATACCTCACGTACTTTTCCTTCTTTAAATGGTTTAAATTCCTGAATACTCATCTTTTCCTCCATCTTATGCTTTCTAGAAACATATCTTTTAGTACTTCATTATGTAAAAAATTATAATACAGTGGCTTTTACAAAGTCAATCGCATTGCCGGAGTTTCCGCTTTGTGGCATGTAGAAAAAAAAGCTCGTTTTATTAATATTTTTGTATAATTTAATTGTTTGATTAATTGCACTTATAACTGTATTTATTTTTTCTTATGTTGCCTACTTTTTTCAATGTTTCCTTGACCTTTTTCGCAAAATTGGTATAATCTGTATAGGAGGATGGTACCATGACAGAAAAAAGAAAATCAACTCGTCACCCTATCGATTTACATTTAAGTATCTGTGACTTATATAAACAGGATATGATTGGCATCCATGATTTGGATTCCCCGATTCACCTTGAAAATATTTCCCGTGGAGGATTATGCTTCCGTTCCGAATGTGTGCTCCCTACGGATTATTATTTCAATGCATCTTTAAATACAACGGATTCCGCCGACCCGGTATTTACCGTAGTAAAAATTATTCGCAGTGAAATCATTGACCGTGATGAATATCGTTATGGATGTGAATTTACAGAAATGACAGAACCGTTGGTGTCTTTGTTAGACCAGTATACGACGGCTTGCTAGATAACAGGAACTAACTTAAATGCCCTGACTATATTTTATAGTCAGGGCATTTTTTACGGATACTTTCTTTCCTTTGCCGGAATTTCCTATCCGTCTTATTTTTTGATTAATAAAGATTTTCCTGTCATTTCTTCTGGCTGCTTCATTCCCATTAATTCGATTAAGGTAGGAATGATATCTGCTAAGCATCCATTTTCTCTTAAGGTGTAAGATTCATCTGCATTTACTAAGATGAATGGAACTGGATTGGTAGTATGTGCTGTGAATGGAGCACCTGTCTCATAATCCACTAACTGCTCTGCATTACCATGGTCAGCACAGATGAACATCTGTCCACCAACTTCTTTTAATGCATCTACTGCTTTTCCAACACATGTGTCAACAGTTTCTACCGCTTTTACAGCTGCTTCCATGATTCCGGTATGACCTACCATATCTGGGTTGGCAAAATTGATGATGATAACATCATATTTATCAGAGCGGATTGCAGTACAAAGTTTGTCACATACTTCCGGTGCACTCATCTCAGGCTGAAGGTCATAAGTTGCAACCTTAGGAGATTTTACGAGGATTCTGTCTTCCCCTTCGTTTGGCTCTTCTACACCACCGTTGAAGAAGAAAGTTACATGTGCATATTTCTCTGTCTCAGCAATTCTTGCCTGTTTCAAACCGTTTGCAGCAAGGAACTGACCAAATGTATTCTTTAATTCTACTTTCTTGAATGCAACTTCTTTGTTTGGAATTGTTACATCATATTCTGTGAAACAGATGTAAGTAACGTTCTTTCTTGCACCTCTGTCAAAACCATCAAACTCGTCTGCACAGAATGCTCTTGTCATCTCACGTGCACGGTCAGGACGGAAGTTGAAGAAAATAATGGTATCGTTATCGTTTACGGTTGCAACAGGTTTTCCATCTTTTGTGATGACAGTTGGAACAAAGAACTCATCTGTCACATCTTTTGCATAGGAAGCATCTAATGCTGCAACTGCGCTCGCTGCTGTCTCGCCTTCTCCTTTTGTAAGGGCATTGTATGCTTTTTCAACACGATCCCATCTGTTATCACGATCCATTGCATAATAACGTCCACTAATAGAAGCAATCTGACCAACTCCGATTTCTTTCATTTTTGCTTCTAATTCTTCTACGAATCCTTTACCGGATGTAGGTGCTGTATCACGTCCATCTAAGAAACAGTGAACGTATACGTTTTCGATTCCTTCTTTTTTGGCCATCTCAAGTAATCCATAAAGATGTGTAATATGGCTGTGCACACCACCGTCAGAAAGAAGTCCATATAAATGTAGGGCAGAATTGTTCTCTTTTACATTTTTCATACCATCTAATAATGCTTCGTTTTTGAAGAAATCACCATCTTCGATTTCTTTTGTAATTCTGGTTAACTCCTGGTATACAATTCTTCCGGCACCCATATTTAAGTGACCTACCTCAGAGTTACCCATCTGTCCGTCTGGAAGACCAACTGCTAATCCGCTTGCATAACCTTTTACATAAGGATAGTCTTTCATAAGTCCATCCATCACTGGTGTTTTTGCCTGCGCAATTGCATTTCCTTCTGTTTTTTCATTCAGACCATATCCATCTAAAATCATTAATACGGTTGGTTTTTTGCTCATGATTCTTTCCTCTTTTCTTTTCGTTGTGCGCAGTGTACTTAAGTATCACTGCATCCATTGGCATTATAGTGCCTGTTTCTATAGAAATGCCCGCCATCTTTGTTCTCTATTTCAGATTGCCAACGATGTCGATTGCATTATCGTTGTTATCAAATAATCCGGTTACCTCTGCATTACAGATATCCGAATCATATAAAATGTCTTGTTTCTCATAATCCTCATCTTGTTTATCGTAAACAAAACCATTTTCATCAATACCTACATCATAAGATATTGTTGCCAAATAGTCAAAGAAATCTTCTCTTTCTTCCTGATTTGTAATTAGATGCGTTGTCAGATTTTCCTGAATGCACGGAACATACTGCAATCGCAACGTTCCATCCGCCTCAATCACAATCTGTGCCACAGTCGTGTAAAGACTACCTGTGGAAAACCAGAAATTTCCCAAACTGTACGCTACCGGCGCACCATTTATGACCCCACATCCCTGCAACCGGTGTGGATGACCTCCAATAATGGCATCTGCCCCTGCTGCCACCAGCTTTTGTGCATACATCATTTCTAAATTGTCGTATAAAATCTTTCCTTCGGTTCCCCAGTGCGTAAGCGCAATCACATAATCACTTGTCTGATCCGCTTTTTCGATCACCTGCATAAACCGATTTGGATTTAGCATTTTCAAAACGCCCGGCGAAGTTTCAGTCGCCTCTTTTGTAAAATTTGTTGTTCGTTCTATCTCAGTTGCAGAAACAATTGCAATTTTTCGACCATTTACAACAAAATACACAATTTTCTCTGCTTCGTCTAAATTTTCTCCCGCGCCAACATACGGAATCCCGATAGCATCTATCGCATCCATCGTTTTGCGCAGTCCTTCTTTTCCATAATCATAAACATGATTGTTGGCGAGATTTACAAGATCTGTTCCAAACAGTTCCAGATTCTGTACCATCGATGTCGCTGCCTGAAATGTATAGGCTTTTCCAGGTAAGGCGGTTCCTTTTTCACCGTAAGTAAACTCGTTATTTACAGTCATGACGTCCGCATCATTCATCAGCTGTAACAGCTCACTTGAAATGCAGTCCTCCACCCCATTTTCCTGCTGCTCCATATACTCTGTCGTGTACCATCCATCCGCAAAATTGATGTCACCAATAAAGCTTAACACGGTCTCATCTGCCCGATTGCTTTCCTTATAATAGACGGGATTGGAATCCTCCTGTTCGATATTCATGTCCTTGCAATAATCCATCCACAACACATGCAAAGACTCACCGGACGCATCATACCATGCTTCTGTATCCGGATTTTCTGTAAGCACCTCGTCTGCAATCATCTGTACAGCAAAATCGCCATATTTTGCATCAAACCACATCAAAAAAGAATCATCCACCAGATATCCGGCAATGAATTCTTTGGTTGCATGATTTAATATTGTATCAAACGCCTCGGACATATCTGAAAGCTGCGTTTTTTGCAATTCGTGTTTCTCTGGCTCCTCCACTGCCTCTTCCCTTGCAGTCTCGTGTTCTCTTGTCTGTGTTGTCTCTTGTTGTGTCGTTTCCTGCACATCATTGCCCTTTGAGCAGGCTGTCAATGCACCAAGGAAAAGCAGTATCGAAAGCGTATTTAACATACACCTTTTTTTCATCGAGCGTGTTCCTTTTTGAAAAACCCGTTCCATAGAATATCTACGGAGCGGGTTTTATTTTTCTTCTGTCTTTGGAATTAGTAGTTTACAATCTTACCAAAATCTGCTTTTAAAGATGCTCCACCAACTAATCCACCATCGATATCTGCCTGAGCAAATAACTCTGCTGCATTACCTGCATTTACAGATCCGCCGTACTGGATACGAACTTTTTCTGCTGTATCTGTGTCGTACATTTCAGCGATGCACTCACGGATTGCTTTACATACTTCCTGAGCCTGAGCTGTTGTAGCAGTTTTACCTGTTCCGATTGCCCAGATTGGTTCGTAAGCGATTACCATAGATGCAACCTGCTCTGCTGTAACACCAGCTAAGTCAGATTTAATCTGCATACGAATCCACTCTAACATGATTCCCATTTCTCTCTGCTCTAATGTCTCACCACAGCAAAGGATTGGTGTAAGACCAGCTTCGAAAGCTTTCTTTACTTTTTTGTTTAATAATGCATCATCTTCTTTGAAGTAGTCACGTCTTTCAGAATGACCGATGATAACATATTTTACACCTGCGTCTACTAACATTTCTGCAGAGATTTCACCTGTGTAAGCACCTTTTTCTTCGAAGTACATGTTTTCAGCACCAACTGCAACATTTGTACCTTTTGTTGCTTCTACAACTGGTACGATGTCGATTGCTGGAACACAGTAAACAACTTCTACATTATCACTTGCTACAAGTGGTTTTAATTCTTCTACTAATTTTACAGCCTGGCTTGGAGTCATGTTCATTTTCCAGTTACCGGCTACGATTTTCTTTCTTGCCATTTTAGAATATCCTTCTTTCTTAAATATGCTGTATTTACTTATCGTTTGCTGCTGCAACACCTGGTAATTCTTTACCCTCTAAGAATTCAAGGGAAGCTCCACCACCTGTTGAAATGTGAGTCATCTTGTCACCGAAACCTAACTGGTTAACAGCTGCTGCGGAATCACCACCACCGATGATTGTAGTTGCATCTGTTTCAGCTAAAGCTTTTGCTACAGCGATTGTTCCTTTTGCAAGGATTGGGTTCTCGAAGATACCCATTGGTCCGTTCCAAACAACAGTCTTAGCGGATTTAACTGCTTCTGAGTATAATTCTGCTGTCTTAGGTCCGATATCGAATCCTGCTTTGTCTGCTGGCATAGCGTCTACTGCGTATACTTCTACAGGGATTTCAGCATCGATTGGATCTGGGAATGCATCTGCTGCTACTGTATCAACTGGAAGTAATAATTTTTTGCCAAGCTTCTCAGCTTTTGCAATCATTTCTTTACAGTAGTCAAGTTTTGTATCATCTACTAAAGATTTTCCGATTTCATAGCCCTGTGCTTTTAAGAATGTGAATGCCATACCACCACCGATGATAAGAGTATCACATTTCTCAAGTAAGTTAGAGATAACATTTAATTTATCTGCAACTTTAGCTCCACCTAAGATTGCTACGAATGGTCTTACAGGTGTCTCTACAGCTTTTCCTAAGAAATCGATTTCTTTCTGCATTAAGTATCCAACTACAGCTGTGTCTACTAAGCTTGCAACACCAACGTTAGAGCAGTGTGCTCTATGAGCTGTACCAAATGCATCGTTTACGAAAACATCACATAAAGAAGCAAGGTCTTTGGAGAAAGCTTCTCCGTTCTTTGTCTCTTCTGCTCTGAAACGTGTATTCTCAAGTAAGATTACATCGCCATCTTTCATTGCTTCAACAGCAGCTCTTGCGTTAGGTCCAACTACTTCTGGATCTGCAGCAAATTTTACTTCCTGTCCTAATAATTCAGAAAGTCTCTTTGCAACTGGAGCAAGAGTCTTTGTTTGTTTGTCTTCTTCTGTTTTTACTTTTCCAAGGTGAGAGCAAAGGATTACCTTTCCACCATCAGCTACTAATTTCTTAATTGTAGGAAGTGCTGCAACAAGACGGTTCTCGTCTGTGATTTTTCCATCTTTTAAAGGTACGTTAAAATCGCATCTGCAAAGAACGCGAAGACCTTTTACGTTAATATCATCTACGGATTTTTTATTTAATGACATAGTTATGTCTCCCTTCTAGGATTAATTATTTTTCTTATACAGAAAAAGGAGCCCGGCCCCAAAAGACCGGACCCCCTTCCTGAGTCTATCTGCACTCTGGCAGCCTGTGGCTTGAAAAAGTAGTCTACCGTGCAGTGATAATACATTCTAAATTATGCTAATTTAAAGAATATTCTTCTTCAAACTATTTTAATTCAGAGAAGTATTTGATTGTTCGAGAACAATCTCTTCGAACTATTTTAATTCAGAGAAGTATTTGATTGTTCTTACCATCTGAGATGTGTAGCTGTTCTCGTTATCATACCAAGAAACAACCTGAACTTCGTATAAGTCATCAGCGATGTGTGAAACCATTGTCTGAGTAGCATCGAATAAAGAACCAAATCTCATTCCAACGATATCAGAAGAAACGATTAAGTCTTCGTTGTATCCGAAAGATTCGTTAGCTGCTGCTTTCATAGCTGCGTTGATTCCTTCTACAGTTACATCAGCTTTCTTAACAACTGCTGTTAAGATTGTTGTAGAACCTGTTGGAACTGGTACACGCTGAGCAGATCCAATTAATTTTCCATTTAACTCTGGGATAACTAAACCGATTGCTTTAGCTGCTCCTGTTGAGTTAGGAACGATGTTAACTGCTGCTGCACGAGATCTTCTTAAATCACCTTTTCTCTGTGGTCCATCAAGAGTCATCTGATCACCTGTGTAAGCATGGATTGTTGCCATGATACCAGACTGGATTGGTGCAAATTTGTTTAATGCATCAGCCATAGGTGCTAAACAGTTTGTTGTACAAGAAGCTGCTGAAATGATTGTATCAGAAGCTTTTAATGTCTCGTGGTTTGTGTTGTAAACGATTGTAGGAAGATCGTTACCTGCTGGAGCGGAGATAACAACTTTTCTAGCACCTGCATTGATATGAGCCTGAGCTTTTTCTTTGCTTGTGTAGAATCCAGAACACTCTAATACAACGTCAACTTTTAAATCTCCCCAAGGGCAGTTGTTTGCATCTGGGAATGCATAGATTTTGATTTCTTTTCCACATACTGTGATAGAATCATCAGAAGCTGTTACTTCATCAGCATGCTCATATTTTCCCTGAGATGAATCATATTTTAACAAGTGTGCTAACATTTTAGGGCTTGTCAAATCATTGATTGCTACTACTTCATATCCTTCTGCTCCAAACATCTGTCTGAAAGCAAGACGACCGATACGGCCGAAACCATTAATTGCAACTCTTACTGCCATTTTTAATTCCTCCTAGAATTGTAAAAATAAAATATACTTTTGAGAAACTATTGTTCCCAAGCTTTTTTTATTTTAACCAATTTTTGCACAAAGTTCAAGTCTTTTTCATGAGTTTGTTAAATTTTTCACTATATCTTGTTTTCCAGTCTGTTTTTCATTCATTTTGTACAAATCTTCATACAATCTCTTTTCTTCTGTTGTAAAATAAGTTATATTTATTATTAGGTGTAGCTATAATAACCCGTTTTTATTATAACTTATTTTCAAAATGTAACAAAAAATTCTTATTATTTTTACTAATAAATTTTTCACAGAAAGGATTTCTAATTATTATGGAAGAAACACTTTTATCCCAACCGCTTTGGGATACCCATATGCACAGCCAGTTTTCCGGTGACAGCGACACCCCGCAGGAAGAAATGATTCATTCCGCAATCGAAAAAGGGCTTGCCGGCATCTGCTTCACCGACCATCTGGATATCGATTATCCAAAGGAGCCAGACCTTTTCCTGTTGGACCTTGCAAACTATCACGCTTCCGTCATGGCTTATCAGGAAACCTATCAGGACAAACTTCCAATCCGCTTCGGTGTTGAGCTTGGTCTTCAGCCGCACCTTGCCGGTTTGCACAGCGATATCTTGTCACAGTATCCGTTTGATTTTGTCATCGGTTCTTCCCACGTTGTACACGGATTCGACCCTTATTATCCGGATTTTTACGAGGGAAGGGATGAAAAAACTGCCTATCTGGAATATTTTGAATCTATTTTGGAAAATATCACCGCTTTTGATGGATTTGATGTCTACGGACATATCGATTATGTCGTGCGATACGGTCCTACAACGAACCAAAACTATCACTGGGAAGACTATAAAGACGTGATTGACGAGATTTTACGCCAGCTTATCTCGCGTGGAAAAGGTATCGAGATTAACACCGGTGGATTCAAATACGGACTCGGTCATCCGAATCCAACCGAAGAAATCATCCGCCGTTACCGGGAACTCGGCGGTGAAATTATCACACTTGGTGCTGACGCGCATAAACCGGAACACGTTGCATTTGATTTTGCAAAAGTTCCTTCCATTTTAAAAGAAGCCGGTTTTACTTATTATACGGTATTTGAAAAAAGGAAACCGAATTTCATAAAAATTGAGTAAACGAAAACCGGCCTGATATGCCAGCTCTTCTGACATAAAAGACCGGTTATTTTATTCTGAGACAACTGAAACAACAAGTTCTCTTTGTTTTACCTGAAACCCAAGTTTTTTCGCCAATGATATGGAAGCATGATTCTCTGTTTTAACAACATACATTGGTACAATTTTTTCTTCATAACATTTTTTAATCATTAACTTAACCAAATTTTCTGCAATTCCCAATCTGCGTCTGGGCTCTTCAACCCAAACTACAAGATTTCCATAGTCAGCGATTACATCCGACACTTTACAATAGCCGACAAGCTCTCCATTCATCAACGCAATATATTTTCTATATTCCTCTAAATATATATATTTGATTGCGTTATTCCTGTTACAGGCAAAACGCTCATCTGTACTTATATCCATTTGAGTATCCAGCAACATTCTATCCATATACGACAACTCGTATTGAGGCAATTTCAAATCATTCTGTATATTACCAACGCCTATTGCATCAAAATTAATTTTCGTATACAGTGACCTTAATTCTGTCTCATTAAATTCCGGCGAATAAGAAATGATTTTTTCCCCATTATATTTAGCTGCAATAACTTTATAAAAATATTTCTTATTGAGCGGAATATCTCTATATTTACATTTGCATACATGGACACCGTTGCAAATCATGCTATCATCTAGTCCTAAATATTCCTGATAAAAATTTGAAAATAAGCTACTATGCATTTTTACAATTTTGCTTTTTAGATTTTTCTTCATGCTTTCTCTCCTCATTTGTTTTTCAATTTTCCTCTATCTGTTCAGCAAGTTCGCCACTGTTTTCTATCCATCCCACCGTATCTGCATACAGTTCTATAAAAGAACATCCTAACACGCCTTCAAAATCGGCATTTTTCTTTGCAAGTTCAACTAGCTTATCAAATCCATACGTTTTTACAATATATTCTGCTAAAACACACTTTTCAGAATAATTCAATCCAGCAGTTGATATCACAGTTATATTTTTGTTTTCAATAAAACAGGGGTCTTTTTCTAAACGCTCCTGATACCCTTTCCATGCATCGCGCATATCAGCATTCGAGCAAGAATAACAATTGTTTTTCTCATCCCAGAGGCCATACTCACGAAGAAAGTCCTCTCCCATATAATTTACAAAAGCAATGTTTTTTTCCAGATTTTTTTATTCAAAATTGGCTAATACCGTGGAAAACCACTCTGTAAAAATTGAATTTCCATCCTGCAGTATCTTACCATCCCCCATTGTCAAATGATGGCAATATTCATGAAACAGTGCATGTGCCGTTTCCTCCCAGCCGAGTGCCAGCATTATTGTATTAGAAGTAGGAACATAGAAGCAGTAATCCTCTATGGTATTCATTTGTGTAAACTTCGTACAGATATTTACTTTTTCCAGATTTTTAGGCAAATAATCTTTTAGGTATTCCCTCGCCTCCTTAAAATCTGCAATTCTAAGTGGTTCAATAATCTGATAATTGGTCACCATATCCACATAGCCAAGTGTGACTACGTCCAAATCATCCCAGTTCCAGATTGCATCCTCCGTTTCAATTCTATAAGTTGCACCTGAGCAAACATTCTGGGTATCATGATACTGAAACAAGATTTTTCCAAGCTCTGTATAGTTTTTTCTGCTGCCAATCTCCTGCAGCCACTCATTTTTTCTTTTGGTAAGAAGTTCCCTGTCATATGACTCGATTGTCTTACACAACGTTTCATATTCTTCAAAAGAATATTTCTGTGTAAACCACTCTGCAAATCCGGCTACACACTCTCTTTCAAGTTCGGACGTCTCTTCATCAAAATACACATCCTCTATCATCGGCAGGGTAAAATCAAGCAGATACATTTGCTCATCCTTTTCCAAAAAATTCCGCAATGTTTCGTATTTTTTCGATGAATCTTCGCTTTGCTGTGCAATGATATGATGTTCCTTGCAATAAACATAAAACAATCCATACTGTTCCGCTGCATTTATAGAATTCCTGTGTGCTTCTTTTAACAGCCTCCAGATATCATCATAAAAAAGTTCCTGTTCTAGTGGAATAAAAAAGTCCGTTTTATCGGAATAAAAATCATCCTTTGAAAAACCAACATAAATTTTTACCTTTGGCTCATCCTCCGGGAAAATCTGATTCGAATATTGAACCACCTGGTCAATTTTTCCAATTATATTTTTTGCAGTCTTTTCCTCAAAGGAATCTGTTTTAAAATAATAGGTAACATCATTGTATTCCAGATAAGTCGCTGCTCCACTCCATCTGTATAAATTTAACTCTTTTTCACTCCATTGCACATTTCCTATCTTAAATGCACTATTTTGCGTGTTTCCTATTACAACACAAAAAGCAAGTAAGCCAAGTAAAAAAGCCACCAGGATGCCGCCTTGTATTTTTTGTTTCATAACCTCTCTCCTCATTCTGTTTTTATATGCCAATATCCATTTTACCTTTTTTCCAATAAAAAAACATTACATAAACGGAAACTTTTTTGGTTCCATTTATGTAATGTCTAATCTTACCTATTTCTATTTTCCAGCTACCGCAACATTCTGGAATTCAACTGCAAATGGTCCGTCATAATCTTTGTTCTTATAACGCTCCGTTGAAAACACCATATTTTTCTGTAATTCTAACAGGTTACCACTCACGGAACCTCCGGTTACCGGCGTTACTTTCTCTCCATCAAATAAGTAACCTAAACGGATTTCTCCTCCGAAATATCCACTGAAACTATCCATGGAAAAGTCCGAAAAACTTACCACATGAAGATATGGTTCTTTTTTCATTTCTTCAAATGATTTTGTTCCGTTGTCTAAGTGTACTGCATTGTACATTCCGGTTGGTGCGACGCCCAAATAATAAGCATACTGTATTCCACCATAGATTGCCTCTAATTTGCCATCTTTCATAAGAGAAAGATCTTTCATTGGTATTCCATCGTACGAATACGGTTCTGACGCATGAAGTGTAAGGTTTAAGGTCTCGCCCTGTACCTCTTCTCCCTGTACTTTCATACCTTTTTTGTAGGTGGAATAGCCAGGATAAATCATGGAAACACATGCACGGCTCAAATATAAATCCATCAACGCGCCTACTTCTTTTCCTGACAAGAGTAAACGGTAATTTCCTTTTGCTGGTGCTTCTGTCGCCTGTGCTCTTTTTTGTACCATCTCTAAGGCTTCTTTTGCCTGCTTTTTCAAGGCTTCCGTATCAAAATCGTCATACGCAAAATCCTGATACTGTTCTACATCCTGTGGCGTGATACACTGAACAATAAACTCACCGCTTACGCTGTTTTTCTCATAAGAAACATCCACGCCCTCTGAATTATAAATTGCCGTAGATGTCTTGCTCATGAAAAATTCTGCGGAATTGATAAATGCCTCTTTTCCATTGTCTACACTGTAAAGTGCTTCGACAAAACCATTTCCAATCTCCTCTAAGCTTTTTCCCTGTAAGCTGCTTTCAACCAAAATCTTGTCTTCTTTCTTGCCTTCGACAAGCTCGTAATAAGGATTTTTTACAAAAGATGCTGCATAATAAGTATCACTTATCGCCTTATCTACGTCTTCCTGTGTCATCTCCGGAAAAATCTGAATGTTGGCAGAACCACGCATTTTCTTGCCATCATCCTCAAAATCCCGGTAGATTGTAACATTGGAAGATGCCACATTTTTTCTTCTGCGCATGTCGAGATCTTTTTTGATGAAATAAAGTTCTGCGCCTTCTGTACTTTCTTCTACGACCCGGTAGGTCTTTATCTCAAATTTCCTGATTGCCTGTAATATTTTCTCTCGCATCGTCTTTCCCCTCTTCTTAGCCCAATCTGATTTTTGCCTTGATATATGGGCCTCCGTCTGATACTTTTGCCCACTCTTTATGTCCTTTACCACAATAGCCCGTACCTGCAAGTACTTTTTCATCTGACATCATGGAAATGGATTTCAACAAATCTGGCACATATCCCGTCAAAACAATTGGAGAGAATACTTTTCCCGTGAATTTTCCATCTTTGATTTCTCTTGCCACATCTACAAGGCACTGAATGCCCCAGTTCTTCGGATCTTCCATGCCACTACTTGCATTTTCCAGATAAAATCCATAGGAAATGGATGCTATCATATCCTCTAATTTGTCGGTTCCCGGTTCAAAAAACGTATTGGTCATTCGGGTATATACTTTGTGATCGGTTGCCTCTCTTCTGCCATTTCCGGTAGGTTTTACTCCGAGTGCCATTGCTGCCTGTGCATCACACATACCAGTTTTTAGAATACCTTTTTCAATAATAATGGTATCCTGTGCAACCGTTCCTTCATCATCAAAGAAAAAGGTTGCCGTCTGGGATGCTGCTGCCGCACCGTCGTGCATGGTGACAAGTTCGGATGCCACTTGTTTTCCAATATACTTCTCTGCAAGCGCACGTTTCTTCACGAACATATCCATCTCCACACCATGACCAAACGCTTCATGCACAATCATACCGGTAACATCCGGTGCACAGATGCAATCGTATTCTCCTGGTGTAAGCGGTTCACTCTCGGCAAGTCTGTTTAGTGTTTCTACCGCATGTGGAATCTTCGCTTCTAACTGGTCTAATACTTCCATTCCACCACAATCCGAACAGCTTTCAAACGCCATTTTCAGTTCTTCGCCTTTTGGAATCAGCCCAATCAGCATGCCACTTACCCACATCACGTTTTGTGTCATGTCCTTTTTCGGAGAAAGGAACAATTTGTGATACAACTGGTATTCACATCTTGTCTGGAACTCTATAATCTTCTCATCCTGTGCAAGTGCCTTATCACGAAGTGCGTTAATACGTTTTACAATCTCTTCGTCTCCTAAATCTTCCGGCAAAATCTCGTACTCTGTGCTTTTCTCGAACTGTTGTTCTTCATCCGGCATCTGTGGATATTTTAAAATACCTGTGCCAGCCGGCAATGTCTCTTTCCATGGCATTACATGTTTTTTCACTTCTTCTAAAACAGCAGGAATCTCCTCTTCCTCTATCTGGTTAAATGCATACTCTCCATAGCTTTCGCCATCGTATACTTTTACGACATAACCACATTCCACTAACATACTCTCTGCAATGTTTGTTCCCTGTTTGGAAATGGAATAACTTTTTCCCTGGGAATCCGTCATCAGAATCGATGCATAGGAATAGGTTTGCAGTAATTCGTCTAATAATTTTTTTAAGATTGGTTTCTTTTGCTCAATCAATTTACTAGATGCAACTTTCATCCCTTGTTCTCCTCGTCGTCTTATTTACTGGTCTTCTAAATCAGTCATTTTTTATTATACTATTTTCTAAGTGTGTTGTCTGCCCTATATTTGAGAAAAAAGACCTTGTAACACTTTACAAGGTCTCTTTTTCTTATTTTCTTATTTTCTTATTTAAAATATTTCACACCGGATTCAAAAATCTTCAAATCCTGCTCTCCATAAATATTCATTGCAACACTTCTGTCACGTCTCTCGGAGTGAGCCATCTTACCAAGTACACGGCCATCCGGGCTTGTGATACCTTCAATTGCCATGTAGGAACCGTTGACATTCCATTCTTCATCCATCGTTGGAACACCGGCTTCGTTGACATACTGGGTTGCAACCTGTCCGTTTGCGAAAAGTTTGTCTAACCATTCCTGTGGTGCAACGAAACGTCCTTCACCGTGGGATGCCGGGTTGCAGTAAGTCTTTCCTAACTCTGCCTGTGCTAACCAAGGTGATTTGTTAGAAGTTACTCTTGTGTAAACCATCTTGCTGATGTGGCGTCCGATGGTGTTGTAAGTCAAAGTAGGAGAATCTGCTGCCTGTGGGCGAATCTCGCCGTAAGGAACAAGTCCTAACTTAATCAATGCCTGGAATCCGTTACAGATACCAAGTGCAAGTCCGTCTCTTTCATTCAAAAGTTTGTTGACTGCCTCTGTCATCTTTGCGTTGCGGAATGCAGTTGCAAAGAATTTTGCAGAACCTTCCGGTTCGTCTCCGGCGGAGAATCCACCTGGGAACATGATAATCTGTGACTGTTCGATTGCTTTTACAAATTCGTCAACGGATTCACGGATATCTTCTGCATTCAAGTTCTTAAATACTTTTACAATCGTATTTGCACCAGCACGCTCGAATGCCTTTGCACTGTCGTATTCACAGTTCGTACCTGGGAATACCGGAATAAATACGGTAGGTTTTGCAACCTTGTTCTTGCAAACGTAGATGCTGTCTGCTTTGTAGAGGTTCGCTTTTACTTCGTCTTTATTCTCTGTTACGCGTGTTGGGAATACTTTTTCCAAAGTTCCTGTCCATGCCTTTAAGGCTTCTTCCATGGAAATTGCAACATCTCCGTAGACAAAGTTCTTCGTATCGTTTACTGCACCGACAACTGCGTCACATCCGCTTAACCCAGCCTCTTCTAATGCAGCTTTTACTTCTGTAAGCTTCTCTGCCGGAACTTCTGCCACAATATTACCAAATCCTGGTGCAAACATTGTTTCCTTGGAAACATCTGCATTTAATGTCACACCAAGTTTGTTACCGAATGCCATCTTGCTGACTGCTGCCACAAGACCTTTTGCATCTAACGCATACGCAGATACGATGACTTTTTTCTGAATCATGTTGCGGACTGTGCGGTATAATTTCATAACCTGCTCGTAAACAGGTAAATCGTATTCGTTTTTCTCAATGTTAAATAAAACTAACTGGTTGCCTGCTGCCTTCAACTCCGGTGTGATGATATCCTGTTCTTTTGCAACATCAACTGCAAAGGATACTAAGGTTGGTGGTACATCAATATCGTTGAAGGTACCGGACATGGAATCTTTTCCTCCGATGGATGGAAGTCCGAATCCAATCTGTGCATCATAAGCTCCAAGCAATGCTGCCATTGGCTGGCTCCATCGCTTTGGATCTTCGCTCATTCTGCGGAAGTATTCCTGGAAAGTGAAACGGACTTTGCTGTAATCACCACCGGCTGTTACGATTCTGGATAAGGACTCTAATACCGCATAAACAGCACCGTGGTATGGGCTCCAGCTTGATAAGTATGGATCAAATCCGTAAGACATCATCGTTACGGTATCAGATTTTCCTTTCATAACCGGAAGTTTTGCTACCATGGACTGTGTCTCTGTCAGCTGATATTTTCCACCGAATGGCATGTAAACACTTCCGGCTCCGATAGAACCGTCAAACATTTCCACAAGTCCTTTCTGGGAACAAACATTTAAGTCCGCTAACTCTTTTAACCATGCTTCTTTGACATTGCCGGCTTCTACTTCTTTTGCAACAGCTTCGGTTGAGATTTTATTTAAGTAGTTGTCTTCTGGGTTTGGCATCTCAACTGCAACCGTTGTTTCCTGGTGTGCTCCGTTCGTATCAAGGAATGCACGGGAAATATTGACAACTTCTTTTCCTCTCCAGGATAATACAAGTCTTGGCTCTTCGGTTACAACGGCAACTTCCACAGCCTCTAAGTTTTCTTCTTTTGCATAGCCTAAGAATTTCTCTACATTTTCCGGAGAAACAACAACTGCCATACGCTCCTGGGATTCGGAGATTGCAAGTTCTGTTCCGTCAAGACCTGCATATTTCTTAGGAACTTTATCTAAATCAACTCTTAATCCGTCTGCTAACTCACCGATTGCAACGGAAACACCGCCCGCACCAAAGTCGTTACATTTTTTGATGATATAGGCAACTTCTTCACGGCGGAATAATCTCTGGATTTTACGCTCTGTAGGTGGATTACCTTTCTGTACCTCTGCGCCACATACTGCGGTAGACTCTGTGTTGTGTGCCTTGGAAGAACCGGTTGCACCACCGATACCGTCACGTCCGGTACGTCCGCCAAGTAAAATGATAATGTCACCCGGATCTGAGGTTAATCTCTGTACGGCACGTCTTGGAGCTGCACCTAATACAGCACCGATTTCCATACGTTTTGCAACGTAGTTTGGATGATATACTTCTTTGACATAACCGGTTGCAAGACCAATCTGGTTACCGTAAGAACTGTATCCGTGTGCTGCTTCGCGCACTAATTTTTTCTGTGGAAGCTTTCCTTCGATGGTATCTTTTACAGACTTTGTCGGGTCAGCGGCACCTGTAACACGCATTGCCTGGTAAACATAAGTACGTCCTGACAACGGGTCACGGATGGCTCCACCAAGACAGGTTGCAGCACCACCGAAAGGCTCAATTTCCGTCGGGTGGTTGTGTGTCTCATTTTTGAAGTTGACAAGCCACTCTTCTACTTTTCCATCTACTTCAACAGGAACTACGATGGAACATGCATTAATCTCATCGGATTCTTCCTGGTCATCTAATTTTCCTTCTTTTTTCAGGCGCTTCATTGCCATCAAAGCAATGTCCATCAGGCAGACAAATTTGTCGCTTCTTCCGGCATAAAGATTCTTGTGTGTATTCAAATAATCTTCATAACTTGCCTCGATTGGTGCTTTGTAGAATCCGTCTTCAAACGTAACATCCTTTAACTCGGTAGAGAATGTAGTGTGACGGCAGTGGTCTGACCAGTAAGTATCTAACACACGAATCTCTGTCATGGATGGATTCCGTTTTTCTTCATTTTTAAAGTAATTCTGAATATGTAAAAAGTCTTTGAATGTCATGGCAAGATTCAAGGATGCATATAATTCATTCAATTCTTTTTCCGGCATCTCGCAGAATCCGTCAAAAATCATGACATCTGCAGGCTCTTCAAAATCCTGTACCAATGTCTGTGGTTTCTCTAACCCAACTTCGCGGGAATCTACCGGATTGATGCAGTGATGTTTGATTGCTGCAAGCTGCGTGTCATCAACCTCACCTTCAATCACGTAAGTAACTGCGGTACGGATAATTGGCTCCTCGTTCTCATTTAACAATTTTACACACTGTTCTGCAGAATCCGCTCTCTGGTCGAACTGTCCCGGTAAAAACTCTACGGAGAATGTTTTTGCTCCGTTTAATTCAAATGTTTCCTCATAAATATCGTCCACCGGAGGCTCTGAAAATACGGTAACCAGTGCTTTTTTATAAGTCTCCTCTGAGATATTTTCAATATCGTAACGAATCAGCTCACGCACTCCTGTCACGCTGTCGATTCCAAGATAATTCTTTATTTCTGCCTGAAGTTCTTTTGCTTTTACTGCAAAAGCAGGTTTCTTTTCTACATAAACTCTACGAACATTACTCAATTTTACGTCGTTCATCACTTACCTCCTAGTTTACGAGTGATTTTCCTTTTTTCATCGTTAAAAGTATAACATACGTCATACGATTAGAACAATTAATATATTTAATGTTATTTATAAGTTATCTTAATGTTTTGGGTTTGATTCATGAGCAAAACTACTTAAAAATTGTGATAGAACGATTTGAAATTCTAATTGACACTATTATAAGTAGGCCTTATAATTATAATGTTATTTGCTTATGAAATTTTAAATCCCGGAGGATTCTTATGGATATCAATTATGAACTTTATAAAGTATTTTATTATGTTGCAACTTCCCTTAGTTTTTCTGAGGCAAGCAAGCACCTTTATATTTCCCAGTCAGCGGTCAGCCAGTCCATCAAGACTTTAGAGAAAAAGTTAGGACAGCCTCTTTTTATCCGAAGCACGAAAAAGGTTCAGCTTACCCCTGCCGGAAAGTTGTTATTAAAACACGTAGAGCCAGCGATGAACCTGATTCAGCGTGGTGAGGATCAGCTTTTAGACAGCAGTCTTCTAGGACTTGGCCAGCTCCACATCGGTGCCAGCGATACCATCTGCCGTTACTTCCTCGTTCCTTATTTAAAACAGTTCCACAAGAAGTTTCCAAATGTGCCAATCAAGGTTACCAATGCAACTTCCCTAAACTGTGTCGATTTATTGGAAAAAGGAAAAGTTGACCTGATTATCACGAATTATCCGAACTCGAACTTAAACAGCTCCTACATCCAGAAAACCGTTTGCAATTTCCATGACGTATTTATTGCAAACCCGGCTTACTTTAATCTGAAACAGCAGGAGATTCCTTTTGTAGAATTAAAGCAGTACCCTATTCTGATGCTTGACCGGAAAAGTACCACAAGTGAATTCTTGCACAACCTTTTCTTACAGTATCAGTTAGAGCTTGTTCCTGAAGTAGAATTAAGCAGTAATGATCTCTTGATTGACCTTGCCAAAATCGGACTTGGCATTGCCTTTATTCCAGATTACTGTCTTACCAAAGAATCGAAGGAGCTTTTCGTCTTAAAGACAAAAGAAAAAATGCCGACCCGTCAGATGGTAGCCGCCATCAATCCGAGTCTGCCACCTTCCGTTTCCACAGAGGAATTCTTAAAATTACTTCCTTCTGTCGAATAAAACATCAAATTAACATACCTAATTTTGTATTATTTTTCTTTACACACAAAAGAACCGATTGCAGCTAACAGGCAATCGGTTCTCTTATTTTCATATTTTAAATTCACAGTTCTAGGTCGTAGACTGATAAATCTGACCGGAATTATAGTTGTATGTATACATTCCATTCTTAGAATACGTGTTGGACTTAGATGCCTCATTCTGCGCATAATACTGAATCATGGATGCCTTGGCGGATACCTGATAGCCATATGCACCTGTTGTCTGGAAAATCGACTTCACAGTCGACATATCTGCCTTCTTAAATTGTGTCTCATCAACTGACATCTTATTGTCACTGCCGATGGTGATTCCAATGGAACCAAGCAGTTTCTCATTCTGACTTGTATAAGTTACCAATGATTTGGTTGTACTTAAAATCTGATTTGTATTGGACTTTGACGCAGCATCTAACAAGTCATTATAACTGCTTGCAAAATTAGAAACTGCCTTATAGATGGCATCTTTGTCATATTCCTGCGTTGTTGTGCCATCGCTTCCCTTGACACTCTCTTTCTTGAATACAGACTTACTTCCATTTGAAAGCAAATCTTCTGCCTTCTTCTTCACATCTTCTGCAGCATTTTCAACAGAAGCTAACGTCTTTGTCGTATCTTTTGCTGTCGCCATCGAAGACGCAATATTTTCTGTCTTCTTATCATCCGAATAATATGCCTTCATCAGCTTATGATAACTGCCATTTTTGATAATCGCATAATCACTGTAACTAATTCCAAGCAAATCCGATGCTACATTGCTCGTCTTCTTGTTGGAGAAGCTGGAAAACAATGTGCTGATAGAGGAAGAATCATACGATGAAATTGTTGCCATAGTAATCACTCCTTTGAATTCTATTCACATCCCTGTTATCATTTTCTACTATATTGTATATCGTAATAACGCGCTGTTTTCTTTAGTTTTTCCATGTATAAATAACAGACACAATACCTTAAGAAAGCCTTTACCGTTCGTTCATAGATTGTTCATAACTCATTGGTACAATTATAATATCAAATAAGTTATTAAGTACTTATCACTTGATAAATTTTTTTCATAATTGCCCAGGCATCTTAGATGTCTGGGCACTCCTCATTTTTCGGTATTCAATTTCATTTCGATGTCAATTCTTTACGAATTCTTATTTTCAATCTGCCAGTCAATCGGCTCTAATCCATGTTCTACCAAAAACTGATTTGTCTTGCTGAAAGGCTTGCTTCCAAAGAAACCACGGTATGCGGACAATGGACTTGGATGAGGCGCTTCTAAAATCAAATGTTTGGGATTATGAAGCATCGCCTTTTTCATCTGCGCAGGTCTTCCCCATAGGATAAATACGATTGGGCGGTCTTGCTCATCCAAGATACGGATTGCTGCATCTGTAAACTGCTCCCAGCCAATTCCTCTGTGAGAATTTGCCGCGTGTGCACGGACTGTGAGTACTGTGTTGAGCATCAGGACACCCTGTTTTGCCCATTTTACCAGATATCCGTTGTCTGGAATGTAACAACCCAAATCATCATGTAATTCCTGATAGATATTCACCAGAGACGGTGGAATATCGACTTCCGGTTTTACCGAAAAGCAAAGTCCGTGTGCCTGTCCATCATTGTGATAAGGGTCCTGTCCTAAAATCACAACCTTCACATCCTTAAGCGGTGTCAGGTGAAACGCATTAAAAATATCATCTGCCGGTGGGAAAATCAAATGCGTCTTATATTCTTGTGTCACTTTCTGAAACAGTGACTTGTAATAATCTTTGTGAAATTCTGGCTCTAACGGTTTCAGCCAGTCATTTTGAATCGGTGGCATAACAATCTCCTATCTACTACCTTCTGACGGAAACTCCACGTTCTGCCAAATAGTCTTTTAAATCTGCAATCTCTAATTCTTTATAATGGAAAAGGGAAGCTGCAAGTGCTGCGTCTGCTTTTCCTTTTGTCAGAGCCTCATAAAAATGCTCTTTTGTTCCGGCACCACCGGATGCAATCACAGGAATGGAAACGTTTTCTGCAATCAATCTGGTAAGTTCAATGTCATATCCTGCCTTTGTACCGTCACAATCCATACTTGTCAAAAGAATTTCACCGGCTCCAAGCTTATCCGCTTCTCTCGCCCACTCAATTGCGTCAAGTCCTGTATCGATACGGCCACCATTCTTGTATACATTCCAGCCGCTTCCATCTTCTCTTTTTCTTGCATCAATTGCAACCACTACACACTGGCTGCCAAATTTGTCCGCTGCATCCGAGATAAGTCTTGGCGAATTAATCGCTGCAGAATTAATCGAAATCTTATCCGCACCTTCTCTTAAAAGGGTACGAAAATCCTCTACCGTACGGATTCCTCCACCAACGGTAAATGGAATAAACACTTTATCCGCTACTTTTCGAACCATCTCCACAACAGTTTCTCTTGCATCCGAAGTAGCTGTAATATCAAGGAACACCAGTTCGTCTGCTCCAGCCTTATCATAGGCTGCTGCAATCTCAACCGGGTCTCCCGCATCTTTTAAATCAACAAAGTTAACACCTTTTACGACCCGTCCGTTTTTCACATCAAGACAAGGAATGATTCTTTTTGTAAACATCTTCTGCCTTCCTCCCTAAATCATTGAAAAGTTTGTTAGAATCTTCTGACCAACCGCACTGCTTTTTTCCGGATGGAACTGACATGCAAAAATATTGCCCTGTTCTACCGAAGCATGAATACAGGTGCTGTATTCTGTGGTTGCTTTTACAATCTCCTCATTCTTTGCCTGTAAATAATAGGAATGTACAAAATAGACGTAGGCATCCTGTCCAATGCCCTCAAACAATCTACCATTATGCTGCAGTGTCAGGGAATTCCAGCCAACGTGCGGAATCTTTAAGCCTTCCTTGTCCGGAATCTTTTTAATCGTTCCCTCTAACAAGTGTAAGCCTTCCACACCCTCGCTCTCTTCGCTTCCTTCGAATAAGAGCTGCAAGCCAAGGCAGATTCCAAGAAATGGTTTTCCCATTTCAGTTACTTCCCGAATTACCTTGTCCAGCTCATATTTTTTCAAATGTGCCATCGCATCTCCAAAGGAGCCTACTCCCGGCAAAATAACTCTGTCAGAATTGCGGATTTCGTTAAAATCTCTGGTCACCACACATTCCTGACCGATATAATGGAGTGCTTTCTCAACACTTTTGATATTTCCTGCATCATAATCAATAATTGCTATCATTCTTCCGTCACCTTTTCCAAGCCTAAATTTTGAATCACTTTATACACTTCAACTGTATAATCTTTTCTGGATCGTGTTGCATATAATTCTCTTGCCTGATCTGCTGTCATTGCGAACTGGGAACTTAATGTTTCCTCCACATTCTGCTCAATCAGGTTTAATTCTACGGTACAGTTATAGGTCTCTGCATCCGAATAATTGATATCGTATCGTCCTACTGCACAAATCAGAGAATCCAATGCCATATCATAATCTTCGTCTTCTATGAACACCTGTGCTGCCTCATACTGGCTGGATACAGCTGCTAAAATCTTGGTTTTCTCATATAATTCTGTATCTTTGTCTTTCACATCCATTCCTGATAACTCGGCATATGCTTCTGTATATTTTCCCTGGTCTGTCAAAGACTGTGCCTGCTTGATGTTTGAAGAATAATTGATTACTTTGCTTCCTAACAAAATTAATAGCATGAAAGATGCTGCCATCACAAAGATTAAAATCACCGGAACCTTTGGAAGAGGTGGTGTATTGTCCTTCTCCTTTGGTGGCTTTGGTTTCTTTTCCTTCTTAACCTTCGGTTTCTTTTCTTTCTTTTCCTTTGGCTTCTTCTCTTTCTTCTTCTTTTCTTTCTTATCTTTTGGCTCTTCTTCCGGTTCTTTTTCTGCTTTTGCACCCATGGAACCTTCCAGTTCTTTTAGAATATCAAGATTTTCATCTGATAATCCATCCAGTCCTTCCATCGTGCTTTCTTCTTTTTTCTCCGGTTCCTTAGCTGCGTTCTCCTCGTCCTCATCCTCACCAAACAGGATACGTTTTAATTTTGCAAAAAATCCCTCTTTTTTGTCGGAATCTTTTTTCTTTCCATCCTCTTTGTCCGTGGATTCTGCCGCACCTTCGTCTTTTTCTTTTATCATATTGCCAAGCTCGGCAAAGTCATCTTCTGATTGCAGCAAAGATACTACATCGTCATCCTCACCGTTTGACTCTGTGTCTTTTGTTGCCTCATTCTGTGTCTCTGGCTCATCGCCAAATGTGATATCATCCTCAATTCCAAAATCATCAAAGTCATCATCTTCGATTCCGAACTCCTCTTTCAGGCTTGGTCCCTTTTGGCTGGACTCTATCATTGCTTTCGCGTCATCATCTAACGTGTCCACAACGAATTCTGACTCATCATCTGATTCCTTTGAAAGTTCATTCTCTCCCTCTGCCTCTTCCTCATCCTGCATTTTCTTTTTCGCAGAATTCACAATGTTGTCGAGATTTCCAATCAGGTCTTCCTTATCAACATCCGCTTCATCCTCTGATGAAACATGTTCCGCTGGTACAGTCTCCTCTGCATCCGGCTTCTCATCCTGGAAAACAGTGCTGTGATCGCCTGCTAATTCTTTCTCGAAATCACGCAGGAACTGATCATCCCCGTCGTCTTCCATCAACTGTTTTTCAAATTCATCTAAAAATGCTTTGTCTGGATCTACCACTCTCCCCGCATCACTTAAGGAGATAGACCTTCCACTGTTTTTTGGCGATACAGAACTAAGCAGATTGTCCAAATAATCTTCAGATTTGCTCATTATGTTTCCTCCGATGTTTCTCTATAACCGAATTAGGGATGTGATGAAACATCACACCCCTTTTCACTTTAAACGTATTATCTTGAAGAAAGTCCCTTGTCGATGAGTTCATCAATTGCGGATACCAAACTTCCAATCTCTGGCTTGGTCAACTGAGCATCTGCACCGATCTGTTCTCCTTTTCTTCTCATTTCCTCATTGACTAAGGATGAGAAGATAACAACTGGAATCTTCTTTAACACATCATCTGTCTTAACAAGCTTTGTGAGGCGGTGACCATCCATAAGTGGCATCTCAATATCTGTGATAATGCAATGAACCTTATCTAAGACATCTCCTTCCGCTTTCATCTGACAAAGCTTATCCCATGCTTCCTGTCCATTCATATTCATAATGATGTTGGTATAACCTGATTTTTTCAGACAGTCTGTAATCAATTTACCAAGAAGCGGAGAATCCTCTGCAATCAGAATTGGAGAATCACATCTCTCTCTTCCTGTCATGTTATCTACATCAGATACCTTAAGTCCTGTCTCTGGACTGATATCTGTCACAATCTTTTCAAAGTCAAGAATGACAACTAATTTGTCACCCAGTTTGATAACACCGGTAGATGCGCTGTTATCTTCTGTATTAATTGTAGAATCCGGTTTGATAATGTCTTCCCAGGATACTCTGTGAATTCCGATTACCTCATCTACATGAAATGCAATATTTAATTTGTTAAAGTTGGTAATAATGAACAATCCGCCCTCTTCGGATGGCTGCATTCCCAAGCAGCGTTTCAAGTCAATAACTGTCATCATTACATCACGTGGCATAAAAATACCTTCCACACTCGGATGTGCATTTGGAATTGGTGTAACTGCCTGATATGTTAAAATTTCACGAATCTTCGCAACATTAATTCCATAATGGTTGTCACCTAATGTAAATTCCAAAACCTCTAATTCGTTCGTACCTGTTTCCAAAAGAATATTTGTATCCATCACATATCTCCTCCTGCAGTCTTTGTAAAATAATTATATCATATATTGTTTCATAATTATACGATTTTTCGTGTATTTTTACAAAATAACCGCTATTTTTTCTCCATTCATGTTCACTTCCAGGTTCATATCTGTAATATTAGCACCTGTTTCCTCATTTACCTTAAAAATTAATACGGTGTTTACGGACTGTCCCGCTGCAATTGTACCTTGATAAGTCGAAAAATCCGTCAGCAGAATTGTCGTCTCTGCCGGCACTTCTTCACCGTTAATCGTTGCCTTAAAAGATGGTTTTTTACTCAGATTGTCCAGCGTGATATCCTGATTTGTATTGTTTGTCACGTTCACATTCAGAATCACGTATGTACTTCCTGCAGGTGCATTTAAAGAATAATAATCTTCCTCTACATAACTTGCATTTACATCATACCCTGTATAGGAAACTGACAATCCATCCGTTCCAAATAAATCTTGCAGTGTCTTTCCTGTCTGCTCTGCATTCTCCTGCGGCTGTCCGCCCTCGCCGGCATTCTGTGCACCATCTGCAGTCTCCGTCGACGTATCCTGCGGTGTCTCTTCCGCAAGTTCTGTCTCCGTCTCTTCCTGTGGCTGTAACTTGGATGGATCCACATAGGTAATGCCATCTTTCTGCTTTACATTAAACTTCGCAACAACATGCGCCGCGTAATTGACAATCAAAGACTCTTCTGACTGCGTCAATTCATAAGGTGCCTCGCCGCATCCACCAAGTAATAATGTTGCAGTGCAAATCGCTGCTACCGCTTTCATCCTTGATTTTCCCATTTTCACTCCTTTGAAAATATCAGTTAAATTTTACTTCATGTTACCATTTTTTTGAAAATTTATCAACTATATTTTTGGTTCTTCTTTCCTATTACTGCTTGCATTTGTATCAAGCTCCAGCCAGAACTCTACTCCGTCTTCATGGTTAATGACACCACACTCGCGGTTTAAGGACTCCATGATTGCCTTTACAATGGACAATCCGATTCCACTTCCACCATACTCACGTGTTCTTGCCTTGTCTACTTTATAGAACTTAATCCAGATATTATCGATATCCTCTTCCGGAATCGGTTCTCCCGTGTTAAAGACACTGATTCTGACACAGTCTGCCTTTTTCGTATAGAAAATTTTAATTCTCTTATTTAAATCGGCATGATTGACCGCATTACTTAGATAATTTGTCATAACTTCTTCAATTTTAAATTCATCCGCCCAGACATACATCGGCTCATCCTCTAAAAATTCAACCGTTATTCCGTTTTGCATCATCAAAATTGTAGTAGAATTCAGCACACCTTTGATGAGTTCTGTCATATCAAACCGTTCAATCACAACCTTGTCATTTCCAAATTCCAGCTGATTCAATGTCAAAAGCTTTTTCACCATCTGGTTCATCTTATCCGCTTCATCCATAATGACTTCACAGTAAAAATCCCTGCTCTCTGCATCATCGTTGATACATTCTTTTAGTCCTTCTGCATATCCCTGGATAAGTGCTAACGGCGTCTTTAATTCATGAGAAACATTCGATAAGAATTCTTTTCGCATTTCATCAATCTGTGTCTTTTTCTCAATATCAAGCTTTAACTGGTTATTTGCACCTTTTAACTCTGAAATCGTTCTCTCTAATGCCTCGGAGAGATTGTTGATATGCATGCCTAATTCGTCAATCTCATTTGTGTACTTCTTGCGGCTCTGATACTTAATATCGAAATCAAGCTCTGTCATCCGCTTTGAAATATTGGTCAGCTCTAAGATTGGCGTCGTAATTCCCTTTGACACAAAAATAACAATGACTGCACTGATTAAAATTGCAAGCAATCCAACATATCCCATAAAACGATTTGAGATTGAAGCGCTCTCACGAATGCTTTCCAGTGCGGTTCTCATCATGATAAAATTGCCGTCCGACAACGTTCCCCACAGGACAAGGTATTCAGAATTTAACCTTTCATCTGTCTGCTTTTGTAAGACATAATTGTCGGATTTTTCTAACGTTGTGGTCTTTGCATTTCCGCCATCAAAAATCAAATCCATAAACTGAATCATGATTCCCTGATTATCATTGGCAGAAGATCTTACAATCGTTCTGTCCGGTCCTATAATCAGCACAGTAATATTTCCGTTGGCACATAAATTTTCAAACGTTACATCATACTCTTGCTTTTCAAGGATTCCCTTTGTCGCTGCATCATCAATCGATTCATAGCCTTCTAACATGCTGTTTTGCTTATGTGCAATATAGTAGCGTTCCAGGAATGTATTATTTAAAAACCAGCATAAGAATACCGTCCCTGCCACAAGACCGATGATAATCACTGCCATCTGCCATGTCAAAGACTGTGTCCTCTTTTGTCCTTTCCTACGCATTTTCCACCTCGAACTTATAACCCATACCCCAGATTGTCTTGATATATTCACCCTTTTTGCCCATCTTTGAGCGGAGCTTCTTTACATGAGTGTCAATCGTTCTGGCATCTCCAAAGTAATCATAGTTCCAGACATGATTTAAAATTTTTTCTCTGGAAAGTGCAATTCCGGCGTTCTCCATAAAATAGCTGAGAAGTTCAAATTCTTTAAAACTTAAGTCAATCCGCTCTCCATCTACGGTCACAAGGTGTGCTGTCTTATTCACAACAATTCCACCCAGTTCCATATTTTCCTCTGTCTCTTCTGTTTTTCCGCTTCTACGCAAAATTGCGCCGACACGGGCAACCAGAATCTTTGGGGAGAATGGTTTTGAAATATACTCATCTACGCCAAGTTCAAAACCGTTTAGTTCGTCGCTTTCGTCCCCTTTTGCAGTTAACATAATAATCGGAACTTTCGATGTCTCCCTCACCTCGCGGCAGACATCCCAGCCATTTAATTTTGGCATCATAACATCTAAGATAATCAGTGCAATATCCTTTTCCCGATAAAATAAATCGAGTGCTTCCTCGCCGTCTGCTGCCTCTAAAACCTCATAATTCTGACGCACCAAAAAGTCCCTGACTAATTTTCTCATTCTGCTTTCATCATCTACTACAAGAATTTTTACTTTTTCCATACGACTCATGCCTCTCTTCGCTCATTCTTTTCTTGCTAATAGAATACCAACTACCTATGAAAAAAATGTGAATTTATTCTTGTGTATTTGTTTCTTCAACAGTTCCATCATTCTGTGTATCCTCTGAGATTCCATTTTCCAGTTCCTGCTGGCGAAGCTTAGTCTCACGCTCATTTAATTCCTGTTCCCAGGATTCGTATTTGTCGATAATCTTCGATTCATAGTTTAAGATTGTTGTCTGATTTGTTGTCAGATTAATCAAAAACATGCAGACGATACAGACTGCAAGTACAACATTGATTACCAGCGAAATCTGAAACTTCTTCTTATAATCCACCCCTTTTCCTGTGACTGGTGCCTGATTCCGTCTGATGTCTGCGTTCTTTTTCTCTGCTTTCTTTGCCTTTTTACGGACCAGCGCATCGGTTTCTCTCGTAACCGTCGGAACCGGTAGGATGTCCTCATCGTTGATATACGGTACCTTTTTCAGATAATCCTGCAATTCTGCGAGGTAGGCTATTCCAACTTCCGTTTCAAACACTTTCTGGCGTATCATATCCTTATAAATCTGTAACACCATCTCCGGATTCTCCATATCCGTCTTGCTCTTGATATAACGAACGCCTTCTGCTTCCTTCTGGGCTTTCTTTGCCTCTTCTGGATCTTCAAAAACAAATCCATTTACAATCGTAGTTATATTTTCTTTCTTTGCCATTTCTTTTATCCCCTGCCATTCTATGGAATCATCTTAGCACTCTCTAAAAAAGTATAGCACATTACACCCAAAAAAATTTTCCTTTTTCTAGCGAAACTCGGCTATTTTTTCCCGATTCTATGCCAAGATTCCATTTTTATTGCCTGTATCTATTCTTCCTCTGCGAAAAAGGCGTCACAAAATCCATTCCATTTTATCTCATATTCTTCATGACTCAGTTTTTCCATCTGTGCTGCGGATGTGACGCCCCGCTTTTTTGCCTCCGCCACAAACCATGCAACGTACTCTTCTACCTCCGTCAGGAAGCCATACACATGCGTAAATCCTTTTACAAGTGCAACTTTTAGCCTGGTGTGACCATCCAGTGAAATATAGCCTGTCTCACTTTTTCCAAGTGGAATCACCACATCCTGTTCCGTCTTTATAAAAGAAGATACTGCCTCCATTTTGCTTTCATCCACATAAAACTGGGATGGCTGGATTTTCTCAATTGGAACGCGAAACACTTCTACTTTCGGAAATTCCTTCACCAGATTTCCTTTTTCATCCAAAAATCTAGTGATATGCCCTGCAAAAAATCGAAACTCCTCGATAATTTTTTCATAGAAATCCACGCACGCCCCACGGATAATTGCATCTGTCTTCGAAACAATTTCTACTTCATACGGCTGCGTCCCATTCACCAAAAAGGCTCCATGCTGTTTTAACACTTTTTCTGAAAAAAGCGGGTGCGAATATGTATTCACACGTTCTATTTTTTCTATCTTTTCCATTTTTCGCTCCAAATTCTCTATCTATGTTTTAACTACAATTATCGTTCCATCCTTATTATGCGTGATACAACGCATAAATGCAAGAATTCTGCCAATTTTTTGAAAAAGATTGTCCCACCTTCCTGCATGTTTTCCTATCTCACTGCATATATTAGTATGGGAGGTGACCTGATGTTAGCCTGGATTTGTTATCTGATTTTGAAATTTAAAACTGCTTAAGATTTGTTGCCAGGGAAGTCGGTTCAGGGAACGGCTAGCTTTATATCTATAAGTTTACATCCAGTTTTTTCTTGATAACTACCCTGTCTGAAATATTTCCCGGATACACATCCTTGTATCTATATATGCTTAACACAATTCCAATCAATGCGTAACACAATATCATATTACTTCCACCTGCTGAAAAGAACGGAAGAAATGATGCGGATGGTGGCAAAACTCCGATGGAGCAACATATGTTTATAACTGCATTCATGAGTAAAATCATTCCGCATCCCACACCCATGGTAAAACCAAGTTCATTTTTCTGTCTCATCACTGCACCAAACAGGAATACAAGCAGCACTGCCAGTACGGATATAATGATGATTCCAGCAAGGGAACCATAACTATTGATAATATAGGTAAAGATATAATCTCTGTTCAAATCCGGCAGATATCCCAAAATGTCTTTCTGGCTTTTTCCAAACATGGGAACATTTTTGGTATACTCCCTTATGACCGATAATACATAACCTTCTTCCTGATTTGGCAATAACCAGCTTCGGATTCTTGCCTCCTGGTAATCAGCGAGCAGATGCAGCGAATATAATCCGAACAGGCTGACGAATGGCAATAACAGAAATACCGTCCATAAGCCGGTTAAAGCAGCCCTTTTATTGACTTTAAACCAGCCTTTACATACCGCAATGGTTAATTGTACCAACATACAAATCAGCAAAATTCCTGCCACGCCAAGACTTGGTATTCTTACTGCTATGAGTGTCGGAGTCAAAAGCCATGCAATACATTTTAAGAGAGCTCCAAACCCTCCACCCCGATATTTGTAAAGAATTGCGCCATACACCGGAACATACAGCATCATAAACGAAGTGGCACTGACACTCAAATTGAAAATATAATACCTTGCTCCATGAAATGAAGTTCCAAACAAAACCGTGTAAAGTCCGGCTCCTATGATAAAAAGCCCTATGATTTTGGAATACTTTGCAATCACTGTGTAATCCACAAAATAAATCACTACCATAAACAACATTCCAGCAAAAATGCTTTTTAAGAATTTTCTCATCGAATAATTATAACTCATATGACTTAGCTGCTCTAAACCATAATTGTTAATAGCAGATGCAAATGCCCACTGTACCAGTATTGCCAGCAAACTGATAATTCCAACAATGACAATCACATTCCATCCCATTTTGGGTTTATGAATTCTATCTAAGGAAATCCCCACTTCGACAGGATCTCCCATATCGAGCACTGCATTCTTTTCCGCTTCCGCATCAGACATACCGTTCTCTTTGTTATCTGCCATCTGTTCTTCGATGTGGTCTCTTATTTCTTCTGCTATATACGGTCTTGCTTTCTTGCACCTGACCTGAGAGATAAGTTTTTCAATATATTCTTCCATCCGCTTACCTCCCACCTAACCTTCAAGCGCAAGTACGTTGGATACCGCCGTTTTGTATTCATTCCACTCAACCGTTTTCTTTGCCAAAAGTCCCTTGCCCTCTTTCGTTATACTGTAATATTTCCTTGTCTTTCCAGTAATTTTTTGCTCATAGGACTTTAGCAGTCCTTTTTCCTCTAGCCCATGTAACAACGGATAAAGAGTACCTGCTTTCAGTTCAAAAACATTGTTTGATTTCTTCCTTAGGGTATCAATCATTTCGTAACCATACATATCCTTTTCATCCAGCAGCTTAAGCAATAACATCGTCATGCTGCCTGATAGTAACGTTTTGTCCACTGACATTTTCCCTACCTCCTTGTGTATAGATAATCTATATATCGACTACCTATATAGTATATCGATGGTCAATATATGTCAATAGGGAATTTGGGAATGGAATCTTTTTTTGCAAAGTTTTGCATGCCTACAAGCTAATATCCGGTCATAGGCACGCCTTTTTCCTCTGTCCCGTAACACAAAAGCGGTGCTTTAGGCTCTAAATTAAGCTCTAGGCACGCAAATTTCAGGGGTGATTGCTGTGCCTTATACTAAATAAAAAGCAATAGGCATGCCCGACGCCCTGTTCTTAAAGGAAAATGTGCATGCCATATTGTCAAAAATCATCAATAGGCATGTCACAAAACAGGAAATGGCTTAAAAGCGCACCTGCCTATTCCAATAAAATCGGCGTCAGGCACAGCCATCGTAATAGAGATGCAAACAAAAGGAGCTGCAAAATATGTCTCATATCAAGGAATGTCAGTTCCGACAAATGCCTGTTCGGGCATTCCCTGATTAGATCCTATTTTACAGCCCCTTAGCTTCTGATAAATAATATATATCACAGATGTGGTATCAATTACTATCAAGTGTTTTGTATATCTTCTGAAAGCTTTCCCTGTATCGCTTTAATTCTGCCTTATATAATGAATGCTATGCGTGTCCTCGCCAGGCACACATTCCTTATATCTCTGCTCTATCTAGATACTCCTAATTTAGTCATCAATGCTTCTTGTAATACTCGCGAAACATTAATATGCGCCTTCTCAGCTTCCTGATTCAACCAGTTAGGAAGTGTCACATTCCTCCTTACAGTTTTATTGTCCACCTTGCGACGATATTCACCAAAATCAATATCTACTAATGATACACATCCAGCACCATCTTCTGCAAATGTTCCTTGTGATACATCAATAACGTTAAATTCACTTGGTTCCGGCAATTTCTTTCCTTTATCCTCATATGAAATTCCCTTTAATCCAATTGCATCTCTAGCCATTTCAACAGCATCTGCCATTCCATATCCCTCTGTTAAAATTTCCAAGTCAGGTACTTCTATTAAAACCGTATCCTTTTGATCATTTAACGGTGTAAATATTACTGGATATACCTGTCTCATTCTAATAACCTCCATTCAACTATCTATTTATAACTATATCCAAGGTTTGGGGATATTATAATCCCCATTTCCTTAGAATTGCTTTCGCCAATCTTTCATTAATTTCCTTATGTCTTGGAATTTGTTCCTCATCGAAACCTCTGACATATACATCATGATTTCCACCATGTCGTTCAAATTTAAAACCCACAGACTCTAACTTTTTAATTAAGTCTCTTTGTTTCATATATTTTCCTCCTTTAATTATAATATACACATTTTTTGTGTATTGTCAATATTATTATGTGTATAAAATGTGTATATAGTGAAGGAGAACCAGACTCCCAACTCTCGTTATCATTAAAACGCACAAAAAAGTACCGCAAATGCGGTACTTTTTCAAGTGGACTAGACGGGAGTCGAACCCGTGTCCGAAGGAAAATTCCCTGTCCTTCTACGAGTGTAGTTTATTCTTTGACATTCCCTCTGCGCCTCGGGAACAAACACCCTAGACGTTTTAGTAGCTTCATAATACGCCCACTGCCTCAAAGCTTTGACAGTGTCGTTTCTCACATGGTCGAAGCCGGGATTCTAAAGTGTGAGTGCTTTAGAGCCGACTGCTGCCATTAGGCAGCGTATGCTAAATTATCTTCAGCGTTTAATTTTAGTTTGGCCATTTGACGCATTACCATACGACTCGCTTCTCCAGCTGCAGATCCCCCGTCGAAACCTTTACTAGCCCCTATTCAGTTTTTGCGGCGCCTAAGGCGCCATCTATCGTAACACACAAAAATGTGTGAAACAAACTTTTTTACAGATTCCGAATCTTAAATTCGCGCTCTGCCTCACGTCTCATATCTTTCTTTGCGATATCCTGACGTTTATCGTATAACTTTTTACCTTTTGCAAGCGCAATCTGCACTTTTACCAGACTGCCTTTTAAGTATACTTCCACCGGAACTAACGTATAGCCTTGCTCTGCACTCTTCGACTCCAGTTTTCGAATCTCCGACTTGTGCATCAAAAGCTTTTTCGGACGAAGCGGGTCTTTGTTAAAAATATTCCCTTTTTCATAAGGGCTGATGTGCATTCCATACACATAGACCTCTCCTTTTTCAATACGCACAAACGCTTCCTTGATACTGCATTTGCCCATGCGGATTGATTTGACTTCGGTTCCGTTTAGTTCCACACCGCATTCATACTTTTCTTCCAGGAAATACTCATGATATGCTTTTTTATTGTTTGCCACTAACTTAAATGCATCTTTTGCCATCACGCCATCCTCCCTTTCAAATTTCTGATGCTTTCCTAGTATACCCCAATTTTACAGTATATGCAACTTATTCTTCTGATAAAACCTGTTCTTCTGCCGCATCCTTTTCTTGTGATGTCTCATCCTCGTCTGTCACAACATGAAAATCAATCGTTCTCATCACACGGTCTGTCCCCACAAGACGTACTTTTACGCTCTGACCAAGCTTATAGCGCTTGTTTGTCACCTCACCGACCATCTCGTAAGTAGATTCCTGATAATGATAAAAATCATCGCGAAGACTTGTCACATGGACGAGTCCTTCCACCGTATTTGGAAGCTCTACATAAAAGCCCCATTCTGTCACGCCGGAAATAACACCTTCAAAGACCTCTCCGATATGTGTAGACATATATTCTACTTTCTTTAATTTGTCAGTCTCGCGCTCCGCCTCATCAGCGCGTCGTTCCATCTCGCTGGAGTGCTTTGCAACCTCTGGCAGAATTGCATTGTAATGCTCAATTCTCTTTTCATTCATTCTGCCGCGAAGTGTCTCTTTGATAATACGATGAATCTGCAAATCCGGATATCTTCGAATCGGGGATGTAAAATGACAGTAGTAAGATGTTGCCAATCCAAAATGTCCGGTACTCATAATCGAATATTTTGCCTGTTTCATCGAACGGAGTGTCAATCTGCTAATCAATGCCTCCTCCGGTGTTCCGTCTATTTTCATCAAAAGTTTTTGTAATTCTTTCGGATGTACCTCATCCTGATTGATGTGAATAGAATATCCAAAATTATTGATAAATGTGGACAGCTTTTGAATTTTTTCCGGGTCTGGATTATCATGGGTACGATACACAAATGGGAGCTCCTGCCAGAAAAAGTCCTGTGCTACCGTCTCATTTGCAATCAACATAAAATCTTCAATAATCTTGGTTGCCACATTCCTGTCATAGGGCTTGATGTCAATTGGTTTTCCCTTTTCATCCAAAATGATTTTTGTTTCCGGGAAATCAAAATCAATCGAACCACGTTTCATGCGCTTTTTCCGCAAAATTGCGGCAAGTTCTTTCATGCGCTCAAACATTGGAATGAGTTCTTCGTATTCCCTGCACTCCGCCTCATCATGCTCTTCTAAGATTTTTTTCACGCTGGTGTAACTCATTCTGCGGTCCACTTTTACAACCGTTTCGGCAATGGTGTGATCGATTACATTTCCTTTTTTATCGATTGTCATGATACAGCTTAGTGCCAGACGGTTCTCACCCGCATTCAAGGAACAGATTCCGTTGGAAAGCTTATGTGGGAGCATTGGTATCACACGGTCTACAAGATAGACAGAAGTTCCTCTTTTTAAGGCTTCTACATCAAGCGCACTTCTCTCCTGCACGTAATTGCTGACGTCCGCAATGTGAACGCCTAATTTGTAATTCTCCCCGTCCATTGTCAGCGTGATTGCATCGTCTAAGTCTTTTGCATCCTCACCATCAATGGTGACCGTCTGCCAGTCTCGGATGTCCATGCGGCCTGCCATGTCTGCCTCACTTACCTCATTGGAAACATTTTGAGCCTGGCGGAGAATCTTATCCGAAAATTCAACCGGCAAATCATAGCCTCTTACAATCGACATAATATCCGTTCCCGGATCATTGATATGTCCGATAATCTCAACCACTTTTCCTTCCGGTTTCTTTCCATGCTTTCCATAACTGGTCAATTCTACGACCACTTTATGACCACTGATTGCACCTTTTGAACGCTCCAATGGAATAAAGATATCTTTTCCAAATTTAGGATTATCCGGTACTGCAAAGCCAAAGTTTTTACTCTGCTCATAGGTACAGACCACCTGCGTCATGCCACGGCTGATAATTTTGGTGATCGCACCTTCTCTTCTTTTTCCACTTCGTCCGTCCTCCACAGACACCTGAACCACATCCTGGTGAAGTGCTCCATTTACCTTGGATTCTGGAATGAAAATATCCTCATCTTCCCCTTCCACCGTCACAAATCCAAATCCTCTCTGGTGTGCTGTGAAGGTTCCGGTTAAAAATTTTCCTTCTGACTTTGTGTATTTTCCCTTGGAAGAAATGTCAATTTTTCCTTCTTCCAATAAGACCTGTAACACTTCCTGCAGCTCTTTTCTCTGTCCTTTTGGCACGCCAAGAACAACCGCCATCTCTTTTGCTTTCATTGGCACGTAAAGCTCATCGCAGATAAAATTATAGATCATATTTTTTCTTTCCTGGAATAACTCCTGATTCATTTTGCTACGTTCCTCCTTCGTATGACGTCATTCTTATTGTGTCCAAAAATCAAAAACTATGCGTTCTTTTCCAAACCTGACTTTGCAAGTTTCCTATTACATGAAAAAAGACTGTCGCACTTTACGACAGCCTTCCTTGTTCTCTAGAAACTTCCAATATTCAAAACTGCTGCAATCACAACAAACAAAACTACCAAAACTCTGGTAATCTTTACTAACATACCTTCCATGGAACGTCCTTTGTTCTTGCCCCAATAGGTATCTGCTGCACCACTGATTGCACCAAGTCCTGCGGATTTACCTTCCTGCATCAAGATAATAACTGTTAAAGCTAAACTGATTATAATAAAAATAACGGTTAAAATCGTTTTTAAGATAGCCACGATCTACACCTCCTACTTATTCTTTACTCACAACTTATCAAAGTATATCATATACATTTAGCTTTTTCAAGCATTTTTGGGAAGATAAGCCTGATACAAACGGGAATTTCTCTTCCCCAAATTAATGATGGAACAAACGGATTCCGGTAAATGCCATTGCGATATCATATTTGTTACAGATTGCAATAACATGGTCATCACGGATAGATCCGCCTGGCTGGGCAATATATTTGACACCGCTCTTATGTGCACGTTCTACATTGTCACCAAATGGGAAGAATGCATCCGAACCTAAAGATACATCTGTGTTCTTATCTAACCATGCACGTTTTTCTTCTGCTGTAAAGACTTCTGGTTTTACTTTAAAGATATTCTCCCATGCGCCATCTGCCAAGACGTCCATATAGTCTTCTCCGATGTATAAATCGATGGCATTGTCTCTGTCTGCACGACCGATTTTATCCAAGAACTGAAGTCCTAATACCTGTGGAGACTGACGTAACCACCAGTTATCTGCCTTAGAACCTGCAAGACGGGTACAGTGGATTCTGGACTGCTGTCCTGCACCGATACCGATTGCCTGTCCGCCTTTTACATAACATACGGAATTGGACTGTGTATATTTTAACGTAATCATGGAAATTGCAAGGTCAATTTTTGCGGATTCTGGAATCTCTTTATTCTCTGTTACCACATTGTCAAAGAAATGCTCGTCGATGACCAGCTCATTTCTTCCCTGCTCAAATGTGACACCAAATACTTCTTTGTGCTCGATTGGAGCCGGTACGTAATTTGGATCAATCTCAATCACATTGTAATTTCCCTTTTTCTTTGCTTTTAAAATCTCAAGCGCCTCGTCTGTGTAACCAGGTGCGATAACACCGTCGGAAACCTCACGTTTGATAATCATGGCAGTTGCCTTATCACAGACATCGGATAAGGAAATGAAATCGCCAAAGGATGACATTCTGTCCGCACCTCTTGCTCTTGTATAAGCATTTGCAAGTGGTGTAAATTCCATATCCATATCATCTACCCAGTAAATTTTACGCTCTACCTCGGTAAGTGGAAGACCCACAGCCGCACCTGCAGGTGATACATGTTTAAAAGATGTTGCTGCCGGAAGACCTGTTGCTTTTTTTAACTCGCTTACTAGCTGCCAGCCGTTGAACGCATCGAGAAAGTTGATATATCCAGGTTTTCCGTTCAGTACTTTGATTGGAAGTTCGCCTTCCTGCATATAAATTCTTGATGGTTTCTGATTTGGATTACATCCATATTTTAATTCTAATTCTTTCATGATAATCTCCCATTCCTTTTGTGAAAATTTTCACATTGTCTCTCTTTTTAAACTGTTCTGATTTGGAACTTATTTATTTTTGTTTACGATTCTTGTCTCATATTTTCCGGTTGCAATATCGATGTAACGAACAAATAAAGATACCTTGTTATCTTCGTTTAAGTTCTCCCAGACTGTCTTTGTGAACGTATCGATATCACCTTCTAATCCAACAAGCTTTGGTTCTCCCTCAAAACTTGGAAGTGGATTGCCATCTCCCATATAAGTATGAATGAAATGAGCTTCTCCGGCTACCGGATTCTGATATGCAAAAGTGTAACGGTTACATGCATCCGGGTTTCCATTGTTGCTCTTTAAAATTGACATTGCATAGTTGTATGTACCATTTTCTACATGCATGATACCTGAAATTCTTGGTGTATAGTTTGGTGCATCCGGCTCGAACTCTCTGGTACGAAGTGCCTGCTCAAATGTCTGCTGTTTATCCATCAATTCGTAAATGGTATCAGTCTGATCACCATTTGTCACAATTGTCTTATTGCCTAATACACGAACAGGTGCATAGATAATCAAGCTTGGATCACTTAATTTAGAAGGATCAAATGCCTGAGTGCGAATTCCTTCTCCATCTTCTACAAAAACTCTGTTACGGCTATTCTCGCTTCTACCCATAATAAAATAAGCAGTTACAGCATATTTTCCGTCAGCAGATTTTCCAATTACAATTCCACGTCCTGGATAAGTATTTCCTGACAACTCATTCTTTAATGATCTTAATTCCATTTTTTTCCTCCTTCAGTTCCAACAAGCTAAAAAAATAGCGCAGACATAAGCCTGCGCCTGTCCGATATCCATTCTAGCATGATGCCTTTTTTTTTACAATGGAATCGGCATTATTAGTTATATGAATTTATTTACTTATTTCTATTAGAAAAACTAATATATCATCCTCTTGCCTGGAACGTGCTGCTGCCAGTCTCGTAAGCACGGCCTGTATTGCTGTAAGTACTGCTGCTATAAACCTTGCTAAGATTAGACAGATTGTACTCTGCACTCGATTTGATATACTTTGTCTTTGCCGTCACTTTGTCAACAAAGCTGCCTTTCTCGCCAAAAACAGCTTTCAAATCCTTCCAATCAGCTGCCTTTAACTTTGCCTCATCAACGGTAAGTGTACCGTCTTTGTTTGCGCTGATACCAACTTTGGTAAATGCAGCAGAACTTATTGTCCCATACTGTTTTAGCTGCTTTAAATACAATTCATTGGTATTCGATGAGATATCATTCATCTTGTCTATCATATCGTTATACTCGTTGATAAACTCCAATGCCTGTTTTTTCACCTTATCCTTGGCATCTGCAATCTTTTGTTCTGCTTCTTTCTTCTTCGTCTCGTCCGTGATGTCTTCAGAAACCGTCTTAGATGCCTCGTCAAAAAGGGAGCCTTCACTCTCATCCAAAAGCTTTTTACCGGATGAAACTACATTTGTCGCATACTGTTTTAAAAGTGTGTAGTTCTTCTTCTGGGCTGCTGTCGTGACATTCTCGTTCTTATTCGAACTTGTGTCCGTCCCCTGCAGCTTCTTCATCAAAGCATCATAGAGTGATAATTTGTTGTTGGACGTATTGAGTGCTGATAACGTCTTAGAACCTGAGGAACTCTTCGTCCGCTTTGCTCTGCCAGCACTGATTCTGTAATTGATTTTCGCCTGTCGAACCTGTCTTGAGCGAGACAGTGACATTGCTGATCGGCTTTGTATTCTCATAGCTCTTTCCCCGTTTCGTATAATCTTACTTTTTAATACGTTACAAGATATATATCGAATCTATCTATGAAAAATGAACCCCATTTAAAAAATCTTAAGAATTTAACTCCATTTGTAATTGGATTGCCCGCTCCCCCCAGGTACATTCCCTGCTTGCACGCTCATAAGCTACGTCCGCAATATGCTGCATCTGCTCCGGATTTTCCAATAATTTTTTTACCTGACACTCCAGCCTTTCCATCTGCTCCTTGGAGTAGAAAATCAGATGTTCGCCATCCTTCCACTCTTCCCGCAGATAATGCGTATCATCGGTAAGGGAGACCGCCTTTTGAAGCATTGCTGTAAAAACCCTGTCGTGTGCGCCGTCGGTAAAACCAGGCATCACATTCAAACAGATTTTCGCATTGGAAATTACGTTCACACAATCCGCAGAACTTATCATTCTCCCATTTGTTATCAGATTCCACGGTTTTTTACAGGAAAAATGTTCCCAACCAGCACCAAATACATGCACCTTAAGGTCTGCATCCGTCAAGGTACGAATCACCTGATCACGGAAGGAAGTTCTTGCACAAAGATCCAGAAAACACATTTTTTCCATAACAGAACTCAGGTCTTCCTCTGTGACTGCTCCTACCTCCTGGCGAATCTTCTCCTCCAAAATTACATCCACCGGCACATACGGATGCTCCATCAGGCTTTGATAAATATCCCGATAAAATCTTTGATATTCCGCATCTGCCTCCCTGATTGGGCGGTCAATCTGCTCCATTGGCACATAGTTGGCTGTAAAAACCACGTCATATGGCCGCTCCCCGACTGGCAGCATGTGTTCTTCATCCTGCAACATAAGATTGGAAGTCTTTTTTTCTTTTTCGAGCAAAACATTTCCACCGAGTGGCAAAAATTTCACAATGTAATCCGGGTAAAACCGTTTCAAATAGGTAACGTGTTCTCTGTCAATGCAAAAGATTTTCATCCCTTTTCCATATCTTTTTAACTTTGTATGGTAATAAAGCGGATGATCCACCAAAATGTTTAAGATTGGTATCTCATATTGCTCCCAGATGGAAGTATCATTCTCCTTCCAAAAGATATCTTCTCCGCCGACTCCAATAAAATTAAATGTAAGAAGTGCCGTTGTTCCTTTTTTTACAAACCCTGGAAGTTCCCTTAGGTTTTCATTCAAATTATCGTAGTCAACAAAAAATACATCCATTCCCTGTTGTATAAACGTTTCTGCTATCTGCTTCGAAAAATACCCTAGCGTCTCAACCGCATTTTGAAATAGGATTACCCGTTCCATCGTTCTCTCCTGGAAAAATTAGTAAAGTTCAAAAGTCATACAACAATTTGTATCTCTTACTCTGCCTTAAAATCACGGATTAACTGTAAAGTAGGAAGTACATTTCCTTCATAGTCAAACAACGCCTGGTTTGCCCATTCGTTTCCACATGGACCAGGGTCCTGAATGTATTTTAAAGATGCAGGAGTTGCCCATCCGGAGCCTGGTACCGGAATCCATGCCGGCTCCCAGTAGAAGAATCCTCTTCCTTTGTTATCTGCAATATGACTGATTCTGTTTAAGAAATCCTGCATAAAATCATACTGCCCTTGTATGGTCATTGGATATTCAATCTTTTCCACCAGTTCCTGGCGTGTTGCATAACCTTTTCTTTCTTCATCGGAAAGTTTTTCATAATCTTTATAGTCTTGCATCGTATATCCCATGGAAACTTCTGCCACAATCAAATCTTTTCCATAACGCTTTGCGATATCGTTCATGTTATTTTCTAACATATCGAGTGTTCCATGCCAGAATGGATAATAAGACAAACCAATAATCTGGAAATCCTCTCCACGCTTCATGAAATTGTCAAACCATTCACGGTACAATTCATTCTTGCCACCGTTGTCTAAGTGGATCATAATCGGCACTTCACCGTCAACTTTACGGACACCACGAATTCCGGCATTGACAAATTTTGCGATGTTGTCATAGTTTGGCACTTTTCCCTCCGGCCAGAGCAGTCCATTGGAAAGCTCATTTCCAACCTGAACCATTGTGATATTTACGCCTTCTTTTTCAAAAACTTCCATCGTCTCTGCTGTAAAATCGTATACTGCTTTTTCTAATTCTTCCACACCGTAGCTTGCCCATGCTTTTGGTTTAAACTGCTTTCCTGGGTCTGCCCAGAAATCGCTGTAATGGAAGTTTAACAATACGCCAAATCCTGCGTCTGTCACTCTTTTTGCGATTTCTAAGGATGTCTTTAAATCATTTTCTCCTGCACCATAAGACTCTCCTGTTTCGGTCCATGGATCATTCCAAAGTCGGATACGGATGGTATCGACATCATATTTTTTCATGATATCTAAAATATCCATCTCTTTTCCATTGTCATAATATTTTGCGCCACAACGCTCTAATTCTACTAAGGTAGATAAATCCATTCCCTTTACAAATTTCATTTCTTGTTCCTTTCCTTCCTATCTTTCTTATCCATCCTACACCTTACCAGCCTAAAAAGGGCGCATAGGTTATTTCCCTATGCGCCCTTTAAATACCGGAGTCATGCGCATATGCGTGACTTGTACTTAATCAAAATCAAATTTTGTGATTCTGTCATGCATTGCTTTATAGCGGAAACGAATCATCTCGTTTTTTTCTAAAACGTCCTCTTCAGTTCCTCTGTACTGACAGCGGATACAGCTGTAAATACCTGTTTCTTTATTGTAGAACATATCAATGTCGAGATCTCTTAAAAAGCAAGACGGACATCTGTAATTTAATTTGCCTTTGCCAAGTTGAGCCATGTTGCAAATACCTCCTTATCTGAGATTGTTTTTCTGTATCCCAATGTGAACATTGGTGAGAAAGCATATCCCTCTTTTACATATCCTTCTGCCTTTGCATCTGATGCTGTCATAGATACTCTTGTCTCGATTTCAGGAATGACTGCGCTTACTTCAGAAGCACCTTTCACGCCCTCTTCACGGCATTTGTATTCGTAATTGATTGTCTTTTCTTCCGGTCCATCAATCTTTAATGTGATATGGGACATATCCTCAGAGTACTCTGTTGTACCGTAACATGCTACCATGTATTCGTTTAATGTTACTTCTGCAGTAGGATCGCTCATCTCTAAGATATGACGTTCAATCTTGATGTTCGAAGAACCTTCCTCGAAGTATTCTTTTGTCTGAAGTTTGACGGTTAAATCTCTAAACTCGATTGTAACAGGGTCGAGTGTTAAGATTCTTGTCTTTCCTTCCTGTGAGAAGTGTGCATGTGTAGGGCAGAGACAAAGGTCTACTTCCTCTCCTTTGTAAGAAAGTTTTGCACTTCTTACGGTTCCTTCTCCAGCGTAATGTGTGAAGTAACCTGCACGATATTTCTCCTGAATTAAGAATGGGTAAGATGCATCCTGAACATGTTTTGTTCCGATACCAACCGGCCACTCTAATTTTGCTGCGTATGGACGAAGGTCAACGATTGCTCCACCCTGATCCATGTTAACGCATGCTCTCATATATGGATCGCAATACCAGAATAACTGTTTATCAGAACCATATAAGATATCTCTCCAAAGAGCACATTCCGGCTCGTTGTAGTTGTTGTCGTTTACACCCTTCTTCTCACGGTAGTAATCTGCGAACTCGGACATTGTCATATCAACAAGCTGTCCTTCTTTTTTCAGCTTACCATAGTAAGCACATCCATCGCTGTAAGACTTATAGAGAAGCTCATATGGCTGCTCCCAGCGTCCCATTTTGTTCATCCAGCCTGGTCCAACAAACATCATGTTGTATGAATATCCGTTGTTGTATTTTTCAAGGGAACGATACTGGTCAATTAAGTTGTAAAGATATGGATACTCCCATGTCTTTGTATCGTAAATCATTCCACGAAGTACGTTCTGTGGATGTGTTCCGAAGTTCGAACCATTTCCATCGTAACAAGCAATTAAGTCACGGGAAAGATGAGGGATTGCTACGATTCCGCTATCCTCTTCTTTGTTCGCTGCCGGAGCATGTGTATTCTGTTTGGATGGAATCCAAGGTGCCCATGGGCCTCCATCGAATAATGTATACCAGGAGTTGTTACAGGTATGGTATGCTTTTGGTCCTTCCTCCCAGCAGGTTGCAACTGCACATTTTACAGTTGGATAAGTTGCTTTGATGTAGTTTGTTAAATCTGCGTCCATGTAGTAAGAACCTGTCGATTCTGGATAGAATCCAAATCTGTCATGGAATTTCTCGAATACGTCATTGACGATTGCCTTTTTATCTTCCATGGAGAACATCCAGATACAGAAGTCCTTTGTCTTATATTTTTCACGGAACTCTTCACATGGTAATCCAAGTAAAGATAATGCAATTTCATCACCATATACTTCGTGGTCATGTTTTGCGATTTCTACTGCTTCGTCGTTGAAAAGAGAAGCATATGTCATCTGAATGGTTACTTTTAATCCATTCTCATGTGCAAGTCTCTGCTGTGTCTTAAAGATATCCAAAGACTCTGTCAAGAGAGCTTTATCTCCGATATCCTCTTCTTTTCCCTGTCCTGTTACAGTTGCAGAATACTCTGGAACCATTTCTGGACGATGGATCAGATTCAATACAAATTTGTCCATTTTTTCCTCCATTCAGCCAAACTCTTTGGCATTTATTTTCTATATTATGCCCATCATGGTCTCGGACAGCATTGGGGGTGCTGCCCGCCTTCATGAATAACATTTCAACTTTATTAGCCTTTTACGGCTCCTCCTGTTACACCTTCTACGTAGAATTTCTGCATCACTACGAAAAGGACGGAAATTGGAATTGCAATCATAACACCGCCGGCACAGAAGATTGCGAAATAATCGCCAATCAACGTCTTCTGAAGCAGGTTGTAAAGTCCGATTGCAACTGTCCAGTCCGCAGAATCTTTTGATTTAATCATGATTCGTGCCATAACGAAATCCATCCATGGATTTAAGAATGAATTGATAATCGTGTATACAATCATTGGTTTTGACAACGGAATGATGATTTTTCCAAAAATAGTTGCCTCGGAAGCTCCCTCTAAGCGGGCTGCCTCTCTTAAGGAAACCGGAATGGTATCGAAGAATCCTTTTAATACCAAAAATCCTAATCCGGAACCTGCGGAGTATACGATAACCAGACCAGCGAGCGTATCGGTAAGTCCAATCATCTTTAATACGAAGTAAACAGCAATCATGGAAAGGACACCAGGGAACATTCCAAGGATGATAGAAAAGCTCATAAGCTGTTTTCTTCCTCTAAATCTCATACAACTGAATGCATAAGATACCATCAATACGAATGCGGACGAAACGATACAGGTGAAAAACGCTACAATGAATGTATTTTTAAACCAGGCAGGGAAATTCGCTGCCGTATCTGTCTCAAAGAACAGCTGGTGATAATTTGCCAGTGTCCAGTGTGATGGGAAAAAGTGCTGGTAACTTACTCCCTTTGCTGTTGATAATGAGGTTACAACCAGCCATACAATCGGTATCAGCCAGATAAATGCTAACAGAGCTAGCACAATATGCCTTATAATAATATTCCAGGTTTTTTTCTTCATTTTACTGGTACACCTCCTCTTTGTCGCCACTAATCATTCTTGTGTAACTAAGCAGTGTCAGAAGTGCGCAGATAACGAATGAAACAATACCGATGACAGATGCCATCTTGTAGTTTGAGTTGTCGTTCGTCAATGTAAACAACCATGTAATCAGAAGGTCTGTCTCTTTTGCATTGGAGTTTGCAAACGCCATATTGGATGTAGCGGTTGAGCTTGTAAGCAGGTAAATAACGTTAAAGTTATTGATATTTGCGATAACGCTCTGAACTAAGGATGGTCCGCAGATAAACAATACATATGGCATTGTGATTTTCCAGAAAATCTGCCATTTGTTTGCGCCGTCGATTCGTGCACTCTCTAACTGGTCTGTCGGGATGTTCATCAAAATACCGGTAGCGGAAAGCATCTGATACGGTACACCGACCCAGATATTAATGAGGACAATCATCACATGTGACCAGCCCGGTTTTGACAGGAATGGTATAAAGTTACCGGATACAAGTCCTATATGCTGGAGGAAACCTGTCAGTCCAATATTGGAACACCATGTATTTACAATACCGTGGTCGCTGAACATTTTGCTGACAAGCAACAATGTTACAAACTGTGGAATTGCAATGGTTACTACAAAAAGTGATCTCCACACTTTCTTGAAATAGGTATTTTCATGGTTGATTAATTTTGCCAAAAGAATACCACCAATAAACGTTGTAAACGTTGCCGATACCGCCCAAACCAATGTCCATGCAAGAATTCTGATAAATGCATAGGAAAATGTGATGGTGGCACCGCCTGTAAACATGTTCTTAAAGTTGCTAAGACCAACCCATGTAAACAAGTAGTTTGGCGGCATATGATTGATATCATAATTGGTAAATGCCACACATGACATAAAGACAATTGGGATGATATTCATCATAATGACACCGATACTTGGCAAGGTAAGCAATGTAACATAAAACTTACCGTTGAAAAGAGATTTTATGTCCTCACCAAATGTATTGATGTGTTCTCCCTCTTCCTTCATAAGCTGGAGACGGTAAACTGCCTTCATATTGCTTATATATAAAAGTATGAATGCTAAGATTGCTAAGATACCTACAATACCATAAAGAAGAATCAGTAATGAGTTATCGTAATCGTTAACAGTATTTTTCATTGTCAGAGGATCGAATACCGCTTCGTACTGTACGGTACCAAGTGTTCCTAAATCCTTAATATAATTGATAGAAAAAAGACCGGTAAATAGGAAGAATACAACTTCAAGAGCTGTGATTAAAATTCCCTTCAATATCTGTTTACGTCCCCAATATCCGGCACCCATGACAATCAGTGAGAGTTTACACCAGATATCGCCCTTTGCCACGGCTTTTCCAAAATCGGCAAAGTATTTTTTGACTGCATTAAAAAAAGTTTTCATAGATTCACTCCCTATACGCGTGAATGATTAATTTTGTCCTTTGACAAAATTTTTATCTGTCTGATCAAATCTTGTGTCTTTAAAAATTCCGCATGCCCTGCCCAGTGCAGAGCATGCGGGAAACTAAGTTTTTAAGTTCTTTTGTCTAGTTGATGATTATTCAGCGATTTCCTGTGTAATACCATCTACAGCATCATTAAGTACACCCTGAATATCAGAAGCTCCATCAATAAGGTTCTGACCAAGTGCTTTTGCTGGATCCCAGTAGTTCTGACCTACAACCTGCTGATCTGCGTATGCAGACTGAGCTGCAAGTGCTGCAAGTGCTGGGGAATCAATCTGAGCTGCTGCATTGATGTTTGCAGGACCTTCTTCTGTTGCATTACCAATTGCTAACTGGCTTTCTTCGTTTGTTAAGTACTCAGCAAGAAGCATAGACCAACCAATGTTTTCTGCATGAGAGTTAACACCAACGAATTTGTAACCAGCGTAAGATCCCATCTGTGTAGCTGTTCCGTCTACATCAAAAGTAGGAAGTTTGCATGCTGCATATCCATCACCATATGCTTCCTGGAATGATTTTGCATCCCATGTACCGGAAACATATGCACCAAGTGTTCCATCGCTTAACATTGTGATAGCATCTTCATCTGCTACGCTTACAAATGCGGAAGAAGAAGTAATGTTCTCAACGCTCTCTGCTACTTTCACACCTGTTTCGTTGTTCCAGTCACAGTTGTTTGTATTGTCATCGTTCATAGAAAGTTCGCATCCTGCTCCTGCGAAGAATCCGTATAAGTACCAGCCGTTTGCTACGTCCATACCTACCTGAGTTCCTGCTTCTTCAGCTTTTGCCGTAAGTGCTTCCCAGGAAGCTACATCATCTTCTGAGAAAATGCTTGAATCATAATATAAGAAATATCCGTTAGAAGCTGTTAATGGGTAAGCGTAAAGCTTTCCGTCTTTTGTAGCTGCATCTACAGTCGCCTTAGAGTTTGTCTCTGTTGGGTCATATGTATAAGTAGCTGCTACTTCCTGAAGTGCGCCAGCATTTACAAGGTCATTTACCTGATCATCTGCAAATACGAATACATCTGCTGCTGCGTCAATATCTTCCAAAATCTTATCTTTTGCATCTGCCTCAGATACAGCACCGATTGTGATGTTGAAATCTACATCAGAATACTGTTCCTGGAATTTATCTGTTAATTCTTTCATAACATTCTGATAAGACTCAAGTTCAGAACACCATAACTGAATGTTTACGGTTCCGTCTGTTGCAGCGATTAAGTTTGCAATTGCATCTTCTGAAGATGTTGCATTGCTGCTGTCTGCTGCCTGTGTGTCAGCTGTTGCTGCGTTGTTACTGTCTGTGTTGCTGCTGTCATCAGCTGCTTTGCTTCCGCAACCAGCAACTAATGTTGCCATCATGCTTACGCATAATAAAGCACTAATTACTTTCTTTTTCATTTTGAAAAATCCTCCCTATTCTTTTTGGAATCTATATGGTTCCGTGGAATCGACCGACGCTGGTGTGTGATACTCCCTGCGCACCTTTGCGCAATCGGTTGTTCTGTATTCTTAGTATATTACGGCAGTGTTTTTGTGTCAATGTGCATGATTTATAATAATCCCGACCGTTTTTTAGCAGATTTGCACAAGGTAATTTGTCCTATCTTCACTACTTTTTTCTCGTTTTCAACTTTTGCGCAACCGATAAACCTTTATTTTTTAAGCATTTTCGGATATATGGAGCATATTTTTGCGTGTTTTACGCAAAAAAGGAAGGTCGTTTTTTAACGACCTTCCTTTTTACTTGAAATATCATCTGATTTTACAATATTGTTGCGCAAATCCCCATCTTAGTTCTTAAAGCTATGAATTGGTGCAGGAATTCTTCCTCCACGATTCACAAAATCTGCACAGGAGTATTTGTTTACCGGCATAATTGGCGCATAACCAAACAATCCACCAAACTCTACGGTATCACCAACACCTTTTCCAATCACCGGAATCAAACGTGCTGCTGTTGTCTTCTGGTTCACCATACCGATTGCCATCTCATCTGCAATAATACCGGAAATTGTAGTTGCCGGTGTATCTCCTGGAATTGCAATCATATCAAGTCCAACGGAACATACACAAGTCATTGCCTCTAACTTCTCGATTGTCATGGCTCCTGCTGTCACAGCATCAATCATTCCCTGATCCTCGCTGACCGGAATAAACGCACCGCTTAAGCCACCAACATAAGAGGATGCCATAACGCCGCCTTTTTTCACCTGGTCATTCAAAAGCGCAAGCGCTGCTGTTGTACCCGGTGCTCCTGCATATTCTAATCCGATTTCACAAAGAATATCTGCAACACTGTCTCCAACTGCAGGTGTCGGTGCTAAAGATAAGTCTACGATTCCGAATGGAATTCCAAGCATCTTAGAAGCCTCTTTTGCAACAAGCTGGCCAACACGTGTTACCTTAAACGCTGTCTTTTTGATAGTCTCGCAGAGAACCTCAAAGCTCTCTCCACGTACTTTTTCCAGGGCAGTCTTTACTACACCAGGGCCGCTGACACCAACGTTAATGATAGCATCTGCTTCTGTCACGCCATGGAAAGCACCTGCCATAAATGGGTTATCGTCTGGTGCGTTACAGAATACAACCAGCTTCATACAGTCAACAGAATCACGGTCTTTTGTCACTTCTGCAAGTTCGAGTAAGATTTCGCCCATCAGCTTCACGCCGTCCATGTTAATTCCCGTCTTTGTAGAGCCTAAATTTACGGAACTGCAGACACACTCTGTTGTGGACAATGCCTGTGGAATCGAACGAATCAGCGTCTCATCTGCCTTTGTCATTCCTTTGGAAACTAATGCAGAATAACCACCAATCAGGTTAACGCCAACTGCTTTTGCAGCTTTATCCATCGTATGTGCAATCGTTACGAAATCTTCTGGTGTCTTGCATGCAGAACCGCCAACCAATGCAATCGGGGTAACGGAAATACGTTTGTTGACGATTGGAATCCCGAATTCGCCCTCAATTGTCTCCGCTGTCTTTGCAAGATCCTTTGCAACGGTTGTAATCTTATTGTAGATATTTTCATTTAATTTCTTTAAGTCTGAGTCAATACAATCCAGCAGGCTGATTCCGATTGTAATCGTTCTAACATCAAGGTTTTCCTGCTCCACCATTTTGTTGGTTTCATTTACTTCAAATATGTTAATCATTTCCACAAGTTCCTTTCATTAGATACGATGCATTTTTTCAAAAATCTCAGCGCGCTGGCATTTAATGGAAACACCGATTTCTGTTCCAAGTGCATCCAAATCTTTCTGGCAGTCCGAAAATGCTTTTGCGGCTTTGTTCATATCAACCACCATCATCATGTTGAAATAGCCGGATACAATTGTCTGTGAGATATCAAGCACGTTGATTTTCTCTTCTGCAAGATAAGTACATACCTTGGCGATAATTCCGACAGTGTCTTTGCCTACTACTGTGATAATTGTCTTGTCTACTGTGTTTTCCATTTTCAATCTCCTCTTTCTTTTACATATCTAAAAACGAATCATCGGCGAAACTTCATCTCTCTTGGCAACATACATCGGGAAATCAGATCCGTTGTACGGATTCTCACCCATCGTCACCTCAAGCTGTACTGTCTCATATGCTAATTCTTCGTAATTATTCTCTTTACTTAAATGCCCCAGAAAAACAGTGTTAAAGTGATCATGTAAAATCTCACCTAATAACTGTCCGCTCGCCTCATTCGACAGATGCCCTTTTTCGCCAAGAATTCTTCTTTTCAAAGGGTATGGATAAGATCCTACCTGTAACATCTGCACATCATGATTGGCTTCTAACAATAATACATCTAAACTCTTTAGTTTGTCTATAATATTTTGGTCATACTTTCCTAAATCGGTCATAACCGCCATACTTTTTCCCGGTTGTTTCACCTTGTATGCAACCGGATTTGCTGCATCATGGGAAATGGAAATTGGTTCAATCGTCAAATCTCCGATTGAAAAATCAACACCCGGCTCAATCGCATGGAAAAGGCTTTCGTCTATTTTTCCAACGGACTTCGTATGTAATACGGCATCAATCGTCTCTTTGGTCGCATACATCGGAATTCCGTAGCGGCGTGCTACCACTCCAAGTCCTGCGATATGATCGATATGTTCATGTGTAATTAAAATTCCCTGCATATCTGCCGTCTTAAGGTCTATCGAATTCAGTCCGTTCTCAATCCGCTTTCCGCTGATTCCGGCATCAATCAAAATGTGGCTTTCATCGGAACCTGCATAAATACAGTTTCCGCTGCTTCCACTTGCAATACTGCATAATTCCATCTTTTCTAATTCTCTTTCCAGTAGATTTCAATTCGGTCACCCTCATTTAACGGCTCCGCAAACTGTGCATTCTGTCCATTAATCTTTGTTACAATTGCACGTCCCCTAGAAGCTGTCAAATCAAACGGGTAAAAATTGAAAATATCTACAAATATGTATTCTTTCTTACCTGACATCTCAAACGGTTCGTTGTTAATCCAGACAGAAAGTTTCGCTCCCTGTGGCGTTTTATCTTCAACTACATTTGTCGTTTCTTCTGCCTTAAAAGTGTCTTCCGGTGCATCTTCACATTCCTGCTGTACCTGCGTGGTTTCCTCTGCAAAATCATTCGGATTTGCCACACCGTTTTCTGTATTCCGGTTCTCTTCCTGAGCGAAGTCCTGTTCCTTTGACTCGCTCTGTTCCTGGCTTAAGTTCTCTTCTTCGTTCCACCCGCGCTCTGTACTCTGTTCCTGTTCCAGATTCTGTTCGTAAGAACGGATAGACTCACTAAACGGAATTGCCACATCCTCTTTGTCATCTTCGACATACTCAATTTTCTTTCCGGTTGCCGATGCAGATGCAAAGGATAATACACTCCATTCGATGGTGAAGTTTTCATAGACCAGGGTATTTTTATCTGCCAAACGGTTGTTGACAAAAATCTCTTTGTCCGGATCAAGTTCCACATCCATAAATTCTGCCACCTGTCCGACGGTATAAAAGCTTCTTGTCTCAATCACATCATTTTCCTGAATCTGATAATTTGGTGGTTCTAAGCTTCCATTTACCTCTACAAATTTCGGGCAGCGGATTTTCTTGTCATTGACCTGGAAGATGATGGTGCTCTGTGTGTACTCACCAAGATCTTCAATCGTACAGTGTGCGTCCTCACCACAGGTGGAAGGCTCAATCACAATCTCACTGTTTGGTTCAAGCGGTGTGTTGATGCTTACAATCTTGTCATTCATCGTGACAATTGCAGACTCTCCGGCCTCACCCCTTGCGATTCGGGCAACTCCATTTACCGTAAAGTTGATTTCTTTTCCTCTTTTTGGGAAAAGCTCATCATTCGGGAATCCTGCCTGAAGTGCAGCATCTACAATCGTAAGCTTGTTGTTATCGTAAAGGCGGATTCGTTCTCCGTTGAAACGAACCATAATAAAGTTGTTGCGCTGATCGTAATAATTCAAGCAGATACCAATCGGTGTTACAAGAAGCGGGTCTTTCTTGATATCCTCCTGTTCAAACACAACCTCCTGCAAGACTTCCTCCCCTCGAAGCGCAACACGTTCCGATGGAAGTCCCAGTTTTTCTGCAAGCATCTCCGTAAAACCGTGGATTTTACCGCCGCCTCCAACTACAAATGTAGCGCTGACAGCCTGATCTCCATTCAGCTCTTTGATTTTGTCTGCAACATCTGTTGTAATCTTATCTACAACAGGCTCTGTCAATTTCCAGACATCCTCAGATGGAATGGTATGCGTGATACTCATGATATCCTCATAGGTAACCTGTGAGTCCGTTCCACTTGCAAGCTTGATATGCTCTGCTGTCTTAAAATCAACCAGGTAATTTTGTACAATCAGTTCTGTGATTTCATCTCCGGCGAAAGGAATCATTCCGTATGCCACAATACTTCCGTCTTTGGTGATGGAAATATCGGATGTTCCGGCTCCTACATCCACAAGACCAATATTCAAAAGACGATAGTTCTCCGGGATTGCGACATTGATTGCCGCAATAGGCTCCAAGGTTAAGTTTGCAACACTTAGACCCGCCATTCCAACTGCTGCATAAAGACCGTCGACAACGTCCTCCGGGAGGAATGTTACAATCACATCCTCCGAAATCGTAGTCGCCTTATGTCCCTCCAGATTGGAAAAAACTTCGTCATTTAAGTAATATTTTACAACAGAGTATCCAACACAGTAGAACTTATACTTCGTGTCATTTTTTTCTTTTAAAATCTCCTGCGCATGCTCGATTCCAAGGAGGTCAAGCGTATGAATATCTTCTCCTGTTACAACCGACTCTTCCTCGTATTCAAACGCAACCGATGTCGTAACGGTCTTTAACACACGTCCGGCTGCAGCGATACATACTTCTGAAAGCGTCACCCCTGTCTGCTCTTCCAGTTGTTTTTTTACAGCCTCTATTGTCTTTCCAACGCGGCCAATATCGTGAATCTGTCCGTCGAGCATGGATCTTGTCTCATGCTGTTTGACATATTGGGCAACCACAATAAACTGATCACCATCCTTATATCCGACAGTTCCAACTACATTTCTAGTTCCAATATCAAGCCCGAAAACCAATTGCTGTTCTAATTCTTTTGCATCATTCATTTGCGGTATCTCCTCTTGGCTCCCCATCTGTATTTTTTGCTTTTTAAGCTATTCTAACGCAGCATCTATCTGCTGAAAGGTCTTCTCATAAGCGCCATTGTTATCAATCACAACACGGCAATGTTTCCGGTATTCCGACTCTTTTAACTGGCTGTCAAAAATCTGCTGCACTTTTTCCGCGGAATATCCCCTTGACTCCATCAGACGCACTTTGCGCACTTCCTCTTTCGTATAAATATACCAGAGTTCATCGCAAATTTCATCATAATGTTCTTCAATTAGCAAAGCAGCCTCTAACACCAGAAAATCCAGTTTCCCTTTTTCCCGTTCAAAAGCTTCCTGCTCTATCACATACTCTTTTACTGCCGGATGCACAATCGCATTGAGCTGCTCTCTCTTTGCATCATCCCCAAAAATAACAGCAGCCATTTTATTCCGGTCAAAATTACCGTCTGGCAGGTAAATATCTTCTTTTCCAAAGCATTGCTTTAACCTATCATAGCACGAAGTACCCGGTTTCATCAAGTCATGTGCAATTTCATCTGCTAACATGACCCTTGTCCGCTCCTTTTTCGCTAAATACGAAAGAATTGCAGACTTTCCGGCACCAACGCCACCTGTAATTCCAATAAATCTCATCTTATCTTTTCCTCTTGCAATCTTTTTGCGATTATTTTGCCTCATACCAGTTCGTGCCGGCATGGGTATCAATCTCTAAGGAAACCTTAAGGTCTGCCGCACCGTGCATCTCTTCTTCTAAAATCTTTTCTACGATATCGCGTTCCTCTTTTGCAGTCTCCACCAATAATTCATCGTGTACCTGTAAAATCAGTCTGGATTTTAGCCCCTCTTTAATCAGGCGGTCATGGACACGAATCATTGCAATTTTGATAATGTCTGCCGCAGTTCCCTGGATTGGCGAATTCATTGCGACGCGCTCTCCAAAGGAACGCTGCATGAAATTACTGGAGCTAAGTTCCGGTACCGGTCTTCTTCTTCCAAACATGGTCGTCACATAGCCATTTTCTTTTGCATGCTCTACCAGGCCGTCCAAAAAGCTCTTAATCTTTGGATAAGTTGCAAAATAACTCTCGATGTATTGCTGCGCCTCTTTTTTACTGATACTTAAATCCTGGCTTAAGCCAAAGGAACTGATTCCATAGACAATCCCGAAGTTTACGGCTTTTGCATTTCTTCTTTGCAAATCAGTCACTTCCTCAAACGGAATATGGAAAACCTGGGATGCCGTAATACGGTGAATATCCTGCGCCTCTTTGTACGCTTCAATCAGTTTTTCATCCCCGGACATATGTGCTAACACACGAAGTTCTATCTGGGAATAATCGGAATCTAAAAATTCGTAGCCTTCTTTTGGAAGGAAGGTCTTTCGAATCAGGCGTCCAAGTTCAATTCTCATCGGGATATTCTGTAAGTTTGGTTCGGTACTGCTTAACCTGCCGGTCACCGTGATTGTCTGATTGAATGTGGTATGAATTCTTCCATCCTCTTTGATACAGCTTGCAAGACCATCGGCATAAGTTGATTTTAATTTGGTAAGCTGACGGTACTCTAAAATATCGGCAACAATCGGATAATCCGGTGCTAGCTTTTCCAGCACGTCCGCTGCCGTTGAATAGCCGGTCTTCGTTTTCTTTCCGTTAGGCATCTCTAACTTTTCAAATAAGATTACGCCGAGCTGTTTTGGTGAATTGATATTAAATTCTTCGCCAGCTTCCTCGTAAATCTTCTTTTCCAGTTCGTCGATTCTGACGGAAAGCTTTTCGCCATACTCTTTTAAAGCTGTTGCGTCACAGATAATGCCTTCTTTTTCCATATCCGCCAATGTGAACACCAGTGGAAACTCAATTGTCAGATAGAGTTTCTTCATTCCCATCTCGTCTAGTGTCTGTAATAACTTTTCTTTTGTAACAAGCGCTACATAGGCTGGATAGCACACACTTTTTAAGAAATCCTGCGGTTTTTCTTCTTTTGCCTGTTCATAGGAAAGTTTTCCAAGCAAATCTGCCTTAGACGGAATGAAAAGGTCTGCAAAATCTTTTGCAATGTCTTCGTATTCATACTCATTTTTTGCCGGATTAATCAAATAAGCTGCAATCACAGCATCGAACAGGGAATCTTTTTTCAGTCCTCCATTCTCCTTACAGTCCGATAAACCAAGCAATGCTACCTGTGGCTTTAAGTCAAGCGTTGCATAGGATGCCGCCCCACAGTCCGCCAAAAGGGAGACTAACTTATCACTTGTCAAGTGCTCACCCGCTCTTAAATAAAAAATCTCTTCTTTTGAGATTGCAACTGCCATTCCAAGGAACGCGTTTGTCACCGGCGTCTCAAAAAGGCTCATCTGACCGCCTGACTCCATCTTTTTGTCTCCACCCTTTGCGGATGGAACCAGATAAAAGCCAATCTCTTTTCCTTTTGCCTTAGCAAAAATCTTTTCTGCCTCTTTTGGCTCCGTCACTTCTTTAAAATACTGTTCCGGCTGTTCCTTTTCCGTCTCATCCGATGCAAACTGTTCTACCTGGAAACGTTTTAACAGAGTCTTTAACTCTAACCGTTTGCACATCAAATACGCTTCTTTGGTATAAAGATCTGAAATATGCTCTAATTTTGCATCCTGTAACCGATAGTCGATTGGAGCATCTATCTTGATGGTGGCAAGTGTTTTACTCATCTTTGCCATGTCATAATGTTCTCTTAAGTTATTGCTTGCGCGAGGTGGTTTCACTTCATCGACATGCTCATAAGCATTTTCAATACTTCCGTACTGTACAATCAGGCTGGTTGCCGTCTTTTCTCCGATTCCTGGCACACCCGGAATATTATCTGCGGTATCCCCCATCAGTGCTTTCACATCGATAAACTGAAGTGGTGTTACCTGATATTTTTCAACTACATCCGTAGCTAAATAGTCCTCAATCTCGGTTCCGGTACGTTTTGTCTTTGGAATGCGGATTTTGATATGATCAGAGGCAAGCTGCAACAAATCACGGTCTCCTGAGACAACCGCAACTTCAACACCCTCTTTTTCACTTTGTTTTGCGATGGTTCCAAGGATATCATCTGCCTCATATCCTTCTTTTGTCACAACGGTAACGCCCATCGCCTCTAACATTTCTTTCATCAAAGGAACCTGCTGGCGAAGTTCCTGTGCCATCGGTTTTCTGGTTCCTTTGTATGCATCAAACATCTTATGGCGAAAAGTCGGCGCCGACAGATCAAACGCAACCGTCAGATAATCCGGCTGCTCTTCCTCTAAAATCTTGAACATAATGTTTAAGAAACCATATACGGCATTGGTATGCAGCCCTTCTGCGTTTGTCAAATCGGGGATTCCAAAATATGCCCGGTTTAAAATACTATGTCCATCTATCAATACTAACTTTTCGCTCATAAATTCACCATGTCTTTCTTTAAATTGCTCTCGTATATTTCTTTAACCATTCCGTCTCTTCCGCTGTCAGATACGGTGAGATGGTTTCGTAGACTTTCTTGTGATAGTCATTCAATAATTTACGCTCTGTGCCTGTCATCTCGTCCGGATCAATTGCATCCAGATCGATTGGCGCATACGTGATGTTTTCAAATTCCATAAACTGACCATACTCATTCTTCTCGGCCTTATGGCAGACAAGTTCATTCTCGGTACGGATTCCGTACTTTCCTTCTAAGTATACGCCAGGTTCATCCGTTGTAATCATGCCCTCTTCCAAAGTGCCATTGTCATGACGCTCCGGCACAACTCTCCAGCGGAACCCGTTTGGTCCCTCGTGTACATTCAAAAGATATCCAACACCGTGACCGGTTCCACACTTATAGTCAATTCCCATCTGCCACAATGGTCCTCTTGATAAGATGTCCAGATTTAAGCCACTGCATCCATATAAAAACTTTGCATTTGCAAGATTTAAGTTCGAACGGCATACGGTTGTAAAATGTAATCTCATCTCATCCGTAATCGGTCCTAATGCAATTGTTCTTGTGATATCTGTCGTTCCTTCATAATAATGTCCGCCGGAATCTACCAGTAAAAATCCTTCCGGTTTTAACTCTGCATCGGATTCCGGTGTTGCAGAATAGTGCATCATGGCTGCATTTGGTCCATAAGCAGAAATGGTATTAAAGCTTAACTCAATTAGTCCCTCCTGCTCTCTTCTGCATTTTTCCAGATAATCAGAGGCTGAAATCTCGGTAATCTTTTCTTTTCCAATGTTCTGTTTCAACCAATACATAAACTTGGTAAATGCGACACCGTCTTTGACATGGGCAGCTCTTGTGTTATCCACCTCAACCGGATTTTTTATCGCTTTCATCAACTCAGTTGGATTTGCTCCATCTACAATTGTAATTGAATCTTTTAAATTATTGCAGATTCGATAGTTTACGCATGCACGGTCAAGCAATACTTTTGCATCTGCCGGAAGTTCTGCTGCTGCCGCATAAACCTCTTCATAAGGTCTTGTCTTGATGTGATTCTCATTCAGATAAGCACGAATCTCATCCGTTAAAATCTCTTCCTGTAAAAACCAGGTACAGTCTGTCTTGGTTAAAAGTAAGAAAGAAAGTACAACCGGTACACACTCGATATCATTTCCTCTGACATTTAACAGCCATGCGATATCGTAAAGTGAGGTTAAAATATGTGTATCTGCGCCCTCTTTTTCCATTGCAGCACGCAGCTCTTCTAATTTTGTCTTTGTGCTCTTTCCGGAATATTTTTCTTCTAAGATAAACATCGGAGTCTTTGCAAGTGCCGGGCGGTCTTTCCAGATAAGGTCAATCAAATCTTCCTCGACATAAAGTGCTCCGTTTTTCTTCTTTGCAATCTCCTTTAGCTGGAGTCCCCAGCGGGTGTTAACGACACGTCCGTCAAAGCCAATGGTGCCGCCTTCTTTTAACTTCTGTTCGATAAATTCATTTACAGTCGGGACGCCCTCTTCCCCCATGCGATATAAGGTTACGGTACTTCCCTGTAACTGTTTTTCCGCCTGGACAAAATAACGGCCGTCTGTCCAAAGACCTGCTTCCTCCATTGTAATCACTGCGGTTCCCGCAGAACCTGTAAATCCTGTAATAAATTTTCTTGCTTTAAAATGTTCTCCGACATATTCGGATTCATGAAAATCTGCTGTTGGCACAACATAAATGGAAATGTTGCGTTTTGCCATCTCTTTGCGAAGCGCAGCTAATCTTTCTGTTATCATTTCTTTCTTCCTCGTTTCTTTTCATTATTCTTTTACATGCAACAAGAACTGCCATACCGCATCTGGTATGGCAGATTTTTAACTCTGCGTATATTCGAAAAATTTGGTATCAAGTTCCGGATAGGAACGCTTTAAGGAAATTGGCTTTCCTGCATGATTTAAAAAGCAATGGGAGCTTCTTCCTGTCGTGCGAAGTTCTCCGGTCTTTTTGTCTGTCATACGGTATTCCACTTCCATCTTGATTCCGTTATATTTTACTAACTTTGTCTCGATTACTACAACATCATCAAAGTGAACCATACTGTGATAGTCACAGGAAATGGATAATACCGGACTGATAATTTCCATTGCTTCCATCTGCTTGTAACTAAGTCCCATCTGCTCCATCAGATCCATCCTTGCTTCTTCCATCCACTTGATGTAATTCGAATGATGAATGATTCCCATCTGATCGGTCTCATAGTATTTTGCATGGTGCTCATAAGGTTTGATTTTAACGTCTGGTGCACCTTCATAGACTTCAATTTCTTTTCCTGCCATGATTCTGCCTCCCTTATCTAAGGAATTGTAGTCTTCGTTGTCTACCTGTCCATTATCCCACAGCGGCAAGGAAATTTCAATCATTGTTCAAAATATTCGCGATAATCTTCCTCATCCGCGAACAACATATATCTTCCCTCTACAAATCCCATGTAACCTGCTTCTACTACATATCCTTTCATTGTGTTCACACTCCTTTTTCTTTTAACTTTTGTTCCGTCTTTTGATACTAGGAGTATAAAAAAACAAGAGTCCAATAAATCGGACTCTTGCCTGCATTTCCAATCCTTTTTTTGCTAATATGCATTTTAAAGGCTTTATTGTAACTGTTCCTGCATGGAAAGCTTTTTCTTCATGTGGATTTCCCAGATAAAATAAGTGATAATCAAAAGGATTCCTGTCGATACCCATGCCGCTGGGTCTGCAAAGCACACGCCGGTATATCCGAATGGTTTTGCTAAAATTGCAATTGCAATCGCTCTTGCTGCAAGTTCCATAACACCGCTTAACATTGGAACCAATCCACGGTTTAATCCCTGCAGCCCATTCCGGTATGCAAAAATCCATGCTAACGGAAGCATAAACATACTTGCAATTCTTAGATAACGCATTGCATTCTCAATATCCGTTGCGGACGGAGAGGTGATAAACCATCCTATCATATAAGGACCTGCCAGACAGTTGATAGCTGCTGCCACGACGGCACAACCGATGCAAATCCAAAAGCAGGACTTCATACCTTTAAAGATACGGTCATATTTTCCAGCTCCAAGATTCTGTCCGCAATAAGTTGCAGCTGCGGTTCCAAGTGTCGGCATCGTCTGTGTTGCAATATTGTGTACTTTGGACGCAGCCGTAAAAGCTGCCACAACCTGCGAGCCAAACATATTGACAGATGCCTGGAAAATCATGGTTCCAATCGCTGTAATCGAATAATTTAACGCCATCTGGATTCCAATGTATAACATATGCCCAATTCCATTCAAATCCATATAGTAATCCTCTCTGCTTGTCCGCAAAATATCATATTTACGAAACATAACAATAAAACTAAGAAGTGCAGAAACTCCCTGTGAGATAACGGTTGCATACGCAGCTCCCGCAGTTCCTAGCTTTGCCACCACAATCAGGAATACATCCAGCACAATATTAAGCGCGGATGAAAAAATCAAAAAGTAAAGTGGTGTCTTACTGTCGCCGATGCTTCGAAGCAGGCCAGATGCCACATTGTAGGACATCGTACAAAAGATGCCTGCAAAAATAACTTTAATATATGCATCCGCCATATCCAGAATATTTTCCGGCGTATTCATCCAGATTAAAAACTGTCTTGATGCCAAAACGGTCGGTATCGTAAGTATCACTGAAACTATCACCGTAAGAATAATAGCAAGTGCCACATAATGTTTCAGTAACTTCTCATTCTTTGCTCCAAATGCATGGCTTACCATAACACCAAACCCTTGTGCGATACCGTTTGCAAATCCCAGCACCAAAAACATTAAGCAGCCCGTAGAACCTACTGCTGCCAGCGCATCTGAACCTAAATACTGTCCCACAATAATCGTATCCACCATATTATAAAACTGCTGAAACAGGTTCCCCATCAAAACAGGGATGGAAAACAGCAGAATAATTTTCATCGGATTCCCCTTTGTCATATCTGTCTTCATGATATTTCTCCTTCTCCAAGCATAAAAAAAGTGTGAACGAAGTCTTTTATTTTACTTCGTTCACACATTATATACACATGTTCGTAAGGATTCAAGTACCAAAATCTCTTTTTTTCAACCTCTTTTTGCCATGTATGTATCTGCTCTTTTTTTGTATGATTCCGCCCTTATTTATTGCGTTCTGCGTCCTCGCTGTTCGTCTCACGGATGATGTAATGTGGGCGTCTCTTCACTTCCATGTAGGTCTTTGACAAATACTGTCCCATAATTCCCATGCAGAAAAGCTGAATTCCACCTATCAGCGTGATAATACAGACTAAGGACGGCCATCCGCTGACCGGGTCATCAAAAATCAGTTTTCTTACAATGATAAAGATAATGGCAAGGAAAGAGAAAAATGTCAGCAGCATTCCCATATAGGAAGAAATCATAAGCGGAACATTTGAAAAGTTTGTAATTCCATCCATGGAATATTTAAGCAGCTTCCAGAAACTCCATTTTGTCTCTCCTGCCACACGTTCCACATTCTCAAATTCCAGCCATTTTGTCTTGTAACCGACCCAGGCAAAAATTCCCTTCGAGAAACGGTTATTCTCGCTTAATGCAATGACACTGTCTGTCATCTCACGTGTCATCATGCGGTAATCTCTTGCACCATCTGCAATATCCACATCTGAAATTTTGCGGATTACCTTATAAAAAGACCTTGAAAAGAAAGAACGAATCACCGGTTCCCCTTTTCTGCTGACACGTCTTGTTGCGACACTGTCAAAATCTTCTTCCTCTAAAACCCGTACCATCTCTGGCAAAAGTGCCGGCGGGTCCTGCATATCCGCATCCATTGTCGTCACAAAATCTCCTTTTGCATTACAAAGACCTGCATAAATTGCAGCCTCTTTTCCAAAATTTCTGGAAAAAGAAAAATAGCGCACATGCTCATCTTTTGCGGCAAGTTCTTTCATCATCTCATTGGTACGGTCCTTAGAACCGTCATCCACTAATAAAATCTCATAATCATATTCCGGAATCGTTTTCATCACATCCGTAATCGCCGGATAAATTGTAGGTAATGTCTCCTGTTCGTTGTAACAAGGAATCACTATGCTCACACATTTCTTTTTCATTTACAATTGTAGTCCTTTCGTTTTTCCTTTTTCTTCTCCCATAAACAATACCCCAAAAAATCACAACCGAAGCCAGGCTGATTGCCGCCCCCTCTTTTAACCCCGGTGTACAGTAAGTAAGGCAAATCTGGTGTGTTCCCTTTTCCAAAGGGACACTAAGAAACGTATCCGCAAAGCTTTGCGTCTCTACTTTTTTCCCATCGACAAACAGTGTCCAGCCTTCCTCATTTGGAATCGAAACCACAAAACGTCCCGCCTTTGTTACCTCGATTTCTCCACTCACTTTTGTATCGGAAAAGGACGTAAGCTTCATCGTCTGACTGTTTAATGTCTCGAATGCTTCTTGGACACTCTTTTCATTGAGCGTATAAAACTGCATCGGAATGCATGCTCCATCCTCATTTGTGATGGACACCGTTGTCCCTGCCTTTAAATAGCCAAGCTCTAGTGTATACCCATGCGAACATTTTGTAAATGACCTTGTTCGCCCGTCACTGGTTTTTTCTGTCAGATTATCTACCGTCCGATTCTCATAGGTCGCATAAAGATACCCGTCCTCTTGAACTACAAATGTAGTTTCTCCATCCTGCGTCGTCTCATGTGTTCCGTCCGTCTTTGTAAACATTTCTTCCTTCGCATCGAGCAAATCCGCCAGCTGGTTTAATACCCCCATCTCATTTCCAATATCAAGATTCCAGTTATCCTCCACATTTTCCTCTACCATAAAACCAAGAGGCAGCGAATACTTATTCTCGTAAACATAGGCGTTTCCACTGTGCGCTACTAACGAACGAAGCGGGCCTGCTTCATCCGGATTGTCTGCAATGACATATTTTACTGATAAAAGTGCCTGTGAAAGCGGTGTTGCTCCATTGATACAATAAAAGTTCTTGCCACCCTCCATTCCCAGTTTCCGGTAGAAGTGGCTAACCTGAATATTCATCAAGGAAGAAAACTGTGTTGCAGAATTGTACTGATACAGTGCGGCATCATTTTTGGTCTTGCGCTCTAATTCCTCCACCCGATAAAAAACTGCATCGTTCTCTTTTTCCTCCGATTCGGATATCTGGTCTAGCACATTCTGATAGTCCTCTTTCGATGCCACATAGGCGCTGCGGCTTGTTGTATCCAGCCCCGTCAAATCAAAATTCAACGTCAGTTCCACAATCATAACCGCAAAAAGCAAATCACGCATTCCTCTTTTCACGCCACGATTTCCGGTCAGGTAGAGTACCAAAATAACGGCGTAACAGCCAAGCAGCACGGCCGTCATGATAAATGCATCCCCGTCCACTAACGTCTCATCCGACACATATTTTCCGGCGAGCAGCAAGAGCATGGATACCACTAACGCAATTCCAATATGAAACAATTTTGTTCCTTTTAAATATAAAAATGTCTCGTATCCAATGCAAAGCAGCAGGAAAATAAAAAGAAACGACTGTCTTCCCGGCAGAGAATCCGGGAAATGCAATCCATGCCAGATAAAGTCCAACATATTATTTGCAAAGCTTACCACAAAAAAGGCAAGCAGTAACACGCGGGGAATCTTCTTTTTCCAGGAAATTTTTCGATTTAAAATGTAAAGCACCACAAACAGTAACATCCACACTCCACAGTAAATGTTCGGCCAGTGGTCTCTTCCCGTATATGGTTCGGTGATGACACAGCTTCTCGACAACTCGGCGATGATATTAAAATACCACTCCACTTCCTTTGGAAACGAAATTCCGGAAGAACCGCTGTATCCTAAAATCTTAATTTCCGGTATTAATAAAACGGCACCCATTCCGCCAGCAAGCAGCGAGCAGACGGTGAACCAGAGAATGCTTTTTCCCTTATTTTTTCTTTCTTCAAACCAGAGAATCACAAAATAAAGCACCAGGAAAAGGCAAATCATAATTGAAATGTAATAATTGGTTAAGATAGACAGCGCAAGTGTAATTGTATACAGTATGCACTTTTCTTCCTTTACCAGTCGTTCTAGTCCAAGCACAATGAGCGGTGTTAGGAAAATACAATCCATCCACATAATATTCCAGCTATATGCTGCCACAAACCCAGACAATGCGTACGCCGTTGCAAACAGGCTTAGAGAAATGTCATTTTTTCCAAAATGCTCTCTTAAGTAATAGCCAAACGCAAGCCCGCTCAATGCGATTTTTAACAAAATCAGAATTGTCATAAATTCAATGACATGATTCTTCGGCCAGATGAGAAGCAGCCAGTTCATCGGACTTGCTAAATAATAAGCAAATAAGGATGTAAAATCAGAGCCCAGCCCAATGTGAAACGAATAAAGCAGACTGCCGCCACTCTTTAATTTTTGCATCAATTCCGTAAAGAACGGACAATATTGATGGTACATATCCACATGAAGAATGCATTCTTCCCCAAATGGATACACGCTGTGATCAATACATACAAGAATCGAAATCAGAAGCGGAAGGAAAAAAGCTGCAAGTAACGGCATTCTTTTCTTCCATTTTTCCTTTTGCAGATACATTTGAAATTATTCCTCCAAATCAAACAATAAATAATATTGAAGCTGCTGATAGAGATTAAGTCCCTCGCTCTCTTTTTTCTTTGATGTCTCCCCGCTGTCCTGATTCGTAATACGAACGGCGGAAAGAATCGGATATTTTTCTTTTGTCTCCTTTAAGAAATTCTGGTAAGCAGGCAAGGTAATTCCGGCTTTTTGTAACACCTCAAGCCCCAGATAATTCGCACTTGTGTCCGCATTTGTCTCCTCTCCAATGTCATAGTTCGCCCAAATGACATACGGAACTTCGTAGCGGAGTTTTGTTTCCTCCTCTGTCAGCGTCGTTGTCGTCATCCCATTCAGATTTAAGATAGAAGAAGCCACCAGATCACTTGGCTGATGATCCCCGAAAAAGACTACAATTGTTTTTTCATCTGTCTCCTTAAAATAAGAAATCAATCGTTCCAGTGCCTCATCGGAACGTTTCACCAACGACAAATATTGCTCTAGCGAAAAGTTTGATACTCCATCCACCTTAATATCCGGTGTGAAATTATAACTTTTTTCAGAATAACCACCATGATTTTGCATCGTCACATTAAACAAAAACATTGGCGTACCCTGCTTTTTCTTTTCATAAAGCGAGATGATTTTATCTACACAGCTATCGTCACTGATGTATTTGCGGATATATGTTGGCGATTCATAAGAATCGATAAAATCCATGTGCTCAAATCCAAGCTTCGGATATACCGTGTCGCGATCCCAGCCGGACGCATAATACGGATGTGTCGCGTAAGTTTCATAGCCTAATGATGCAAGATATGATGGAATTGCCGGCAAATCTCCTGTGATATACTGCTGATAGGCAATACTTCCCTGTGGCAAAAATGCCATTGTATTTCCCGTCAGGAATTCAAATTCCGTGTTGGCCGTATTTCCACCACACACTGACACATTTAACATTCCTGTCACCGTGTTTTCCTCACCTTTTTGCAGCTGGTGAAGATACGGCATGTAATCTTCATTGGTGGTAAAATCACCAAGCACCGACAAATCTGAAAATGACTCATTCATAATCACAATAATATTCGGAAGTTCCTCATTCGAAACCTCCTCTTCTTGCTCTGTCACCTGGGATTCGTAGGCTGATAATGTCTCTTTTGCCGTCTCACTGTTATATCCTGCCGGTTTCTCAATCGCCATATAGGCAAGATTCATCACAAATGTCACCGCTATTCCATCTACATTTGTCATATAAACCGGGGTAAATAATTTGTTATACAAAAGATGTCTGTTCTGAAAAGATTCCGTTTGCAGTGAATTGCAGAACAGGCATAAAACTACAACTGTAATTATACCAAAACCACATCTTTTCCACAAACTTATGCTGCGACAGGTTAGTTTTACAAACTGAACCCCAATAAGAATCAGAAGATAGAAAACGGTCACCACAACCATGCGCCTCGATGGTGCGAAATCATAGTTTCCCGCCACGCTTGTCGCTGTCTTAAGCGATAAAACATCCCACGGCACAATCGGATTTGTCCGAAATGCTGTCACGTAAGCATTGGCAATTCCATATACCATCGTAATTCCCATCTCGATACGCACTGCCACGCGAAGCTTTCCAAACAGGAAAAAGAAAACGGTCTGCAACAGCAAAAACAGCATTACATTTGCAAACTGTGCGAAAGAACGCACCTCCTCAAACGGATTATGTGTATAGAATTCTAATAAATAAAAATTTAAAATCGGGAACAAAAGAAATAGCAAACCATTTGCAACCGGCTTTGCTGCTTTTTTCATCCACTTCTTTCCTAATTTTTGCATCATCTTTTTCTGATTTTCTTCCATCGATTTCTACCACACTTCTGTCTGATTTTAATTTTAAATAGCGAAAAAGCTAACAATCTATTCCAGATTATTAGCTCTCTCTCCCTACTATGAATGCCGGCAATGGGACTTGAACCCATACGATGTTGCCACCGCCAGATTTTGAGTCTGGTGCGTCTGCCATTCCGCCACGCCGGCATATTGTGTTGTCGTGTTTTCACTCGAACAAGAAATATATTAACATACTGCACTTCTCTTTGCAAGCAAAATTTTCAAAAAAATTACATTTGTTTTTCCTTGACTTTTGTTATCATATATGATAACTTTTTAAGTATGAAAGCACTGTATTTACTAGGGGTTACAGCTTTTTTCAGGTGTATCTTAATTGGGAACTGTAAGACAGCTTGAAGGAGTGTATTGCTTAAGATTTTGAAACAGTTTGGAAAGAATATATGCTTAGGACTTTGAGAAAGCTTGGAAGGAATGTATTGCTCAAGGCTTCGAAACAGTTTGAAAGAAATGTATTTTTCAAGACTTTGAAACAGCTTGAAAAGAATATTTGCTTAGGACTTTGAGAAAGCTTGAAGGGAATTTTTGATTGATGAAGAAAGATGATGCAAGACTTGCTCCCCGCTACGACGTGGTTGAGCAGCTAAAACAGGAACGCAAATCCCAACATATCACACAAGAGACTTTGGCAAAGCGCGTCGGAACACAGAAATCAAATATTTCCAGATTTGAAAGTGGCACCTACAACCCTAGCCTTGATTTTCTAATTAAGGTAGCCGGAAGTCTTGGGAAACAGATTCAGATACAGATTAAATAACTTGCACTTCGCACCTGCGCCAAACATTTTATTTTATAAGGCAGTTGTATTTTCTTATAAAATAGTCACTTGGAAGTAAAGGTGTGCAAGTCTACGATATACAAATGTCGCACAGAAAGGATGATAGATATGGGGAAAGTAAAAACTATGGGAAAACATATTGATAAGGATATTGAGTTGTGTCGAACCACAAATGAGCGAGTCAGTGAGTATGCCGTCTCTCTTCTCGTAGAGAATCATATTCCTTTTACGAAAAATGGCAAAAAAGTGCCTTTTTTCTTAAGAGAGAAATATCGTGGTGCCAAACAGATTTTTATCATTCGCACCAACAAGAATCGTTATGGTCAGGCAAGACGTACCATTGACCAGCTTGATTCTGCCTATCGACGTCGACTTGTCGTCAGCAATTATTAGAATATTTATCGTTTTGTGTAAAAAGCAGCGTTCTGGGAAACTTAGAATTCTCAGAACGCTGCTTTTTGTTCATCGGTAAAATAATGTATTTGTTTCAAGGTATGTTTCTTTTTAGAAGATAATATATTGCCATCATGATATAGTAGAAATGAAATGCCTGTTGAATGATTCATCCTTATGATTGTAAAGAAAGCATATCTTTTATATATAGGTAGAGTCTTGTAATATTTCACCAGCAGCTTTAGGTGTTTTTTTCGTTTTTCTGAATTTTCTGCTCCACCAGTCAGGTGGCTTTAGGTGTTTTTTGTAATTTTCTCAATTCTCTACTCCACCGGTCAGGTGGCTTTAGGTGTTTTCTTGCAATTTCTACAAATTCCACTCCATAGATTTTCCAGGTTTAGGTGTTTTTTTGAAATATATAAATTTTTTACTCTAATCACAGTCAAGTATTGGAGTAGAAAATCAGGAAAATCGCCAAAAACACCTAATGCAGTCAAGTGAATGGAGTGGGATTTCATGAAAAGCACTGAAAACACCTAATGCATCCCGGCGAATGGAGTGGGAAATCAGGAAAATCGCAAAAAACACCTAATGTGTCCCGGCGAATGGAATAGCATTTCATGAAAAGCACAAAAAACACCTAACCCACTCCTGCGGATGGAGTAGCATTTCATGAAAATCATGAAAAGCACATAATACTGCCACGCAGCTCATTTTACTATAAGATTTTAATTTGCTATAAATTTCAACCTGATATAAATTTCAACCTGATATAAAATTTCATTTTACTATAAGATTTCTACCTGCTACAAGATTTCAGTCTGCTATAAGATTTCTACCTGCTATAAGATTCCAATTTGCTACAAAATTCCATTCTTCTATAAAATTTCATGAATCTCATACAAATAGCGATTTCCTTTTTTCCCAACACGTGAAACAATGCCTAAATCATAAAGAATATTTAAGGTTGTCTGTGAAAGTTTTAACGGAATGTGTGCAGCCTTTGCAAATTGGCTGGTGTCAAATGGTTCCTCGATATCATAGGGGATAAACTGCATATAATCATTGCGGCAATCGATTGCCACTTCCTCCACAAATTCGGTCGGAATTCTGTCGTATCTTTGGCTTCCTTTTTTCCGGTCTTTGCTCCAGCCATTTAAAAGGCGATATTCCTCCATATCAATCAAGTCAAAGCGAAAATGCAGATTCGGGTCTTTTAGATAAGATTTTATTTTATAAAGCTCTGGGAAAACCTGATAACAATTTCCGTGTTTCGGAGATTTTCGCTTTGCGCTTGTCTCTCCTGTCTCCTCATCAATCCAGCTTACCCATTTCGTATTTGGAATCGGGTGGACAATGGTGACCGGATACAACGCAAGAAAACAATCCAATTTCTTTCGCATGGCATTAAAAGACCGGGTCTGGATTTCTATAATCTCAGACCCGGTAAAAATATCAGCCACATAATTTTCAATCGGAATTTCATGCATATCGGTGTCTGGGGCATAGTAATTTTTCAAAACAGCGTGAACGGTCTTTTCCGATAACGTCCCAATTCCCTGTCTGTTTCTATCGATCCCGATAATTCTTCTTTTTGCTTCCTCAAATCTCATCTGATCGACTGCCATTTTTCTACACCTTTCCGACATTTCCTAATTAACTGCTATCTTCATAGCATTCTTCCGGCATCCCTTCATTGACTGCCATTCCCGACATCCCTGTTACGATCTTTTTTCTGGATGCTTCATGTTCTTAAGTATATCAAAACAATCGAATGTTGCAAAGTAGTCATCTGGAGTTTCTGCACGACGGATAAGCTGCGTGCTTCCATCCTCTTTTAACAGAATCTCTGCTGATCTTAATTTACCATTGTAGTTGTATCCCATAGAAAAGCCATGCGCACCTGTATCATGGATGAACAACAAATCTCCCATGTCAATCTTTGGAAGCATACGATCCACTGCAAATTTATCACAGTTTTCACAAAGAGAACCTACAACGTCATACTTGTGATCACATGGTGCATCTTCTTTTCCCATAACAGTAATATGATGATATGCGCCATAAATTGCTGGACGCATTAAATTTACAGCACAAGCATCTACACCAATGTATTCCTTATAAATATGTTTTTCATGGATTGCCTTTGTAATCAAAGCGCCGTAAGGTCCCATCATAAATCTTCCCATTTCGCTGTAAATTGCAACATCGCCAAGACCAGCAGGCACTAAAATCTCATCGTACACTTTTTTAACACCGGCGCCGATTGCACGGATATCGTTTGGTGTCTGGTCTGGTTTGTAAGCAACTCCAACACCACCGGATAAATTGATGAAACGGATGTCGCAGCCTGTCTCTTTTTTCAATTCTACCACAAGCTCAAACAACTCTCTTGCAAGCTGTGGATAATAGTCATTTGTCACGGTATTACTTGCCAAAAAGGCATGCACACCAAAATGTTTTGCACCTTTTTCTTTTAAAATCTTAAATCCTTCAAACAACTGCTCTTTGGTAAATCCGTATTTGGAGTCACCAGGATTGTCCATGATTCCGTTACTCATCTGGAACACTCCGCCCGGATTATAACGGCAGCTGATGGTCTCTGGAATTTTTCCAATTGTCTTTTCCAAAAAATCAATGTGTGTAAAATCGTCCAGGTTGATGATTGCACCAATCTCGTTTGCAAACTTGAATTCCTCGGCCGGAGTTTCATTTGAAGAAAACATAATGTGTTCCCCGTTAAATCCCTGGGAATCTGCTAACATCAGCTCTGTCAAGGAAGAACAATCGCAGCCGCAGTCATATTCTTTTAAAATATTTAACAAAAATGGGTTTGGTGTTGCCTTTACCGCAAAATACTCGCGGAATCCTGGGTTCCATGCAAATGCCTCTTTTACTGCCTTTGCATTTTCGCGAATTCCTTTTTCATCATAAAGATGAAACGGTGTCGGATACTGTTCTACAATTTTTTCTAACTGTTCTTTTGTTACAAATGGTTTCTTACTCATCTTTTTTGAGTCCTCCTCATCTTAGTACTATGGTTGTATTTTTCTATAAAATTTATGTTTCACATTTACTTGAAATATGTTATAATATGTCAATAAATGTATTTTTTGCAAAGGAGTTTCCTATGAACGTTACGGTATTACCTTATATCGATCAAGATTATCTAAATTCCTTATTAGAAGCACAAAAGGCTGCCGCCGAGGCAAAAGAACTTGCTGCTGCAAAAGCTGCTGATACTGCCAATACAAGTTTTGCTTCTACATTAGAGAATGTCGTTTCCCAGACACCCGTTTCGAACACTGCCGTTTCTACTACTAACACGGTAACCTGTTCCGATGAAGCATTAGAAGCTGTTTTCCAAAAAGCTGCTGATACTTACGGTGTTTCTGCAAACCTGTTAAAGGCAATTGCAAAAGCGGAATCGAATTTCACACAATATGCAACCAGTAAAAGTGGTGCTATGGGAATCATGCAGTTAATGCCTTCCACCGCAGCCGGTCTTGGTGTCACAGACGCCTATGACATTGAGCAGAACATTATGGGTGGTGCAAACTTAATCAGCCAGCTTTTAGTAAAATACAATGGTGATACTTCTCTCGCCCTCGCTGCTTACAATGCCGGCAGTGGCAATGTTGATAAATACGGTGGTATTCCACCTTTCACCGAAACCCAGAATTATGTAAGTAAGATCATGGGTTATCTGCAGGGCGATGTCTCTGTCAGCGGTTCTAACACTTCCTACCAGCCTTCCTCTGGTCTTAGTACAGAGGCGAAAGAAGCGGTAAGCGATGCGCTGGATGTCATCTTTTCCAAGCTGAACATCAACTCGGATTCCTTATCCGATTTCGTGGAACTTGTCACCGATAAGATTTCAACAGATGCTCAAAGCGAATAACTTTTATGTCCCGGATTGTTATCCGGGATTTTTATTTTTAGGAAAGTTCTTCGATTTTCTGCTGCAAATAGACATTAAACTCTTTCATAAAGCGTAACATCACATCTACTTCTTCACTCGGATAGCGATTCAAAAACTCTGTGTCCCGTTTTTCCCACAAACGATGTCTCTTCTCATGTTCTTCAAATAAAAGCTGTCCATCCTCTGTTAACCGAAAATAAACTTCTTTTCGATTTGTCTCTAATGTGTACTTTTCAATCATGTTCTTCGCAAGCAGCTTCTTCGTCATCTTACTGATTGCGCCACGCGTCATGCCCATCTGCTCCGCAATCTTTGTCACATTTGGGAGCTCCATACGTCCAATTGCATCAATACACTGTGTCTCGGAATAGCCATATCCCTCTAACACATGACTCTCTGTCAGTTTTGACAGCATTTCCTGGCGTTCTATCATGCCCGCCAGTTCTTTTAGTAACATTTCCTGTTCTCTCATGATTCATCCTATCTCTCAAAACCTTATGATACTTTTCAAGGTTCCTTTGTTACGAAGTGCACATATCCTGCTGATACACGCTCGCAAATGTGCCCCGCCGCAGTGCGATTCTCGCGGAGCATTTTTTGTGTAATAGGAACGAAATTTCCTATTACGTAAGAATATTTTTGTTTCCTTGGCAACAATCATATTCTTGTTTCACTATAATATAAGATTGTTTCCATGTCAACAAAAATTACCCTGATTTATTTGTCTATTTTTCTCAACTATGTTCAGATTCCAACCAAAAGCACATCCTCTTTTCCCGCCGGAATCTCTTTTTCAACTTTACCATCCAGAAAAAATGCTGCTCCATTATCTTTAACAGAAAAAGATGAGAACTGCTGCTCCCATCTTTCTATACCTGTTTTAAAACAGTTTTCTCTAAAATTTAAACTTACTCAACAAATCTCCAAGGCTTGTGGATGCACTCTCTGTGGAAGTATAAGCTTCTATCTCCTCAACTGGCTCGGTGTCAATCATTTCTTCTTCCAAAGCTTTCATGCTGAGGCTGATTTTGTTGTCGTTTGTATTTAAGACTTTTACCTTCACCTTCTGGCCTTCTTTTAAAACTTCAGATGGCTTTTTGATTCTACGCTCACAGATTTGAGAAATGTGGACCAGACCACTTAAGCCATTTCCAAGATTTACGAATGCGCCATATGGCTGTAAACTCTCCACCGTACCTTCTAGAACACTTCCCGGTACAATCATGGAAATCTTGTGATTTCGTTCTTCCACCTCTGCTTCTCTCGCTACTACTTTTCCGGAAAGAACTAACTTCTGATGTTCCTCGTCTACCGTGATAACTCGAGCCGGAATCTCTTTTCCAATCCAGGCATCGGTATCTTCTACGTATTCTAAGCTAATCTGGGATGCCGGGATAAACGCACGGATTCCCTCCAGATAAGTAACCACTCCGCTTGGAACGCTCTCTTTGATTCGAACCGTAACAGTTGTCTCATCTTCTAACATCTGCTGTAATTTTTCCCAGGCAAGCACCTCGTTTGCCTCTTTGCAGGAAAGCTGGATGTTTCCCTGTCCATCATCTTCTCTTACAACAGTCGCCTCTAACTCATCCCCTTCGTGAATCTGTTCCAAAACATTAAAATCCGGATCATTGCTTAAATCTTCTACCTTGATGATTCCCTGTGTGTAATATTTTAAATCCAGTGTCACTTCTTCTTCGTTCACACCAATGACTGTTCCGGTTATGATGTCTCCTTCTTTAATGGTTCGAAAAGATGCCTCTAACTCGTCTTTGTAATCGTCCATTGTTTCCATTCCGTTTTCCTCCGTTTCCATTTTATCTGTCTTTATTTTATCACAATCCAATTGAATTACAACTTTAGTTTCATTTTACGGGCAATCTTAAGAATCTTATTTCCATACGGAATTTCCTGTAACTGTTCTTTCGTCACAACCCGAAGATACAGCACCGCAAAGAAATACACGATAACTGCCACGATAAGTGCCATCACTAACGCAATCACATTGCTTGGATATAAATGATAAATTCCCTCATATACCAATCGTGCCGAAGCGCCCATGATTGCCGCTGCAAACAACGGCATAAAAAACATCTTTTTAAAATTCTCTTTAAATCCCATACATTTTCGCACCGACATGCTGTTTAAAATACACATCATCAGGGAGTATACAATCAAACAGATGACCAATGCATACAGATTTAAATCGGTAAAAGCCAGCAGGCAAATCAATAAAATTGTCTGAATTGCAAGTGCAATCCCTGCGTTTCGAACCGGAAGATTTACTTTTCCAATTCCCTGTAAAATACCGTTGCTTAACGTCGACAGGGAATAAAAAACAACCGTGATTGCAATGCACATCAAAAGAAATGCTGCCTGATCCAGTGAATTCCTCTGTGGGAACAAAAGCTGCATAATCGGCTTTGAAAGCACACCAAGTCCGACCGCAGATGGAATAGCAATGAGCATCGTTGTAAACATCGCATTTTCCACTTTTCCATTTGTCTCCTTCTTATTTCCAAGCGCATTGCTCGCGGAAATGGTCGGAATCATGGTCGAGGACATCGCTGATGCAATCGCAATTGGAATATTGATGATGACCATCGCTTTTCCAGAAAAAACACCATATTCCGTCGCAGCCTTCGCCGCCGTAAATCCTTTTGCGTAAATCATAACTTTTGTATACACAACCTGATTAAAGGACGTGCTGAAATTGTAAATAAAGGTACTTAAAATAATTGGTGTTACCATTGAAAATAACATCTTTACAATTTCCGGATAGCTCTCAATCTTTCTTGTGTGGTCATGACGAATTCTTCTTTGAATATAATTTTTATTTAAAAAATACACGCCCAGCATAAAGAAAAATGCAATCAACACACCACTTCCGGTACCAAGCGCACTACCTGCCGCACCATAAATTGCCTTTGTTGTGGTATCTTTTGACTCTACAAGACCAATCAGGGCGTACGCCGCCAAAATACTTACAACTGCATTTAGAATCTGTTCTACAATCTGGGAAAAAGAAGTCTGCATCATACTTCCATGTGCCTGGAAATAACCACGTAGGACACCGACAAAACCAGATACAAAAATGGTTGGTGCAAACACTCTTAAAACCACGCATGCCTCTCCCTCTAAGAAAAGTCCTGCTCCCAAAAAGGTAAACAGACTCGCCGCTCCGCCAACTACAAAAACATAACCAAGAGCACACCGAAAAATTCTCTGCGCATTCTTATATTCTTTTCTTGCCAGCTTCTCCGCAATGATTTTGGACACTGCAGAAGGAATACTGTACGATGACAGCAACAAAATAATGGTATAGATATTATACGCCGAGGTATAATATCCATTTCCCTCATCCCCGATAATAGACGTCAACGGACTTCTATATAAAATACCAATGATTCGACACAAAATTCCTGCAATCGCCAGAATTCCCGCCTGTTTTAAATAATTATTTTTCTTTGTACTCATAACTTTTTTCTTTCATTTTATCTCTTATTTGTTTTCAATTCTTTGATTATATCGAGGAAACTCATTTTTTTCAATATAATTAGGATATTTTTCCCATGAATTCCATGAATCTATGGATTCTATAGATTGTGCAGATTCCTTGTTTAAATTTTCACAAACTGCATATCCTATTCCTATCTTATGAAAAAGGAAGGTGATTTGATGTCATCCTATATTGCTCCTGCAATTGAAAAACAATTTCGGACTCTCTCCCCTGAATTAAGAAGCCTCATTTTAGAACGAAATGTAAACCTCCAGAATCTGCGGGATTTGATTCAGGTCCTAGAGGACATCGTAGCAGAAGGCGAAGCAGAATAGCCCAGAAAAACATTTGTTGTATCACTTTTTTTTGCAAAATATGACTTTACAAACATTTATACCTTGACAACTCTTCTCGATTATAGTAAAATACCGTTTGTTGAGACAACTTAACAAGTGCTGGTATGGCTCAGTCGGTAGAGCGTCGCATTGGTAGTGCGGAGGTCACGGGTCCGATTCCCGTTACCAGCTTAAAAAAGCAGCAGGAACATCCTGCTGCTTTTTCACATTACCCTTATTCTTCACACACTTCCGGAATCCCCGCCACCGACGTAAGCACTGAAACAATTCCTGCAAGCACTGCCGTTCCTGCTACCATTTTCCAATCCACCTGGGAAATCGATACCGCCGCAGGGATGAGCGCTACCGCTGTCTGTGCCATCGTCTTGATTGCACGGATTCCAGCCGCCTTTAACCATCTTTTTGTGCTAATACTTTCTTTAAAAACACAATTTTTCATACCATTGCCTCCTTGTAACAATAAAACACTTTCTAAGCATCACGCTCTATCTCGTTATCTTATCTATTACAAGATATGCAACATTTTAAAAAATTGACTTCTAAATCCTTTTTCCTACTTCATCTTCCCTTTGATTCTTTGCAATGCGTTGTCAATCGCCTTCGGGGATTTTCCCATTTTCTCCGCAATCTGCTGGTAATTCATCCCGGAAAGATAATCGTCTAACACATTTTGTTCGAATTTGCTTAGCTTTGCACGCAATTTTTGGAGTAAGATTTCCTGGCTTTCCTGGGCAATGACAACCTCCTCCGGGTTCGACAGAAAATCTGCACCAAGCAAATCCTCTACCGCCACGCCATCCTCGTTTGATTCCGAATAAAAAGAAATATAGGAATTTAACGGTGCATGCTTTTTCCGATTAGACGCCTCTATCGCACTGTAAATCTGCCGGTTGATACAAAGTTCCGCAAAATGGTAAAAACTTGCCTCTTTGCTCTCATCATAATCACGGATTGCCTTAAAAAGTCCAATCATGCCTTCCTGAATCAAATCATCGGTGTCACCGCCAATCAGATACATTGCATTTGATTTCTTTCGCACAAGAGGTTTGTATTTATCGAGGATGAAATCCATAATTTTAGAATCACCTTCTCTTAATTTTCGAATCAATTGTTCATCGGATAACTCCTGATAAGATTCCATCTTCTCCCCTTTTCTTATTTACTGTAATCTCTGTCTGACAATCTCGTAAGCAAGCACACCTGCTGCCACAGATGCATTTAAGGAATCAATATCGCCTTTCATTGGAATGGATGCAATGAAGTCACAGTTTTCTCTTACGAGCTTGCTGACTCCTTCCCCTTCATTTCCAATCACAAGACCGATTGATCCCTTCAAATCCAGGTCATACATGGTTGTGCCACCCATATCGGCACACACAAACCACATTCCTTTTTCTTTCAGTTCTTTGATTGTATTGCTTAGATTTGTTACCTTTGCAACCGGTGTGTAGTTAATGGCACCTGCCGATGTTTTGGCAACCGTTCCGGTAAGTCCTACCGCACGACGCTTTGGAATGATGACACCATGTGCACCTGCAAGGTTTGCAGTACGGATAATGGCTCCAAGGTTATGTGGGTCTTCGATATTATCCAGTAAAAAGATAAATGGTGCCTCCCCTTTTTCTTCTGCATTTTTTAAAATATCATCCACGGTCGCATATTCATATGCTGCTGCAAGTGCAATCACGCCCTGATGCTTTTTTGTCTCGGAAAGCTGATCCAGACGATCTTTTTCCACAAAATTGATAATCGTATCATGTTTTCTTGCTTCTCTTACGATGGTTCGAACCGGTCCATCCTGACAACCATCCAAAACATATAATTTATCAATCGGTTTTCCAGAACGAAATGCCTCTAAAACGGCATTTCTTCCCTCGATTTTCAGTTCCTGATATCCCTGTACTTTTTCTTCCATATATACTCCTAATCTATTCTAACATTCTGCACCTTTTCCTAAAATTTCAAATGAAGACCGTCTGCGCCGATTTTTACCAGCTCAACCAGACGCTCAAACTCGTCCTTCAGGTACAAAAATCCCATCAGTGCTTCAAATCCTGTTGCTTTTCTGTAATCGGACATTGTCGCATTTTTTGCCATAGTAGGCGATTTTGCATTTCTGCCTCTGCGATAAACACTCTCCTCTTCCTCTGTTAAACATGGAAGTAAGATATCCATCATCATTGCCTGTGTATGTGCTTTTACAATCTGGCTGGTTCTTCTGTGTAAATCTCCTGCACGTGTATTTCCTTTTCCAACTACAATTGTACGTATTACCAAATCGTAAATTCCGTCTCCAATATACGCTAAAGTCAATGGTGAATACGTGCGGATATCCACATCTGCCACGCCAAACTGTTCTCTGATATACGAATCAATTCCTTTTTCCATTCTATTTTACGTTCATTCTAGAAAATTTTTCTAGGACTCCCGTCCTCCTTAATCTTATTCTTCTGCGAGATGCCATACCACACCTTCTCTGGTGTCCTTAATCACAATGCCTTTTGCCATAAGCTCGTCACGGATTGCATCTGCTTTTGCAAAATCTTTCGCTTTTTTGGCTTCTTTTCTTTCCTCAATCTTAGCAAGAACGAAGCTTTCTAGTTCAGCATCTACTGTTTTTTCTGCACCATTTTTTGCCTCTGTCAAATTTAAGGATAACACGTTATCAAAATCCTTGACAAGGGCTAATTTTGTTGCGTCATTCATATCAGCTTTTAACAAATCATAAAGAACCGTAATTGCCATAGAAGTATTTAAATCGTTGCAGATGGCATCTAAGAATTTTCCTTTAAATTCATCAAATTTCTCCTGCTCAATTTCTCCCTCTGCCTTCAGTCCTGCGATACGTTTTACCAGTTTCTTGTATGCAGCCGCTGTATTGTCCATGATATCATAGGAAAATTCAAGTGGTTTCCGATAATGAGACTGTAAACAGAACAAACGGTAAACCATTGGATCATATCCTTTTTCCTGCAAAACCGATACTGTCAAAATATTTCCTTTTGACTTACTCATCTTGCCGGATTTATCATTCAAATGGTTGACATGGAACCAGTAATTACACCATTTATGTCCCAGATAGCTCTCAGACTGTGCAATCTCATTTGTGTGATGTGGGAAAATGTTATCGACACCACCGCAGTGAATATCCATATATTCGCCTAAATATTTCATAGCGATGCAGGAACATTCAATGTGCCATCCCGGATATCCGACGCCCCATGGGCTATCCCATTTCAACGCCTGGTCTTCGAACTTGGATTTTGTAAACCAAAGCACGAAATCGTTTTTATTTTTCTTATTGGTATCCTCTTCTACATCGTCACGCACACCGACTAACATATCGTCCTCCGTCTGTGTGGAAAAAACGTAGTAGTTCTCTAATTTTGAGGTGTCAAAATAAACATTTCCACCTGCCACATAAGCGTAACCTTTTTCCAGCAAAACCTCTACCATGTGAATAAACTCTGGAATACAGTTTGTCGCCGGTTCCACCACATCCGGTCTTTTGATATTTAACTTTTTGCAGTCGTCAAAAAAGGCGTCTGTGTAAAATTTTGCAATTTCCATAACGGTCTTATGCTCTTTTTGTGCACTTTTTACCATCTTATCTTCTCCGGTATCTGCATCGGAAGATAAATGGCCGACATCTGTGATGTTCATGACACGTTTGACATCGTAGCCGACATAGCGAAGTGCTTTTTCTAACACATCTTCCATCATATAACTTCTTAGATTACCAATGTGTGCGAAATGATACACAGTAGGTCCACAGGTGTACATTGCGATTTTTCCATCTTCATGTGGAACCACTGTCTCAACAGTTCTGCTTAACGTATTGTAAAATTTGAAACGATTTTCCATTGTAAATTCTCCATTCTTTTTCTTAGTCTTTTTTCTCCGCCATCACAAGATTGGATGCATCGAATCCATAACTTTCCTTTTTATTTTGTCTTAGAATCCGCAACTCCTGCTCTAAATCAAGCACACGGTTGACCAATTCTGCATTTTCTTTCTGTAATAATGTAATGTCCTCTTTGACCGGATCTGGAAGATGACACTGATCCATGTCGCTGCGTGGTATCTTAACATTGTCACGTTTTACAATTCTGCCCGGCACACCAACTACGGTACAGTTTGGCGGAACCTCCTCAATGACGACACTTCCTGCGCCAATCTTGGAATTCTCCCCAACGGTAAAGGAACCGATAATCTTTGCACCCGCACTAATCATGACATTATCGCCAATCGTCGGATGACGTTTTCCGGTCTCTTTTCCGGTACCACCTAACGTAACGCCCTGGTACATTGTGACGTTATCGCCGACAATCGCAGTCTCTCCGATGATAACCCCGCTTCCGTGGTCAATAAAAAATCCTTTTCCAATCGTTGCACCCGGATGAATCTCAATTCCGGTCTTTCTTGCTGCGCGCTGGGAAATAAATCTTGCCCAGAAAAAGTGACCTTTCAGGTACAGCTTATGTGCACGCCTGTAACTTAGCATAACACGAAAACTTGGATAAAGCAAAACTTCTACGGTAGATTTTAAAGCCGGGTCACGTTCTTTTATGACTTCCACTTCTTCTTTGATATGTTTAATCAGTCCCATTCTTTTTCCCTCCCTATAAATAGAACAAAACATCCTTTCATATAAAAAACCGCCGACTACTTATCTGCTAAGAGACGAAGTAATCCGCGGTTCCACTCTATTAAAAATCAATGATTTTCACTCAAGACACGTAACGTGTGTAACCCGTATTCAACTACAATGTACGTTGTATCTACACAACCATTTTCGCCGAATCAGCTCCTGGAGGCACTTCAAAAATCCGGTTATCAGAATTGCTTACAGCCGATGACAATTCCTCTCTGCGATTCCATTGATTTTCTACTCTTTCCATTCAATGCTTTTTTCAATACCTACTATAGTGTATGCAGTTTTCGGTTATTTGTCAATGTTTTTATTTGCTTTCCTGTTCCACTTCCTCTAAGGACGGGTACGAACGGATTGCGCCCTTTTTCGTCACGCTGATACTGCAAAAACGGTTTGCAAAAGCAAGACAATGCTCTAATGTTTCCTTGGAAACATGTTCGAGGTTCTGTTTTGTGATGCCCTCTCTCCACAAGCCAAATAAAAACGCGCCGATGAATCCATCTCCTGCACCGGTCGTGTCGACCGCCTTCACGCGGATGCCAGGCACTGCTGCCTTTTTCGTTCTCGTATAGACTTCCGCACCGTCACCACCTTTGGTATACAAAACCATCGAAACGCCCTGTGCAAAAAATGTCTCCACCGCTTTTCCCACCTGATTTGTACCGGCAATCAATTCGATTTCCTCATCGGAAACTTTTAAAATATCCGCATACGGCACAAATTCTCTGACGGCTGCCACCATTTTCTCTTCACTTTCCCAGAGTGCCGGACGAAGATTCGGGTCATAGCTTACCAACATTCCCGCTTCCTTTGCGTAGGCGATTGCCTTGCGGTGTGCCTCCTTCATCGGAAAATCTCCCAATGAGACAGAGCAGAAATGAAACGCATATCCGACGTCAAACCATTCCGATTTTAAATATTCTTCCCGGTAGAGCATATCGGCTGCCGGATTGCGGTAAAAAGAAAATTCACGTCCGCCGTCTTCCTTCAACGCCACAAACGCCAGCGATGTATTTGCCTCATCCGTCCTTCTGATGTAAGTGCAGTCCACGCCATTTTCTTCCAGTTCTGCCACAATTTTATCTCCAAAATGGTCTCTGCCAAACTGGGAAATCATCGCAGCTTCACCGCCTAACTTTGCAAAAACCGCACACACATTGCACGGTGCCCCGCCTACTGCAGGCAGGAAGGAACTGACATCGCGGATTGCCTTTCCCGGTTCTGCGGGAACGAAATCAATGAGTCCTTCCCCCATTGCAAGTAATCTAGGATTCTGCTTCTGTGTCAACATGACTCTCTACCTCCATTTTTCTCATCGGATACAGTCTGGCATCCGCACTGTTTGTAATAGTTACGCTTGTAGTTGTTATGTTTTCCGGATAATAACGTGCTGTATACACCGCCTCTCCGTGGTTTACATAAATCTCTAACATGGATACATCTTTTAAAATGCGAAGTTCTCTTAATTTCGAAAGCAGTATCTCACGTTTTCCTCTGCCGCGTCCGCTTTCTTTTGAGAGTGTGACAGAAAGGATTCCATCTTCCCACAAAATGTGAACGTCCTCGTCTAGCCGACATTCTTTCCTGCCGGTGTCCTCCTGAAAACGAATCTCGCAGTCAAATGCCGATTCAAAGATGGAATTTGCCCCATTGCAAAGCGTCACTGCCACTTCCCGCAGGGCATTAATTTCCTCCACCGGATACTGGTACACGATTCCATTGCAGTATGTCAGCTTGCGTGGCAGCGTCAGCGAATGCTGCCAGCCTTCCTCGATGGTCGGCGCATTGTCAAATTCCGGCTCCATCTCAGACATTCCTGCCCAGCCAAACAAAATCCGTCTTCCCTTCGGATCTAACATTGTCTGCGGTGCATAAAAATCATATCCGAAGTCAAATTCGCGGAATTGTTCTTTTTTACAGGTTCCGCCCAGGTTTTCTTTTTCACGGTCATCAAGCAGAAAATATCCGCTCTGATGCACATTCCAGAAACGGAAACGTTCCCGCTCCACGCCCTGTGGACAGCACATCAGCACCGTTTTCCCGCCGAGCGAAAAGGTGTCCGGGCATTCCCACATGTAGCCAAACGGCTCCTCTGTCGTAATCTCACCGGCAAGTTCCCAGTGCATTTTATCTTTTGACCGGTACTGCAAAACAGCTCCGGTGTCGTCGCTTTTTCTGCCTCCTAATACCATGTAATAGGTGTCGCCACACTTCCAGACCTTTGGATCTCTGATGTGACAGGTGTAATCCTTAGGATAATCCCGGTTCGTCAAGAGCAGTTCTTTTTCCGAAAAAAGAAGCCCGTCTTTACTTGTCATCCGAATCACATTCGCGCCTCTTCCGCTATGAATGTAGTCATGTTTGCCCTCTTCCTTGACATTTCCGGTATAGAAAAGCTCCATTTCCCCATCCTCCGTGAATCCACAGCCGGAGTATGCACCGTCCTTATCCCACGGACAGTCACTTCGAATTGCAATTCCAAGATACTCCCAGTCTGTCAGATTCTTTGAGCGGTAATGTCCCCAGTATTTCGTTCTTCCGAGCGCATCATGCGGCGAATACTGAAAAAATACATGGTATGCTCCCGCAAAATAACAAAGTCCGTTCGGGTCGTTCATCCAGCCTGTCGGCGGCATCAAATGATATTGTAAACGATAGGTTTCTTTTTTCATTGTAATCTCCATCCTTACGTATAAAACATTTTTTGTTGCACTATTTCTTAATCTCTAAAACAGTTTCTCCTGTATTCATTTTACCACGTTTCACCAGAGAAATCTCACTGTAATCGTCTGTATTTGTCACAACTACCGGTGTAATTGTATTGTAACCGGCTTTCTCGATTTCCTCTTTTTCAAACTGTAACAATACCTGTCCTGCCTGCACCACATCGCCCTCTTTTACCTTGACATCATAGTGCGCGCCTTTTAGTTCTACGGTATTAATGCCGACGTGAATCAAAAGCTCTACACCGTCTTTTCCAACGATGCCGACTGCATGACCGGTATCCATCACGGTTGAAACGGTTCCATCGACCGGTGCCATCACGATTCCCTCTTCCGGCACAACGGCAAATCCTTTTCCTAACACCTCGCCTGCAAACGTTGCATCCGGCACTTCACTTAAGGCAACGACCTCACCGCGGATTGGATTTTTCACAAAGGAAACTTCGTTTGTTTTGGTGATTTCCGGTGTCTCTTTTTTCTCGTCAACAGGGTCTTTGTAAAGTACCCAGGATACCGCAAATGCCACTGCAACCGATACTAAAATGATGAGTGCGTACTGCGCGGTATAATTGGTGGTAATCAGGAATCCAAAAATTCCGGTTACACCGTAGGCGGTTGCTCCAACGCCTGTCAATCCTGCCACAAGACCACCACAGGCTCCTCCGATACATCCGGCAATGAAAGATTTGAAAAAGCGGATGTTGACACCGAAGATTGCCGGTTCCGTAATTCCTAAAAATGCGGATAAGGAAGCCGGTAATGCCATGGATTTTGTCTTTGCATTTTTTGTTTTCACTGCTACTGCAAGTGCTGCTGCACCCTGAGCCACGTTTGCTGCTGTCGCAATCGGCATCCAGGTATTAATTCCGGTACTGCTCAAAAGTCCCGCCTCAATCGCATTATACATATGATGGACACCAGCTACGACCGTAGGTGCATATAATCCACCGATAATCATACCGCCAATTCCAAACGGCAGGGAAATAATGTTTCTTGCTCCCGTCAACACCCAGTTTTCAATCGTAGAGAAAATCGGTCCAATGATTGTCAGTGTCATATAACCGGTCACCAAAACCGTTACCAGCGGTGTTACAAATAAATCTATCATTTCTGGCACAATCTTGTGCAGTTTCTTTTCAATTACGGACATCAGCCATACTGCAATTACAACCGGAATGACGTGTCCCTGATAGCCGACTAACTTGACATCATAAAGCCCGAACCACACGCTTGCCGTCGGAATATCAGAGGCATTCATGCTTGCCACTGACCACGCATTGAGCAAGTCTGAATGAATCATAATCATTCCGATAACAGCACCCAAAAACATATTTCCGCCAAATGTTTTAGCTGCACTGATGGCAATTAAGATTGGTAAAAATACAAATGCCGCATTGCTGAATAAATGAATAATCGTATAAGTTCCAGAATTTGCCATGTCCGGCCATACGTTGCACAGTCCTTCTAAAAGTCCCATCAAAAGTCCGCTTGCGACAATTGCCGGGATAATCGGTACAAAAATATCGCCTAATGTCTTAATTGCACGTTTCGCCCAGTTCTGCTTTGCGGAAGCTGCCTGTTTGACATCCTCTTTCGTGCCGCCTTCAATTCCTGCCTGCGCGATAAATTCTTCATATACCTTGTTGACAATTCCTGTTCCAAAAATAATCTGAAGCTGTCCTGCTGCCTCAAAGACGCCTTTTACGCCTTCGACCTCCTCCAAGGCTTCCTTAGAGCATTTGCTGTTATCTGCAATGACAAGTCTCAGTCTCGTTGCACAGTGCGCTGCAGATACAATATTTGACTTCCCCCCGATGTTCTGCAAAACACCTTGTGCTGCTTTCCGGTAATCCATAGTTTTTCCTCCCATTTCTTTCCAGGCATTTTTACTGCCCTGTTGCATTTTGTTTCAATATGGAATCGTTCTCACATCTTGTTTGTATTATAACACTACAATTTTTTCATGTAAATTAGGAATCTATCACATTTATTTTTACTCGTTTTTATGCAATTTAGACAAATATTTATGGAATTGTATTTTGCGAAAAAATTTGATATGATTAGAAAGAACTTTTACGCTTATAGTAAGAACGTTCTCACATTGATAGAAAGTTGAGGTTGTTTCTATGAATATAAATGAAATCGCAAAACTCGCCGGTGTCTCACGCGCGACCGTTTCGCGTTACTTGAACAACGGCTATGTCAGCGAAGATAAAAAAATCAGCATCCAGAAAGTCATCGAGGAGACGGGCTATCAGCCTTCTGCCTCCGCACAGACGCTGCGCAGCAAGAAAACACACATTATCGGTGTCATCATTCCAAAAATCAATTCCGACTCCATCAGCCGCATGGTGTCCGGTATCAGCCGCGTCTTAACCGAAAACGGCTACCAGCTTCTGCTCGCCTGCACGGAGAACCAGGAGCAGAAGGAATTAGAGTACCTGACGATTTTCCGTGAAAACCATGTCGACGGGATTCTTTTACTTGGCACAATCTTTACCGCCGACCACATGGCAATGCTCGAACAGCTCTCCGTCCCGATTGTGATTCTAGGGCAAAATCTAAACGGCTATTCGTGTGTCTACCACGACGATTATTCCGCAGCCTACGAACTTACCAAGACACTTCTTCCGACCGCTTCTTCCGTCGGTTATTTAAGTGCAAACCCAAACGATGTTTCCGTCGGAAAAAATCGATTCAACGGCTTTTCCGATGCCACAAAGGAAGCTCATTTTCCAGAACAGAATATTTTCACCGACACCTGTGCTTTTTCTACGGAGTCAGGTTACGAACATGCCAAGGCACTTTTAGCTGACCACCCCGAAATTGACACGCTCATCTGCGCTACCGACAGTCTTGCCGTCGGCGCAATGATGGCAGTACGGGAAGCAGGGCGTGCCATCCCTTCCGAGGTTCAGGTTGCCGGCTTAAACGACAGCACCCTCTCGAAAGTGACGACACCGACGCTCACCACCGTCCACTTCTTCTACGAGGAAGCCGGGGAGGAAGCTGCCACCATTTTGCTCGACTCTTTAAAGAAAAAAAATCCAAACTCCTCCGAGCCTGGAAAAACATTACAATTACATTATAAGTTAATATTGCAGGGTTCTACGAGAACCTTATAGCGAACATTAAGCCGGGGCTGCCACAGATTTGTGTGACAGCCCCGGCTTTCTTTTTGTTCTGATTGGATGTCGCATATCCTGTGACAGTCTGGCTTTCTTTGCTCTGGCATGCGCTGTTATCTTGCGCCCTGGCAGCCGCCACATCCTGCACAGCCGGATGCAGAATCTGCTACCGCAACCGCACTCTCATATAACGTGGTCAGTGCACAGATTGCCTGTGAGGAGATTCCCTGCTCTGTTCCGGTGAATCCGAGCCCTTCCTCCGTGGTTGCTTTCACATTAATCTGGCTTACATCAATGCCAAGTGCTTCCGCAATATTCTGCTCCATCTGTTCGATGTACGGACGCATCTTTGGCTTCTGTGCAATGATGGTTGCATCAATATTTTCCACCATATAGCCTTTTTCCTGAATCAAATCTCTTACATGCTCTAATAATTTGATACTGGAAATTCCCTTATACTGCGGATCGGTATCCGGGAAATGCTTCCCGATATCTCCGAGCGCTGCTGCTCCAAGCAGTGCATCCATGATTGCATGTAACAAAACATCCGCATCGGAATGTCCTAATAATCCCAATGTATGCGGTATCTTCACTCCGCCTAAAATCAAATCTCTTCCTTCCACTAATTTGTGGACGTCGTAACCCATTCCTACTCGCATCTTTCCTCCGATTCCGGGATTGTCTTTACCATAAACACAAAGTAGATGATATGACATACCCATACAACTGCAAGCACAATTCTTGCGATTGGAACGCGGCTCATGCAAAGAAACCCGATTCCCATCATCAAGGACGCGCTTGCCATAATGGTTGCTTTAGTTCTGACTGTCATGCCCTCTTTCTTTACATACGATTCCAGATGTTTCCGGTACATCTTCGTCCCGGTAAACCAGTCATGAAGACGCTTGGAACTGTTTGCAAAGAAAAATACGGTTGCCAGATAAAATGGAACCGTCGGGAGAAGCGGAAGCACAATGCCCACCGTTCCTAATCCAAGGCTTAAACAGCCTAATATGACAAAAAGAATTCTTTTCATGTATGTTCTACCTCATTTCACTATTGTTTATTCAAACTTTGCACATTTGAAATTGCAAGACCCAAACAAGTTAGTCTTATCTAACTTTAGGTAGTTTATCATAACATGTCTGATTCTGTCAAAACTATTCTGGTGTGTGGAAACATTTTCCAGACACTGCTTTATCATAACATGTTAAACGGGATTTGGGTAGAAAAAAAGAAAAATAAAACAGCCAACTACGAGTTGGCTGTTTTAAGGAGAAGGTATTTTTACTATGGGGTTAGTAAAAAATATATATAATGTATTGGGGGGTTTTACAAGAAGTATAGTACCATAATCCCCACCATAAATGTTGCCAATCTTCTCCCTTTTTTTCTCTTTTTTTTATCTATTTTTACATTTATTTTTCAACTACAAATCAATTTCCCTATACATTATTGATAGAAATGTATCATTATGCAGAAACATGTATTTTTATAGGTATTACAGGCAAAAAAATAGAAAGCAACTATTCTTGCTTTCTACTCTTCATAGATAGTAGCGAGAGGGGGATTCGAACCCTCGACACTACGGGTATGAACCGTATGCTCTAGCCAACTGAGCTATCTCGCCATATGATATGCAAAAGATTTGCTTGCGCTTCTCTTTTGGAATGGGACCTACAGGGCTCGAACCTGTGACCCTCTGCTTGTAAGGCAGATGCTCTCCCAGCTGAGCTAAGATCCCATGGGAAGTAGCGAGAGGGGGATTTGAACCCTCGACACCACGGGTATGAACCGTGTGCTCTAGCCAACTGAGCTATCTCGCCATATAAATGCAAAAGATTGCTTGCGCTTCTCTTTTGGAATGGGACCTACAGGGCTCGAACCTGTGACCCTCTGCTTGTAAGGCAGATGCTCTCCCAGCTGAGCTAAGATCCCATGCGTTCGCTTTCGTAACGCGACTTTGATATTGTACAATAACGGTACATAAAAGTCAACTCTTTTTTTGATATTTTACACGAAAAATTTACACTTCTCACCAGAGTACGAAAACGCTTCCCCGGCGTTTTGCATACTCTGTAAAAATTTACTTTTTATGCCAACAGCTTTTCGACCAGTTTCACACAATCTGCTGCGTCTTTGGAATAGCCATCCGCACCAATCTCATCTGCAAAACTTGGTGTAATTGCCGCTCCACCTACAATAATCTTACTTGTGCATCCTTTTTCTTTTGCAAGTTCTACGACATCTTTCATTCGCATCATCGTTGTTGTCATTAGCGCTGACAATCCTATCAATGCCGCACCTTCTTTGATTGCGGTATCCACAATCAAATCCGCTGGGACATCTTTTCCAAGGTCAATCACGCGGTAACCATAGTTCTTTAACATTAATACGACAAGATTCTTGCCAATATCATGAATATCTCCTTCTACGGTTGCAATGACAAGTGTCGGCATCTCTTTTCCACTGTCGTCTCCGGCAAGCATCGGCTCTAAGTATTCGATTGCCTGTTTCATCGTATTGGCACTCGAAATCAGCTGTGGCAGAAAATATTTCTGTTTGTCAAACAACACACCAACTTCATTGATTGCCGGAATCAGGTGCTGATTGATGATTTCACCCGGTTTTTCTCCGGCATCTAAGCATTTCTTTACCTCGTCTAAAATTATGCTCTTATTTCCTTTTAAAACAGCCTCAAACACGGAGCTATGTTCTACGGATGTAGTTGTATCACCTGCACTCTCTGCCTTTTTCGCTGTCTTTTGTGTCGGCACCATCTGCCGTTCCATGCCGGCATATTTTTCTGACAAGAAATTCATGCGCTCGATGTAGCGGATGTCACTCTCTTCTTTATGTAACAGCAAATCAGACGCAAATGCAGCGTTCATCAAAAGCTCCTGGGACGGATTTGCAATCGCCATCGTAAGACCATTTGCAACCGACATCGTAAGAAATGCGGTATTGACATAGATTCTTTCTGGAAGGCCAAACGAAATATTGGACAATCCACAGACAGTCGGAAGTTCTAATTCATTTTTACAATAAGAAAAGGTCTCAAAACATGCCCTTGCAGCCTCCGGGTCTGCACCGATCGTTGCTACCAGTCCATCGACAATGATATCCTCTTTCGACATTCCAATCCGGATTGCCTCTGCTAAAATAGTACGGATAATCTCATGTTTTTCGGCGGAATCCTTTGGAAGTCCCTCATCCGACAATGGAAGCAGGATAAACATCGCACCGTAACGCTTTGCGATTGGCAACAGTTTCTCAAACTTTTCTTTTTCAAGCGAAATCGAATTAATCAAAGCACGTCCTGGATAAATACGCAGTGCTTCCTCAATGATATCCACGTGGCTGGAATCAATGCAAAGCGGACAGTCAACCGTTGACGTTACCTCGTAGATGACTTTCTTCATCATCTCTTTCTCATCGATTCCGTTCATTCCCATATTAATGTCTAAGATGGCAGCACCATTCTCTTCCTGCTCCACAGCCATGCTGCGCACCATGTTAAGACTGCCTTCTTTTAATTCTGCCTGCAGCTTCTTTTTACCGGTTGGATTGATACGTTCCCCAATCACCATGAAATTGCCATCTAACTTGATTTCTACAAGTTTACGTTCTGAAGCAAGTACACGTCTAGGCACCTTCAATGGCTCCTTTACAGGCATTCCAGTTACCGCTTCTTTCAACGCTCTGATGTGCTCTGGTGTCGTTCCACAGCATCCACCTAAAATTGCAGCACCTGCCTCCACTAACTTTTTCCCAACTGCGGCAAACTCTTCCGGCGTTGTCTTGTAAACGGTCACGCCATCCTCCAACTCCGGCAAACCGGCATTTGGTTTTGCAAAAACCGGAATTGTGGCATACTCTGTCATTTTAACTACAGGTGTAATCATTTCCTCCGGGCCGGTGGAACAGTTGATTCCGATTGCATCGATGCCAAGGCTCTGCAATACAACCGTCGCTGTCGCCGGGTCGGTTCCATAAAGGGTACGTCCGTCTTCGTTATAGGTCAAAGATACCATAATTGGCAAATCACAGACTTCCTGGATTGCAAGCACCGCCGCACGACACTCCTGTAAGCTCATCATCGTCTCAACGACAAAAAGATCCACTCCCGCTTTCGCCAAAATGGATGCCTGTTCTTTGTACACTTCCACCAATTCATCGAACATGAAGTCACCGATTGGATATAGCTGGAGTCCTGTCATGGTGATATCTCCTGCCACCAATGCCTTGTCACCAACCGCTTCCTTGGAAAGTGCCACAAGCTCTTCATTCATCTTTACAATGTTATCTTCCAATCCGTATTCTTCTAATTTAATGCGGTTTGCCGTAAAAGTCGGTGCATACACAATGTCACTTCCAGCCGCAACGTAATCCTGCTGAAGCTTCACCATCACTTCTTTATTCTCTAAAATCCACTCTTCCGGGCAGACGCCAATCGGCATACCAGCTTTTTGCAGCATCGTTCCGGTTGCTCCATCCAGAATAAGTGGTCCGTTTTCAATTCGTTTTCTAAATTCCTGTTTTGTCATTCTAATATCCATGCCCCTCTGCAGTTCACTATCTTTAGTTTAACACTTTAAATTGTTATCTATTATGACATTTCCAGCAAATGTCTGCAACCTTTTTTTCGTGTTTGAATTGCTATTTTCTAGAATTCCGTTATAATAAAAAGGTATTTTAACCCCAAATCACTAGCGTTTTACTAGGATTTATCAGAATCAGAATGGAGAAAAAAATGTCAAATCAAATAAAATTAGTTGCACTCGATATGGATGGAACACTTTTCAATAACCAAAGCCAAATTTCCAAGAAAGACCAGGATGTGATTCGCTCCATCACCGCTTCCGGCGTAGAAGTTGTTATCTCAACCGGACGCCCTTATGTCGGGCTTCCGCTAGAGCTTTTAACAAGCCTTGGCATCCGTTACGCTATCACGACCAACGCTGCCGGAATTTATGAACTTCCAACCAGAAAATGCATTCACTCTGAACCAATGGAGGCAGCTCTTATCTGCCCTATTTTATCCGAGTTGCTGCAAAAACAGATTCATATGGATGTCTTTATCGATGGGGACGCCTTCAGTCAGGTCAGCGTGCAAAAATATGTGCCAGACCTTGTATTTCCAGACTCCATCAAGCGTTACATCTCTTCCACCAGAACTTTAAAAGAGAACATTGTGGGATATATCCGTGAGAATAATTTGGATGTAGAAAAGGTAACCTTGAACTTTTGTCCGCTGGACGATGGTACCTTTTTAGACCGCGAAGCCGCAAAAGAAATTCTTCGCAAATACCCGGATGTCCATTTTCTTACTGGCGGCTACCACAATCTTGAGTTTACCAAAAGTGGAGTCACAAAAGGAAAGGGGCTTCGCATTCTCGCCGAAAAAATTGGCTGCACCATCGAACAGACCATGGCCTGTGGCGACAGTCAAAATGACCTTGATATCATAAAGACTGCCGGTGTCGGCGTTGCCATGGGGAACGCCTCCGAGGATATCAAAAAGGCTGCCGACTTTGTTTCACGCACCAACGAAGAAAGCGGTGTCGCATATGCAATTGAAAAATTTGTAAGGAACCGCTAGCAGATAATTCCACCGCCGGCAACATAATCACCCTGGTAGAATACCACTGCCTGTCCCGGTGTCACGGCACGAACCGGCTCTTCAAATTCACATTTTACTTTATCCTCCGCCACACGGATAACCTTACACATCGTTCCCGCATGTGAATAGCGGATTTTTGCTTTTAAACGCACTTCTGTTTCAATATCAGGAATCGCCATGAAATTAATATGGTCTGCATACAATTCCGTAGTGAAAACATCTTCATTCTCACCAATTACCACTTCATTGGTCTCCGGTCTAATATCAACAACAAAGACCGGATGGCCTAATGCAAGTCCGAGTCCTTTTCTTTGTCCAATCGTATAATGCGTAATTCCTTTGTGTTTTCCAAGAATCTCACCGTCTACGGTCACAAAGTTACCTGGAGGCGGCACTTTTCCTTTGCACTCACGGTCGATAAATCCTGCGTAATCATCGTCTGGAATAAAGCAGATTTCCTGGCTGTCTTTCTTGTGTGCTACCATAAGTCCGATGTCTTCTGCAATCGCACGAATCTGATCTTTCGTGTATGCTCCGACCGGCATCAAGGTATGTGACAGCTGCTCCTGTGTCAGATTATACAATGCATATGTCTGATCTTTTGCAGCTGTCACAGAATTCTTGATGGCATATCTTCCATTCTCAAGCTTTGCGATTCTTGCGTAATGACCGGTCGCAATGTAATCTGCCCCAATCGCAAGGCTTCGCTGTAACAATGCCTCCCACTTCACGTAACGGTTGCAGGCAATACACGGATTCGGAGTACGGCCTTTTAAATATTCCGCCATAAAATAATCCATGACATTCTCTTTAAACTCTTTCTTAAAATTCATCACATAGTAAGGAATCTCTAACCGCTCTGCGACTCTTCTTGCATCGTCCACAGCGCTAAGTCCACAGCAGCCTCCATTCGATTCCTGTGTAAATTCATCCTCGTCCTGCCAGATTTGCATGGTCACTCCAATGACGTCATATCCTTCTTTTTTCAAAAGATATGCAGCCACAGACGAGTCCACTCCTCCTGACATTCCAACTACAACTTTCTTTTTTTCCATCTCTATATCCTAAGCCTTTCGCTTTCTTTTCTTTTGATTCCTTTCTATTCTGACGTGACAATTCTGTTCTGTCAAGTGCCTTTTCTCAATTTCCTTCTATTACAAGCAGCATTTAAACCTCGTCTCTTAGGCGTGCAATATTTCGTTTTAAAGACGCTACCACATAATCAACCTCTTTTCTGGTAGAATCCTTTGACAGAGTCAGACGGATGGTGCCTGGTGCATACTCTTTTGACACTCCAATTGCCTCTATCACATACGATATCCGGCTTTCTCCTGTATTACAGGCAGAGCCTCCAGACGCACAGATTCCATCTTCGTCTAGCAGCACCAAAAGCGACGCGCCCTCAATTCCTGCAAAGCTAAAGCTTGCATTTCCGGGAAGTCTGCGGTTATAGTGTCCATTTAATCGGACATCATGAATCTCGTGCATGATTTTTTCCGTCATATAGTTACGCAGCATCGTCTCACGGCGAATTTTCATCCGCATATTTGACATGGCACTTTTTACTGCTGCTCCCATTCCTACGATTCCAGGAATATTTTCCGTGCCGGCACGCTTTCCTTTTTCCTGCGCCCCTCCATGGATAAAAGACGGTATTGTAACGCCTTCCCTGATATAAAGGAAACCAACACCTTTTGGTCCGTGAAATTTATGCGCACTTGCACTTAACAAATCAACCGGGTACTGCTGTACGGAAATCGGCAGCTGTGCATACGCCTGTACGGCATCCGTATGAAACAGCACGCCCGCTTCCCTTGCGATTCTGCCAATCTGCGTAATCGGCTCAATCGTTCCGATTTCGTTATTTGCAAACATAACAGAAATCAGTGTCGTATCTGGACGAATCGCATTTTTCACCTGTTCCGGGTTTAAAAAACCAGTTTCATCCACATCCAGATAAGTTACCTCATATCCTAACTTTTCCAGATAGGAGCAGGAATTTAAAACGGCATGATGCTCAATCTTATCCGTAATAATGTGCTTTCCCTTCTCTTTATAGGCACCCGCAATCCCTTTGATTGCCCAGTTGTCGGACTCTGAACCTCCAGATGTAAAAAAAATTTCCGCCGGCTTTGCATCGAGGCTCCAGGCAATTGTCTCCCTCGTCTCCTCTAACACTTTTTTACAGACTTCCCCTGCCTGATATGCCGTGGATGCATTTCCAAAATTTTCTCTTAGGTATGGCTCCATTGCCTCTATGACTTCCTGCGACATCTGTGTTGTCGCTGCATTATCAAAATATACCGGATGTTCCATCTTCTCCTTGCCCTCCATCAATCCTTCTTCCCATTTGCGTACTAATTTCATATTTTTCACATATATTTTCAATAATCCAACTTTTCGGAGGTTCCTTTGAACGGAAAACATTTCCTAAAAAATCCGCTGATTACCGGAACTCTTCTTTTAACCCTTGCCGGTGTCCTAAGCCGGATTATTGGCTTCTTTTATAGAATATTCTTATCACGCACAATTGGTGCAGAGGGTCTTGGCATTTATCAGCTTGTATTTCCTGTTATGGCACTCTGTTTTTCGATTACTGCAGCCGGAATTCAGACAGCCATCTCACGTTTTGTCTCTGCAAAAGCCGCCAATGATGACATGCCGGGGACGAGAATGTATCTCTATTGTGGCCTTGTTTTTTCCAGCATTCTTTCGATTGCAACCGGTTGTCTTTTATGGAAGGATGCCACTTTTTTTGCCACAACTTTTTTACATGAAATCCGCTGTGCTCCGCTTTTGAAAATTCTTGCATTCTCTTTTTTGCCATGCAGCATCCACTCCTGCATCAATGGATTTTATTATGGTTTAAAAAAAACCGGTATTCCGGCACTTTCGCAGCTTGTAGAACAGCTTGCAAGAGTCGGCGGCGTCTATCTGATTTACTTAATCAGCACCAGCCAGGGAAAAGATGTCACGGTGTCGGTTGCCGCCTGGGGAATCACGCTCGGCGAACTAGCCGGGATGCTGGTATCTCTTAGTGCCGTTCACTTTAAAAAAGCATCTGGCCGTATCTTATCCTGCTCCAAAGATTTGATGCGCATGATTGTTCCACTAAGTGCAAACCGGGTCGCCTTGAACCTTTTTTCTGCTTATGAGAATATCATGATTCCACACCAGCTCTGCCTCTTTGGCTATACCAATGCGGAAGCGCTAAGCGTTTATGGAATCCTGACCGGAATGTCACTCGCCATCATACTTTTTCCTACTGTTTTGACAAATTCAGTGTCTGTCCTGCTTCTTCCTACTATCGCCCAGGCTCAGGCGGAACATAACCAGAAAAAGATTGCAACTGCCATCAAAAAAACAATCGCCTATTGTACGCTGCTTGGTTTGCTTTGTACCATAGGCTTCCTTCTGACCGGGGATTTCATCGGCAATTTCATTTTTCAAAACACGCTCGCCGGCACTTTTATCCGTATCTTAAGCTGGATTTGTCCGTTTCTTTTCTTAAGTACCACTTTAAATAGCATCCTGCACGGACTCGGACATCCAGGCGTTACATTTGTGTTAAACCTGATTTCCTGTTTTATCCGAATTCTGTTTGTTCTCTTCTTCGTTCCTCAGTTTGGAATCCGCTCCTATCTGATTGGAACTTTGCTTGGACAGATTTTTATTTCTAACACAGCTATCATTTTACTATGTTCAAATTTCCAGAAGAAAAGCTAATTTTTATATAAAAATTCCATGCAGAAGCTACATACTAGAATTTCATTTTGCTGCTTGTTCTGGTAAAAGAAAAACCCCGAAAACATGATTGTTTTCGAGGTTTTTCGTTATTTCATAATAAAACTATGTCTAATCCTTAAACACGTGATAAATATTCGCCTGTACGTGTATCAATCTTGATAACATCATCCTGTTCTACGAATAATGGTACATATACAGTAGCTCCTGTCTCAACAACAGCTGGCTTTGTAGCACCTGTAGCTGTATCGCCTTTGAAACCTGGCTCTGTATCAACGATTTTCAACTCTACAAAAAGAGGTGGTTCTACAGCGAATACGCTTCCGTTGTGAGAACAGATTTTACACATTTCATTCTCTTTTACGAATTTAAGTGCATCTCCAATATCATCTTTGGATAATGGAATCTGATCGTATGTCTCAACGTCCATGAAGTAGTATAAATCGCCATCTGCGTATAAGTACTGCATATCTTTTCTATCGATACGTGCCTGTGGGCATTTCTCTGTAGGACGGAATGTCTTTTCTACAACACCGCCACTCTTGATATTCTTTAATTTTGTTCTAACAAACGCTGCACCTTTACCTGGTTTAACGTGCTGGAATTCAATAATCTGATAGATATTACCTTCTAATTCGATTGTAATACCATTTCTGAAATCTCCTGCTGAAATCATTCAAATTTCCTCCTTAAAAAATTGCATAACGAAACTTTGCCATTTGGGCAGAATTACCCGTGGCTATGCTCTCTGATTTCTCTATTTTATAATAAACAGCCTTATTTTTCAAGCTTTTTTTCTCATTAACGGCTGTTTTCATCCTATTTTCTAGGATTTTTTTGAAAAAACTAGTTATTTTCCTCGATGGCATGAATCATGTCGATTCTCGTCTGGTGTCTTCCACCCTGGAATTCTGCGTTAAGATATGCCTTTACAATATCTTTTGCAAGTTCTGTTCCAACGATTCTTGCACCGAACGCAATGATGTTCGCATTGTTGTGTTCTTTTACAAGTCTTGCTGTTGCAGTGTCAGAGCAAACGGCTGCGCGCACACCTTTTACTTTGTTTGCCGCAATTGAAATGCCAACTCCTGTTCCACAGATTAAAATACCACAGTCTGCTTCTCCTGCTACAACGGCACGTCCTACTTTTTCTCCAAATTCCGGATAATTACAGCTCTCATTTCCGTCTGTACCAAAATTTACAACTTCGTGTCCTAATTCTTTTAAATAATCTACAATGACAAATTTTAAATCTGTTGCTGCGTGATCATTTCCAATTGCAATCTTCATGTTCTACCTCTTTCTCTTCTTTTTTCCCTGGATGCCTTTTGGCACCGTGTACTACTTTACTGCAAATTGTCTATTTTTTCAACTGTCGTTTATAGAAAAACAACACAATTTTTTCCAAATAACGTTTCAATACAATCTGAATTTCTTCTTTTGGATGAATCGGCTTTACAAGAAATGTCCGGATTCCTGCGAGATTTGCTCCATATACATCTGTAAAAATCTGGTCTCCAACAAAAATCGTATTCTGTACGTTTGTTCCCATCTTCTCCATTGCCTTGCGGTAATTTGCCGGTTTTGGCTTTCCTGCCTTAAAAATATAGTCCACCTGCACCGCGTCGTTAAACATCTTCACACGCGGTTCTTTGTTGTTTGACAAAAGCATACAGGAAAATCCAAGCTCTTTTAAATGTGCAAAAAGCTTGATTGCCCGCTCATCTGCCGGCGCACCGTGCGGTACTAAGGTATTATCAATATCAAAGATAACGCCACGGTACCCTTCCTTATATAACTTGTCAAAATCTATTTGATAGGTGGAATCCACATATTCCCCCGGATAAAATTTCTGTAACATAATATCTCCAATCCTGCGCCGTCTTTCGGACATTTTAGTTTGAATTTATCAGTTTTTCTTCCTGTTGTCAACCATGAGGTATTTTTATATTTTCCTATACGGATTCGGGTGTCAAAAGGTTGCTTATAGTTTTCTTACTGGCAAATTACACAATGACAAGCCAATTTTGTTCCAATGAGTAAACATAAGAAAATTCTAAGTATGCCTGATAAAGATTATTTCAAAGTAACGTGACCGGCATTCAACGAGCCATCCATGGCTCGTGAAGCCTTGTTCTGCCATCCATGGCAGAACATCACTGGGGACAGAAAGGCATACTAAGATTTACTAACGTTTCCTCAAAGTCACAAAAAGAGTCTTGTCTTTGTGCAATTTGCCAATAACTAATTTATGAGCAACCTTTTGACACCCGAATCTCGTAAGAAAAAAAATGCCGTATGCATCACTACATACGACATTAAATCTTCTCTTATAAATAAAAATGTTCCATATCGGGCGGATTTAAATCTGTCATGCCATCCTTTTGTGCCTTTGACTCTCCGACAAAAAACTGATACTGCTGCAGAATCTGATCTTTCTTCACATCTGATAAAACCTGATTCACATCCAGTAATGCCAAATCACTGTCTGCGCCTTTTAGTTCATATTCCTGATCCGGCTCATACTGCATCGCATAGTCATAGGAATCAAAAGTCTGCTCTGCCTTCTTCGACTCTGTCTGAACTTCCATGGTCTGCTGCAAGTTCTTTTCAGCCTCCGGCTCTGTCTGCTCCATCTGCTGGCTTCTTACCTGACCATTCTTTATTTCGTTGTAATCATAAAAACCCGCATGCGTACGAATTCCAGAAATGTTCATATCTTACCCCTACTTAACTTCTTTTGTAGTTGCTTTATATATCGGAACAAAACTTCTTTTTCTAAAGTCCTTTTGCTATTTATCCAAAATTTTTTTCAGTTCACTCATGAATGTATTGACATCCTTGAATTCACGGTAAACAGAAGCAAATCGAACATATGCTACCGCTTCCAAATCCTTCAGTTTATCCATTACAATCTCACCAATCAGAGAGCTTGGAATCTCTTTCTCTTCCCGGTTGAATATCTCTGTCTCCACTTCATCTACCAGCTGATTAATCTGGTTCACAGAAACCGGTCTCTTGTGGCATGCACGAAGTACACCTGCCTCAATCTTAGAACGGTCATACTGTTCTCTGTTGTTGTCTTTTTTAATGACGATAAGCGGAATCGTCTCCACTTTCTCATAGGTTGTAAAACGCTTACCGCAGGCATCACATAATCTGCGTCGACGAATCGAATTATTATCATCAGCCGGACGTGAATCAATCACGCGCGTATCTTCACTACTGCAAAACGGACACTTCATAAAATACCTCCACAATAAACATTGATAAAGCCCTTATATTGTGTAGTATAGCTATCCTGTCTTCTCTTGTCAACATAATATAGTAGAAAAACCACATTATGTAACCTTATGTTTCGCCTCTTTTTCGTCAATCTCCACAAGAATAATGTCCGGTCCAATTTTTACAATCTTACACCACGGAATAAAGAACTCCACATCCCTGCAAAAAAGTCCGAAATATTTTCCCGGTCCTGGCACAATCAATGCTTTTATTATGCCGTCACATTCATCAATATCCAAATCCCTGACGCAGCCTAAACATTTTCCATCACAGATATTGATGACCTCTTTTTCCTGTAATTCACAAAAACGCATTGGAACTTCCCCGTTTTTGTATATCATATGCAAAACGAAAAAGATGATTCCAATGCGTCTTATGCTCTGACTTTTATTTTATACGTTGAAACGGAATAAAATAACATCTCCGTCTTTTACCACGTACTCTTTTCCTTCCATTCCGACAAGTCCTTTTTCTCTTGCTGCGGAAAGGCTTCCAAGCTCTAATAAATCTTTATAATTTACAACCTCTGCTTTGATGAAGCCACGCTCGAAGTCAGTGTGAATCTTTCCGGCTGCCTGAGGTGCTTTTGTGCCTTTTTTGATGGTCCATGCACGGCACTCATCTTCACCAGCGGTTAAGAAAGAAATTAATCCAAGCAAGCTGTAACTTGCAGCCACAAGTTTATCAAGTCCGGATGATTTTACACCAAGATCTGCTAAAAATTCTGCTTTCTCATCATCGTCAAGTTCTGCAAGTTCCTGTTCAATCTGTGCACAAATAACAAACACTTCTGCACCCTCAGCTTTTGCCATCTCACGCACCTTGGCAACGTATGCATTTGAAGCACCATCATCTGCAAGGTCATCCTCTTTTACATTTGCTGCATAGATGGTTGGTTTTGCAGTAAGAAGATTGTATCCTTTAAACCAAATCTGCATATCATCATCATCTGGCACTTCAAAGGTACGAGCCATCTTATTATCCTCAAGATGTGCCTTGACTGCCTCCAATAATTCCATCTCTTTTGCAAGAGTCTTATCCATACGAGCCTGCTTCTGTACCTTCTGAATTCTTCTGTCAAGAATCTCAAGGTCAGAGAAAATCAGTTCGAGATTGATTGTCTCAATATCACGTGCCGGATCAATGGAACCATCTACATGAACAATGTTGGTATCCTCAAAGCAACGTACCACATGTACGATTGCGTCTACCTCACGAATGTTTGCAAGGAACTGGTTTCCAAGTCCCTCACCTTTGCTGGCACCTTTTACAAGTCCTGCAATATCCACAAATTCGATTGTTGCCGGAGTAACCTTTTTGGTATGATAAAGCTCTCCAAGCTGCTCGATACGCTCATCCGGTACTGCTACAATTCCGACGTTTGGGTCGATTGTTGCAAACGGATAGTTTGCAGCAAGTGCGCCTGCCTTTGTAAGTGAATTGAACAATGTACTTTTACCGACGTTCGGTAAACCAACGATTCCTAGTTTCATTTTATATATTTCTCCTTTGAAAAAGATTATGTTCTTGAAGTTCTAAAACAACAACGTATAGTTTACCACATTGCGGGGGAAATGTACAATTTTTTCTTTCTATCCAAAAACCTATATGCCTAGTTCTTTATGAAAATATTTTAATGGTGAGAATCCATATCTTCTTTCAAATTCTCTTTTATGTAACAATTTGGTCCCCTTTATGTGTTCCACATAATCTTCAACAAATTCTATAGCTTCCTTCTTTATTTGTTCTAAATTTACCATAGTTTCATTAAATTCATCCTTATCTATGATAGCCTCAATGGAATCAATATAATCTGTCTTCTCAATGATAACAATCTTACTGTAATCCAGCCCAGACTTATGCACCTTAGCTCTTGCCGAAGTTGTAAAATGAAACGCATACCCATGCCTAATCTCTGTTCTATATGGAATACAGATAAAATAATCATAATGCGTCTGAAACAGTAAACAATTATATGCCCCCTGTTTCTTCTTTAAAATTTCCTTATATGGAGGATTCGGATATGCATGATAAAATTCATCCGTCAATTTTAGAATTTGATAATCATTCTCTGGTAAACTCATTCAATTTTTCTCCTTGGGAACAACTACTCGATTGAGTAAGAAAGAATCCTGCTTGCAGGATTCTCCGCCTGCGGCGGGTCGCATTTGCGACATTGTTCAACTCTGCCGCAGTGCGATTCTCGCGGAGCTTTTTTATGTAATAGGAATGAAATTTCCTATTACATAAAAAGAAACGAGAGACTTTCCAGCCTCTCGTAATCAGCTTCATCACTCGGTCAATTTTTATTTTACCGTCCTGTCAGAACCGTCACAGGACTCATCATACATGATGAAGAAGAACATTTCTGCTCTTAATTTTATTATATGCACATACTATGAAAAAATCAATATCATTTTATCACACAATCTGTTTTATTTTTCCGATTCACAATAAATCGCAATCGCTTCTCTTTCATTTTCCCAAATTCTACGAAAAGCAGCATGAGATTCTGCCAAGCTATTTTTTGTGCATCCACAGACTGACCCTTTCTCTTTTTCATTGTCAGAAATTTAATCTGCTGTGACAATGAGGAGTCCTATGGTGTCGTAATTTTCAAATTTTTTGTCTGTCTACTTATTTTCACAATAGAAAAGAATGTCTGCCTTTCCTTCCTGTTTGGTGTGTCGGTATACATTGGTATCCAATCCACCGATATAGAAACCTGAATTCAAATAAAACAAGCAGGCACCTGGGTTATTATCCTGACCTTGTGTATAAATGCCACAATAGCCCCGTGCAGCAGCTACCTCTTTTGCCTTCTCCATAAGCATTTTACCAACGTGCTGTCCACGATATTGATTGCTCACTTTCAGGTCATATAGGTACATATACTTAAAAAATCCGGGCTGTAAAATTGCAAGTCCGATACATTTTTCACCATCATAAGCGCCTAAGAACACACTGTCTGTCATGGAATCATAGTCATAATTTTCATCCGGGAAGCACATCTGTGTCACATTTTCCGGTGCGTAACGGACAACCTCATACGTCCACTGACCATCCTGATAAGATGGAATCACTTTTCCAAACAATGGAAACGGCTCATTTTTAATATTGATATCCGCTTTATGTTGTGCATCGATTTTTCTAATTTCAATCATTTTTTTCTCCTTATATGGTATCCTTTTTTATCCTTCTATTTCTTCCGGTGAAAATGTATCTTTTTCACATACAAGATAAACGTTCTGCTGCATCTTTTTCTCAAAGTAATGCAGCAATGCTATGTTAGCATCCCATTTTTCCTTCGGATAAGAACCGTACCGTTTCTTCACATCGCCCATTCGTTCTACGATATCCAGAACTCCCTCTGCCCCTGCAAGACTGTCGCATAACTGAATCAATCTGTCATAGTCATCATATTCTACTTTAGCAAGTTCCGTTTGTATCAGTCTTAATTCTTCTTCGGAAACATCAAATTTTCCAAAGTATTCATCTACTGTCTGGCTGTTAAAGGAATGTGTAAGGCAAATTTTTGCTACCTCATCGTACCCTAACTTTTTCATGTAGGTATAGCCATCTGAAACATGACCTAAATGTCTTGTTCCAAATTTTCTGCCGATATCATGTAAAAGTCCTAATATGTAAGCCTTTTCCGGATTCATATCCCCGCAGGCTGCGGCAATTTTTTCGGCACAATGAGCCGCCGTCAGGGAATGTTTTCCCCATGGTCCTGGATTCGACCGTAACCCATCTCGTACAAGTTCCATTGCTTCTTCTCTTGTTGGTAACATTATGGTTCCTCACTTTTTCTTTTTTATTTTCTATCTCTTTTTATCATTTTTTCTATCCATCCAATCACCTCTACCGTAAAAAGTGTAAGCAACAATGCACTTATCACCGATAGCGCATAGAGCAGATAAATTTCACTTACAACCTGTGATAAGTAATACTGGCTGATTACAATCCACATGAAATGGACAATATAAATCCGGAATGAATTTTTACTTAAGTATTGCGTCACTTTATTGTTCCAGTTCATATGCTTACCGGCAAATCCAATCACACCTAGAATTCCAAACCACTGTGAAATATCACAAAATATCGTATTCCAAACAGACGTTTGATTTTCAAGAAATACAAAAAGAATCACAAGACAACTTGAGGAAACTGCTGTAATGCCTAAAAAAATTCCCGCATATTTTTCCATGCGGTGTATCACTGTCTCCTCGGAAAAAATATAGTAACCGAGCAAAACCAGTGCAAAACTTCTTCCAATGCTTTTCCCTCCAAAATCAAGAACCGGAGCAAAAATCTCTGGAACTACTCCAATCAAAATCACCCCTATTAACTTGCAGTTTTCAAAACTCAAATCTGGCAAAAAACGTTTTTGTAACCCAATCACACCTAAAACCAGGCAAGATACCAAAAACAAAAAGAGCATGAACCATAGATGTCCTGGTGTAAAATATCCATCATACCCGGTAAAATCACTTATATGCGTAAAGAAAACCTTATAGTGGCTCAAAAAAGAACCACAATACCCATTGTGAAAACGGTCTGCATAATAAGTCATAACAGCAACTACCGTTGCAATTCCAATCAGTAATGGAACCAATAATTTATGAACCCGCTCCATCAGAAACTGCTTTGAGCTACGCTTTTTTAGAGAAAATTTAATACTCATACCTGCCAGCACAAAAAGAGTTGCCATATAAGGAGGATCAACAAAAATTACAAACGCAGATAATGGCTTACATGGTTCAAACCAAATATAGTTTCCTTCCCATCCATTCCATGCCATTGCTGCATGAAAAGGTATCAGTAATAAAATAAAAATCCATCTAATGTTGTCTATGTAGTATTTTCTTTTCATATCATCCCCATCTTCATCGCACTTGATATGTGAAGAATCCACCAAGTATTTTTACATTCTGTCTCTGGATTCAACTACAATCAGTATTCCATCCTCAAACGAAATCTCTGCCACATCCTCCTGTATCTCATTGCTGATTCCAAGCGAACAAAATCCTTTTAATTCATAATGGTCGAGCGGATATTTCATTCCCGTTAACGTAAGCCCTTTGACGCTTTGCGTATAAGGAATCAGCGACACATAATCGCCAAACTGGTTTTGTTTGTCTAACCGGATTCCGGTATCAATCATCTGTATCCTATTATAAGCATCTAACAGATAAATTTTTACATGCTCTAATAGACCAATTCCCAGCAATTCAATATTGCCAAGCACATGGTCTAATCTGGTTCCGGTTGCACCTAAAACAACAATCTCTTCTGCCCCCATAGAGATTGCGCGTCTGATTGCAGACTCCGTGTCTGTGTCATCCTTAATGGGATTTAATTCCTGCCACAAAATCTGCTCCTTTTCTTTAAAGTAAGATAAGGTTTCCTGGCGTACGGAATCGAAATCTCCGATAATCACATCCGGTACGAATCCATTCCGATAAAAAAATTCCATCCCGGAATCTGCAGCAAGAATACAATCAAATTTTTCTGCTTTCAGATATTCTGTTGCAAAGGAATCCTGTATACTTCCTCCTGCTACAAGTAAAAATCGTTTCATTCTCTTCTCCTCCTTTTGCCAGCTCTTTTTCCCGAATCTATTCTGCATTTAAAATATCTAAGAAACGATAGATATTTTCAGAGATATCTCCTTTAAATACTGCACTTCCTGCAACAACTACATTGGCTCCTGCATCAAGAAGTTCGGATACATTATCTAAATTAGCACCACCATCTACCTCAATATCTGTCTTAAGGCCGCGTTCCTCAATCATTTTTTTCGCATCCCTTACCTTATCGATGGTATATGGAATCAGGCTCTGTCCGCCAAATCCTGGATTTACCGTCATGATTAAAACCATATCAACTTTTGGAAGTACATATTCGATTGCACTGAGTGGTGTTGCAGGATTTAATGCAACGCCGGCCAAAACACCTTTTTCCTTGATGGCATCGATGGTACGGTCTAAATGTTTACAAGCTTCAGCATGAACTGTGATGATGTCTGCTCCAGCATCCACAAATTCATCAATATAACGTCCCGGTTCCTCAATCATAAGATGTACGTCAAAAATACGTTCGGTACATGGACGAATTGTTTTGATAACCGGAAGTCCAAGTGAGATACTTGGTACAAACATACCGTCCATAACATCAATATGAACGTACTGTGCGCCAGCCTCGTCGAGCATCTTAATCTGCTCTCCTAATTTTGAAAAATCTGCTGATAAAATAGATGGTGATAAACAGTTCATGATAATCCTCATTTCTTCGCTTGTTTTGCGTTCTTTAATATTTTTTTACATTTTTTAATTCGTCATAAAGCAATTTATAATTTTCATAACGAATGGTGCTTATTTTTCCTTCTTCCAAGGCATCTTTTACCCCACAATCCGGTTCACTGATGTGACTGCAGCCTTGAAAACGGCAATACGGTTCATATTCCGCAAATTCTGGATAAAATTGCTGTAAATCCTCTTTTTCAAACCCTGGTATCAGCAGGGTAGAAAAACCCGGTGTGTCCATGATATAAGTATTTCCCTCTATCGGGATAATCTCGGAATGTCTGGTCGTATGCTTTCCACGCTCAATCTTCCGGCTGATGGTTCCGGTTTCCATTTTGACATTCGGCTGAAGTGTATTAATCAGGGATGATTTTCCAACACCGGACGGTCCAGCTACTGCCGTGGTTTTCCCTTTTAATACTGCTTGAAGTTCATCAATTCCTTCGCCCTCTTTTGCACTGACAAAAAGCACCTGGTATCCACAATTTTCATAGATTTTGGAAAGGCGAGCCTGCTCTTTTTCCTCAACCAAATCCTTTTTGTTAAAACAAATCGTCACCGGGACATTTTGATATCCCATCATAACAAGAAAACGGTCGAGAAGATTAAAGTTTGGCTGTGGCTTCGCCGCGGCAAAAATAATCAGTGCCAAATCAATGTTTGCCACTGCCGGTCGAATCAGCTCATTTTTCCTTGGTAAAATGGATTCGATATTTCCTTTTTTTAAATTTTCATCAATCACCGCAATCCTTACATCATCTCCGACAAGCGGTTTGATTTTCTGATTACGGAAGGCTCCTTTTGCCTTACATTCATAAATTCCGGATTCTGCTACGTGAACGTAGTAGAACCCGGAAATTCCTTTTACAATCTTTCCTTGCATAGAAAAGTTTTCTCCCTATTTTCTTTTGAACAAGAAATCATATTCAGTTTTCTATTGTTCCTGGAAAGTAACATTTTGTGTCTGTGTATTCATCGTATTGCCAGATGCATCCATCCAGGTAATCTCAACTGTACCGGATGTCTGTCCTTCAATTCCTGATTTTGAAATACTAAGTGGGAAGGATGCGATAGACTGGTTCGACCAAGTCTCTAACACATTTCCGGAAGCATCTTTTAACACAATGTTTGCAGCACTTACGTTTTCATTTGTTGTGCCATCATCATTCTTTGGTGCCTCAATCTTAGCACTGAAACTATATAATTTGACCTTTGGTCCTAAGCTGACTACAAGTGTAATTGAAGTTCCTTCATCCACAATCTTACCGTCTGCAATGCTCTGTGAAATGACAGAACCTGCTGCAACGGTATCACTGTAATCGGAGGATACGCTGGATACGGTAAGACCTGCACCTGTTAAAGCAGAAGTTGCAGCATCCTGTGACTGACCTAATACATTAGGTACGGTTACCATCTTAACACCCTGACTTACCGTAATGGTAACCGTGTCACCTTCTTTTCCACTTGCACCGGCATCTGGAGTCTGGGAAATAACTTTTCCCTCTGCGACGGTATTGTTGTACTCATACTGGGTTGAAACTTTAAATCCTGCACTCTTTAAAGTAGAACCTGCAGAACTCTCATCACTGCCAACAACGCTTGGTACTGATATCTCACCTTTTCCGCTGCTGATTTTTACTTTAATCGTTGTATTTTCTGCTATCTTTTCACCCTTTTTGTAATCCTGCTCGGCAACTTTGCCTTCCTCGACAGTATCAGAGGAAACGGTACCATTATCCTTGATTCCAAGTTTTATCTTCTTTAATGCTGTCTGAGCTTCCTCAAAAGTCATGCCTGTAAGGTCAATCATTTCAACTTTCTTTGCGCTCTCATCTTCTGTTTCTGTCTCGGTCTGTGTCTCAGTCTGTGTTTCTGTCTCGGTGTCCTTACTGTGACCGCCGAATTTTACAAGTCCAAAGAAACTTGCAATCAGATAGATGATGATTCCGACAATGACCACTCCGGCTGCAATTCCCATGATAGTGATTGCTTTTTCCATCTTTGGATTGATTGCCTCATCATCGTCCTCTTCGTCCTCTTCGTCGTAATCCTCGTCCTGATTCTCTTCTTCTGGTTCTTCATCCTCGTTGTAGTAGACACCACTGGTCTCTTTTTTGATGGCATCTAACTCATCTTTTTCAATGACACGGGTCTTATCCTGATTGCTGAGTGGAACCATCACTACAAAATCCTCGTTTGGACTGATAAGTGCCTTTTTCAAATCCATTAAAAGGTCTCCCATAGATTCGTAACGTCTGTCCGGATTCTTCTGGGTACATTTTAAAATGATTTTTTCCATGCTGATTGGAAGATCTGGCGCATAGGCACTTGGCACAACCATCTCTTCCTGTAAATGCTGGATTGCAACTGCAACCGTTGTGTCTCCATCGAATGGAACACGTCCGGTTACCATCTCGTACATGACAATACCGAGCGAATAAATATCACTTTTTCCATCTACAAATCCATTTCTGGCCTGCTCCGGTGAAGAATAGTGAACCGAACCCATCACATCGGAATTGATGGTGTTGGATGTCGCAGCACGTGCAATACCAAAATCGGTTACTTTTACTTTTCCTTCTGTGGAGATAATAATATTCTGTGGCTTAATGTCACGATGCACAATATGTTTATTGTGTGCGGCTTCAATACCACGTCCTACCTGAATGGCAATGCTGACTGCCTCTTTAAAGGAAAGCTGTCCTTTTTTCTCGATATATGTTTTTAAAGTAATGCCTTCTACATATTCCATCACAATGTAGTGCATTCCATTTTCGCTTCCAACATCATAAATATTTACAATATTAGGGTGTTCTAGTCCCGCTGCAGACTGTGCCTCCGTACGGAATTTTGTCACGAAATTAACATCTTCTGAAAATTCCGGTTTCAATACCTTTATTGCTACAAAACGGCCAAGTGTATGATCTTTTGCCTTGTAAACATCAGACATTCCGCCTGCACCAATCTTGCCAACGATCTCATAACGATCTGCTATATATGTTCCTTCTGTCAACATAGATCTTCTATCCCTTTCCTCTAATTTACAGAAAATGGCTCAATTACCACAACAGTAATATTATCTTTTCCACCATTCTCATTCGCAGTCACAACCAGCTTTTCTGCTTTTTCTGCTATATCCCTCTGTGTGAGGATAATTTTCTTAATGTCCTCATCCTCAATCATATTCGTAAGCCCATCCGAACACATCAATACCGTATCTTCTTCTTCAAGCTCTACCTCAAAAAAATCAATTACAACATCAGGAATCGCTCCAATCGCTCTTGTAATCACATTCTTGTCCGGATGATCTTTTGCTTCTGCTTTATCCATCTCTCCAAGACGAACCATTTCCTCTACCAAAGAATGGTCTCTTGTAATCTGTGAAATTTCCCGATTGACCAGATACAAACGACTGTCACCCACATTGGCGACATATAATTTTTTGCCAAGAATTGTTGCAACTACAATTGTAGTTCCCATTCCTGACTTCTTTTCATCCGCTCTGGCTTCTTCTATCAGTAACTCATTTGCTTTCGTTACTGCCTCTTTCATAATTGCGACCGGTTCTGTTTCTCTCGATGCTTTTACGGATTCTACAATGGTATCTACCGTAAATCTTGAAGCATACTCACCGGCTTTGTGGCCTCCCATTCCATCTGCTACCAGAAAAAGGTTAGGTAGATTTCCTACGGCTGTTTCAGACGTAAATACATAGTCCTGATTCATTTCACGTCTTTTTCCAATATCCGTCATGGAAAACGTCTTCATTTCCTTAATTCCTACCTTTCTTCCCCTAAAAATACATCCCGCAATTTATGCAAACATGCACTTCTAGCATCTTACATCTTGGTTATTTTAGCACAACCCTATCAAAAGGACAAGTTACATTGCATCGTTTGTCGTATCCATGAACTTTTTACGAAGCTGTCCGCAGGCTCCATCAATGTCCCGCCCCATCTCTCTTCTGACGGTAACGTTCATCCCGCTCTTTTCTAATTTATTCTTAAATCCTGTAATAATTCTGGTATCCGGCTGCACGAAATCGCGCTCCTTAATCGGGTTCACCGGAATCAGATTCAGGTGACAGTTCATTCCTTTTAAAAGCTGCACCAGTTCGTTGACATCCTCATCGGTATCGTTGACACCGCCGACCAGGCTGTATTCAAATGTGACACGCCTTCCTGTCTTTTCAAAATAATATTTGCAGGCATCTACCACATCGTGAATCTCATATTTATTGGCAACCGGCATCAGCTCCAGACGCTTTTGCTGGTTGGATGCGTGAAGGGACAACGCCAGTGTAATCTGTAACTTTTTATCTGCCAGCTCTTTCATCTTTGGCACAATACCACATGTGGATACCGTAAGGTTCCTTTGGCTGATATTGAGTCCGTTTTCATCTGTCAAAAGCTCGATAAAACGAAGCAGATTGTCAAAATTATCCATTGGCTCTCCGGTTCCCATAACGACAACATTGGAAATCCGTTCCCCGATATCTTTTCCAATCTGATAAATCTGATCAATCATTTCCGCAGGGCGCAGTCCACGCACGAGTCCGTCTAAGGTCGACGCGCAAAAGCGGCAGCCCATGCGGCAGCCAACCTGTGAAGAAATACAGACGGAATTACCATGCTTATATTTCATCAATACACTTTCGATGACATTTCCATCTTCAAGAACAAACAGGTACTTTCTGGTTCCATCTAATTTGGAAATCTGAACCTCTTCTTTTTTCAGGGAAATCAGACGACATTCCGCCTTTAATTTTTCCCGGAAAGATGCGGATAAATTTGTCATCTCATCGAACGAATCTACGTGTTTTACATGCATCCACTGATACATCTGTTTGGCACGGAATGCCTTTTCCCCAAGCGTTTTTACATACTCAGTCAATTCTTCTAGATTCATGGATTTGACATCTGTCAGCGCATCCTTATTTTTTAACTCTTCCATTTTTATCCTCTATCTAACTACATTTGTATTTATTTCTTCCGAATAAATTTTGCAAGGAAAAATCCGTCTCCGTATTCCTTTTTCGGGAAAAACTGTTTGGATTTTACCAGTTCAAACTCTGGATATTCTTTCAAAAACCATGCTGCATTTTCTTCATTCTCACCACGATTGATGGTACAGGTAGAATAAAGAAGTGTTCCGCCAGCCCGCACATATTTGTGTACCACGGCTAACATTTCCCGTTGTAACTTTTCTAAATCTTTTTGTTTTGCCTCATCCATCTTATATTTGATGTCCGTCTTTTTGCGCATGACACCAAGACCGGAGCATGGCAAATCTGCAACGACGATATCCGCTTTTCCTATCATGGATTCATCCAAAACCAGGGCATCCTGCTGCTGTGCCTTGATATTTGCAAGCTGATGGCGGGCAATGTTTTCTTCTATCAGGGAAACTTTGTACTCCGGTAAATCTCTTGCAAAAACCATTCCGGTTCCATTTAATTTCTCGGCGATGTGAATACTTTTTCCACCAGGTGCGGCACAGACATCCACAACGACATCCCCTTCCTTCGGGTCCGCATATTCAGCGACCATCATGGAACTGATATCCTGCACATAGAAAAGTCCCTCCTGGAAGGAAGGAAGTGCATTCAGATAATCAAAATCCGAAATCAAAAATGCATAATCAAGTTCTTTTGCATCCTCTAATGCTGCTTTTTTCACGGTCACATGCTCTGACTTTAAGCGTTCCTCTAATGCATCCGGTGAAATCTTGGTACAGTTGGTTCGAATCATAATCGGTGCATCTGTCAAAAATGCGCTGAGTATCTCTTTTGTCAGTTCCATGCCATAATCACGAATCCATTTTGTTACAATCCACTCCGGCATAGAATAGCAGACCGATAAGAACTGTACCGGGTCTTCTTCCTCTTTTGGGTATGTAATCTGGTCTAAGTTCCTTGCAATATTGCGAAGCACTCCGTTTACGAATCCGCTAAGACTGGAAAACCCTTTTCTTTTCGCAAGCTTGACCGCCTCATTGCACGCCGCAGAAGCCGGAACCGAATCCATATATTTCAACTGATACACAGACATCCGCATGATGTTGCGGATGACTGGTTTCATTTTATTTACTTTTACTTTGGAAAACTGATTGATGATGTAATCCAGCTCTATCATGTACTCAAGGGTTCCCTCGGAAACCCTTGTCAAAAAGGCACGTTCCTGCTTTTCCAAATACTGATACTTCTCTAACACAGAACGAATGACAAGATGGCTGTATTCGCCTTCCTTGGTCACCTGCATAAGAATCTCTAATACCAGTTCCCGAATATTTATCGCATTAGTCACGATCTCTTCCTCCAAATAACAGAACCAGACGAAGAAGCTGTAAAATAGCTGCCGCTGCACTTGCAACATAAGTAAGCGCTGCTGCACCTAACACTTTTCCTGTGTATTTTAACTCTTCCTGTCCTAAGATTCCCTGTGTCTCTAAAAGGTGCATTGCTCTTTTCGATGCATTAAATTCGACCGGTAACGTTACCAGCTGAAACAGTACTGCAAATGTAAAGAACAAAATTCCGGCGTTGATAAACATAGTTCCAACGGAACGGTTAAAGAACAATCCGATGATAATCAGCGGCCACGCCAGGGTGGAACCTAAATTCGCTACCGGTACAATGGCACTTCTGATATTAAGCGGCGCATAAGACTGTTGATGCTGGATTGCATGACCACACTCATGTGCTGCTACGCCGACTGCTGCAACCGAGGTTGCATTGTAAACAGAATCCGACAGATTTAACGTCTTGTTTCCCGGATTGTAGTGGTCCGTCAGATTACCGGATACATGGCGAATCTCAACGTCATATATTCCTGCTGCACGCAAAATACGCTCTGCAGCCTGTGCACCGGTTAGTCCTGACATACTGCGGTACTGTGAATATTTATTGAATGTTGTCCTTACTCTGGCGGATGCTATCATACAGATAACAGCTCCAATTAAAACTAAAATATAAGTATTATCCCAATAATAATAGTAAAAAGGCATATGATCATCCTCCTGTCCTGCACTTTTTAACCACGTTTAAAAAATGTTCCTCTTTCTACATCATAACCACGTAAAAAGGCTTCCGTTGCCATGCGTTTCTTTCCTTCAAGCTGAACTTCGTCCAGTGCTAACACACCTTCCTTTGTCTGCACCAAAATCGCATCTTTGGTCACATCGACGATACAGCCCGGTTCTTCCTCAAAGTCTTCTGTAATCACATGGGATTTCCACACTTTTAAGGTTTTCTCACCTAATCTAGTATAAGCACTTGGCCATGGATTTAAACCGCGAATCAGTCTTTCAATTTCAACTGCAGGTGTGTTCCAGTCGATACTTCCCATCTCTTTCGTGATTTTTCCGGTATGTGTTGCAAGTGCAGAGTCCTGTGGTGTATGGACGGCAGTTCCCTGCGCAATCTGAGCCATTGCTTCCACACAAGCTTCTGCCCCTGTCTTAGCCAGGCGGTCAAACAGGCTTCCACCTGTCTCATCCGGTGCAAGTTCTACTTCTTTTTGTAAAATAATATCACCGGTATCAACACCTTCGTTCATCTGCTGAATTGTCACACCGCTCACCGCATCCCCGTTGATGACTGCATACTGAATCGGTGCAGCTCCACGGTATTTTGGTAATAAAGATGCATGTACGTTGATACAGCCGTATTTTGGCATCTCTAGAATCTCTCTTGAAACAATCTGCCCAAACGCAGCCACAACAATGATATCCGGCTGATATTTTCTTAAATATTCCACACTCTCTGCTTCACGGATTCGTTTTGGCTGGTAAACCTCGATTCCGTGTTCGATTGCACATTCTTTTACCGGTGGATATTGGAATGCCTTTCCTCTTCCTTTTTGTTTATCCGGCTGAGAAACGACCAAAACCACCTCATGGCCTGCGGCAATTATTTTCTCTAACGTTCCCACCGCAAAATCAGGTGTTCCCATAAAAATTACTCTCATTTTATTCTCCAATCCCTCGCTGTTTTTCACATCTTATGTCCATGTGTAAGCACAAATCATGTACCTTTATTATTGTTACACTTTTTATGCTTCCTCGTCATCGTAGGTCACGTCCTGAAGTGGACCTTCTACAAGTTCTGTATACAAATGACCGTCCAGATGATCTGTTTCATGCATAATAGCTCTCGCAAGTAATTCTGTGCCTTCGATTTCATATTCTTCCATGTTTTCATCAAACGCACGCGCTTTTACATAATTTGGTCTGGTGACCGTACCAGCTTTTCCAGGAATGCTTAAGCATCCCTCGCTTCCGGTCTGCTCACCGGATGTCTCTACGATTGTTGGGTTAATCATAACGATTGGTCCTTCTCCGACATCGATAACCACGATTCGTTTTAAAATACCAACCTGAGGTGCTGCTAATCCAACACCATTTGCCTCATACATGGTTTCAAGCATATCGTCGATTAACTCCACGATTCTATCTGTTACTTCTGTCACTTCACGGCATTTTTTGTTCAATACCGGATCTCCCTGTGTTCTAATCTGTCTTAATGCCATCTTTTTTTCCTCCTTAAAAACCGTTTACAGGATTAAAATCAAACTGTACGGTGATATCTTTATAACTACAATTGTCTTTGGTATACTGCTCAATCCGGTCTTTCACCTGAACGAGTGTCTGATACTCTTTTGCCTTTAAATAGATTACTTTTTTATAAATATCCTGAACTTTCGCAATCGCCGCATCTGCCGGGCCAATGATTTTTACCTCATTATTTTTTACACTTTGTGCAATTTTTGTGGCAAGATCTTTTGCACCTGCTGCTGCATGTCCTTCCTGCTTAGAAGCGCATAAAATAACGAGCATATTGGAAACCGGCGGATAGGACATCATACTCCGAAACGCAATCTCTTGCTTGTAAAAGCTTTCGTAGTCCTGTTCCTTTGCCGTCTCAATGCTATAATGTGTCGGGTCATACGTCTGGATAACTACCTCACCCGGACTTTTTCCTCTTCCTGCTCTTCCTGCTGCCTGTGTCAGCAATTGGAACGTACGTTCTGCCGCATGATAATCACTGACATGTAGTGACATGTCCGCTGCAAGAACACCGACAAGCGTCACGTTCGGGAAATCATGTCCTTTTACAATCATCTGGGTTCCAATCAGGATATCCGCTTCTCCATTCGCAAATGCGGAAAGGATTTTCTCATGCCCTTCTTTATTCCTTGTGGTGTCCATATCCATTCGAAGCACTCTCGCCTGTGGAAAACGCTGTTTTACAATCATCTCGATTTTCTGCGTTCCGGCTTTAAATCCACCAATATACCTGGAACCACATACCGGGCAGACCGCAGGCTCCGGCTCCTGATATCCGCAATAATGGCACACCATCCGGTGATTGTTGTGCTGGCTTAGTGAAACATCGCAATGCGGACATTTTATCACATGGCCGCAAGACCTGCAAGAGACAAACCCTGCCACTCCTCTTCGATTGAGAAACAACATGGTTTGCTGTCCCTTTTTCAAGCGGTCTTCTATCAGCTCCTGCAGCCGGACACTTAGGATGGAACGATTCCCGTTTCTTAACTCTTCCCGAAGGTCGACAACCTGGCACTCCGGCAGCTTCCGCTCTCCGATTCGATGTTTTAATTCGAGCAATTGGTACTCGCCCGTTTTCGCCCTGTAATAGCTTTCAACGGAAGGGGTCGCTGACCCAAGAACCACGCTTGCACCTGCCATCCTTGCACGCTCAATTGCAGTCTCCCTCGCGTGATAGCGCGGGAGTGTCTCACTTTTATAGGAAGTCTCATGTTCCTCGTCGATGATGATAAGGCCAAGTTTTTGAAACGGGGTAAAAAGAGCGGAACGCGGTCCAATCATAATGTCAATTTCGCCTTTTTTTGCACGCACAAACTGATCGTACCGCTCCCCAGCCGAAAGTCTGGAATTCAGGATGGAGACACGGTCTCCGAACCGGTCGTAAAAACGCATCACCGTCTGATAAGTCAGCGCAATCTCCGGGATCAATACAATCGCCTGTTTTCCGGCTTCTATCACCTGTGCAATCAGCTCCATGTAGACCTCTGTCTTGCCACTTCCTGTAATGCCTTTTAAAAGATAGGTCTTATGAATATCGTTGTCCCAGTTATCCATAATCTCCTGCACTACATTCTGCTGTTCCCCGGTCAAAATTTTATGATATCCTTTTTGTTCGAGGCGCCCGATTGGATTCCGGTATTTCGTCTCATGGGTAACTTCTACCACACCTTTTTCTTCCAGCGCCTTGATGACTGCACCGGAAACATTCAGTTTCTGGGTAATCATCTCTTTTTCTAATACGGGATGTTCTAACAATGCCTCAAGAAGTCTTGCTCTTGCCGTGTTGTGCTTTTTTACAAACACATCCAACAGCTGCCTTGCCTCATCTTCCCCTAGCAGAAGATGCACCTTTTGCTGTTCTTTATGGTTTGACTTTTGCTTGATTGGAAGCACGGTCTTTAGTGCATGATTCATGGTCGCCCCATAATTTTTTTTCATCCATCCCGCCAGCGCAATCAGCTGTGACTCGATTGCAATGCTTTCCTGTTCCACCGCCGTAATCTCTTTTAGCCGTGTTTCATCGAATGCAACTACATCTGTCAATTCAATGACATAGCCTGTCATACTGCGGTTTCCAAAAGGAATTTTGACTCTCACACCAGGCCGTATCACCTGCTGTAAGTGTTCCGGTATTTTATATTGAAATGTCTTGTCTAATTTTTCCAGTGATATATCTACAATTACATTGGCATATTTTGCCATGTTCCACCTCATTCATTTGCTTTTTCCTTAATGAATTATATTCCAGAAGCTGCTTTTTTACAAGTTCCGGCTCTCTAAATTCATAAAAGCTTTCTAATTAGCGCATACTTTTTTTAGAATTATCTGGTTACCGCCAGGTATCTTATTCGACTTTGCATCTTAACGAAGGAATTTAAAAAAAGGAGTTATTTTTATGTTAAAGAAAAATTTTCTCATTTGTGGTCTGACCGGCTGGTGCATGGAGATTTTGTTTACCTCTTTCCATTCAATTCAAAAAAAGGATTTTCGGCTGAAAGGCCAGACTTCGCTTTGGATGTTCCCTATCTATGGAATGGCAGCTTTCATCAAACCGCTTTACCGTCTCATCCGCAAAAAATCGATTCTCATCCGGGGCAGCATTTATTCCTTTTTTATTTTCCTGGGCGAATATCTAAGTGGAACCTTTTTAAAAAAAAGAGGTCTTTGTCCTTGGGATTATAGCGATGCGAAAGCCAATATCAACGGCGTCATCCGCCTTGATTATACTCCTTTTTGGATGATTGCCGGTTTGATTTTCGAGCGGATTCTGCTTCGTTCCTCCTCTTGATTTTTCTGACAACTAAACATTTTTCCCTAAATATTCGTTCTTGAATTTCGCAATTGATTATTATATGATAGTAAAAATGCCAGAAAGGAAGTCCGATTTCGCACTTCCATAGGCCTTATCACAAGGAGGATTAATATGCGTCATTTAATGAGCCCATTGGACTTCTCCGTCGATGAACTAGACAAGCTGTTAGACCTTGCCAATGATATCGAGAAGTACCCGAGCAAATATGCTCACGCATGCGAAGGCAAAAAGCTTGCCACATGTTTCTACGAGCCAAGTACAAGAACCAGACTTAGTTTTGAAGCTGCCATGTTAAATCTTGGTGGTTCTGTTTTAGGTTTTTCTGATGCCAATTCAAGTTCTGCATCAAAAGGTGAAAGCGTTTCCGATACGATTCGTGTTATTTCCTGTTATGCAGATATCTGTGCAATGCGTCATCCAAAAGAGGGAGCTCCTCTTGTTGCCTCTCAAAAGTCTTCTATTCCAGTCATTAACGCCGGCGACGGTGGTCATCAACATCCAACCCAGACTTTAGCAGATTTATTAACAATTCGTTCTTTAAAAGGAAGATTAAATAATATCACAATCGGTCTTTGTGGTGATTTAAAATTTGGCAGAACCGTACATTCGTTAATCAATGCATTGATTCGTTATGACAATGTGAAATTTGTTCTGATTTCACCGGAAGAACTTAAGATTCCAAGTTATATCCGTGAAGATGTTTTAAAAGCAAACAACATTCCATTTGTTGAGGTAGAACGTTTAGAAGATGCAATGCCAGAACTTGATGTTTTATACATGACACGTGTACAAAAAGAACGTTTCTTTAACGAAGAGGATTATATCCGCTTAAAAGATTTCTATATTCTTACCAAACAGAAAATGGAACTTGCAAAAGAGGATATGTTAGTATTACATCCACTTCCTCGTGTCAATGAGATTTCCGTTGAGGTAGATGATGACCCAAGAGCCGCTTATTTCAAGCAGGCACAATATGCGGTCTATGTCCGTATGGCACTCATCCTTACCCTTTTAGGACTTGCTCCAAAAGAATTTTGTTAACAGGTTGTGTTACATCATCTAACTACAAATTGTATTTCATTACCAAAGCAGGTGCCAAGGCACCAATAGGAGGAATTATGTTAAATATCAGTGGAATCCATGAAGGTTTTGTACTCGACCATATCCAGGCCGGTATGAGTTTTCAGATTTATCATGATTTAAAATTAGATCAGCTTGACTGTACCGTTGCAATTATCAAAAATGCAAAAAGCAACAAGATGGGCAAGAAGGATATTATTAAGGTAGAATGCCCGATTGAAGCACTCGACCTTGATATCTTAGGATTCATTGACCATGACATCACTGTAAATGTCATTCAGGGAGATAAAATTGTAGAGAAAAAAGAATTGCATTTACCAGCCCAGGTAAAAAATGTAATCTGCTGCAAGAATCCACGTTGTATCACTTCCATCGAGCAGGAGTTAGACCAGATTTTCCTTTTGACGGATGAGGAAAAAGAAGTTTACCGTTGCAAATATTGTGAAGAAAAATACACCAACCCAAATCGCAGACGCTAAGTTTTGTATATAGAAAGAGGATGTATTAAACATTCTTGACAAAAAGCCGCTCCGTAGAGCGGCTTTTTCATATATTCTTGTGTCATCTGACACATCACTTATTTTCTTTTAATATGGGCGCAGACAACAGCAGTTGCAAAGCATATTTAAGAATAACAGGCTTAAACACCAGCTTCCTGCACTCGAATATGGTCTGTCGTAATTGCTTCCCATATTCTGATACCAGGTTCCGCCAAACTCTAAATGCTGTAAAAACTGCCGGTACTCCATGTTGCTTGGCTCTAAATCCACAGCTCTTTGTGCATGCTCTTTCGCCATGATGTTATTCCCGGTTCCCTGATTTGCAATCGCACTGAAATAATACCAGCGTGCGCGCCTGTCCCCAAACGGAATGGAGTTCAGTACATTCAATGCTTCCGCATAACAACAGTTTGCAATATAATTTGCAGCCGCCTGCATCTGGGTAGACTCCTCTCCACCACTATAACTGCGGTTTCCACCATAACGGTAGGAGCTTCCAGACTGATTGGAAGAATTATATCCATAACGGCCGCCATAACTGTTTCCCTGCTGCTTTTCTTTCATAATCTGGTCATATGCCTGCTGAACTTCTTTGAACTTCTCTTCTGCCTCTGCCTTGTTCGGATTATTCACGTTCGCATCCGGGTGATACTTGCGGCTTAAATTTCGATATGCTTTTTTGATTTCATCATCACTTGCGCTTGGAGAAACGCCTAAAACTTGATATGGATTACTCATTTTTCACTCTTTTTCTCTGTTGATTTTTGGGAATATGCCTTCTTAGCATTCTTCTTTTTCTTAAGCTGTAAATATTCGTATTTCGACCAGACACCGGAATATAGAATATTTCGAAGAATATCTGCATGAAGTAAAATTGGAAGGCGTTCAAAAGACTTTGCACATTCCGACATCATGCTTGTCAAAACAAGTTTACATAATGTGTCGAAATCCTGTTCACTTTCTTTTGCAAGATTGCGGAGCGGGTTATATCGATTGTGTTTCAAATCGTCCTCAAAATCTTCGTACGCATCCATAATATAGATAAACTTACCCATGTAGAACCCAAGTGTTTTCAGTTCATCCGTCCAGACATCGTCTCTCCAGACAAAAAGCTCACCCAACATCTCTCCTGTGAGTCCTGCCACAATATCGATGTTTGACTCTTTTTGTTTTTCAGCTTCCTCCTGCTTTTGCATGAACTGTTCAATCGCTTTTACCTGTCTTGGGTATTTTTGCATAATACGATTATAATCCTTATCCAGGATTTTGACAAATGCTCTTTTGGCGTAAGCTCTCTCGTCCTTCCAGTCATCCAACATATTATGATAGGCCAGAATGATATTCATATCTGCGGCATAATCCGTTGCTTCATTGATCCATGCCTTCCGTTTCTTGGTCGGATGCAGCGGACAGGTAAAATCCTGCTCTTCATTTTCCAATTCATACAATCCAGTCAATAACACAATCAAAAAGGTCATATCGTAATTTAAAAGCATCTGTCCTTTTGTTCCGCAATTGCTTTTCAACCTGCGGCACAAGCCACAATAATAAGACTGGTAAGCCTTTTTGCTTTCTAATGACAGTTCTTTCTGATTGATATTAATATATCCAAACATACAAAGTCTCCTTTGTCTAACTTCTTTTTACAAATTCCGTTCTACATTTCGGACAGGTAATGCAGATTTTGCCTTTTCCCTTTGGAACACGTACCTTCTGTTTGCATGTTGGGCAATGGAAAAAACGATACTCTTTCCGCTGTGCAAAATGCTTCTTAAAAAGTCCCCATTTTGCTACAATTTTATATCTTGCCGTCCGATATTTCTGGTTTTCTTCATACCGTTTGCTGATATTCTTAGAAAATGTCCGCCAGTATGTATAAATTAACAATGCGATTCCAAGCAGATAAAAAATTCCTACTCTTGTTATCATGGATAAAATCAAAAATACAAATGTCAATATAAAATAAAACTTTGATAATTCATCCACACCATATCTTCCAGCCATAAATCTTTGTAACTTTTCCCGCATTCTAACTTGTTCCTTCTTTCTTCACGCAACGATAATAAAATCTTTTCTGAACTTTCAGAAAAAGAATCCTGTTTTTTTAGGATTCTCCTCGTCCTTATAGGTATGTTACCGCTTGCGCCTAACTGCGTCAATAAATCTATTGTCTTTTAAGAAACATTTTAGATTTTGGTTAGATTTTAAACAGAAGCTACAATCTGGTTTCTTCCCTGTCTTTTTGCATGATATACATTCTGATCTGCGGCTTTAATAAAATCTGAGGATTCTAAGCTGATTCCCTTTTGATATTCTTTGGTCACCAGACCAAAACTTGCGGTCGAAGATATCTTCTTTTCCTCATATGTAATGAGAAGCTGCTCGTAGTTTTTTCTTGCGCGTTCTAGTAACTCCATTGCCTCTTTCTGCCCCATACCAGGCATTACAATTAAAAATTCCTCACCGCCATATCTGGCAATCTTACAGGCTGTTCCCTTTGTCTCTTCTTTTAAGACCTGCGCAAACCTTAGCAGAACCTCATCCCCTGCCTGGTGCCCATAGGTATCATTAATCTTTTTGAAAAAATCAATGTCACACATCGCAACCGACACGCACCCTTTTTCGTAGGCTTTTACCATTTGAAAAACCATTTTTTCCTCTAAATACATTCTATTATAAACACCTGTTAATTTATCATGCATTAACTTGTAATTTAATTGTTCCACGTACTTTAACGTCTCTTCTTTTACAATTCCAAGGCTCTCATTTTCTTCCGCAGAAAGTCCCCGGAACAGCTCGACGATATACTGTTTCTTTTCCCATAAAAAAGGACTTGATGTCACATGAACAATTTCACCCTCATGTTCCTCATATTTCACATAGGTCTTATCATCTCTTAAGGAACGAAGTGCAATGCAGTTTTCACAGCTATTATGTTTCATACAGTTTGCCCCTGCAAAACAGCGTCCCTGTTTTTCAAAACTATCAGCTTTGTCTATCGGTCCAAACACCTGCAGTTTGTCATAAAATCCATCAAAAATCCCCAGTCTCTCTTCTAACATTTCCCGTACATTCATAAATTTCTCCATTTCCATGCATCGTAAGTTTGTATGCAAAAACTTGTTTTACATTCACCTTAGCACTTAACTACATCTGTAAATCTATTTTCCAAGAACTTTTTCGTTTTCAAGCTGTTCCTTCCAACATGCAACTAACTTCTCCAGTTTATAGGCCGCATTTGCCGGACTCGTCGATGGGAGTTTATACACCATCGGCTGGCCATCCTGCTTGCAATATTTTAAAAACAACTGATATGCCTTATCCCCATTTGCAAAAATCGCCTTAATTTTCGCCACTTTTAAAATGCGCTCTATCTCGTTCGGAACCACATTTCGAATGGAACTATCCGACGAACCCTCGATATCGCACTCTGCGATTACATCCCAAAGTGCTACGTGATGCCTCAATAAAAACTGTTTCTTTTCTTCTATTGTAACAGGTGTTTCGTCTAAATAGCAAGCAGCAAGCACGTTCCAAAAACGATTTCTCGGATGTCCATAATAGAACTGTTGTTCTCTCGATTTTACCGATGGGAATGAGCCTAATATTAAAATTTCTGAATTGCTGTCATATACTGGCTCGAATGTGTGAACCACATGTGTGTACTCCATTTTTGTTCCTCCTGGTATGTTTATTTTGAGCGGCATTTGCGGTGGCGGACTCGCTGTTAGAATTAATTATATGCTTTAGGTGTTTTCAGCGGTTTCTCTGTTTTTCTACTCCATTGTATTGGTGGCTTTAGGTATTTTTTTCGATTTCCTTATTTTTCTACTCCATTGTGTTGGCGGCTTTAGGTGTTTTCAGCGATTTCCTTGGATTTCTACTCCATTCGCTTGGTGGCTTTAGGTAGTTTCAAGGACTTGCCTATTTTTCTACTCCGTTCGCTTGATAGCTTTAGGTGGTTTCAGCGATTTCCGTGGATTTCTACTCCATTCACCAGATTCGCCTTGGATGCCTGGTGACCTTGGCTACCGAGTGACCTTCGATACCAGGTGACCACCAATACCGGGTGACCTTCAATACTTTTTCTTTTTTGCGCAAAAAAAGCAACCCAAACAGGCTGCTTTTATTCTCATAAATTAAGCAGGACGATAAGCCGGGTTATGTCGGTCTGCAGAATCTGCAAACGAATGATCATCTTTCTAGAGTGACTGTTACCAGGCACTTCAAGCGACCTACCTAAAGCTGGCGGGCCACGTCAACGCTTTTGTTCGGTCTTGCTTCGGATGGGGTTTACATATGCCCTTCTTGTTACCAAGAAGGCGGTAGTCTCTTACACTGCCCTTCCAACCTTACCAACAGGCGCATGTGGAATCCACCTTGCGTTCTGCGGCGGTATATTTCTGTTGCACTTTCCTTAGAGTCGCCTCTACCGGACGTTATCCGGCATCCTGCCCTATGAAGCCCGGACTTTCCTCACCTGCTGTCTTTCGACCACCCTTTGCCAGGCAAAAGATGCTCAGATAAAATCTGAGATTGCAGCCGCGATCATTTGTCCTACTTAATTTTTCAGTTATAAATGTTTTCCCTACAAGTGAAAACACTGTCAGCTAAATAATATACACCAGATTTTCCATTTAAGCAAGAATATATTTTCTACTTGCCTATGTCTGGTAAACAGCTCCTGTCATTTTCCAGAAACATTTTATCACTTTTTTACAATAGTGTTTGCATGTCTGGTAAACAGTTCTTGTCATTTTTCAGGAACATCTTATCGACACTGCTGCCTTTTTCATAATGTTTATAAACAGCTCCTGTCATTCCCCTGGAACATCTTATGCTTCAAAAGCCTGCCTTAAGGTTCTACACCTGGAAACAGCTTCCACCAATAAATTCACGTAAAATAGAATTCTGGTTGATTCCTTCGCTTGGCATTGGCAGGAAGTAGTCTAAGAATTTCAGGAGACGTTTCGCCTCTAAATATTCCGGACAATCCTTCTCAATTGCAAAAAGAAGCGGTTCTGCATACACTTTTAGCACTGCCAGTTCGTAAATCAAGGCGGAGTTAAACATCACATCCGCGCTGTCCTGAAATGGGAAAATATTGCGTTCTTCCCCTCTTCTTACGGAAGGCCACATTGCGATGGTCTCTCTAGCAGAAGTTCCTCTTGTTCTTGCATCACGCACAATACGGCGAATCAGTCTTCCATCTGTTGTCGGGAGACAGTTATGTTCATCAATGTTAAGCTGTGTCAACGCACTAATGTAGATTTTAAATTTACTCTCAGCCGGTAAAGAATAGGAAAGTTTATCATTCAACCCATGGATTCCTTCGATGACTAAAATATCGTCTGGTCCAAGCTGCATGTATCTTCCTTTGTACTCTCTTTTTCCTGTCTTAAAATTGAAAACCGGAAGTTCCACTCTTTTTCCCTGAAGGAGCTCTTGCATGTCATGATTAAACAGTTCGACATCGAGTGCTTCTAATGCCTCTAAATCCGGTTCCCCATTTTCATCCTTTGGTGCTTTATCACGGTCTAGATAATAATCGTCCAGTGGAAATGGATGCGGTTTTGCCCCCTTTGCTGCCAGCTGAATCGACAGACGATGGGAAAACGTGGTCTTTCCAGAGGAAGACGGCCCTGCAATCATGACAAATTTACGATTTCCTGTGCTGATAATCGTCTCCGCAAGCTTTCCGATACGTTCCTCCATGAGCGCTTCCTGACTTAAAATCATCTGCTGCATCTCACCGCTTGCAATACGGTCGTTCAATGCGCCGATGGTTCCCATCTTTAACATTTCGCCCCATTCTCTTGAATGTTTTAAGGTGTCAAATAACATCATAGATGGTTTGAATTCATCCACCACTTTGGAATTCTTTGACGGGAACAACAGCATGAAGCCATCCTCAAACAATGTCAAATCAAAATATTTTAAATAGCCTGTGGATGGAACCATATAGCCATAAAAATAGTCTTTGTAATGACCGAGTTCATATAAATTTACCTTGGAGCTTCTGCGATAACGGAACAGTTTTTCTTTATCTGTCATACCAAGTTCATGGAACAGGGCAATCGCATCATCGGTATTGATACTTTCCTTTTTGAACGGAATATCTTCCTCAACCAGCTTTCGCATTTCTTGTTTTAATTCGGTTATCATCTTCTGTGTCACAGGAATCACCTTTCCAGGCTGACCGGTAACAAGCTCACAATAATAACCATTTCCAAGCGAATACATCACATGTACAACAATATGCTGTTCGCCCCAGCAATTATGAATCGCGCGCTGCATCAAAAGTGTCATACTTCTTCGATATGCCTTATTGCCCATCTTATCCGCACTTGTCACAAACTGGTCAATCTCACCGTCTGCATCTAATGTTGCATTCAATTCTTTTAATTTTCCATCCATGATTGCAAGAACAATATCATCCTGATATTTATTCTGATAATCTTTCGCAATCTTCTGGATGCTTACTCCGGTTGGATATTGTCTTTCCTCGCCTTCTACTTTGACTGTTATTTCTTCTGCTGCCATCGTAATCCCCCCCTAACCAGGCATTTTTCAATATTTCAACTATATTTGTAGTCTATTTATTTAAAATAAGAAAATGCTTTCTGATTCCACGCTAAAATCTGCTCTACTTCCTTTAATCTTATTTTAATTTTTGGAGAATCGTCCATTTTTACAAGGTTTTGCCGGATTCCATCGTAGATTCTTTTTTCCTGCTGCAAATACTGCAGCAACACTTTGTTTTGGGAATTCAAAAGTTTTTTCCCATACAGATACGAAAGTTCATCCGCACAGGCTGCATGTTCCTTCTCATAGTGGACACACATCATCGGATAAAACTTTCCCTCTTCTAGCACCATGTCTTCTTCGTCAACCACATATCCATTCTCATCTAAAAATCGACGGACACGCGCTAACTCAGACTGTGGCTGTAAAATCAGTTCTTTTGCCTGTGTACACACATTTTTCCCATCGGTAAGAATGTGCATCACAAGACCGCCGCCCATTCCCGCAATCAAAATGCTATCTGCCTCCTGCGGCTGCAAAGCAACGACACCATCCGATTGCCGGGTCTGTATGTATCCACCCAATCCGTACTGCTCTATGTGCTCTTTTGCGCGTTCTAACGGTCCTGCGTTAATATCCATTGCAATTGCATTTGGAATGATTCCTTTTTGAATGAGGTAAATCGGGACATAACCATGGTCTGTTCCAACATCCGCCAGCCGGTTACCTGGCATTACCATTGCCGCTGCATGCTGCAGCCTTTCTGATATCTGAATCATATTCCTATGCCTTTTACTCTAAATAATCTTTTAACTTGCGGCTTCTGCTTGGGTGGCGAAGTTTACGCAGTGCCTTTGCTTCAATCTGACGAATACGTTCACGTGTAACGTTAAATTCTTTTCCAACTTCTTCTAGTGTTCTTGCACGGCCGTCCTCAAGACCAAAACGAAGGGTTAATACCTTCTGTTCTCTCTCTGTCAGTGTTCCAAGAACCTCTTCTAACTGTTCTTTTAAAAGTGTAAACGCTGCGGCATCCGCCGGTACCGGAACATTTTCATCCTGAATAAAGTCACCTAAATGGCTGTCTTCTTCCTCACCGATTGGTGTCTCTAGGGAAACCGGCTCCTGGGAAATCTTTAAGATTTCACGGACACGCTCTACCGGCATATTCATCTCGGCTGCGATTTCTTCCGGACTTGGCTCACGTCCTAATTCCTGTAACAACTGACGGCTGACACGAATCAGCTTGTTGATGGTCTCTACCATATGAACCGGAATACGGATGGTTCTTGCCTGGTCTGCAATCGCTCTTGTGATTGCCTGACGAATCCACCAGGTTGCATAAGTGGAGAATTTGTATCCCTTACGGTAATCAAACTTTTCAACCGCTTTGATAAGACCAAGGTTACCTTCCTGAATCAAATCAAGGAATAACATTCCACGTCCTACATAACGTTTTGCGATGCTGACTACAAGACGAAGGTTTGCCTCAGCTAACCGTTTCTTTGCTTCCTGGTCGCCAAGTTCCATACGTTTTGCAAGTTCGATTTCTTCCTCTGCACTCAAAAGAGGAACTTTACCAATCTCTTTTAAGTACATACGGACCGGATCTTCGATTGACACGCCGTCTGGAACGGAAAGGTCAATCTTTTCTACTTCGATTTCTTCCTCGTCGTCTACCTCTAATAAGATATCGTCATCGGAATCGTCGTCCGCTGTAATACGAAGTACATCGATATTATTTGCCTCTAAGAAGTCCAAAATCTTTTCAAATTTTTCTGCGTCCAATTGCATGTCGCGGAAAAATTCATTGATTTCCTGATATTCTAATGTATTCTTTTTCTTCTTGGCTAAAGCTAAAAGTTCTTTTAACTTTTCCTGGAATTTTTCTCTTGTTTCCGCATTTTCTCCGTCTTTAGACATTTTTGCTTCTACGTTTTCGGTATTTTCTTTCTTTTTTGCCATTTTTGTTTTCATCCTCTCATGGTTCGTTAACTATTTTGTCCTTAATCAATAGAAATATGCAGTCTTTCCAATTGTTCAAGTGCTCTTTTATCCGCAATCAGCTTTTGCAGCCCCGCCATATCAGTTGGTTCTAAGTGATCCGACTGGTGATTAATGCTGTTTTGCTTGATTCGAACAATGGTTTCCTTTAATGCTTTCTCCCTGTCTTCTTTTGTCTCAACACTGTGGATTGTGGCATTAAAAAGACCTGCAACCTCTCGTTGTTCCTCCTCATTTTGAAACATACTGACGATTTTTGCCGGATTTACAGTTCCGGTATGTTCGTACTGTTCAAAGAGTATGGTCGCTACCTGGTGATAAATTTCTTCGGTGAAATCTTCCGGTGCGATGTATTGTTTTATTTTTTGAAAAAGTGTGGTATTTTCAATCAGCCAGGTGAGTAACAGCTTCTGTGACTGCTTCATTCCATCGTCTTTTTTCAGACCCTTTTTCTCATTGATACCACTCTTTAACTTCACTGGTTCTCTGGCGATTCCGCCCATTGTGCCAAAATGGTTTACCAGACTTCTTAACTTTTCAAAGCCTGTCTGATATTTGGCTGCAACCGCCTCAATGTAGTTATCCCGCTCTAACTCCTCGCGGAATCCAAGCAGCTTTTTTGCCACCTCATTGAAAAATGCGGTTTTGCTCTCCGGATCTTTCATGTCATATTGCTGCTCTAAAATCCGGATTTCAAACATAAAACTATTTTCTGCCTGGTCGATACGCTCCTGGTAAGCCTCGGCGCCAAGTGCCTTGATAAATTCATCCGGGTCCTTGTACGGGCGCATATTAACTATCTTTGTAGTTATACCAACTTCTTTTAAAATTGGAATCGCACGAAGTGCTGCCTTCACCCCAGCGCCATCGCTGTCGTAGGTCAGATACACTTCCTTGGTATAACGTTTTAACAAATTGGCATGTCCACTGGTAAGCGACGTTCCAAGCGATGCCACCGCATTGTCAAATCCTGCCTGATGCAGTGCAATGACATCCATATATCCTTCACACAAAAGAAGCTGCGGCTTCTTTGTGGTTCTTGCAATATTCAGTCCGTACAAATTACGGCTCTTATCAAAAATCTTGGTCTCCGGTGAGTTTAAATACTTTGGTTCACCATCTCCCATGACTCGACCACCAAAACCGATTACCTTGTTGTGGACATCCATAATCGGGAACATTGCCCTGTTCCAGAATTTATCATAGCCGCCACGTCTTTCGTCAATCGTCACCAGTCCGGATTCTTTTAAAATCTCATCCTCATATCCTTTGGAACGAAGATAGCGATACAAATCATCGCTGTACTGATCCGAATAGCCAAGACCAAACTTTTTCATGGTCTCATCCGAAAGCTCACGCTTTTTAAAATATTCTTTTGCTCTTTTACCACGCTCACTGCGAAGAAGGACATAAAAATATTTTGCAGCCTCTTTGTTAATCTCAAGTAATCGTTGTCTTTTATCTGCTTCCTGTCTCTGTGCAGCGCTAAACTCCTGTTTTGGGAGTTCCACGCCCGCCCTTTGCGCCAACTCCTCCATCGCTTCCCCAAATGTGAAATTCTCATACTCCATCAGGAATGTAAATACATTTCCACCGGCTCCACATCCGAAGCAATAGTACATTTGTTTGTTGGGCGAAACAGAAAAGGAACCTGTCTTTTCATTATGAAAAGGGCATAGTCCAAAATAGGTACTGCCTTTCTTGGTCAGCCGCACATACTGCGATATGACATCGACAATATCATTTCTAGAGCGCACCTCTTCAATGATTTCATCTGAAAAATACGGCATTTTTCCCTAACCTCTCTTAAACCATCTATTGCATTGCATCCCAAAGGCTTTTACTTTACTAGTAACCATCTACCTGCCATGCCTTCGTCATCCCGAAGGCTTTTACTTTACTAATAGCCATCTACCTGCCATGCTTTCGTCATCCCGAAAGCTTTTACTTTACTAATAGCCGTCTACCTGCCATGCTTTCGTCATCCCGAAAGCTTTTACTTTACTAATAGCCGTCTACCTGCCATGCTTTCGGGAGGAAATATTCACTAAATTTTGTGATTGCATACTGGTCTGTCATCCCTGCAATGTAATCACAGACAACACGTTCTTTCGTCTCCCCTTCTTCCATCATCCGAAGATATTTTCCAGGGAGGAAATCCACATGATCCATATAAAACAGGAAAAGCTGTTCAATCATTGCCTTTGCTTTTACTTCTTCCCCTTTTGCAACCGGATTCTTGTAGACATTCTCATACATGAAGTGGCGCAAATCAAACATTGCCTCCTCGACTTCTTCTGACATGCGAATGTCGTCTCTTCCGATGCTGTTGCTAATCATATTATGTATCAAGGTATTCAGCCTTTGCTTGTTGGAATATCCCAGCGTTTTACGAATCTCAAGCGGAATATCCTCTTCCACCATAATCTGCCCACGAATTGCATCATCCACATCGTGGTTTACATAAGCAATTTTATCCGAAAACCGGACAATCTTACCTTCTAGCGTATGTGGCATCAGCTTCGACTGGTGATTCAGGATTCCATCTCTTACCTCCCAGGTAAGATTAAGACCCTTTCCACTTTTTTCCAGCTTTTCCACCACCCGCACGGATTGTTCGTTATGCCGGAAACCAGCCTCGCACATCTTGTTTAGCACAAACTCTCCCGCATGACCAAACGGCGTATGCCCCAAATCATGGCCAAGCGCAATCGCCTCCACCAAATCTTCATTTAAACGAAGCGCCTTTGCAACGGTTCTCGCATTCTGTGAAACCTCTAACGTGTGTGACAATCTGGTTCTGTAATGATCACCTTTCGGTGTCAGAAATACCTGTGTCTTATTTTTTAATCGACGGAACGATTTGCAATGTAAAATACGATCTCTGTCACGCTGGAACACCGGACGGATATCACATTCTTCCTCCTGTCTGTCCCTTCCACGTGAATTTTCACTCAACATTGCGTAAGGACTTAAGTTCTCACGCTCCATCTTCTCCATATCTTCACGTATTGACATGTAAACTTCTCCTTTTGAAAAGCATTTTTACACAGCCTACATAATTATAATTCGACGTTAGTTGCAAATTTCCTTTATTTTTTTCAAAAAGTTTTCCAAAAATTATAGTTTCTTTTTGTATACCTGGAAACAAATCAGGAAAAACAAAATTCCGTACACGGTCGTAATCGGAGTTGCAAATCCGACCAGCATCAAAGATGTATTGGGAAGTTTTGACATGAAAATAGAAACCGGAATACGGATTCCAAATGCGGATGAGATTCCCTGAATCATAACCGGTATACTTTTCCCATTTCCATTAAAATAACCGATACTGCTGAAAAGAATACATGTCAAAATACATTCCAGTGAGAATCCCTTCAAATAACTTGCGCTCTGTGCGATAACTGCAGCATCATCCGAAAAAATAGAGGACAGACCTGCTCCGCCGAAAAATCCTGCACAGAAAATAACACAACCGATTGCGCATCCCGCTGCCATCGCTGTAAAAAGTCCTTTTTTCGCACGATCCTTTTTCCCTGCTCCGACATTCTGTGACACAAATGCTGAAACACTCTGCATGACAGAGGATGGCACCAGCATAATAAACGATACAATTTTTTGTGCAACACCATATCCTGCAGACTGGTTCAATCCCATGTTATTAATAATGGAATTGATGACCAAAAAGGAAATCTGAACCATCGTCTCCTGCACTGCAATCGGAACACCGACGTTCAAAATTTTCTTTAGCTCTTCTTTTGTAATGCGAAGCTGCTTTTTGGAAAAAGAAATCGGCAGTTTATGCTTCATCAATACCATAACTGCGATGATAACCGATACCGTCTGCGCTGCGATTGTTGCAATTGCGGCACCTGCCACATCCATACGGCATACTCCGACCAGCACCAAATCGCCTACAATATTTACAACACAGGCCACACCTACAAATAAAAACGGCAGATTTGCATTTCCAATTCCACGCAGCACACCACTGATGACATTGTATGCAATAATGATTAAAATTCCCGCTGAACAGATTCTTAAATAAGTAACGGTAAGGTCAAATGATTCCGCAGGTACTTTTAAAATAACTGCAATCTGGTTTGCCAAAAGTTCCAGTAAAACCGTCATGACTATGCCGATTCCCGCAAACAAAAGAATCGTTGTTCCAACGGTGTCTCCCGCTTTTTCCGGCTTCTGCTCCCCGATATGCTGACCAATGATAACGGTTGACCCCATCGCAAGACTTGTGATAATAAACGTCACCATCTGCATAAAAGCACTTCCGGTTCCAACCGCGGAAATACTCGCTGCATTTCCAAATCTTCCAACAACCAGAAGGTCGACCGCTCCATAGGCTGCCTGTAAAATCAAGGCTCCTAATACCGGTATTGCAAATCGTACCAACGATTGAAACACCGAGCCCTCTGTAAATGTAACCTCTTTTTTCTCTTTCATATTACTTCTTGCCTTTCTGAATGTGTAATCTCCGCTGCCAGTGCCTGAGCATGTGTCAGATACCAATCATCTTCATCCTCATCTGCTTCCACGAATTCTATGTATTCATTTAACAATGCAAGTTTGACATCCATCCGAAACTGTTCGTAGGAAATCTTTGATGGAATCTGTTCATAAACTGTATTCAAAAACAGTTCCTTCTGATTATCATTCATGTAAAATGGGAACGTGCTTCTTGTCTCTGTCGCATGCGCAATGAATCTCGCAAGGTCAAGTGAATACGGCATCATTCCACCAAATCCCCAATCTATGATTTTAACGTGAGTTCCGTCATAAATTGCGTTCCACTCCAGAAAATCACCGTTGGATAAGGTTCGCGGGCATGTCAGCTGACGATCCAAAAACATCTGATATGCTTTTCTTAAAACGGGTTTATCTGCAACAAAAGATGCACGACGCAATATCCTTTTCCAATACACCTCGAAACGTTGTTCCACCTCATTCTTAGGGATTTCCTCCAATTGTTCCGTCCAGTAGCTTGTCTGGATTTTGCTTATGCTCTTTGCTGCCTCAAGCGCTATCTCATCTGTCATATCCCGCAAATCATTTCCGCTCACATACTCTATGCAAATCCAAAAATCCTCTTTGTCCTGCAATACTCCATAAAAGTGTGGTGTCGCAAAGTCTCCTTTTGACAGATAACATTCATAAATCTCTGCCTCTCTTTTTGCCGTCTTCTTTAAGATATATTTTTTTGCATCTGTTTCGATTCGATAAACATCGTATTCTCGTACCTCATCTTCGGCTTCTCCCCACTGTTCGCAGATGCGGGATATTGTTCTTATTTTGTCAGGAATAAGACCTGAAGCAATTTTTTCTATCTTATTGTCGTTGATTTCTTTTTCAAAATTTCCAAGTTCCATATCGTGTATCCTTATTCTATCTTCATACCTAATCAAAAATATGATATATTTGCGTATTTAGAGTTTTTCCCGAGTTCGTAGTAATCTCTTCACATCCGCACTTTTTATCCAAAGCCCAAGTTCAGGTGTTTTTCCAGTAATATCAAATGCTTCCATGCTTCCTATAAACTCACCCTCAGGTGTAAGGATAACCAGTTCAAGCATTTTTCCATGCTCCATGTCCTCCGTAAACTGTGACATAACTTCATTTGCCTTCTTGATGTCACTAAAACTATCCGGGTATTGATGCTTTACAATTTCGTCTGTAAATTTTTGAAAATTCATGGCTTTCTCTAAAATGTAATGCGGAGGATGGGACTTGAACCCATTGTTCCACAAAAATAAACCAATAACAGAAAGGCTTTCAGTGCAGCTCTATCATAACGTGTTCAAAAAGATGTTCAACCTTATAAACTTGAAGTCCTATTTGTGTTGCCATGTCATTACATAATCTTTTTCTCCGGTAGCCTCATCTAAGCCACTATGCTGAATCTCAAATCCTTCTCTCCTATAAAAGGATATTGCCCGTGCGTTCTTTTGGTATACGTTCAAGAGCAACTTATTCCTTTTATCCTTTGCATAATTCAGCAGAATTTTACCTATACCCTGCGATTGCATTTCACCAGAAACAAAAATGCCCTCAACATATTCATCATTTAACCCTATAAAGCCCTGTATTTCTGTATCATACTCATACACATAAACCTCTGCTAGTGACAGTGCTTCTTTTACTGATTTGAAATTGCTTTTCCAGTATTCGGCGGGGATAAAATTATGTACCTTTATATTTGTATCCAACCATATATCTGCAACTTTATTTATATCATCCCTTTGAAATTCTCTAATCATAACGGTGACTCTCCATAAACTTGAAGTTGTCTATTTCAATACATCTACCCATCTATTGTTTTCTTTATAGAAAAAATACTCACTTAAATTTTCTTTCAAAAAAAACTTCCAACACCTTTTCCATTCCATCCGCTAAATCAGCCTTTTTCATATCTTCTATTTCTGTCCAATAAACTTCACCCTCATTAGATGCAGACAATTTCCCCTCAAATTTGTTAGTTTTATAAAATAAAACCATATATCTTGAACCATCATCATTTGACCAATCTTTTATTCCGCATAATGCAGGCGAAGAAATTCTTAATCCCGTTTCCTCAAACACTTCGCGAATTACAGCATCAGTAAAGGATTCTCCTTTTTCTACATGACCTCCCGGAAATGTAACGCCACAATAATCATCATCTATTTTTTCTTGTACTAAAACCTTATCACCATCGTATACCATACACATATTAGTTATTGTAACAACTTCTGTCCTATCCATGTTACACCTCCAAATTCCGATTGTTATCATACCACCTTTATTATTTTCTCTACATCCTTTTTTCTTGATAACCATATAACTTTATTGTCATATCTATCTAAAATACTTCTTATTTCTTTCAGATTTTTATTCTGAAAAGTTTCGGTCCATTTCAAAAGGTTATAGACCGATTTCAAAGTTTCTCTTTTTCCTTTTTGTATTCCCAATTTTCTTTTTATAAAGCGCATAATAATTCTACTTTTATATAAATAACTAGGCATATCTAAAACATATATTTTATCAGCTTCATCAAAACTTTGCTGTACCCAAGCATAATATACACCCTCAATTATCCACTCATCATTATCAAATAATATTTCCTGTAATAACGCTTTTCGTTCATCGAGTGTTCTCTTTTCTCCATATCCTTTGGCGTTGTTATCCCATTGAATATCATCTAAGTCGAAATGAGAAATACGATGCTTCTTTGAAAGTGCATTTGCTAAAAAGGTTTTTCCAGAACCACTGCAACCAATAATATGTATTTTCATAAGTCAGTACCCTCCACCAATCCCCGAGTTAGCGTTCTACCACAAAAGTAAGCAAAACCAAATCTTCATCGCCTGTATTTTCGATGCTCTGTTCAGAGCCCTTTTTGCAGATGTGGCAAGTTCCCGGACTCAGAATTTCTTCCTTTCCGTCACCGGCTGCTTACCCATTACCTGATAAGACATAGTTAATATCATCACTTGTTTCATGCTTATGCACGCCAATAGAACCACCCTTATGAATCGCACACGGGATAATCTTGCCCCGCGCATCCATATACATCTTCGCTGTCATCATACCGTAAAATAAGTATACACTGCTAGCAATACATTTGTTAGATAATTTTAAACTTATACCTAATTCAACTCAATAACTAAAATATCAACTTATGATGAAAACTCCACAAAAAGGGGATCACAGTATTCGCAAAACCTGTATTTCAAATATGGAAGCCTCCAAAGCTCTTACGTATGAAGAAATCAGAAAGTTTGCAGGTCATAAAGATTTTTCTACAACAGCAAAGCATTATAACAACAAGAAATGAGGAAACCTCTCCAACAAAAGGTTTCCTCACTTCTTTATATAATGCGGAAGATGGGACTTGAACCCACACAAGCGCAATGCTTACAAGATCCTTAGTCTTGCTCGTCTGCCAGTTCCGACACTTCCGCAAATCGTATGAACTTGTTTGTCACAACGACTTAATCATTATATCAACTCTCAAAATATTTGTCAACAGTTATTTTTATAAAATTATTTTTTCTTTCATCTTGAAATATTTTCACACGCTTGCTATTTCTTTTTCATTTTTCTATTGACTTATCCATCAAAAAAAGTTAAAATAACTATTGTTGTACGCAGAAGTGGCGGAATTGGCAGACGCGCAGGCTTCAGGTGCCTGTGGTAGCAATATCGTGTGGGTTCAAGTCCCATCTTCTGCATTACCAGAAACGCCTGGCACATTGTGTCAGGCGTTTTTTCATGCCTTTTTACATTTTTATCTTATCAGGCATGTCTCCCACTTTAATCTCTTGCTAGTTCTGACAACAATTGTGCCTTTTTCGTACCAACAAGAAGTTCTTCCTTGTATTTTAAATAACGTTCGCAGGTATGTTCCGCTAAATATTTTGCAGTTTCTGCGCCGATTGTTAATTCTGTCACAAACATAACCATTTCCTGGCTGTCGCCAAACGCATTTTCCATAAAATCTAATGCATGCTCTAGCGCAAAAGCTGCCTTTTCCTCCGCTGCAGCTAATTTTTCTTTTTGAGCATCGAATCCCTCTTTTGCATAAGTAAAACTTTCCTTCGCGTCAAGTCCGCTTGCCGGTGTCCCTTTTTTCAAAAGAGAAAGAAAAGCTTCTTTTTCGTGAATCTGCTCTTTTGTCAAAAGATCTGCCTTCTTCTCCTGTTCATAATGTTCTTCCTCTGCTTTCAGGAACGTTTTATAAATCTCATTATACTTTGAGGCTTTCCGATCTTGTTCCGCGTCCTTTAACGCTGCACAGTATTGTTTTAAAAATGCAAACCAGGAATCGGTAAGATTTGCTTCTTTTGCATAAGCGTGAAAACACTCACTCAAACCATCAAGCAGCAGGCTTACCACAGAAAATCTTTCATCAAATGCTGCCGCTTCGATTCTGGCATAAACCTGTGGTTTTACATTTCCAGCCAGAATTTCCGGAATTCCGTAGTCATCCTGATACTTCTTATATAAGTCAAAATACGCCGCAACATCTTCTGCTACATCTTCGTGACGAAGAAATTCATGTACAATCTCTTCTCCCACCGGAATCTGAAGTTCTTCGTACACATCCATAAGATTGCTTAAGTCTTCCCATCCTCTGGCTGTCACAAACTGCAAGCCCTCCACATCTGCTTCCACCTTGTAAAAATTATTCGGGCGAAGCTCAAGGTAACTTAAAATTGCCGCATTGAGATGCTGCTTTCTTGCATATTCTTTCCACACGGAAAAATCTGCCTCAATATCCAGTCGTCTAAGACGGTCTAAGGTTACCATATCAAAGTCACGCACGGACTTGTTGTACTCTGGCGGATTTCCGGCAGCGACAATAATCCAGCCCTTTGGAACCGCCTGATTTCCAAACATTTTGCACTGTAAAAACTGAAGCATGGTCGGTGCAAGTGTCTCGGAGACACAATTAATCTCATCAATGAATAATATCCCCTCGTTTAATCCGGTCTCTTTTTGTTTCCGATAAACGCTTGCAATGATTTCACTCATCGTGTATTCCGTCACCGAATATGTTTTTCCATCAAACTGCTCTTCTTTGATAAAAGGAAGACCGACAGCACTTTGTCTGGTATGGTGTGTAATCGTGTAGGACACAAGTCCAATCTTGCACTCTCTTGCAATCTGTTCCATAATCTGCGTCTTTCCAATTCCGGGAGGTCCCATCAAAAGAATCGGGCGCTGTCTGATAGACGGAATCTGATATTCTCCATCCGCATCCTTTTTCAGATAAGCCAATACGGTATTTTTAATTTCTTCTTTTGCCTGCTTGATATTCATTCTCTTTCTTCCTTTCCAGCCAGCTGTTCCGGTTCCAATTTCATACGGATTGCCCAGGGCGGCACTTTTCCTTCTTCAAAATCTTCCAGATAAAGAAACGCCGTCTGATACGGTGGGCATTTCGTCGGATAAGTTCCAAGTCCATCCGTAAAATACAAAAGACCACTTATTTCTTTCCATTCGCCACTCTCGATTTTCTCATTCACATAGGAAAAAGCAGGACGAAAATCCGTTCCTCCTCCACCTACAATTGTAAATTGATTTAAAAACGCCTCGAGTTGGTTTAAATTTGTGATTTCCTGTTCGAGTCGAACCCTGTCGTCACATTGCAAAACCCGAATCCGGCATTGCTGGAAAAAAGTATGTTCCTGTAACAGAACCGTTGCTGTTTCCCTTAAAAAACGTTCCACCAGTTCCCCACTCGTCGAGTAACTTGTATCTACCACAATCACAAAGTCACGGATTTTCTTTACTTCATGACTTTCCAATGGCTCAATCAATGGCATATTCCGATAGACCCTAAGCCCATAAGCATAATAATTCAAATCGAACTCATCCGGATCAATGCTTACTTCCTCCCGAAGCACTGCAAACTTTTTCAAAAATTCTTTGTAATTTCTTCTTCCCCGCACCGCCTTCATCTGTGCCACCAGACATTCCTCGCCGTCTTTTGGCTCTTTTCCTCGGCTCTCCTGCTGCAGTTTTGACTGCCTTGCAATCTGGTTCCAGTTTTTCTGCGCCTGCTGCTCTATGGGAGCCTGCCCCTCTTCCTGCCTTGGCCAGTATCTGTGGTCATCCGTATAAAATTCCTGTGCAAGACGCCTTAATCTTTCATCGTCCATCTCCATCAAAAACCGATAGACAACCGCCGCCGAAATCCCCTTTTTTTCTTTTTCCAGTTCCTCGTATATTGTCTTTCTCTCCCAGCTAAGCAGCCGTCTTGTGCATGGTTTATCAATCTTATCAATCGTATATTCCACCGCTATATCACACGCAATTCCCCAGATTTTCCGATTCCGGCTGCCACCAATCCAAAGATGGGCAAACAGACAGTGTAAAATGGTATGCAAATACAGCCGGTCTAAATATTTCGCATTTTTTTGAAAAACGCGAAGCAGCTGCTCACTTGAAAAATAAAGCACCCTTCCGTCCGTTGCCATCGTATGAAGAGTTTCTTTCGCCTCATAAGGCATCGCAGACAACGCAACACCTAAGAAACGAAGATCCAGATAAATCTCGTTTCGGACAAAATTCAATATTTTTACGGACATTTCATTTTCCCATTCGGTCTGCGTTTGTACGTTTGCCATCGTCTCTCCTTACTAGAAATCTTCAAATTCATATTTCGATGCCGCGGATGGTGCCGCCTTACTTTGTTTTATTTTTAACAAAGCCGCTGTTCCCTCTATCCATTCCAGTTCCGCCGCTTTTACCACAATCTCACTCTGCTTTGCATCCGATAAATCATGCTCTGTGAACAATTTTGTAAGTGCGCCAAGATTCCTTTTCTGTAAAAAATAGTCTGCGCCAAAATCGACATGTTCCTTTAAATAAGCTGCATACTTTTCCCTGCGTTCCTCTTTTAGCGATACCGGGTAGCAGAAACGATTCCATGCCATAACAAAAAGTGTTTCCACCTCTTCTTCCTGACACGCTTTTTCAAAAATCTTATCGTAGCTTTCCAAATCCAATACGCCATCCACAAAACACTGTCTGGCACGGAAACCCTCACCCTCGATATTTCTGCCAAAAATATGAGCCGGGGCAATCTCATCGTAACTTTCCGTATATTCCGGGTAAAAAAGAACTGCCGTCGTATTTTCTAAGCTTACATCATTCTCAAGCGCTTGATTCTGTTCCAGCTCTGTCTCTTTTTCTATAAAACGAACTTCCAGCCCGGATGAAATCTGGTTTAAAATCTGACGCAATCCGGTTTTATCCACAATGTCTGCGCGTATTTTTAACTGTGTGAACAATCTGCAGTTCATAAATGCATCGCTGCCGACCTGCTGCAATCCCTTTCCAATCTCAAGTTGCTTTAGGTTTGTGCAATTATAAAATGCACAGGTTCCAATCTGCTCTATCGTATCGGGCAAAACCACCGCCTCAACATAGCTGCCACAAATCGGGTGGAGTGACTTCCTTTGCTGCTCCCATGTCTGGCCAGGTTCATTCTCTAAGAAACCACTTTTTCGCACACCCTCTTTTGGAAGATGCTCTTTTTGTGAAAAACAGTAGGCACCGATTTCCGTTAATCGATGCCCTTCTATCTCTCCCGGGAGATTTACAACCGGGTAATCTCCAAACACCCGAAGCAGTCTTGCTTCGTTATTTTCTTTTTTCTGCCATAAAAATTGATTGTTCTGTTCCATTTTTCTATCAATCTTTTCTATAAATATGTCTCTTCAAATTCTTTTGCACTCATCGGTTTTCCAAAATAAAATCCCTGCACCAGTTGAATCTTGGTCTGTTTTAGGGCAGCGAGCTGTTCTTCCTCCTCCACTCCTTCTACACAGACTTTTACGCCAATGGTATTCGCAAGTTCTGCCACCATTCTTACAAAGGCATCGGAAAATTCATCTTTTCCAATATCAAGAATAAAGCAGCGGTCTATTTTTATCATATCAATCGGCATTTCACGAATATGATTTAAGGAAGAGTATCCGGTACCAAAATCATCCAGTGCAACATTCACACCCAACTGTTTGATTTTCGACAAAATCTCCTTCATCCTTGCCATGTCGTGAATTGCAAGACTCTCCGTCACTTCCAGTGTCAGATTTTGCGGATTCAATCTGGTTTTTTCCAAAATCAAAGCAATGGTACGCACAATATCCTTCTGTAACAGCTGTACCACCGAAAGGTTGACATTCACCTTATACTCCGGATGTCCCAAATCATTCCAGTACTTGCAGCGCTTACATGCCTCCTCTAGAACATATGTTCCAATTGGATTGATTAACCCTAAATACTCCGCCAGCGGTATAAACTCTGCTGGTGTTACAAAACCCAATTCCGGAGAATTCCAGCGAATCAAAGCCTCTGCGCCATAACACGGATTTCCCGGTCTGGTAACGTCTACTAGCGGCTGGTAATAGACCTCAAACTCGCCACATGCATTTCGCGTTGCATTTCGCATGTTCTTTTCCAAATCAAGGCGCTTAAAGGAAGTCGCCTCTACATTGTCATCATAAGATTCTATCCTGTTTTTGCCCGAACATTTTGCGCCGTACATTGCAATATCCGCTTTTTTAATCAGCTCCTCTACCGTGTCGCCATCCGTCGGGAAACGAACCACGCCCATACTCATCGTACAGTAGTAGTCTGCACCTTTTAACAGCCATGGCTTGGTAAAAATGGTTCTGATTTCATTTAAAATGCGGTTTAACATGGTGTAATGATAATGCGCCACGATGACAATAAACTCATCGCCACCCATTCGGTAACAATTATTTTCCACACCGGAAATCTGCTGCAAGCTGTTTGCGATGGATTTTAGCAGGACATCACCATACTGGTGCCCCAGACCATCATTGATGTGTTTAAAATCATCAAGGTCGATGTATAAAAGAGCACCTTCCCCGCCAAATTCTTTTGCCTGTGCAATGTAACTTTTCAAATCCACCTCACAGCGCATCCGATTATATAATCCTGTCAGGAAGTCATGATCCGCCTGATTTTGAATCTTCTGCTGGTATAGTTTCTTATCCGTCACATCATATATCGTACAAAGCAGCACTTCCCTGCCATCTACCCAATGAATCATCGTATTATGAATATCAAACCAACGGTTGGATTCTTCTAAATATAACTCATTTACGTTATTCGCAGCCGCATCTTTGTACTCCCTTGGAATGAACGCATCCAGCTTTCTTTGTGCAATCACCTCTGCAAATGCTGTTCGAAAACGCTGATTAGTATAAAGAATCGTTCCATTCGACGGATCTCTCACACAGATTCCACACCCTACATTTTCCAGAATTGCCTCTAGTGAAGCATAAGAACTTGCCAGCGAATTCTTGGTAATGCGTTTTGTCAAAATGCTTTGAATGATGCGCTTTACATCATTGAGAAATTTCACTTCGCTGATTTCCCATAAGCGCTCTTTTCCTTTTTCCAAGAAACAGACATACATCGTTGTCTTGTCATTCACTTCGATTGGCAGGAAAATTCCAGCCGTAATGCCTCTTTTTGCAAAAAAATTGCGAAATTCTTCCGGCATCATGGAATCTGAGGAAAGCAGATAAGGTTTTCCGGTAAAAAACGGGATTTCTTCCTTTGGCACCTGTTTGCTTGTCTCTATAACGGAAGCTGTCTGCTCTTTTGCATACTCACATATCATCTCGTATGTTCCGTCATGGTTTTCACGAATCAGGGAGGCTGCCGGTATCTTTAAATAATCGCAGACTTCATCTAGGATATTGTCCACAATCTGCGTAAATCCCTCCTCGGATTCTAACATTCTTACAATTGAAGTCATCACTTCGTTCCGACGAAGCTCAACTTCCATCTGTTCTTCCGATTCTTTGCTTTTTAAAAATGCCTCCTGTGCAAGCAGCTCGTCCATCTTTACTGCAAACATCTGCTTCGAGAGTGCCTCTAGAAATTCCAGTGATTTATAATAGCTTTCCTCCGTCGTCGTCATGATGTAATCCGGTAATTCTGACCCGCTTTTTTCACGTATGACCCCAATCACAACCCAGATTGCGGCAGTGTCCCCATCTACGCGGATGGAAACCCCGCTCATTTTGATATTCTCGTAGCCACAATCCTCTTCCACGACACTTTCAATCTGATTGCTGATTAATTTATTTAACAAAGACACATGACGGTTCATATCGACACGTTTGTGAAGATAATCCAGTTCTTCTTTCGAACCATATGCCTTGGTAATGACACCGTATTTTCTGCTCAGGCAGACAAGATACAGGTTATTTGCACTGCAAAACCGATCCTGTAACCCTTGCATCAAGCCAGCATCTAAAAGTCCCATATTATTTTTTGTTGTACTTTCTTCCGTCTTTTTCTTCGGAATTATCATCTGCATTTACCCCTTTAGCTTTATGACATAGAAATGAAAGTCCTCTTTTTTCCGGATAACGAAATCCTGGACAAGACGATATTGTGGATGCAGACGAATCTGTTTCATCACAAATCCCGCCTCATTGGTGTACAGAAAAATCATGCCGTCTTTTGCCAGATGTTCTTTCGCCTTTTCAAAAAACTTCTGATAAAAGAAATCCATCTCCTCTTTGGTTTTCTTTCCACGAAGCGGCATGTCTGTTAAAATTTCGTCAAACAGATAATCATGCTTGAAATCAAAAAAGTCACGATGAATGTAGTTGATGTCAAGTCCTGCAAGCTCTGTATTTTCTCTTGCACCTTCAATCGCTTCCCCGAAAATATCAATTCCGTAATTTTCTCTCGCTTTTTTCACCTGATTGCGTTCCACCAGTATCGTACCCACACCACAGAATGGATCCAAAATCTGCGCATCTTCCTTAGAATACGGTGCTGCAAGCTGCATCAGCATCGCTGCGGTAGACGGATGCATTGAGGTTGCAATTGCATTTTTACGATAAGAAAAGCGTTTCATTGTGATGGTAAAACATTTGAGCGCTGCCAGGAAATTGCCCTCACGGTTCTCCATCAGTCGAATCTCCACCTCATAGTCAGACGTCGAATTGATAACTCTCCGGTTCGTCAAGCGCTCCAACTCCATCGAAAACTTCTTTGCATATGCGCTTCTTTTATCAAGAGGCATCCGGCTCTTGACTTCCACACGGAAATAAAACGGTGCCTCCCCCTGGTGAATCTCCTCTAAAAAAGACACCAGCCCGCCATCCGCAATCTGTCCCGCTGCTTTTACGGGGTCTGATGAGACAAACTGTCCCCCACAAAGCGGAAATAACAGTTCGCGATAAGTTCTTAATTTTTTCACTGTTACAACGTCATCCGTAGTTACAAGAACGCCAAGCGGATGTGTTTTTACTTTTGCATCGCGTAAAAAAGAGCCTGCCGACTTTGAAATCTCCTGAACCGTTGCCTCTTTTTGCTCACGATTCGTAAGCAGCAGAATATCGTGTTTCCCGCGAAATCCTGTAAACTTATGTTTTTTTATGCCTTCAATATCTGTTATGATTTTCTGCAGCTGACGGATTTCCTCGCCGATATGCTTTTTCTCATTCTCCTGCGGTTCGACTGCGATTGCCTTCTCATAGAAACTTTTAAACGTATCTAAATACGCCGTCACAGGAAGTCTGGAAAGTGCCGCCAAATAAAAGCTTTTTACGAACAATACCTCTTCCGATTCGTACGCCTTAATCAATGGCTCGATTGCCTTTTTGATGGAAAGGTCTCCTAGCAGCAATGCCGCATTTTTCCGCACCTTTGGGTCTTTCTCCTTTAAGCAGGAAACTAACACCTCGCCATCCTGGAACAGCTTTTTCCATTCCCTGCAATCCGCCGCATCCTTACATTCTTTTCTTATTTTGCTAAGATTCTCTCTTACGTTTTTTTTCTGGATTATTTCATCATAATATATTTTCTGCATATCATTTCCTTTTGGTTTTATCTTATAGCCATTTTAAAGGATTTTTCTTGTTTTTGCAATTCGCATAGAACTTTTATCGGATAAAATTTGTTTTTAGCGGCGCTTCCTTTTCTGGGAAGGAAATTCCTTCTTTTTTTCCTGCTTCGATGCATTTTAACAGCCATGCCATATTGTTTCCTAAGGTACGCATGGTCTGGAGTCCCTCTTCATCTTTGCGCACTTCGTCCGGTGTATTGCCGTGTACCTGATTCCAGTACTGGGAACCTACAATCATCATGTTGCTGATGGTAAAATATTTGTTTAACTGATCAAATGCTGCACTTGCACCACCACGACGACAGCTTACCACTGCAGCTCCTGGCTTTCCTACAAAAAGCGCTCCTTTTCCATAAAATGCACGGTCTAAAAAGGAGGTAATACTTCCGGATGCAGCTGCATAGTGAACCGGTGAACCAAAAATAAATCCGTCCGCTTCTTTTGCCTTTCTTACGAATTCATTGACGGTATCATCCATGCAGCACTCGCCTGTTTTCAGACAGGCACCGCAGCCAAGACAGCCTGACAACGGTTTGTTTCCAACCCAGAAAATCTCTGTCTCAATCCCATTTTTTTCCAATGCGCCGGCAACCTCTTCTAATGCTGTGTATGTACAACCATTTTTCTTTGGACTTCCGTTTACTAAAATTACTTTCATGTTAAATCTCCTTTACGATATTTTCTATTTGATATATGGCATCAAAGGCAAACTCTTCTGCCATCAAATCCATATTCTCTTCGGAATGTTCTACCTCTTTTGCATAAATTCTTGCAACATCAATCATATCTTCGAGTGTAAATTCTGCATTTGTGCCATTTACACGCTCGATGCTCATGTCAAGAATCGTCAGATACGAGACGACCGCAAACACCATCTTGGTAAACACATTATAATCATAATATGCTTTCATAAAATAGCGGAAGGTAAAATATACGAGCAACTGTTCATACGCTGTCTCCTGCTCCTTACGCCCGGCTAAAAATTCGGCATGAGTCGCGGCGTAATTGTCTTTTGAAAAAAATGCCCGCAGCTTTTTTGTCGTCTCGCGCCATTCGTGGTCTAAGACTTCGAGTTCCTCTAACGTTATCATACGCTCTAAAAATGCCTCGTATGAAAAATTTTCCGTCGCCTGTTTGTCCTTTTGCCATAAGGTCAAAAACTTATCCTTTTTGAATTCATGGTCAAAAATCTGTTCTGTACTCACCAAATCCTGCACACTTTTTCCAAAATAAAGATACTGCACGATACGATCCCGGATTGGCTGGGTACGGTCCTGTAATATCTCAATGGCAACCGCTCTTGCCTGCTCTAGATTTTTCGCATATACTGCATCTGATTCTTCTTCATCATCCTCTTCATACTGCACCATTCCCGGTAGTTCTCTCTCTAAAATGGTCACTTTTTCCTGCTTCGAAAAAACAATCCGACCGACCTCTTCACAGGAAAGGCAAAGCGCCTTTTCCCGGACATCCTCATATTCTACCGTAAATCTTGGATATTCTGTACAGACTTCACTTAAGGCTTCCTCTCCCGCCTGAATACAGATATCACATAATTTCTGTTCATTTAAAAATGGACAGTAACCATTTTTTTCTAAAACGAAATGATTGGTTCCATCCGAATCCGTTACCATATGGTTCCGAAGCCGGTCTCCAAATTCTCCTGGCATCTCGTGATAGTAGGAATAGGTGTCCTCGTCAATATCAATCTCCCATCCGATACAGCAGCTATCCTTACATCGGTCTGCAATACAGGAAAATTTCTCATAATATGAGGGAATTCTTAACTTCATATTCTAAACTTCTTTCTTCTGTTATTCACGTTCTTTTTACTGTATGGTATCTAGTATACAATATCTTGTTTTCGCGGTTTATCCGTCTCCTTATTATAGAGGAATTTTCCTATTTTCTCAATAGGATTTCAAAACTCAAAAAAGCTACCGGCAGTCATGCAGACATTTTCTTTTTCATTGAGGAACCCCCTCAATCTGTCTGCCGCCGATAGCTTTTCTTATCTTATTGTCTAGAAAATTCTTCTTACAGAAATAACAGATTTGTATGTGACCGGTGAAGTATATTTGATACCGGTTGCCTCTGTACTTGCGGAAATAATGGTATTATTTCCGACATAAATTCCAACATGTCCACTGTAACATACAATGTCTCCCGGCTGGATATCGGAAAGGCTTACTTCATAACCACAGCTTCTCATTGCTGCGGAAGAATGTGGTAAGCTGATTCCAAAGTTCGCATATACACTCATTACGAATCCAGAACAGTCTGTTCCATTTGTCAGGCTGCTTCCTCCATATACGTATGGATTTCCAAGGAACTGACAGGCAAAATTTGCCACTGCCTGACCATTGCTTAAGGACTCTGCATTGCTTACAACTGCAGTTGTACTTGCAGCGCTTGTATCTGAACCAGAAGTACTTTCTGATTTCTTTTTGCTAGAAGACTGTGCCTTTTCCGCTGCTGCAGCTGCGGCTGCTTCTCTTTCTTCCTCTTCTTTTGCAAGACGGGCTTCTTCCTCTTCCTTAGACTCTGCATGCACATACTCCGTAGAAAGTGTGACATAGTCTGTTGAAACATAGCCGTCTCCTGCCTCTGTTGTCACTTTGACCCATCCATCATTGGATTCATCTGTCACAACAAGGTCGTCTCCCTCTGGAAGCATCGTAAGAACGGACGCATCTGTTGTCGGCTCACTTCTGACATATAAGGTCTGTGTTGTCACCGTTGCATATCTGGTGCTGACTTCTTTTGCAAGTTCTTCATTTCCAACTACCAGATACTCACATTTGATATAACCGGTTACATTTCCAGAAGTAATCTGATACCAGCCATCTTCTGTTGTAGCAAGGACAGTTGCTGCTGAGTTGTTGTAAAGCTTTCCAACAACTTCACTGTCTGTATTTGCCTCTGCACGGACATTGACATAATTATCAACCTGTGCAATTGCAACATCCGCATATTCAGACTGAACCTCTGGTATCTGATTCTCAGAAACATAAGACGCATCCTGTGCATCCGTCTGGGCATCACCCTGCGTCTGGGCATCCTGTGTCACATCCTGTCCGGCATTTTCCGTAACCTGTGTCAAAAGAGTGCTTACCATGGCACTGACACCTGCCGTTGCACCGGTCTGCGTTGTTGTCTCGGTATTCTGTGCTGTCTCAGTATTCTGTGCTGCTGCCTCCTGTGTGGAAAGTTCTGCTGACACACCTGCCTGCACACCACTTGCAAGAACATTCGCATCTGGATTTGTTCCAAGTACCATCGCACTGATTAACATACCTGCCAAAAACTTTCTACCAATTTTATTCATTCGGATTCCTCCATTAATTTTTCATTTCATAATTATTACAACTTTGTTACATTTATTACGTTTTTGTATTATAGCAAAGGAATCCTTTTCTGTCAACCCTTTGGCAGATGCTTTTAGGATCTTATTTTATGGGAGTTTTTGGCATTTTAATTTCTTGTAATATTTTGGTTTCCTCTTTCTCCTTTGCAAAATACCCTGATTTTCTCTTTTATAAAAAAGAATGACTGCGGAACATTTTTAATGTAAATAGGAACGAATTTTCCTATTACATTAAAAAAAGTACTATGTCCTCATCACATAGTACTTCCTGCAAATTAATACTTATTTATTATTGTCTTTAAAATGATTGCTTATCATATAACCAACACACCAAATTCCGCCTGCAAGGGACAACAATATAAATCCCTGTACAAATGCAGCAACCAGCTTCATAAGCGTCAGGTTACCTGCAATCTGTGCTAAAACAATGTCTTTTACCGGTTTCGTCAAAATCATCCAGCCGCCTACATACAACCAGCCAAGCACACCTAGCACATAAAAAACCAATGCAACAACTGCTCTCCAGCTAAATTTCATTTTCTTTTCTCCCTCGTATCACTCAAAACCACAACATTTCTTTCGAATGATAGTATAACATATCTATCCCTCAAATGCAAAATCAGGAATGTGCGTTGTTCTTATCCTCCCACAGAACAACCTCTCCTGCCTGTAAGGTCTTTGGCATATCAATCAGTCTCTGGTTCGAAGAACCTCGGAACTGCAGGGAAATATCTTTTAATTCGAGGACGAATTTTCCATCCACCAGGACATCGATTCGCTTCATAAGCTCCATTGTCTCCGGCCACATTTTGGACATTCGTTCTAACACATCCGCCTCAAAGGTGTATCCGGTAAAACACCAGATATTCTTCTGTGGCAGCTCATCACGAATCCGCTTCACAAGTGGGAGCAGACCCATCTGGTTCACATGTTCTAACGGCTCACCTCCTAAGATAGTAAGCCCTTCTATATAATCTGGTCTTAAGGACTCTATAATCTGATCCTCAACCTCTTTGGTAAAAACTTCTCCATAATGGAAATCCCATGTCATTTGGTTAAAGCATCCCTCACAGTGGTGGGTACAGCCACTTACGAAAAGTGAGGTGCGAACTCCAGGACCATTTGCAATGTCACAGTATTTAATCTCTGCGTAATTCATCCTTTGCCTCCTGTCCTTATTTCTTTTGCTTTTATTCTAACACAGTATCCGTATCCGGCGCAAGTTTCTCCCCTATGCTGTTCACTTCATCTGCAATTTCCTGTTGTACCTTCTGTGTCTTCTCGTAAGTCGTAATTGCACTTAGGATGCTGTTGATATCCTCCGGGCAAAACATGGTGATTGCCCCTGTCAAATCACTGATGTTGTCCGTGTTAAAGCTTAGTGTTCCACCGTGTTTAAGTGGGACATTGATAACCTTTTCCTTCTGACTCACATCCCCTAAGCAGAGTCTGTTATTTTCATAATCGCAGACAAACGTTGCTCCTTTATATGAAATGATTCCATTTTCATCCGCAAGATAGGAATACGGTGCTACCGCTCCATTTAAACGGTCCATGATGTTGCTTGCCCCAACCTTTTCCTGCGCCGGAACAGATGCCATCTTCTGATACAGTTCTTTTACGAACGCTTCCTGCTTTTCCTGGTCTTTTTCTTTCTTCTCTTTGAATTCTTCCTGTTCTTCTTTGATGGTATCGATTGTCTCATCCATCGATTTCATCATCTTCTGCCATTCGGTCTGCGTGTATGCATTGCCACCTGTTGCAATCTTCTCTTCTGTCTCGCCGCGTTCTAACTTATCGATGATATCTGCTTTCTGTTCACTTATCATCTGTCTTGCCTTTGTTTTGGTTGCAGCCATTGACGATGTTGCAACTGCCATTCCTGACGTGTTTACACCAGCTAACATAACTTTCCTTCTCCCTTCTATTCCATCCCTGTTTGTTTTGCGCATCTAATTCATTTATCGTCAAAGTGAGCCAAATTCATAACCCGCCGCTATCGCCGCATCGATAAAATCTCCCAAAATCGCTGCATTGGTCGATGATTCCGCATGTAACAGATAGATGGCTCCCGGATGCATCTTATCTTTTAGCTTCTGCAAACTTTCTGCCTGATTCGGCTGGTTATTCACATCATAGTCTACATAAGCAAAACTCCAGAACACACTCTTGTAATTGCAGTTGTTGACAATTGCCAAAGACTGGTCACTGAACTTTCCTGCCGGGAAACGGAAAAGCCGCATCTGGTATCCAAACTGTTCCTTGATATAGGCATCGTTTCCCATAACCTCTTCTTTTTGCTCCTCAAGGCTCTTAGACGGAAGTCCGTCCGCCGGGTGTGTTACACTGTGATTTCCCACTTCATGCCCTTCGTCAATCATTCTTTGCACCAATTCAGGCTCTGCCTTTGCATAAGGCTCTGTCACGAAAAAGACAGCGTGCACATTTTTTTCCTTCAAAGTATCTAAAATCGAGGTCGTCTGACCATACTCGTACCCTTCGTCAAACGTCAGATAGATGGTATGCTCCCCTTCCCCGATAAATGCCACGCTGTAATCTTTGTATTTTTCCTGAAAAAAAAGTGCCGCAAGCGGGCGGTTCTGTTCATCCACCTGGCTTCCCTGTCCCCAGTTCTGACAGGTTGCGTCCAGGCTTTCCACGGATTCGATAACCGGATTATTTATTGTTTCCGTGGAAACATCCGCCGTGTCCGCTTCTGTTCCCTCCGTCTGATTAGAGTCCTGGTCATTTGAAGCAGTCTGCATCTGTCCACCAAAGCTGGTGTAGGTTGCAATAATCGCATCCCCGATTGCCTTTGCGTAGTCATTCAAATGCTCGTCGTAAAGCTCATTGTCAACCTCACTGTTCATGAATCCAAGTTCTAAAATACAGGACGGCATATGGGAATGATTGTTGATATAATAATTGGAATTCGTACCCTTTTGGGTTCCCTTTTTCACTCCACGGTCTTTTTGAACGCCAACTGCAACCAGCCCTGCATTGATGTTCTCGGCAAGTGTCTGCGTCTCCTCATTCTCTCCTGTATAAATCCAGTTCTCAATGCCACATCCTTCCCCCTTATTGCGGTGAAGCGATACAAAGTAATCTGCATTGGCATTATTGGCAATCTCACAGCGCTCTGACAGTTTTAAAAAGGTATCGTCTGTCCTTGTCATCACGACGGTCGCGCCCTGACTCTCCAGATAAGATTGCAGCGCTAGTGCCAGGTTCAGGTTGTCGTTTTTTTCTAATCTTTTCCGATAATCGGAGCCATCATCCTTGCCACCGTGACCCGCATCAACGCAGACAACCAGCCCGTCATCTTTTGCATTTTCCACGATTTCTTTTTCTTCTGTGGAAATCTCTTTTTCTCCCACCAACGCCTCTACCACATCGTTTTTCATATAATTTCCAAGCAGATGTGTTGCACCTTTTATCGCTACAATCACAATCGCTAACTGAAAGCAGCAATATACAATGGATATGAGATTTCGTAATAATTTTTTCTTCTGTCTTGTTGTAAGCAATCTATTCACACTTTCATCTTTTTGTCGTTTTTTGTCTAAATCTATTATGCCAATTTCATTTTTTAACGTCAATTGATTTATTCTTAAATTTTCCTTAGGAAACTGCCTTATATTTGTTTTGCACTTTTGTCCATTCCGCGATACAATAGTAGCGTTAAAATTTTTATTTCTACAATATTGATTAGAAGAAAATGGAGGATTAGTATGAATCAGCGTTTTGAACCATTTTTCCCAACCGAATTTTTAATGGAATATCTAAGCAACGGTCCTGCTTTTGCAGAGAATCGTTTTTTAACGTATGTAAGTTATCGTTTTCTTGCTGCAATCCAAAAAGATAACCCGGATTTTGCAGTGTCCCTTTCTAAGAGACTTCCTTACACTTTTACACGCTCTGATTTTTCAAAAATAGAAGCGTTCCTGTCAGAGGATTTCTATTTTTCAACAGGATTTACGGCGAACAGCATGGAACCTTATCTGCTTCTTGTTGCAATTACAATTGTAAATGATGAGACCTGCGCCGGACAGCGTATTTTTGAGTCCGTACTCGCAGAGGAACGACCGGCTGTTTGTGCAACCGATTTTGATGAACCTGACTTAAATCTGAAGGCTCTCATTCAGACGGAAGCCGATTTTTTTGCAGCCTTGTATCAGATTTTCACCAAGCACCGCATTTCCATGGAGGAACTTTTCCCAAAATTTGCCGAGCTTTACTGGGAGGACCTTCATTTTACCTGTGAGGACTTTGTACTCTACGATTTTATGAATGAATACTTTGGTCTGAAAAACTGCCTTGCAAACGAAGCGTTTTTGGAATTGATTGACACGCTTGCCAACGCGACACTTGGATATCAGAATACCAGCATCGAGCAGCTGTTAAGTGGCGAAATTTCAAGCTCTCTGCGCGGAACTGCCTCTAAGTTCTCCGCAATGAAACGTTATGGGTTTGTAAAACTGCCAGAGATTACCGACTTTGATGCGGCCGGGAAAATGCTGTTCCATTTCTTCGAGTATGCGGCTGCCTATGAGCTGCGGAATCATCTTTTTGACTATCATCTTGATGAGGACAAACTGATTACGCTTGAGAACTGGAAAGAAAAGCTTCACTGGCATTACGTGCAGTATTCTTCTGTAACGGAACTTGCGCTCTCTTCTTTCTACGCAGCCTGCCTGTCAAAAACGCTTTTAGAATCACAGTTTGCAGCAAACCTTCTTGCTTTATAAGTCAAGTACAATCAGGCGGATAAACATTTGAATTTATCCTAAAATTACACTCAAAAAAACAGGAGAAACCGTGATGGTACCTGAAAGTTCTGGTAACTATCATGCGTTTTCTCCTGTTTTCTTTATGCGAAAAATCCGAAATGCTCTAGTGCTTTCTGGATTCCATCCTCGCTCGCTTTTGTTGTCACGTAGGATACCCGCTCTTTTAAGGACTCTGGCATTGCATTTCCCATTGCGACGCTGTGTGGGACAAAGCCAAGCATTGGCAAATCGTTATTGCTGTCCCCAAATGCATAGGCATTTTCTAATTTTAATGCAAAATGCGTTAAGAGGAACTCGATTCCGGTCGCCTTTGAATAGTGATGTGGAACAAATTCCCGGAAAGTTCCACCGCGGTCGATACAGTCAAAATAGCGGTCACTGGTCTTTTTAAACTCGATAAGCTGTTCTTCCTTTTCATACCAAATTACAAACTTATCACAGATAAAATCATCCGCTTCCGGATCATGTGACATATCATAATGGCGTTCCTTAAATTCATAGTACTGTTTCTTTGCGTCTGGATGATGAATCGGTCTGCTGGTATCGAAAATAACCTCTTCTCTTGACTCAAAACAGATATCGACGTCCGTCCTTCGTGCTGCCTCTAAAAGTTCACTTACTACTTCATGTGTTTGGTTTACATAAAGTAGTTCTTCTCCATGATAATAAATATTTGTGCCACAGCCACACACATACCCATCAAAGCCAATTTCCCTGAAACGTGGCTCCACATTCTGAAAACAGCGGCCTGTGTTGATAAACATCAAATGTCCGTTCTCTCTCGCCTGTCTGATTGCAAGAACAGCGCTGTCCGGTATCGAACCGTCCTTCTCAGATGTAATGGTTCCATCTATATCAAAAAATGCTATTTTTCTTTGTGACATCCTGTTTTTCCTATTATAAATGTAAAACTCGTTCTTTGATTTCCTGTGTTCTACCCTGGTTCCAGAACTGTGTTCCAATGTAACCGCAGGTTCTTCTTGCAACACTCATCTTATTCTGATCACGGTTTCCGCAGTTCGGGCATTCCCAGATTAATTTTCCATCGGTATCGGTGACAATCTGAATCTCTCCGGTATAGCCACATTCCTGACAGTAATCACTCTTGGTGTTAAGCTCTGCATACATGATGTTATCGTAGATATACTGCATAACAGAAAGTACCGCATCCAGATTGTTCTGCATGTTTGGAACTTCTACATAACTGATGGCACCACCTGGCGATAACTCCTGGAACTGGGATTCGAATTTTAATTTATCGAATGCATTCATTTCCTCTGTAACGTGAACATGATAGCTGTTTGTGATATAGTTCTTGTCTGTAACACCTGGAATTCTGCCAAAACGTTTCTGCAAACATTTTGCAAATTTGTATGTGGTGGACTCTAATGGTGTTCCGTATAAACTAAAGTCGATATTATGCTCTTTTTTCCACTTCTCACAAGCATCGTTTAACTTATGCATAACCTCTAATGCAAATGGTGTTCCCTCTGGATCTGTGTGGGAAACTCCCTTCATATAACGGGTACATTCACAAAGTCCCGCATATCCTAGTGAAATAGTAGAATATCCGCCATATAACAACTTATCGATGGTCTCTCCTTTTTTCAGACGTGCTAATGCACCGTTCTGCCAAAGAATTGGAGCAACATCGGATGGAGTTCCTTTCAAACGATTGTGTCTTGCCATCAAGGCACGATGGCACAACTCTAATCTCTCATCTAAAAGTTCCCAGAACTTATCCATGTCTTTTCCAGAAGAGCAGGCAACGTCTACTAAGTTCAACGTTACAACACCCTGGTTGAATCTTCCGTAGAACTTGAATTTATCATTCTCATCCTTGTATACCGTTAAGAAAGAACGGCATCCCATACAGGTGTAGCAGTTACCCTGTTTTAATTTTTTCATAATCTTCTCGGAAATGTAATCCGGAACCATTCTCTTTGCCGTACACTCTGCTGCTAATTTGGTTAACTCCCAGTATTTTGTTCCCTCTTTGATGTTATCTTCCTCTAACACATAAATCAGTTTTGGGAAGGCAGGTGTAATGTAAACACCTTTTTCATTCTTTACACCTTTGATTCTCTGGTGAAGCATTTCCTCAATGATTGCTGCCAAATCGGCCTTGGTCTGCTCGTCTTTTACTTCATTTAAGTACATAAAGACCGTGATAAAAGGAGCCTGTCCATTTGTCGTCATCAATGTGATAACCTGGTACTGAATCATCTGGACACCACGATTGATTTCTTCTTTGACACGAAGTTCTGCAACTTCATTAATCTTTTCTTCATCCAGTTCAATTCCTGCTGTTTCAAATTCTTTACGGACTGCAGCACGGAATTTTTCACGGCTCACCTGTACAAATGGTGCTAAATGTGCAAGTGAGATACTCTGTCCGCCATACTGGGAACTTGCAATCTGTGCAATTGCCTGTGTGGCAATGTTACATGCCGTAGAAAAGCTTCTTGGACGGTCAATCATGGTCTCGCTGATGACAGTTCCGTTCTGAAGCATGTCCTCAAGGTTTACCAGGCAGCAGTTATGCATGTGCTGTGCGAAATAATCTGCATCATGGAAATGGATGATTCCTTTTTCATGCGCCTCCACAATATCTTGTGGTAATAAGAATCTCTTTGTGATATCCTTACTTACCTCGCCCGCCATGTAATCTCTTTGTACGCTGTTGACCGTCGGGTTCTTATTGGAATTCTCCTGTTTTACTTCCTCATTGTTACACTCTAACAGACTTAAAATCTGTTCATCTGTTGAGTTTGATTTACGAATCAGAGCTCTCTTATAGCGATAGGTGATATAATTTCTGGCTACGTTAAAAGCACGCTGGTTCATCAACTGGTTTTCCACCATATCCTGAATCTCTTCCACACTTGGAGAACGTTTCATATTCTCGCATGCTTTCTCTACGTTAGAAAGAATCTCCTCGATTCTCTCATCACTTAACTTTTCGTAATCAATGACACTTTCATTTGCCTTGCGAATTGCAGCCTCAATTTTATCGATATCAAAAATATCTTCTACACCACTTCGCTTAATAATTTTCATTTTCTGACTCTCCTTCTATATTTTTGCGTATTACCATACTCCGTACAAAAATCCTTCTCTTTTGCAAGAATGATTTGATAAGCCTATTATACAATATATTGTGTTTTTGTCAATGAACGAATCTAGATTATGTGTGTTGTTATGTCAACGAATTCAAAAAAAGATAGCGTGAAACCCAGTAACCACGCTACCTTTATTCAATATAACTAAATTTTCACCAAAATCTTGTTACTTTTTTACATGTCTTCCTTAACCACAAGATGTTGTTTCATACAGTCCACTTCTCCCCCAAGATTTTGAATCACACGGTCTAAATAATTTCGAAACTGTGCCTCCTCCTCCTGCGTCATGCCTGACAGTATTTTTTCTTCCATCTCTCTGACATCTTTTTCTACCTGACACATCATTTTTCTTGACTTCTCAGTCAGAAGCACTTGCTTTTTCCTTGCATCCTGTTCACTGGAAATGCGCTCGATGAGTCCCTTTTTTTCCATTAAGGAAAGAATATTGCTTGTCGTTGCTCTCGATACAGAAAACAACTCTTCTATATCACGCTGATAGATTTTCTCCCCCTGGTGATCATATAAAAACCCAATCGTCCAACGCTGCATTGGCGTCAAATCATCCCCGTTCGCGATTTTCTTTTCTTCCATATTATTGCGAATCTCTTTGTTGATGATTCGAAACTTGTGACCAAGGGTATTCTGGTGATCCATCTGTCTTCCTCCGGTTTGAAATAAGGATTGACATTCTTTTTTTAATGCCTTATAAATATATTGTTAGCACACTAACATTTAAAATGCAAGTTTTTTTTGTATTCGTACAAAGCCTGAAGAACACATTTTTGTGATTCTTCGCAAATAATAATAAAGGAAGTGATGACATGTTAAAAACTTTAGGAGCTCAAATTAAGGAATTCAAAAAGGATTCCCTTCTTACTCCCGTTTTCATGGTAGCAGAGGTTATCATGGAGACAATCATTCCGCTTATGATGGCATCCATCATCGACAAAGGTGTCAATGCCGGCGATATCCATCACATCTATAAGATGGGAATTTATATGGTAATTGCCGCATGCTTTAGTCTGTTGTTTGGTATCTTAGGCGGAAAATACGGTGCGCGTGCTTCAACCGGATTTGCGCGCAACTTAAGAAAAGCGATGTATGAAAACATCCAGACTTTTTCTTTTTCCAATATTGATAAGTACAGCACGGCTGGTCTTGTTACCCGTCTTACGACAGACGTCACCAACGTCCAGATGGCATACCAGATGATTTTGCGTATGTGTGTACGTGCCCCAATCAGTCTGATTTGTGCAATGTGCATGTCCTTTTTCATCAATGCAAGAATTGCCTGCATCTATCTAATTGCCGTTATCGTGTTAGGACTTTTCCTTGCATTTATTACGACAAAGGCTTACAAATACTTTTCCCAGGTATTTCCAAAATACGATGACTTAAATGCCTCTGTTCAGGAAAATGTATCTGCGATTCGTGTAGTAAAAGCTTATGTGCGTGAAAAATATGAGAAAAAACGTTTTACCGCTGCAAGTGAGAACATCTACAAAATGTTTGTCAAAGCAGAAAGTGTTGTTGTCTGGAACAACCCTGCCATGTTTTTAACCGTTTATGCCTGCATTATCTTAATCAGCTGGTTCGGTGCAAAAATGATTGTGGCCGGCTCCCTTTCCACCGGTGAACTGATGAGTCTTCTTACCTATTGTATGAACATCATGATGAGTCTGATGTTCCTTTCCATGGTATTCGTTATGTTAACCATGAGTATGGCAAGTGCCGAGCGTATTGTAGAAATCATCGAAGAAAAAAGTGATCTTTCCAACCCAAAACATCCAGTCTATGAGATTGCAGACGGAAGCATTGAATTCGACCACGTTTTCTTCCAATATAATAAGACTGCAGAAAAACCGGTTCTTTCCGATATTAACCTTACCATTCACCCAGGTGAAACCATTGGTATCATCGGCGGTACCGGAAGTTCTAAGACTTCGTTTGTCAACTTAATCAGCCGTCTTTACGATGTGACAGCAGGATCTGTAAAAGTCGGCGGCATCGATGTCCGCAACTACGATATGGACACTCTTCGTAATGAGGTTTCCGTCGTACTGCAGAACAATGTTCTCTTCTCCGGCTCTATCTTAGATAATCTCCGCTGGGGAAATAAGAATGCGACCGAGGAAGAATGCAAGCGTGCCTGCGAGGCTGCCTGCGCAGATGAATTTATTGAACGTTTTCCTGACAAATACAACACCCACATTGAGCAGGGTGGAACAAACATATCCGGCGGTCAGAAACAGCGGCTTTGTATCGCAAGAGCACTTTTAAAGAATCCTAAGATTTTAATCTTAGACGACAGCACTAGTGCGGTGGATACCGCTACCGATGCAAGAATCCGCGAGGCCTTTGCCAAAGAGATTCCGGGTACAACCAAATTAATCATTGCCCAGAGAATTTCCTCTGTGCAGAATGCAGACCGTATCATTGTCCTTGATGATGGTGTCATCAGCGGCTTTGACACACATGAAGCATTATTAAAAACAAACGAAATTTACCGCGATGTCTATGAGTCCCAGACAAAAGGCGGCGGTGACTTTGATGAAGGAGGTGCTGCATAATGCCAAAGAATCCAAAAAATCCAGGCGCTCCTGGACGTAAATCCAATGTAAAAAATCCAGGAAAACTTTTCCTTCGGTTATTACGCTATCTGATGAAAAACTATGCCGTTCATCTCGTGCTGGTTGTCATTTTGATTTTTGTATCTGTATTGGCAAACGTACAGGGAACTGCTTTTATGAGAACGTTGGTTGACGGTTATATCACACCGCTTCTTTCTTCCGATGCTCCGGATTTTAGCGGTCTGTTACATGCCATTGAACGTGTCGCTGTGTTTTATGCCATCGGTATTGTCGCAGCTTATGCGCAGAGTAAACTGATGATTTATGTATCCCAGGGAACACTTCGCAACCTTCGTAACGATATGTTCACGCATATGGAAGAACTTCCAATCCGTTACTTTGACACACATCCGCATGGCGATATTATGTCAACCTACACAAACGATATCGATACGCTGCGTCAGATGATCAGCCAGAGTATGCCACAGCTTTTAAACAGCGTGATTACGATTGTCAGTGTCTTTGTGTGCATGATTGCATTCAATGTTCCACTGACCATCCTTACCCTTGTCATGGTAGGTATTATGTTAATCTGCACGAAAAAAATCGGTGGCCAGAGTGCGAAATACTTCATTGCCCAGCAGCGTGATATTGCAACCTTAAATGGTTACATTGAAGAAATGATGAATGGACAAAAAGTAGTAAAAGTCTTTACGCATGAGGAAGAAAGTATCGAAGATTTCAATGTCTTAAATGACAAGTTATTCCAAAGTGCAGATAACGCAAACGCTTTTGGTAACATCTTAATGCCGGTTGTTGCACAGATTGGAAATATCAGCTATGTACTCTGCGCGATTGTCGGTGGCGCACTTGCCCTAAATCAGGTTGGCGGCTTCACCCTCGGCGGACTTGCAAGCTTTTTGACCTTTAACAAGAGCTTCAACCAGCCGGTCAGCCAGATTAGTATGCAGTTAAACAACATCGTCATGGCACTTGCCGGATGTGAGCGAATCTTTGACCTCTTAGACGAGGAAGTCGAAACCGACGAAGGATATGTTACTTTAGTCAATGCAAAAAAGGAAAATGGACAGATTGTAGAAACCAACGAGCATACCGGTCTTTGGGCATGGAAGCATACACACCAGGCGGACGGCTCTGTTGAGTATAAAGAATTAAAAGGTGATGTTGTCTTTGATGATGTCGACTTTGGTTATAACCCGGACAAAATTGTCTTGCACAACGTTGACCTCTACGCAACACCGGGACAAAAAATTGCCTTTGTTGGAAGTACCGGTGCCGGTAAAACAACCATCACCAACCTGATTAACCGATTCTACGATATTCAGGATGGTAAAATCCGTTACGACGGCATCAACATCAACAAGATTAAAAAGGACGATCTTCGTTCCTCTCTTGGCATTGTATTGCAGGATACACATTTATTTACCGCAACTGTTATGGATAACATCCGTTACGGAAAACTCGATGCAACCGAGGAGGAAGTCATCGCAGCCGCAAAACTTGCAAATGCCGATACCTTTATCCGCCAGCTGCCGGATGGTTACAACACCATGCTGACCGGAGACGGTGCAAACTTAAGCCAGGGACAGCGCCAGCTTCTCGCCATTGCGCGTGCAGCCATCGCCGATCCTCCTGTTTTAATCCTTGATGAAGCAACAAGTTCCATCGATACCAGAACGGAAAAAATCGTGCAGGATGGTATGGATAAGCTGATGCATGGCAGAACTACATTTGTCATTGCACATCGTCTCTCCACCGTCAAGAACTCCGACTGTATCATCGTTTTGGAACAGGGACGCGTCATCGAACGCGGCAACCATGACCAGTTGATTGCCGAACACGGAAAATATTATCAGTTATACACAGGAAATTTGGCAGAAGCATAAGTAATCCGCTTTTGAAATGAAATTTCCACCGACAAAAAAATCGCTCAGACCTCACGGTCTGGGCGATTTCTTGTTTGAAAAACGATACCTTACAAAATGTCTTTTCTGATTTTTATGCCATCCGAAACCTTGCAAGCAGACTCATCGCAATCTGTTCTCCTGCTTCTTTGAACCCTTTTGCAGTCTCGGCACTGGAACAAAGCTTATCCGCATAGCATAAAATCCAGCTTTCTTTATACTTTGGAATTCTGGTGAGATTCAGTGGAAACATGTGACAGAAAATCATATCTTTTTCAATCGCAGTCAGCTCAAACTCTTCCGCTGCATTCTTCAATGCCTTATCCGCATGATGATAGCCGTGCCATCTGTGAGATGCGTCTTTCTCATGCCAGTCATACAGAAAGTAATCGTGTAACAGCGCTCCTCGAATCAGAGCATCCATGTCAACTTTAACCTTCCACTTGATTGCAAGACAATAGCTGACATATGCAACCGACACACTATGCCGGAACACACTTGTCGAACCATGCTGCATGAACTTGTGTGACGACAACAACCTTGAATTTTTACAGATATGTTCTAATTTTTCACGAAAAATCTTTTCATTTTCCTTCGGTAACTGATATCCCATCTACTTCTCCTATTATCCTTCAGGTGGCAAATTGTTTCTATTCTAATCTAGTTTTATCACATTTTTCGTTCCCGGTCTAGATTTCTTTAGAAAATCCGCAACAATATCATATACACCGCCGTTCCTAATACAATGCTTAAAAAAGTATGATGCTTTCGTTTGTAACTGACGCCTACGACAAGAACCGCCACAAGCTTGGAAATTGCATTATGTAAACCACCGGTCGGCACATCCCGCAGACAGTAAAGAATCAAAATTGCCATCAGTGTAGAAGGCAGCACTTTTCCAAGCTGCTCAAGCGAGGCTGGCATCTTTCTGTCTCCTGAAAAGGCAAGAAACGGAACTGCCCGGAGGAAAAACGTAATGCCCGCACAGAGTAATACAATTCCTATCATTCGTATTGTCATGCCTTTTCCTCCTTCTTCCTCTGATTCTTTTCTCTTTTTTCATCCTCATACAAGATTCCGGCGAGCAAAATCCCGGAAGTAAAAAGGAGTGCCGGGAGCATAAAACTATTTTTTCCAAACAAAAGCAGACAGACCATGCCGATTCCAATTCCAAACAGTGCCGGCCGGTGTGTCGTGGCATGTTCCCACTGGTCGATAAAGATAATCACAAAAAGTGCCGTCATGCAAAAATCAATTCCTTCCATATCAAAGGGAAGAATCTGTCCAATCATTCCACCAAGCACCGCTCCTATCATCCAGTAACAACGGCTGAAAAAGGCAACGTAAAACATCACATCCTGTTTTTCCTCCTCCGGGAGTGTGAGGCTGCAGTTGATAGCGTACGTCTCGTCCGTCATCGTATGAATCAGATAGGGAAGACGTTTTTTCTTTTTCTTGAATTCATTTACAAATGTAAGGCTGTAAAACACCTGTCTGCTGTTCATAAAAAAAGCAGTGAGCGCAATTGTAAAAATAGATGCACCACTGCTTAAAAGTGTGATAAGAAGGAACTGGAACGCACCGGTATAGACGGTCATACTGACAAACAGCGACCAATACCAGTGAAATCCGGCTTCTTCCATCATCATGCCATATGCCATGCTCACAAACAGATAGCTGCATAATATGGGTATGGACTTTACGAAGGACAGCTTTAAAATCTCTTTTTTTGACATTGCCGTCCCTCCTTTTTATTTTGCAAGTTCTAGCATACGGGAAAGCGGTTTCTCGGCGTTCACTCTCACATCCTCTGGAAGCTCCATCACCGGTTCCATCGTTTCTAATGCCTGTAACACCTTCTCAAGTGTCACCTTTTTCATATTCGGGCAGAACTGACGGTGACCGACCGAATAGAATTTCTTCTTTGGATTCTTCTGGGAAAGTTCAAAAAAAACGCCCATCTCGGTACAGATGATGAACTTTTCTGCATCACTCTTTGTTGCAAAATCAATGATTTCAGAGGTACTTCCGACAAAATCAGACAATGCAATCACATCTGCGGTACACTCTGGATGCGTCAGCACAAGTGCATCTGGATACACATTTTTTGCTGCCTTTAAATTCTCTGCTTTGATGCTTTTATGTACATGGCAGAATCCATCGTGGAAAATAAAATGCTTCTCCGGCAGTTTTTCTGCGACATATCTTCCCAGGTTCTCATCCGGCACGAAAAAGATGTTCTTCTCTTTCAGATTCTTCACAACGCGAACCGCATTGGAGGATGTTACACAGACATCCGAGACTGCCTTGATTTCAGCCGTTGAGTTTACATAACAGACTACGGCAAGGTCCTCATACTGCGCTCTTACCTCTGCAATCTGCTCTACGGTAACCATGTGCGCCATCGGACAGTCTGCGGTTTCGTCCGCCATCACAACCGTCTTTTCCGGATTCAAAATCTTCGCACTCTCCCCCATAAAGCTGACGCCGCAAAACAGGATATTCTTCTGTTTTACCTGTGTTGCGACCTTGCTTAAATAGTAAGAGTCTCCGACATAGTCCGCAATCTCCTGTACGGCTCCATCTACATAATAATGTGCCAAAATGACAACATCCTTTTCTTCCTGTAATTTCTTAATCTGTTCTACCATTTCCATTTCGTATTATAACTCCATTCCTATAATTCCTAGTAAACAACTTGGTTTTCATTATAATACTTTTCGAAAGAAAGTCAATCTTTTCTTACACCGCTAAGACAACCTTTTTTTCCTCAATGGAGTAAACCGGCAGCTTGACATCATATACCGTTTGAATCAGTTCTTCATCAATCAGTCTGGCTGGTTCCCCCTGCGCCACTATTTTCCCATTTTTTAGTGCAAGAATCTCATCACTGTAAGCAAATGCCTGATTGATGTCGTGTAACACCATCACAATTGTCATCCCGTATGTCTCATTCAATTCCCGCACGAGTCCAAGAATCTGCACCTGGTAACGGATATCCAGATAGGTAGTTGGCTCATCCAAAAGTAAAAGCTTTGTGTCCTGCGCTAATGCCATTGCAATGAAAACACGCTGCCTTTGTCCGCCTGAGAGATCAAGCACTGCCTTTTTTCTTATTTTATCGGTGTTGGTCACGGAAAGCGCCCAGTCAATTTTTTCCTGGTCAAGCTGTCTCTTTCTTACCCCATCCGATTCTTTTTTGTGAAAGCTGCCAAGGATGGATTGATGTGGAAGCCTGCCGTATGCAACCAGCTTTTCTACTGTCAGATCCTGTGGTGTCACATGGTACTGATGCACGATTGCAACTTTTTTTGCAAGTTCTTTCAGACGCATTTTGGAAATATCTTCCTGCTCTAGAAGAATCGTTCCAACATCCGGTGTCAAATTTCTGGTCAAAAGCTGAAACAGCGTCGACTTTCCGCAACCGTTTGCGCCGATTAACGTTGTGACCTTTCCTTCCTTGATGGAAAAGCTAATATCATCTAAAACCTTATTTTTCCCATAGGAAAAGGACAGATTCTTTGCTTCATAAACTGTCTTAACCTTGTTCATACGTGTGTGCCGACCTCCTTAACAGTAAAATAAAACATGGACCGCCGATGACCGCCATCACAACGGCTGCACTAATCTCATACGGATATGCAATCGTTCTTCCAAGCGTATCTGCAGCCAAAAGGGTAAAAGCTCCCAGTATCATCGTATATGGCAATAAGATTTTATGGCTGTTTCCAACCAGAAGCCTTGCAATATGCGGCACTAAAAGTCCAAGAAAGCTAATGCTCCCCATGACCGCTGTGCTGACGGATGCCAGTAAAACCGCAACAACTGAGATTCCCATTCTTGACGCATTCACGTGAATTCCGAGAGAGAGAATCGTCTTATCCTCAAGTCCTAAAATATCGCAGTATTTCGCAAGCACAAGCGATAGCACAAGCCCGATGACCGTATAAAAAATCAGCATTTTAAAATCATCCCAGGTCTTCATGCTGATATTGCCATCTATGATACTTGCGGCTCCGGTGTAATCTTTTCCAAGCATACTGTTTCCTGCCGAAAGCAGTCCTGTAAAAAATGCATTCACGGCAACACCGGTTAAAATCACACGCAGCGGATGTAACCCGCCCTTCCAGGATAATACATAGACCAGCGCACATGCAGCGATTCCGCCTAAAAAGGCGAAGACCGGAATCGAAAAAAACATCGCCGGAAAAAACATGGTAATAAGAACCGACGCTAAGCTTGCACCCGAACTGATGCCAAGGATTCCCGGGTCTGCCAATGGATTTTTCATGACTGCCTGAAGCAATACGCCAGAGACCGCAACCGCGGCTCCTCCTGCCATCGCAATAAAAATTCTTGGGAAACGAAGGTGATAGATGGTTGCCACCTGTTCATCATAAGCGACAAACAGCCCTTTTAACATCTGCATGGGTGTCACTTTGATGCTGCCGATATTTACCGATGCAAACAAAAGTAACAGCAATGCAGCCGTCGTAAATACATAAACGAATACAATTCTTTTTGCCCCTATTTTCTTTTTCAAAGCCATCGTTCTACTCCTTGCCATACAAAATCGGCTCTAAGTCCTCTAGTGCTTCCTGATAACGGAAATTGGCACTCATCCCAAATTTTTCATTATCGAGGTCATAGACTCTTCCCTCGGAAACCGCAGTAAAATGCTGCCAGATTTCATTTGTGGAAAACTCTGTCGCAAACATCTGCTTCACCTGTTCCGGCATCGCATGGGAAGTCCGCAAAATAAGATCCGGGTTCTTTTCCACCATGTCTTCTGGATTGATATTTAAAAAATCAGAACCGTCTCCATCCCCATATACATTGACGCCTCCGGCAAGCTTTACCAAACTTCCGACATAACTGCTCTCGGTTGCCACAACATAAGAACCCGGAAGTCCCATCAGAATCAAAACCGTCGGAGCCTCTTTTTCCTCATGCTTTTCCTGATATGACTGCAAAAATGTCTCATACTCATCGACCAAAGCTTTTGCATTCTCGGCGGCATTCAGTTTCTCTCCTAATTCCTCGATGGAGCGATACATGCCTTCTGTACTCTTTAAATCCAGGAAATAGCTTTCCACACCGATGTTATCGTATTGAGGTTCTAACTCTCCTTGCAGGGAATTGGGGGATAGAATCAGCGTCGGCTTAAGTGATGCGACAACCTCCATATCCGGTGCCATCGGGGAACCGATACTGACTGCATCTTCATAACGCTTGGGGATGGTATAGCTATCCGTTTGTGGAACGCCTACCACAGAATCAATCCCAAGTTTGTCTAAAATTTCACAAGTCGCCACAGAAGTTGCAACAACCCTTTCGCCATTCTCCTGCTGATTTTCTACCTCTTTTTCCCCTGTCTCGTTCTCCTGCTGGTTTTCTGTCTTATTTTGCTCTGTTGCACGTTCCGATGCCTGCCCAGACTCCTTGGGTGCAGACTGGTCCACGCAGCCTGTGAGCAATAACAGTGACAGACATACTGCCACAATTCGAATCTTTTTCATTTTCTACATCCTTTTCTTTCTATAAAACCAATAACCTGCCCCTCCACCTGCTGCAAGAAGTACCACAACTCCTGCGACAACCGGTGCATGACTTTTCTTTTTTTGTTCCTTATCCTTTGTCTTTTTGGCGTCCTCGGTATCCTCCATCACGCGATTTTCCGTGTCGGCTTCTAAAGCCTGCGTGTCCTCCATCAGCCTTTCCGTTTCCTCCACAAGACTTTCTGTCTCCGGTTCTTCTATTTCTGCTGCTTCCTCGGTATCCTCATCCGTCTTTTGGGATGCTGCATCTTTTGTCTCTGATGTAACTACGGATGTGCTTGAATCATTTGGTGCCGCAGTGCTGCCCGCGGATGCCTTGGAGGAAGCAGCCGCACTTGTTTCCGCTGACGGCTCTGCTGTTGTGCTTGCCGGTGCTGCCGGAATCATTTCACTGACAAAATTTCCACTTCCCGGTGTTGCAGAACCTGTATCTAATTTTACAAAAAACTGTACATCACGCCCCATCGGTACCACGTATAGAATCGGGCTGATATATAAATCTGCGGAATCTACCTGAATACGGTAATGATTACAGGTATCCCCATCCCTTTGGCAGCTTCCGGTCTGTGTTGCCGCGACCTCGCGGTAACTTCCGTCTGCCCCCTGAATCTGAAAACGAACGCTGGTAATATTGGACATTAAGCCGATTCCAAGTGTCACGTAAGTACTTCCCTGGTACTGCTCGACCAATGCGCTTCCTTCCACAATACTTGCACACATACTGTCACCGAGTGCTATATTGGTTCCCCCATCCACGGTCTCTCCCGTCTGGGGATTCGCATATGAAGTACTTCTTCCAACGGTATATGCTCCGTCCTCCATAGCATAAACGGGCATGGAAATAGCAGCTACAAAAGCTGCCATCACCACGCCGCCAAAAAACTGAACTATCTTTTTTGACAAACTTCTTTTCATTTTTATCTCCATTCTTTTACATTCCGGTTTTGTGCCAAAGCACAAATCCTGTGTTAAAACATTATTTTTCGTACTTTTTTCTGGCTGATGCAACGCATACGCCTGCGCCTGCAAGCAGAACGAAGAATGCGAATACCATATTGCTTTCATCTCCTGTTGTTGGAGTTTTCACGGTGTAAGCTTCGTTGTCCATCACAAGAACGTAGTCCGATGCATGTGTAAACGTCAAATCTGTCTCACCATTTGCATTTACTGCGTAACTTCCTACAAGTTCCATTTTTCCGGTAGACGCATTGTAATAGTAAAGGTTCGCATACTGTCCTGCATACTGTGTTCCGACATTTACAGTCAAGGTTCCAGTAAATCCAAATGCTCCGTTGTGATTTAGGTGGATCTGCATGGAGCCGTTTCCATTTCCTGCAACCTGATTTACCAGATTCTGTGGAATCACATTCGCATTTAAAATAACACCAAGGTCTAAATCCTGGAAGCTGTCCGCTGTAATATTTTTTCCATTGATAGTCCATCTTGCTCCATTTCCAAGCTGGATTACAAGGTTCTTATCCTGTCCTTTTAACTGCTCCAATACGGTCTTGGAAACGACTGTGACATCGGATACGGCTGCTGTAACCGTTCCTTTTTCCTGGAGTGCTGCAAGCTGCGCTGCGACGATATCCCAGTCGGATGCTGCATTTACAATTGTAGTTGAAGATGCTGTATGGTCTGTCGTGGCTGTTACTGTGTTGTTTGTTGTATTTACTGTGCTGCCTGTTGTAGTGTTGTTGTCGGCTGCAGTTCCATTGTTGCCTGTTGTGGCATTGCTGCCGGTTGTGGAGCCGTTGTTGTCTGTACCATCTGTGGTAGAACCATTCTTATTTGTATCATCTGTGGTGTCATCCGATACTTTTTTCAGTGTTGTATAATCAACAAACAAGCGGGCATCCAAATCCATATTTCCCATCATGGCAACATGTGGATTTACTTTTAAAGTCAGATAACTTCCCTGATGTGGGAGCACAAAGGAAAATCCGGTTGGGTTTCCATCTTTTGATTTTGTCGTAACCGCTGCATCCTTGAACTGATTGTTGATATCCGCAACCTTTAACTCCTGAAGGCTTGCTGTAATCGAGCCAAATGTCATCGGCTGTGTATGAATGTACATGGTAGACACGCCATCTTTTACCACGATTTCGGCATTCGGTAAAATCGCACTAGAAGCCATCGATAACGTATCTTTTGTGGCATGATATAACGCAACAGATACGGAATATGTTCCATCTTCTAATTTCTCTGACTCATCCTTCTTGCTGTCGTCGTCTTTCTTCGTGTCATCGTCCTTCTTCGTATCGTCGTCCTTCTTGGTATCGTCGTCTTTCTTGCTGTCGTCGTCCTTCTTGGTATCGTCATCCTTTTTGCCATCATCGTCTTTTTTGCTGTCATCATCTTTTGTCACTTCTACCAAGTCGTTCTTCGCATCGGTAAGACGCTTCATCATTTCATTTTTCTCTGTCTCAGATACGGTAAAGCCATCGTCTGCTGCAACCATTTCTTTTGCCTCTGCCAGTACTGCTGCAAATGCATCGTAAGATTCCTTGGTATATGAATCTGCTGAAAGCTTTTCGCACTCCGCTACAAAATCCTTAAGATCTGTAAAATCTGTTTTCTTCTTCGCATTGTCAAAATCAAGTGTCAGGGTTACATTGGTTGGATATGGATCACCGCCTCCTAAAAATTTATCCATGAAATCAACTGTAATCTCTAAAACGCTTGTTCCATCCTCCTTTATAGGCAATGGGAAAGACACTTCATCCGGTGCCTGAATCTGCTCTGTCTCACTTGAACCAAACGCTTTTGAAGAAGTAACGGTCTGATAGGTATGATTCGTTGCATCCTGAACCGTCATGACATTCGCATAATAGATGGTTCCCATCAAATTAATCTGCATATTGTGGCAATTGACAACTGCCTCCATGCTTCCATCTTCCGCTACGTTTAATACAGCCTGTGTTCCAAATGCGGTTGCAAATGCTTCCTGAACCGCCGGAAGTGGTGCAGCGCTTACCAAAGATTTGATTGGCACCTGATAAGTTCCTGCCTCTAATTTATATTGCTCACTCGCTGTCTCTGCTTCTGTCGCACTTTCCGTTCCTTCTGCCCATGCAATCTGAGTACTTCCAAAATTTAAGACACACATTGCGGTAAGGGAAAGCACTGCTGTCTTTTTCCAAAATCTTTTCAAACTTCCTCTCTTCATCATTTCTCCTCTTTCTCTTTCACCTTTTGGTTAGGTTTGTCTAACCGCCTGGTATAAAATTTTAATCTGTTTTTTGCAGAAATGATAGTAACACATTGTATTTTCACAGAAAAGTCTCTTTTTGTTGCACGTTTGCAACAAAGTTTTCTACTTCCGATTCTTTTTCTTGGTTTGTCACGACTAACTATTGTTGCAATCTGCAACTGATAATCATTTTCAAAAGTTTATGCAATGTACGTTGTAAACAGCAGTTTTTCCATATTTTTCTCGTTTTTCACCCGAAGCGGAATTCTTCCATAGAGCATCCGCCCCTCGTCTTTTGCAATGCTGGTAAACTTTAAATACTCTGCCGGAAAAGAAATGACCGTTCCCTGACGCAGCATGCTTCGCCAGTTTTCTCCATCCCAATACTCAAACTCATAGCCCTGTGAACCTGCCAACACATGTAATGAGACCTGTCCTTGTTTATTTTGGATACAAAGCTTACCGGGATTTTCAAACCGGTCATTCCATTTTGAGAGCTGCTCCTGCTCATTTCCCAACGCCTGATAAATCAGAAAGGTAAGCGGCTCCGTTCCTTCCTGATAAGAACGGCATAGTCTTGCCCCATCAAAATGAAGTCCCTCATGAAAACTTAATTTTACCCTCCTTGCAATTCCCTGCTGGCGAAGCTTGGAAAAGGTTGCATCGGAACAATACACTGCCATTGCAATTGCATCCGCTTTTGCCTCCTCCTGCGAAACGCCGGCACATAAAAGGTGTCCTAACACCCCTTCCACCTTGTGACGGTAAATGTTTGCCGTTCGCATTCCAGATTCTGTCAGTACCGGTTTTCTCTTGTTTGTCCGGTCCAACAGTCCCTCCTTTTCCATGCTGGTAAAAAGCCGGCTGATGGCATATTTTTCTTCGCCTAATACCACCGCAAGATTTGTTACCGTAAGGTCCGTCTCCCTCATCGTCAAAAAGCCCAGCAACACTTTTACTTTTAGTAATTCCATTTCTTTTTCCCTCTTTTATAACTTATTCTGATAAATTGAGATATCCCCCTTTTGATATGTCAATTTCAAGACCCTGATAATACTTCTTCTTTTTGTATAACACAAAGAGAGTTAGCATACACTAACTCTCTTTCTAGGATAACAAGCTCTGTTTTTTTCGTCAATTCAAGAAATTCTCAATAACGTTATTCTTTTCTCAATAACTCGGTTAAGATTTCATTTACCATGGAAGGATTTGCTTTTCCCTTCATCGCCTTCATCGTCTGACCCACCAAAAATCCAATCGCTTTTTGTTTTCCACTGTGGTAATCCGAGACGGACTGTGGGTTGTCTTTTAGAATCTGCTCAATCGTGCTGCGGAGTGCGCCCTCATCGTGAACTGTCTTTAAGCCATGTTCCTCAACATACTGTTCTGGATCAATGTCATCCTCGAACACTTTTTCAAACACTTCTTTTGCAACACTGCTGTTGATGGTTCCGGCATCTGCAAGTTCAATCAGTTTTGCAAGATTTTCCGGTGAAAAGCTTAAGTCCTCTGCATCCATCTCATGCTCTTTCATCAGACGCATCGTCTCTACCATCAGCCAGTTGGATACCTTTTTCGGTTTCTTACAGATAGCGGTTGTCGCCTCGAATAAGTCCGCTAAATGCTTGGACTCGGTCAAAATCTTGGCATCGTACTCTGGAATCTCATATTCCTTTTTGTAACGCTCTAATTTTTCCGAGCGGAACTCCGGCTGGCGGTCTTTGATTTCCTGTAACCATTCATCTGAAATCACGATTGGAACCAGGTCTGGTTCCGGAAAATAACGGTAATCCTGTGCATCTTCCTTCGAACGCATTGCGTGGGAGGATTCCTTGTTATCGTCCCATCTTCTGGTCTCCTGCACAACTTTACGTCCCATCTCAAGCAATTCAATCTGACGTTCTCTCTCACCCTCAATCGCATGTGTGATTGCCTTAAAAGAGTTTAAGTTCTTCATCTCGGTACGGGTACCAAACTCTGAAGAACCTGCTTCACGTACAGACAGGTTGACATCGGCACGCATGGAACCTTCGTTTAACTTACAGTCGGATGCACCAAGATACTGAATCAGGGTTCTTAATTTTTCCAGATAAGCGATAACCTCTTCTGCCGAGCGCATGTCTGGCTCAGATACAATCTCAATCAGTGGCACACCGGAACGGTTGTAATCGACGATGGAAACATCTTCCCACTCATCATGTACCAGTTTTCCGGCATCCTCTTCCATATGAATTTCATGGATTCCAATGTTCTTTTTACCGGCAGAAGTCTCAATCTCAACGCTTCCGTTCCTGCAAATTGGCAGATATAACTGGGAAATCTGGTAGTTCTGTGGGTTGTCCGGGTAAAAATAGTTTTTACGGTCAAACTTGCAATACTGTGTGATGGAACAGTTCGTTGCAAGTCCAACTGCAATTGCATATTCTACAACCTGCTTATTTAAAACAGGAAGGGAACCTGGCATACCGGTACAAACCGGACAGGTGTGTGTATTTGGTGCTCCTCCAAACGCAGTGGAACAGGAGCAGAAAATCTTCGTCTTGGTTGCTAATTCAACATGGACCTCAAGTCCGATGACGGTTTCGTATGTTTTACTCATTTTTTCTGTCTCCTTTCCTAGTCCTGTGCCACTTTTTTTGCAGCACAATCTTCTGCAATCGGACTATGTTTGTAGTTTCTTGTCTGTTCAAACGCATACGCTGCGCGGATAATCTTCTTTTCCTCGAAACAGTCCCCAATCAGCTGTAACCCGATTGGAAGTCCATTTTCATCCTCTCCGCATGGAAGCGAAATTCCCGGAAGACCTGCTAAGTTTACGGAAATCGTATAGATATCCCCCAGGTACATCTGGATTGGATCTTTTAAGGACTCTCCTAATTTCGGTGCTGTGGTTGGTGCTGCCGGTCCTAAAATGATATCGTATTTTTCAAATGCTTTATCAAATTCTTTTTTAATCAAGGCTTTAGTACGAAGCGCTTTCAAATAATATGCATCGTAATAACCGCTGCTTAATACGAAAGAACCTAACATGATACGTCTTTTTACCTCTGCTCCAAATCCTTCGGAACGGGTTTTTTTATACATATTGTGAAGCCCTTCATACTCTTTGGTACGATAGCCATATTTTACACCGTCAAAACGTGCTAAGTTCGAGCTTGCCTCCGCACACGCAATGACGTAATAAGCAGGAATTGCATATTCTACCAGACCAAGGTCAAATTCTTCGACAATCGCACCTTTTTCCTCTAATGTCTTTGCTGCCGAAAGGACTGCGTTCTTGACATCTTCATCGATTCCCTCTTTAAAGTAATCCTTTGGAATTCCAATTTTTAATCCCTTGACATCATCCACGAGCGCCTCTGTAAAATGGTAATCATCACGTTTTACGGAAGTGGAATCCTTTTTATCATAGGAAGAAATTGCTTCCAAAATGGTTGCACAGTCTGTCACATCCTTGGCAACCGGTCCAATCTGATCTAAGGAAGAACCGTAGGCAATCAACCCATAACGGGAAACGGTTCCATACGTTGGTTTGATTCCGGTCACGCCACAAAAAGAACTTGGCTGGCGAATCGAGCCACCGGTATCTGAACCAAGTGCAAATGAACACTCCTCGGCTGCCACTGCTGCACAAGAACCACCGGAAGACCCTCCCGGCACATGCTCTAAATTCCATGGATTTCTGGTTTCTCCAAAGGCAGAAGTCTCTGTCGTACTTCCCATCGCAAACTCATCCATGTTTGTTTTTCCAATGATAACAGCACCAGCTTTTTCCAGACGCTCTACTGCCTCAGCAGAATAAGTTGGTAAAAAATTATATAAAATCTTGGAAGAACAGGTGGTAAGCAATCCCTTGGTACACATGTTGTCCTTGATTGCAACCGGAACACCGGCAAGCGGACCACTTAAGGTTCCATCCTCGATTAACTTTTGTACTTCCTTCGCACGGGCCAAGGCACCCTCTTTATCCACAGTCACAAAACTGTGTACGCTTTCTTCTCTTTTCTCAATGGCATCGATTGCAGCCTGTACAGCTTCCTCCACCGACACTTCTTTTGCTTTTATTTTCTTGCCTAATTCAACGGCAGTTAAACTCATTAAGTTCATCTTTTTCCCTCATTTCTATAAAAGGAATCCTGCAAGCAGGATTCTTTGCCTGCGGCGGGTCGCATTTGCGACATAAATGTTTTCTAATCACCTATGGTCTTTGGTACCTTAAATCCACCATCTTTTTGTACCGGTGCATTGGCTAAGGTATCCTTGCTTCCATCATGCTCATTTACGACATCCTCACGGAACACATTATGAACCGGGAAAATATGTGACATCGGTTCCACACCTGTCACGTCTAGTTCATTCAATTTATCGATATAGTCAAGCATATCACCCATATCTTTTTTTGCCTGCTCGGCTTCTTCCTCGTTTAATTCCAGTTTCGCAAGAATTCCAACATACTCAATCGTCTCATCGGAAATGATATTTTTTTTATGTTTTGTAGAATCGCTACATTCCTTGGAAACGGCTTTGTTTCCCGTAGTTTCCTGTTCTGTGGTTTCTTTTTCATCGCCTTTTACTTTTCCATAAAGGGCTTCATCGCAGATTCCGGTATTGTTCCAGTCTGCCATCTTTCTGGTTCCCTCATAATGCATGCCACATTTTTTCATAACCTCACCAGAATGAGAATTTGCCGGATCGTGACGTGCCTCCACACGGTTTGCCCCAACCTCATCAAATAAGAAATCCATCACTGCCTGTAATGCCTCACTGGTAAATCCCTGATGCCAGCAGCTTTCCGAAATGCAGTAGCCCACCTCAAAACTCTCTGCCTGCTCTTTGGCTATATGCGCATCGATACTTCCGATTGGCTCGTCATTTTCCTTCCTTGCAATACACCACAAATATTTGTTTGTGTCATCCTTGTCGTAATTGCTGACCCACTCTGTCACTACTTTTTTTGTCACCTCAACGCTCTTATGTGTCGGCCAGGTCAAAAACTTTGTCACGCGGTCATCACTTGTCCAGTTTTCATACATTTTTTCTGCGTCATCTAATGTAAAACGTCGTAGGGTAAGGCGTTTTGTCTCAATCGTTTTCGTTCCTAAATGTCTCACGTTATCCCTCTTTTCCTGCATTTTCTATATGTCTCTTTTTCTATTACGATTCGTATGCTGCATTCTTATCTTTCTATTGTTCGTAATCTCATCGTATCACATTGTTTTTGCAACTACACTTGTAGTTTCTTATTTAACTTTTTGTAAATCCGCTCCACCATCCACGGCTCACTGCACGCCTCTAGCGCTTCCTCCAGTGCATACCATTTCACACCACTATTTTCATCCGGCTTAATCCGAAGCACCTCCGCTTCGTCTGCCTCCAAAAGATACGTCACATTCAAATGCAAATGGGATGGCACATAGCGTCCTCTTTTCTCATGGCCATCGACGGTCAGCGTCTCAATGGAAAAAATGGTATCATCAACCGTCTGAATCTCTTTCACACCGGTCTCTTCCTGTGCCTCTCTGATTGCTACTGCAAGCAAATTTTCCTCACCATCTGCGTGACCTCCCGTCCATGACCAGGAATGATAAATGTTGTGATAAATCATCAACACCTTTGTGTGTTTGCAGTTTAACAGCCAGGAAGATGCGGTAAAATGAGCTACCTCATTTTCTCTGGTAAAAATGTCCGGCTGAGTCTTAAGCAACTGAAGCATGACCTTTTTGTCGCGCTCCTCCTGTTCGTTGAAAGGGTGGTATTGTTCTAATTGTTCTTGTAGTTTCATTTGTTGTTCTCCGTTTTCTTTTGTCGATGGTATGGAGATAGTGGTTGGCGAACCTCAAAGAGATTTAAGCCGTATCTAGTTGTCCCGGCTCTCTATGGCTCCAAACGGCTTAAATCTCTTGGGAATAGTGTCGTCTCTCTGACGTTGTCCTCGCCGATTAATTTCATTGTGAGACGTTCCATTCCGATTCCAAGACCTCCGTGCGGCGGCATTCCGTGTTTGAAGCAGCTCAAATACTGTTCCATGCCCTCTGTCTCCATGCCACGTTTTTCTATCTTTTCCATGAGCATATCATAATCGTGGATTCGCTGTCCACCGGTTGTAATCTCAAGTCCCTGATAAAGTAAGTCAAAACTTAAAGTGTAAGTCGGGTCTGCCGGATCATCCATCGCATAAAACGGTCTTTTCTTGGATGGATAATGTGTGACAAACACAAAATCTGCATCATATTCTTCTTTAAAGTATTGACCAATCAGTGCCTCTTCTTCCGGCTCTAAATCGTATGGATTGCGGAACTGTCTGTTGTATTTTTCCGCTACACGCTGTTTTGCTTCATCAAAACGGATTGCCGGAATCTTATCCACTTTTGGTAAGGTTACGCCGAGGATTTTCAACTCTCTTGCGTAATCTTTTTTCAGTAACTCCATTGTATACTGCAAAAATCCGGTTTCCATCGCCATGATATCTTCGAATCCATCGATGTATCCCATCTCAAAATCTAAACTTGTATATTCGTTGAGGTGACGTTTCGTGTTGTGTTTCTCTGCACGGAAAACCGGTGCTGTCTCAAATACCCGGTCAAAAACGCCGACCATCATCTGCTTATAAAACTGTGGGCTCTGCTGTAAAATCGCAGGTCTGTGGAAATACTCTAATTTGAAAAGGTTTGCCCCGCCCTCAGCACTCTTTGCACCAAGCTTAGGAGTATGAATCTCGGTGAATCCCTCCTGATAAAGGAAATCACGAAATCCTCTCACCACGCCTTCCTGGATACGGAACTTTGCTCTCTCCCTGATGTTGCGAAGTGCAATCGGACGATTGTTCAAATTTGCCTCCAATGAGGTGTTCATCTTCCATTTGGAAATGGCAAGCGGCATCGGTTCCTTCGGCTCCGACAATACCTTAATCGTATCAAGTCGAATCTCGAATCCGTTTGGTGCACGATCTTCTGTTTTTACAGTTCCTTCGACCTCAATCGTGCATGCCTCTTTCAAATCCTTTAAGGCAAATTTTGTTTTTCCTTCTTCATAAACACATTGAAGAAGTCCTTCCCTTTTGCGCAAAACGATGAAGGCAACCTCCCCCATATCACGGATGGTGTGAACCGCTCCGTTTACTTTTACGCTTTTTCCTGCGAAATCTCCAGCTAATAAATCGCTGATTTCCAGTGTGTCTTTTCCTGTTACTCCTGTCATAAATTCCATGTCTTGTACTCTCCTTACGTTTCCGCTTGTGCGGTTTGATTAGGAGCGGGACGGGATTCTATTGGTAAACAAAAAGCCCCTGAAAAAGCAACTTTGCTTTCTCAGGGGCGAGATTCCTCTTCTATGATCCCGCGGTACCACCCGCTTTGAAAAACGACTCACATTAAAAATCATTTTCCCACTCAATGTGCTTAACGCGCACCCACGTACTGACCTACTTAACAGTTCTGCAGTGTCTTCGCTGTAAAACTGGTTCAACCAGTCTGCTCCAGAGTGTTCCCTTCTTCTTCTCTTCCAAACAACGCTCTCAGTCGGTGACGTTGTATTCCTGTCGGCCTCTAAAGAGAAGAGTCTCTTTCAACGCTTTAATGAATTAATGTTGTAACATTTATAACACAGATGGGGGCGTTTTGCAAGCACTTTTAAAAATAATGTTTGGAAAATTTTTATATAAGATTCAGAAATGTTCTTTTATATACTGTAACAGCCCTTCACATCCTGCCACTACATCACGATAAGTCGCATCAAAGTCGCCTGTGTACCATGGATCTGCAACATCTCTTGCCTCTGTGAGTTTATGATTTTCTTCATAGCCTGCAAACGAAAGCATCTTATATATTTTTCCCTGACTATCTGTCCCACCGGCAATTCTTGTCATGTTGCGGATATTCGCGTAATCCATGCCAATCAAATAATCATAGTACAGATAATCGTCCCTTGTCATCTGACGTGCACGATGTGGGACAAGTGGGATGCCTTCCTTGCGCAGTTTGTCCACTGTTCCATAATGTGGTGGGTTACCGATTTCTTCGCGACTTGTTGCTGCGGAATCGATTTCAAATTGTTGTATAAGACCTAACTGGTTCACCATGTGGGTGAAAACGCTCTCGGCCATGGTGCTGCGGCAGATGTTGCCGTGGCAGATGAACAGTACTTTTATCATAGTATTGTAACTCCTCTGTTTTCCTTGATTTTACAGGGTTTGCGGCACATTTCCGGCAGATTATTTTGTTCCGTTTCTTGGCATATCTTGGCATAAAAAGTTGTAAATTTTCCATCAAAAGTTGTAAATTAGAATTCTGTACAACTCGCTATTACTGAGCCTTTGATAATCGCTCCGTCTCTTCCTTTGCATCGTCAAATGTTAGATGTGTATAGGTATTCAATGTAACACCTATATCCGAATGCCCCATAATATACTGAAGCGTCTTTGGGTTCATTCCTGACTTTGCCATATTCGAACAGAACGTGTGCCTGCAAACATGTGGTGTAATCTTTGGCATCTGAATCTTATAAATGCCATTGTACTTCTCTACAACGTGCTGAAAGTATTTCTCCCAATGAAGGGCAACCATAGGCATCCCATTCTTATCGAGATAAAGAAATCCACTGTAGCCATCTATCATCGGCTCCACCTTTACTTTCTTTCTCTTATCAATAATCCTATGAAAACATTCTGCCACTTCGGAAGTCATGGGAATATCTCTGGTACCACTGGAAGTCTTGGGATCTTCAATGATATATTCCATATTTCTCTTTCGCTGAAGCTGATGCGTAACATGGATCTTCATCTCTGTAAAATCAATATCATTTATGGTAAGTCCTACAAACTCTGAAATTCTAAGTCCTGTGTGAAAAAGAATAAAAAAACCTTCGTAGTATTTACTAAAATGCTTATCCTCTTCCACGAATTTTAAGAACTTACGCATATCTGCTCTAGAAATGGCTTCTCTTGTCACGCTGTCATTTACTACTACTGTCACCAATTGGAAATCAAACGGATTCTTACGAATCAAATCATCATCTGTTGCCATTTGAAAAGCCGGTCTTACAACACCACGCACCGTATGAATGGTACTATACCCTCGACCATCTTTCTGTAATTTGATGAGCCACACCTTTGCATCCGACTGTTTCACATGGTCGATCTGCCGAATTTATGCTGCGAATATCAGAGTACTTTAATATGCTGGTGGAAGATGTATTTCATGTAGAGGATTGAGCTGGAAATATCAGAATATAAGAAAGTCTCCTGCGTGACGAAAAATCTTGTAGGAGACTTCATATCTTATGTTTTCAGAGCAACTTTGATAATTCCACCAGTTTTATTTTTGATACCCAAATTATAAACATATATTAATCATTTCTATATTTTTTCCTTAATTTTCGCAATTTCAAACCACAATAAACAATCAGATAACTATATAGCAGGGTCATGATTGCCAAAAACACGGTGAACACGGTTGTAAGTGGGTCATTGGTTTCTATGCTTCTTATAAAATTAGGAAGAACGCAGCATAGAAAGATTATTAAAATTGGAAGTAAACGAGTTTTTACCACATGGTCGATCATTTCTATTCTTGATTCATTATCGGAAAATATTTCGCCATCACGCTCGGAATCCATCTCTGTTGACGGTTTACGAAAATACAGCCATCCAACACAACGGCCAATATATTCCCAACCGTAATCCCTAAAAATTTGGAAATAGTTACTGGTTTCCGAATTATTTTTATAATCCAGTCGGTACGCTACTTCCGCTGGCGTACACTTTTCAAAAATAAAGAAACAAGGGGGAATCATTTTTACCAGTTTCCAACCATTCATATGCTGATTATGCAACCAAATTTCTTCATCTTCATAATCTGCAATGGTAAAAAAGCGTATTACAGTTTTTTTGTTATTCATTTATTTCCTCTCCTTTGCTATTCTTATACAATCGCTCTATACGTTTAATTTCAAGATGTAAGATTTCTTTTCCAAGTTCGGTAATTCGATAAAGCTTTCTTTTTTCCTCCTCACTCTCAAAATCAATTAAGCCATCTTTTTCCATTTTAGAAAGCGTTCCATACATTGTTCCTGCACTAATGATTAACTCTCCACCTGTCATTTGCCTGACCTGTTGACTAATTCCGTAGCCATGCTGAGGTTGTTGGAGACAGAACAAAATGTAAAAACCGCTTTCTGTCATAGGTACATAAATCCTTTTTATTTTACTATTCATAGGCATCCTCACTATTCCACTTCGATATATCGAACCTCTATATATATAGTATCGAGGTTCGATGTAGTTGTCAAGAATTTTTTGAAATAAAAGGGCGTGTGAAAAAACGAAAGTTTTTTCATGCGTCCTTTTTATTATGGATACAACAGTAGTTATATTTCATAAAACGTGTATAATTCCCCTTACCCCATAAGAAAGGCTATTATGGAATCCTATGCGGCTGTTACATTTTTTTCATGTTTATTGTGATATTTATAAAGATTGTGTCCAATAGAAACAAGAAATACTTCAAGCAGGACAGATTTTATTCCTCTTCGGACAATTCTTTTGTACCAACGGTCGTTTTTTATGATACCAAATGTGCCCTCTGCCTGGATGGATCTGTTCATCCTCAGAAGTGCTCCCTGGATACTTTCGAGATTTCCAATCACTTCCTGATGCATCGCTGTAAGTTCACGGTTAATCCGAACGGTGCGGTTTTTATCTGTCTTTTTACAGTGTTCAGCGTATGGACATCCAGAACAGTCTTCACACTGGTATATTTCTTCCTGGCGTCCATACTTGTTTCCCTTTACGTTTTTACGGTACTGAAGATAAAATTTTTTCCCATTTGGGCAACGCATGATTCCGTCTTTCCCGATTGGGAAATTTACTGCACGAAATGGATCTTCTTGATACTTTTTGTCAGTAGTCTCTTTCTTGAACATGGGAAACTTCATATATTTTTCCATTCCATGCTGCTCACAAAAGATGTAATTGTTGTAAGAACCATATCCGGCATCCGCTACTGGATACTTCGGATAGAAGCCATATGTAGTATAAAATTTGTTCATCAGCGGAACAAAACAATCCATATCTGAGCGGTACTGATTTACATCAACAACAGCAATGTACTCATCTGCAACACCGACCTGTACATTATAAGCCGGAAGCAGCTGGTCATTTCCCATGTAGTCTGTCTTGATTCGCATAAAAGTAGCCGAATGATCTGTTTTTGAGTAGCTGTTGCGGTCTTCTCCACAGATCCTGATTTTTTCCACGTATTCTTCCAGCTTGGCAGCATACTCACTGAGTTTCTCATAATGGCGCTGCTGCGTGGTTTTTCGATGTCCCCTGCCATGAACAAACATCGTTTTATCCATCTGCCAGGCTTTTGCATACTGTTCTGCGGCTTCTTTCAGATACTCTGGTGCATATTCACTATTGATACAAAACTTTATACCGGTACATGACAGTTCCTCATTGATTTCCTGAAAGAGTGTTGTGATTTTATCAAAGAGGCGGTATCTGGATTTTTCTGTTGATTTTTTCCATACCCAGGAGTATTTATTCGCATTTGCTTCAAATTTGGAGCCATCGATATATAGATGTTGGAGGTCCACATGTTCTGTCTCGAAGATTTTTTTGTTTATGTCCTGAAATATATCTTCAATGGAATCAGCAATTACTTCGTTAATGAAGTAGCCGAAGGTGCGGTAAGAAGGTGTTTGATGATCCATGAGATACATGAAGCGGAGATTGACTTTGCACTGATCCTCCAGCTCACGCAATGATATATAGCCGTTCTCCATAAATCCGAACAAAACTGTCTTCAGCATGCTGACCGGGTCATATCTGAGTCTTCCTGTATGATGTTGCGGAATATTTTTCAGATATTTCTCCAGTTCGATTTCTCCCATAAATCTGTCAAATGTCAGCACCGGATCACAAATGTCCAGATAATCTTGAATTAGTATTGGCAAAACTGCCTGTTTTGGGTTAGAATAGATTATGTTATTAATTTTCATGGTAAGTTAATTATAACACAAAGAAAGACCTTGAGTTCATTGCAAAACTCTTGGTCTTTCTTTTTTATGCGGGACTATTCTTTTTTCACAGCCCCTTTATCTAATTATACAAAAATTATCTCATTGTTCACAATCTCTTTTGCACAAACTTGTATGTTGTTCATCAATCCTATCCATTCCATTGACTGTTCCGCTTTTAACTGTTCTGTCACACCCTGCTTTTGAGCCATTTACTCAATCAATCTATGGAACATTTGCTCCGCCTGTTGGTTAATATCTGCAAGATAGCGGTTAAGTGTTCTATCCATCAGCATTGTGGTGTAAACAATGTGCCTATGCTCCTTTAGGTACTGCTTGTGGCGTTGTCCCCATAAGTCGATAGGCTGTGTTTCTTCTTCGGAAAGTATCAGGCAAGGGATATAATAATCTCCCTGCAATTCATACCACAAGCCGTTGCTTTCATCAAAAATGTACTTGTCCATATAATAAATCCTCCAGTATATTATATTCGCACATATGTCACAGTTTCCTGATTACCACATTTTGTTATATTGTGTTGCGAGTTTTTCCTTCCCTTGATTTTTCCCTTATGAGGTCACGAGGGAAGCATAAACAATAGTGAAATCGTATAAAGGGATAAGGCGAGAACACTACGAAAAATCCTTTATTTGCAAGGTTTTTGGAGGATTTTATTGATAACCTATAAACTCTGTTAAGAGGTCATAATTTGAGGAAATTCAAATTCAAGTTTGTAAGGGACGAAAATGCCGGAGGAATAAATTGCACCTCCGGCATTTCTTACGTCATATTCTCTTCCACAGCTAATCTATTTGCCAGCAGCTCATAATCTTCCTCAAGCAGATGATTTTTTGCTGTCCGCAGTTCACTTCTGGCAATCTCTGTATGCCCTTGCGTATGTATCGCATGAATCAGCCAGTAATAAATATCTGCGCTATGCGGAACAATCGCCAGTGCCTTTGCCGCATAACGATGGACGCAATGATAATCCTGATCCTCATGTAGCGTTTTCAAAAGCTCTGTCACTGCACCAATATAGCGATGCTGATAATGTACAGACTGTCCTATAATCCAATGCTCTGAACTGGCAGAACGAAGTAAATCTCCATTATAAAGATCAACAGCCTTTTTCAGCAATTCCACTTTTGTCCCTGTCGATGAAGCATTTAGCGCCATTCTCCACTTACGTTCAAACAGCTGAAGAGGTAGACCATATTGAAGAATACCGACAGGAATTGAAAGAACTTGAAGCGTTCAAAAATGATAAAAGTGAACTGTTTGAGACAGATGATTCTGCTGACTTAGAAGAATTGCACTTGCGTATCAAACATCAGGAAATTGTAGAATCTCAATACACCCGAATCCGCAATGAGGAAATGTGGCGTATCTGGATAGATTTGATTTATCCATGGTTAGAGGAAGAAGCAATGACCCAGGGATTGCACGTTATCCTTGATGTTGATGATGAAAAACTTACTGGTAAAATCACCATCAGTGGAGACCGTTTTTTCATAAATAATCTCTATTGCGATGCTAAGAATTATTTAGAAGTCATGGTACATTATGCAAATGATTTCTGGATCAGTGATGAAAATGGACTCTTTGTAGTTGAAGTCCTGTTTGATTTATATGATAAAGAAAAGACTTCTGATAAGACCCAAGAAATCGAAAAAGCAAAGCAGGATTTCAATTCATTCCGGTTACAGCACGGAAAGAAAGTTCGCTTTAAGTTTAATCCATAAGCAATGATAGAAATTGATTGGTGTATATTTTGCAGGATTTTATGTTATATTTTATAATTTCAACAGTATTGCTGGTTGGAACAAATATGAAGTTCTTTTTATGTTTACAACAAGCTGGTTGTCCTATTCTTTTAGTTGTTTCTTTTTCTGGAGCCCAATGCGAGATATCGGTGAATTGGTTCACAGTGGAAAATTTGATTTATATTTAACTCGTCCTATAAGTCCTTTTACATATTTAGTTTTGCAGCAATTCCAATATACATTTTTACCACGATTATTTTTCTCTATATATTTTTGGATATATAGTCTACAAAGACTTCAAATCCACTGGACTGCAACAAGGATTATATATTATAGTTTCAACCTCCTTTCTGGTTTTATTATATTTTCCGCAATTACAGTCATTACCGGAACAATTAGCTTTTGGACAGTAAAAAGTGAAGAAATTGTTTCCTTATTAACAGATAATAATTATGGACTCAAAAACTTTTGTGATTATCCAGTAAAAATTTATTCAAAAGAAATGCAGTTAGTACTTACTTTTATTATACCTTATGCACTTACCGGATATTATCCTGTTGCAAACCTGCTTGAAAAAAATTTGCCACATTTATGGATTGCCCATATTTCACCTATTATTGCTTTAATCATAGCAATAATTGCATACAATTTTTGGCATATTGGAATAAAACATTACGGAAGCACCGGCGCATAAATTGTACACTATAGATATTATCATCTTGATCAAATAGTAGAACCCCCCGGCAGTTTTCCATACCGACTTCTGTATAAGAACCAAAGAAAATATATATTATTTCAATATCTATTAGGCTAGAAAGTTTATAAAATTACAGAAAACGGTCACACAAAATGTGTGACCGACTATATTATCCTTCTTTTCGTATGATATTTTTGCGGAAATCTCAAACAGAAAGTCGTGAACCGATTCTCCACAAATGAGCAATATACGAATTCCTCTTGTAAATATATTTCTTATTCTTCAATTACAAAGTTGCTTACACTCTTGCGGAGTTCTCCTGCCGAAGCCTCTGCTGTCTTAACACCTTTCATGACTTCTGCCGATCCGCCTGCAATAGAAACGGTTTTTTGCGCAATATTTGTTGTACCTGCAGCACTGTCATTTGATGCGGAGGTAATTCCTTCAATCGCCTCTGTAATATTGGAAATTGATGCTACCAATTCTTCTGAGGTTGCACTAAAATCCGATACCAGATCATTAATTTTAGATGCATCCATATTATAATCATCTGCCATTTTCTCAAAATCATCAAAACTCTTCACAATATCTGTATCTACAAAATCCAACAGACGATTAGAGTCATTTGCAAGATTTGCTACTGCATTATCCACATTTTCCGTCACGGCCTGAATATTTGCCACGGCATCTTTAGACTGCTCTGCCAATACCCGGATTTCCTCTGCAACAACTGCAAATCCCTTTCCGGCCTCGCCAGCACGTGCTGCCTCAATGGATGCATTCAGTGCAAGCAGATTAGTCTGTCCGGTAATCGCAAGGATAGAATCAGCAAGCACGCCGATCTGTTCCACAACCTTTGCCTCTTCAAGTGCCTGCTCCAGCCTTCCCCTGATTTCTCCGAGCATCGTCTGAACTTTCTGTCGATTCTCCACCGTTGCTTCCTTCGTCTGTGCTGCCCTCTTATGAATTTCTTCTGCTTCCGTAGCCCCATCCTGTGCACGTATCGCAATCTCTTTCGCTGCACCATCAATCTGCTGAGTCATACTGTTGATCTGTTCTGTCGATGCGGCAGTTTCTTCAGTACTTGCAGCAAGCTGCTCGGTTGTCGCAGACACATCCTCAATTTCCCCATTCAGATTTGATATACTGCTATCCATTGCTTCCACAACTGTATCAATATTTGCTGCCTCTATCTTTACCTGGGAAAGCAATCCGCATATTGATTCCCTCATTGTCTCAAGTGTTCCTGCCAGCTGTCCGAAATCATCTTTCCGTTTCATCATATTGGTCCGCATTCTATGCGCAAAATTACCACCTGCAATCACTTCAATCTCTGCTACAACTTTCTTAAGTGACTTTGTAATATCCTGTGCGATCATGAAAACAAGCACTGCAACAACCACAAGCATTGCAACACATGCCCCAATCAGTGTGATTGCCTTTTTCATTGCATAGCTTGAAAATACCTTGTCCTGCTTTTCAATGGCAGTATCAATATAATCGGTATAATTTCCAGTACCGACCACCCAGTCAAATGGTTCAAAATACTCACTGTAGGAACGCTTCGGTGAAGGTTTAGTCTCTCCTTCTTTAGGAAATACATAATCTGTGTATCCTCCACCATCTTCCACTGCTACACGTATGATTTCTTTCACCATCTTGTATCCGTTTGCATCCTCTGTCTCCATACGGTTCGTTCCCTCGGTATCGCTGCCAAGCAGAACTACATTTGTTCCATCTGACTGATCAATCCAAAAGTAACCTGTCTCTCCGTAACGCATCTGCCGAACCTCATCTGCCGCAATTTTCTTGGCTTCATCCAGCGTATAAGTTCCCGCTTTATATGCGTCATTAATCTCCGACAACAGGGAAATAACCACGCCCACCTGCTCTTTAATTGAATCATCATAACTCTGACGGGATGATGCATCCATTGTCTCCAATGCTTTATCTTTCACATCTTCCAAATCCTTGATGGAAACAACACTCCCAAAAGCCACAAGAAAAATAACCAGAACCAGTATCAGATTTAGCTTGGTTCTTACCTTCATATTCTTCATATTTTTATCCTCCCTTCCTTGAAACTGATCACTTTTGTATATTTTATCTAAAAATACAAAGTATGTTATAAAATCAGTATACACTTTTACTATATTTTCGTCAATAGCGATCCACCTTTTATACGTTTTATCTCTCTCAAATCCATAAACTTTGCTGAGAGAATATGACTTTGCAAATAAAATATAAAAATAAGCGATATTAATCTTCCTACGAAAAAAAGATTGAAAATCATCTTCTCGTATCTATAAAAAGCTCGGAAAATACAACGTTTTGCTGGAACAGTTCAATGGTGATGATGAAAAACTTATGGCTTGGGCGAAAAGCGAAGCTGCCAAAGAAACCGAACTCTACAATGAGCGCACAGGGAAAGTCACAGTTGAGTTTTCTCAGGCTGCCTGCATCCCTATGAACGAAGAACGTTCTTTTCATGCCGGTTATCTCTTCCTTCAACAGCTATGCACACACCTCCGTCTTGATAACATCTGCCGTGCCATTAAAGGACGCCATAAATTTAAGTATGATTTCCATGCGATTCTTACTGATCTGGTTTACGCAAGGATCCTTTCTCCTTCAAGCAAGCTCAGCAGCTATAACTTTTGTAAAACTCTGCTGGAGCCGCCAAAGTATGAAATTCAGGATGTTTACAGAGCTTTGTCTGTAATCGCAGAGGAATCAGATTTCATCCAAAGTGAACTATACAAAAACTCAAACTTCATCTATCCAAGAAATCAGAAGATACTTTACTATGACTGTACAAATTATTACTTTGAGATTGAGGAAGAAAGCGGTTTGAAGCACTATGGAAAAAGCAAAGAGAACCGCCCAAATCCGATTGTTGGTATGGGCCTGTTTATGGATGCTGATGGCATTCCACTTGCATTTAATATTTTTCCAGGCAATCAAAACGAGCAGACAACGCTCAAACCTTTGGAGAAAAAAATCATACAGGATTTCAACTGCAGTGAATTTATTTTCTGTTCAGATGCCGGTCTTGGAAGTGCAAATAACCGAGCGTTTAACAGCATCGGGAATCGGGCTTATGTCATCACGCATTCCCTTAAGAAGATGAAGCAGGAAGACCGTGATATCGCCCTGAATCTAACACAGTTCAGAAAGGTTGGTTCGACAGATTTTATAGATATCAGGACTTTGGACGAAACCGATGAAGAAGTTTTTAACTCCATTTATTACAAAGAAGTTCCTGTTGTTACTGGAGATTTGGATGAAACACTAATCGTTACATACTCACCGAAATATAAAGCTTATCAGCAAAGAATCCGGTCACGTCAAATCGAGCGTGCAGAGATGATTATTAACTCTCCTTGCAAAAAACGAAAGGGCAAAAATCAAAATGATCCAATGCGTTTTGTGAAAAATACTGCCGTAACAAACGATGGTGAGATTGCAGAAAAGAACGTATATGAGATTGATGAGGAACAGATAGCAAAAGAAGAACTTTACGATGGTTTCTATGCGGTTATGACAAATCTGGAGGGAAATATTGAGGAAATCATAAAGATTAACAAGCAGCGCTGGGAAATTGAGGAGAACTTCAGAATCATGAAAACTGAATTCGAAGCCAGACCTGTGTATGTCAGAAGAAATGACCGGATTAAGGCACATTTCATGACCTGCTATATCAGCCTTCTTCTCTACCGCCTGTTAGAGCAGAAAATAGGAAATAACTATACAACAGAGCAGCTCATCGAGACTTTACGCTCCATGAAAATGACTCTGTTAAATACCGCTAATGGCTACGTTCCATCCTACACCCGAACAGAAATAACAGATTCATTACACAAAACTTTTGGTTTTCGGACAGACTATGAATTCATCAAAAAATCTACGATGCGAAACATCATCAAGCAGACAAAAGAAATAAATTTACCATAGTGTAAAAAATATGTAAACGCACCATAGTCGGTACTAATACTTGATTAGCCGCTCCAAAGAGCGGCGTTGGTTTTAAAGTTGCTTTCTGCATTCCTTTGGTAGCTTGTCTGACCAAGGAAGCAGATCTTCACAAAAACTTGCATCATGGTCATCCATGTGCTTTGGAATCTCTGTCAGAAGATATTCAAAGTAATTATAAGGTTTTAGATCGTTAGCCTTTGCAGTTTCTGCAATGCTGTAAATGATTGCACTTGCTTCTGCCCCTGCGATGGTATCAATCATAACCCAGTTTTTCTTGCCTACACAGAATGGCCGAATTGCCTGTTCTGCCGAATTGTTATCGATTGGCACTTCTCCATCTTCAAGGAATGTTCTCAAATACTTTTCCTGATTCAAGGAGTAAGTAAATCCATTTGCTGTCTTACTCTTCGGCGGAACAGACATGAGATTCTGTTTTGCCCATGCAAAATAAGCATCCACCAGTGGCTTTACAGTCAACTGACGATGTTTCAGGCGTTCATCCGGATTCATGTCCCCAAGCTTGTTCTCCTCGCGATAGATTGCTTGGATTTGCTTCAATGCCAGATATGCAAGAGACATTTTCTGGTTTGCCTTTGGTAGAGCCTTAACAGCCTCATCGAAGCGACGTCTTGCATGTGCCCAGCACCCAGCGATTTTCAGGTCTTCGCGTTCTTTTTCAATCGTATGGTAGACCTGATAGCCATCCGTCAGACAAATTCCTTGAAAATCTTTAAGAAAAGCTCGTGGATGACTGGCATTACGAGATGGTTGGTACTCGTACAAGATGATCTGCTTATTCAGATACATCTTTCCTGTACGGTATACCCACATGTAATGCTTATTTCCGGTAGTTCTGTTTTCTTTTGAAACAAGAACCGGAGTCTCATCTGCTTGTAAGACATGATAGTCATACATTTTCTCGTGCAGATAATCATAAAAGATTGAGAGATATCTCTCTGCACATAGAATGGTCCAATGAGCCATATCCGCGCGATCGATGTTAAGACCCATTCTTTGGAATTCCTGTTCCTGACGATAAAGAGGTGCTGCATTAACATATTTGGCATTCCAAATGCCTGCTAGCAAAGATGGTGAAACAAGACTGTTTCTTAGTAAATAAGCAGGATGATCTGCCTTTTTGAAATGATTGTCCTTTTTAGATTTATACACGCCAACGTGATGTTCTTCGATTTCAATCTTCATTGGGGTAAAACGATAGCGATGGTATACTTCATCTTCAAGCTGATACCAGCCATCTTCTCCGAATTCGTCGATTAACTCGTCTTCCGTCATCTTGTGTTCAACCGGAACGATTGGAAGACCTTTGATGTCAGCAGCGCGTTTCCCCTTTTTCTTTTTACTATGAGGTTTCGATGTTTCTTCTTCCTCTGAGCATTCAAGGGCTGCAACAGCTTCTGCTTCATTAAAATAAACGATATTGCCATCAACCTCTAAGAAGCTGATCTGGTTATCTACATCAAGTTTCTCAGATGACTTCCCAAAACGGTTATTGTTCAATACAGCGACCTGTTCCAACAACAGTTGCAGTTTCCGATCAATATCTTTGAGTTGTGATTGTTGTGCCAAAAACAGTTGAATAAGGGTAGCCTTGTCAAAATTATTCAATTGTTCTTCTGTATATTCCATCGCCATAATGTACCTCTTTTCTAAGGTCTATTATAGCGGATATGGACTTAAATTGCGAATGTTGTTCGTTTCAAAATTCGGCAAATTGCCTATGCCTGTAAGCTCCCACAAGGGATTTGTAGACCTTGTAAATGCAGAGTTTTCAAAACAATGGATATAAATTACAATTACCTAAAAGCGCAATAACACGCTAATAATGCAGAATACTGGACTTACAGATGATTGTAATTACCATATTAGAACCCAGGAATGATGCCCCTGAAATTTCTACCTTTTGCACAATCATTATGCCATATGTTCTGGCGGTCGGATCTCTTGAACCGTTTTCTTTGGAAAAATTGTTAGACCTTCCATGAGCCAACGAAATTGCTGACTGGTAAGTGCTCGTACTTCGGATTCATTTCTTGGCCACACGAAGTTCCCTTTCTCAAATTTATACAAATCCCTATGAATTTGTAATATAAATGTATCACGGATTGGAATGTGAGTAAAATTCTCGTGTATTGTATTAAGCACATCCCTGTATCCTGCAATCTCACGCTCATTTCTTGTCTTTGGCATTGTCTTATCCAAAACAATCTTCTTCAAACGTTCATCAGAAGTATAAATCCCCTCAATTTTATTAGAACTCTCTGTACTTTGAATCTTAGCCACCTCAACAAGACTTTCTAATACATCAGCATGGCGCTCCGCAATTAAACGCTGTTCACCCTTGTATTCATGAATTGTTGTTAGATACCCAACAATCTCAGGTGTAAGCAATTCTTTCCATTTTTCTGTGTAATCAAATTGTTTCATTTTAACTACCTCATTTTGAATTCAACTTCGTCATTTTATTTATAATGACTTAATTGAAGTATACATTTCAGCTTTGTCAAAATCAAGTTTCATTTCATCATTTTTATTAGAATGAGTAAATTAAAAATATTTTGATGCAATTGAAATAGAGACATTCTAAGCTAATCCTCAGCATCGTCTAATCCGATATATGTATACACATTCATTGTTACACCTATATCCGAATACCCCATAAGGTACTACAATGTCTTGGGATTTCTTCCCGATTTTGCCATATTCGAGCAATAGATGCGTCAGCACACATGTGGCACTATATTTTGTATCTGCACCCTTGTTCCAGCATCCGTTTTTGTAGTTTCTATGATGCGTCGCATATTCACATCTAATTTTTGTGATTGCCCCTCTTGCGTGACATGTACTAAGGAAAAATTATTTACAAATTTTTATCTTTTTCCCTGTTACTTCCTCAAACCTTTGAATTGCTTCCATTTTTTTCTTTCCAATTTTATCAATCTGTCTTTCCAGTATAGATGAAATGATTACTCCGATTGCTAATCCCAATATGGAAATACCTATTAGCACTGGTACACTTGATAATTCTCTAGCGACTTTCATTAAAATAACTTGAATAAGGATTATAACACTACAGGTTACGGAGACGATAATATGTTCCTTGTTCCTTTGCAAAAAAGAGATTCTTACATTTCGATTTTTTATCGATGATACCATTTTTTGTATTCTTTTCAATTCAATTCTGCTATCAAACCATAAAAACTTTCCTAAAAGTATACCAACTACATTAAGTGATACTTCAATGTCAATTGGAAAGAACAACAGTAATACTAATATTGTAGCCAACACCGACATGAAAGTATATTCACTGTCACTAAACTTCATTGCCTTCACCGGAACAATCAAATTGTATACAACCGTTCCTACCAAAACCAGAATCAATGCAGTGGCAATGCCAGAACTCACAAAAATCGTGTTTTCGATAGGGACAAATAGAAACTTCATGGCTAATATAGCTACGGCAAAATAAATACTAAACTTAAAAATAATATAATACTCTATTGCTCTAACGCGATTTTTTGACACCTTATAATTTAGCGTCATTAACAAATATATGAGACAATAGGGTATTAATACCCATAATCCACCATCATTGATATATTCACTCATTTTCTGAAACTGCACAATCATTTTTTATCCTCCATATTAACATTAGCATCTAATTCGTACAAAACAAAATGAGATATCCCCTTGTAACAGCATTTACACATAAAACCCACATATTTCACATTCATTCTCTAATGAATAACAATTGTATCCATTATTTCTAGTTAATGTATCCACTCCGTAAAGCCACTCAGCCTTGCAGAATCATAAACCGGCTTGATTATATTAAACAAACGCGTCTCAAACATTGATTGGTCTAAATCTGCCTGATATAAACTACTTCTTACATCCAGATTATTAACATGATGATCTAAACAGATTTTATATTTCTCTTTTACATTTTCATACTTATAGGAAGCTTTGTATGCCCGATATTCCAGTGATGACAATTTTCCAAAATAATCCTTAAAATTTGGTAACTGATTGCCTTTTTGACTGTTTATGTTCTTCGTTGTCGGACTCAGATTCCACAGCTCATCATGTGCCACATACTGCCATGGCACAAAATGATCTATGCTTATCTCCTTATCCTTCATAACCGTTTTCTCATATATTTCCGTTATGCCAGGCTCGATTTCAATTATCGTCTTCCAATATTCCCTTACTCTTCTCAAATCACGTTTCTCAGGCTTTATTATTTTTTCCACGATTCCCGGCACACTTGGATTCCTATCCTGTAAATAACCTATAAGATTATATTTTACCCAGTCTCGTAATATATCCCTGTTGTGAATCAGATAACTCACCCACTCTTCATTCATCTCTAATTGTGAGTTTGTTCCTTCAGCCGACACAAAATAATAAAGCAAATGCTTCTGTGTGTTTATTTCATTAATTTTTGAACGTCCCAGATTCTTAATCGAGGTATAAAATGGACTCTGTAAACAATATGGCACATTCACAATTAAGTTCTTCTTATACCTTTGAATTACGGGGTCATCACACGTTTCCAGATACTGAATCACGGTTCCTTTTTTTGCCGTAGACGATATTTTCGTGGTAGAAAAAATATATTTCACTACCTCTTCCAGATTGTCTGTCGTATTACATGGTCCTAAACGCAGCTTATATTCTGTAACCATATACCATGCATCTTCTATCATTTGATTCAGAATTTCATCATAAGAAAATCTCACTTTTTTTTTCCGAAAGCAATTCCAATATAGCTTGGAACCAAAAATACTTATAGCAGTTTGAAATACGCTTACGCTCAAATACTTTACTCAATAAGCTAATATTCAAACTATCATCATATGGTAATCTCAAATCTCTCATCCCTCTACACCCGATACCGATTAATGCAGGCAAACAGCTCCTGTTTCCGCGGAACTGCATATCCCCCGGATATCTCTCCACGCTCTGCTGCAAATTTCATTCCGTCTTCGTCCAATTTTTTCTGTAACAATTCTACAACCTCAGCAATCGTTCTTTTCCCATCTACGAGATGCTCAACTGCATATTTTAGCAAAAGACCTAATGCCGCGGTCTGTTCACTGTCAATCAGCTGCTCCTGATAGCGCAAATCCACATTCTGTTTCCCGATGGCAAAACCATCTACTCCCATTGTCTTTACCTTCAGCCGCTCTGGTGCGTCTTTTTTCACGGCTCCACTGCGGTAATCACGGCGTTTTGTCGCACCATCTTTATCTTTTTCCATGATGCGATGACTGTCTGGTTTCACGAATGGTTTGGTCTCTTCTTCTGAAATTGGGAATTCTTTGCAGAGCGTCTTCGCTTTTTCTGTGATATCAATCGGCTCGTAGCAATCCATCTGAATGACCGTATCTGCAATGTGGAAAAAGGCTCCGGAGCTTCCCGCCACAAGAATCGTTGAAATTTCTAAATTTTCATACAAATCTCTTGCTCTTGCAAGAAATGGTGTGATTGGCTCTTTATCCGGGCTGACAACCTTTTGCATAAAAGCATCACGCACCATGAAATTCGTTGCGGAGGTATCTTCATCTAACAGGAAAAGATGGCTGCCTGCCTCGATGCTTTCTACAATTCCTGCTGCCTGCGACGTGCTTCCACTGGCATCCATTGTGGAAAAATCGTGTGTGTCCGTGCCGCTTGGAAGATCATTGATAAACATTGAAATATCAACATTTTTGATGAAACGTCCATCCTCTGAGCGAAGTTTCACTGCTGTGTCATCGGCAATCACATATTCCCTTCCATCGCCTGCAATGTGATTGTATACACCAAGTTCTAGTGCCGTAAGAATTGTGGACTTACCATGATAACCGCCACCTACAATCAAAGTGATTCCTTTTCGAATGCCCATACCTTTGATGGTTCCCTTGTGTGGAAGTTCCATGGTTACTTCTAATGATTTCGGAGAAATGAACTCTTTTGCACCTTTCATCGGGCGCGATGAGATTCCACTCTCGCGGGGCAGAATCGAACCGTTCGCAACAAATGCCACAAGTCCCATATCGCTAAGTTTCTCTCGAATCGCCTGTTGATCCTCTGCAAGGTCAATTGCTTCCTTCACACGTTTTGCATCCAGGCTTTGGTAATAAAGTGCTTTTTCCACGCACACCGGAAGATATTCAAATACTATCTTTTCCAGTTCTCTTGCATTGATGGTTCGACCATTTGCCGGAAACCCAACCGAAAAACGCATCGTAATTTCTTTGGCTCCTACTTCACATGCCGTTCTTTTCAGCACTTCCTGTCCTGGCTGTGAAACGGAAATCAGTCCACTTTTTCCAGAGCCTTTCGCCTTAAACGTAAATGCATGAATCTGCCTTGCAAACTCACGTAAAAGGATATCCGCAAGTGTCTCTCTTGTCAGGGAATCCTTTCTTGTAAATTCCGGGAATCCGGCATTTTTTATCTCTACCACGACGCGCACATCCGATGGTGCCGCAAATGGATCTCCCTGCACATGATCAATGCACAAAACATACTTCGGAAAACGATAACTTCCCTTTAATGACTTGTAAAGCGGGTAACTTTTATGATCTATATTTCGTAACTGTTCTCTTAATTCTCTATCTGATTGCATAACTACTCCTTTGCTTGTGACAAGCTGCTTTTTACTGGATATCCTTCGCCTTCATACGCTCTAACTCAGCCTGCTTCAGCTGTTTATGCTTTTCCCTGCCACTTGCCCACTCTAAAAAGCAAATCACATTCAACAAAATAAATGGAACAAGTTTTCCCGACGTCAATGGCACATCTTTCCATACAATAAGTGCTATCGATGCGATAAGCACAACGAATGGAATGATTCCGCCCCAAAGCGGGTTCTCTAACTTTGTACACAAAAAATACTCCACTCCTAACAATACAATTGCAACTGCAAATCCGGCTATTAATTCAATCATGACGGTTCTCCTTTTCCTGTTTGTATTTTTCAATGATAAGTTTTGCAGTTTCTAAATCAATGACAGAGTCAACTGCTAACCCTTTGATGAATTTTGAAAATGGCTCTTCTTCCTTTTTGTCACTCAGCTCAATCTTTTGAATGAGCTTATCGAGTCTTAACCTCACTGTCGGATAAGAAACTTCATACAAGCGTGCAATTTCTTTTAAGGAACCTGATTTTAAAACAAAGTTCTTAAGAAATGCGATATCCTCCGGCTCTAACATGAGTATCCATTGTGGTATTTTATCAATCTCCATCGCAGTCTCCTTTCTATTGTTTTTCATATCTTAAGCTTAGATTTGTGTAAAATTTATTTTTACATCAACAATCCTTCCTCATTAGTTTTAACATTATTAAACATATCATAAATAAAATTAAAATTCAATGTAAAATAAGTTTAATTTTTTATGAAGAATTTTTCTGCTTCTCACCTTCAAAAAAAGACAGTAACCACGACTTTCCGCAGCTACTGCCTTTTCCTATACTCAAAAATTATGTTTTCTACTTCTGATATGTGCCTGCCACAACGCTAAGTTTACTTCCAGAGCCACTTAACATATAGCTGGTTCCATCCGAAATTCCGCTTGTAATATCCACTGTCTGGCTTCCTGCCCCATTGTTAAAAATCAATCCTGTGCTGTCGCCGGCAATGGAAATCTTATAAATTTTCTGGTTGGACGCATTCGTGCCTACATATTCCATTGCATCTCCCAGCCATGTCGATGTTGTCACACTGCCGCCCCAGGCGTAGGCGTAGACGCTGCCCCACTCATAGTTATTTACAAAATAAACCGTTATCATCTCAGCTTCTTCCGGTTCCTCGTACTTAGAAGCCGTCACCTGTGACCAGTTACTGTCGCCGGTAAAGTAATCCTTTCCCTGATTTACCGAAAACGTTACCGCATTGTAAACGTTTCCACTTGGCAGCATTCGAACTACCGTTGCTTTTGTTGCATCTCCACTGATTTTTGCTGTGTAAATCGTCTCGCCTGCTGCATTCACAAACGATGACATCTGTGTATACGTCTCATCCTCGTCTGTTTTGATTGCAGGAACAGCCTTATCGTTGGTAAACCAGCTGCAGGCTGCAATATTTAAGTATACGGTTGTCGTCTCCACCGGCTCTACCTTGGTGTAAGTAAATTCTTTTGTTGCCGATTTCTTTTCATTTACAGCTGTAATTACAACGGTACTGCTCTCCGTCAGAGTCTTGGTGATGGAGTCGGTAAACGTCTCCTCCTTGCCATTTACAGAAATCGTAGCCGATGCCGCATTTTCTACCGTATAGGTTACGGTGATGCTGTCTGTAAATTTCTTGGAATCCTCACTTGCCGTAATCATTGGCGTCTTTACCGTATCTGCCACATATTCTGTCCAGGTTCCAGTCGACGGATGATACAGATAACCAACTTCTCCAAACGCAAGGTCTGCTGTCTGCGATGCCCCTTTGTTGCTGAAAATGACCTTATTGTAACCGGCAGATGTATCTATTTTTAATGCATAAATACAATTTTTTGTATCACACGCATACATCGCTTCTCCAGGCCAGGATGCATTTGTGGCAACAGTCGTTCCCTCATCGTTCCATAAGTATGCCGTCACGTTATCCCAGTCATTCGTATTTTCAAAAAAGATGCAGTCTGTCAGATCATATTCATCCCTGTAAAAGGTATAGGTCTTCGTCTGTGTTCCTTTGCTGTTTGATGCCGTAACCGTTAACGTAACGCTCTCCCCAGCCTTTAATCCCTGTCCGATGGTGACAGCGCAAGTTCCGGAAAAAGTTCCAGCCTCCCCTGTCGACGCACGATAAGAAGCACTGTTAGCATAGGATTCTGAGAGTGTAACCTCTAATCCATCTGTGTAAAATGTTGTGCCACCTGCCTTGTCACAGGTAATCTGAACCGGATAGTTTGTGGATGGATTGTCCATAACATTCTGGTAGATGACTGCGATTCCATACTCACTGGTTATCGTTCCACGAAGCACTCCACCGGAAACGGTAAATGTATTGCGCGATACCTCATCCGTATAGGTGCCATCTGCTAATCCGTGTGACGACATACTGATGGTTCCTGCTCCGTTAAAACTTGCCAGCACAATTCCGTTTCCACGTTTGCAGTACGCAACATTTCCATCGGAGCCCATCTCATCCGACTGGTCTTTCATACGGTTGTTGAAATGGTTGATTGCCGCAATTTCCTTGCTTGCCCACACGTAAGTTTCACATTCGCCCATCTGCGCCTGCACCAGTGTCACTGCAAGATTGCTCTTCATACAGCCATCCTGATCATTTTCCAGAATCTCTGCGGATGCGTACGGTCTTGCAAAAAACAGTGCGGATGCATTGTCTTTATTTGCCACCATCGCCCAGGTTCTGACAATCGACTTATCGGATGCATACCGGGAGGATTCATTCATAAAAGTATCATGCGATTCTGCCCATAAAAGAGAGACTTCCGGCGCATAATCCATGCTTAACGTTCCCACATTATTGTTTCGGAATGCTTCTAACAAATGATTTCCGGCGGAGTTGTCTGTCACTGTCATATATTTGGTGTAGGAGTCAATGCTGAAATTATCCCCAACTGTATTTAACACTTCTCCGTATACATACAAATCATCCCCGGTGACTGCTTTATAATGTGACTCGGCTTCCCCTAATACATTCGGCCAGAAATCACTTGCAAACGAAGGATCATCGTCCGGAGTCTCGATGTGTTTCGCCGCATCAAAACGGAATCCGTCCACGCCACAGTCAATCAGCTCGTCTAAGTAATTGGCAACATAGGCCTGCACACGGCTGTCCCCGGTATTTAAGTCCGGCATTCCCATGGTTCCCTGTGTGAAATGAAGTCTGCTGTCACTCATCCAGGTCTGATAATCGTTGATGTGCCAGTATGACTCATCCGTCAACATATCTTCATTCCAATATGTTCCAACCTGCGGGGAAACATCACTCAATGAATTCTGCCAACCCTTAATATTTCCCATGTGATTGGTAACGACATCCACAATTACCTTAATGCCGTACTCTTCTGCCTTTTCACACATGGATTCCAATTCCTCTTTTGTGCCAAGCCATGTCTGTCCGTTATCGCAGACAGAAAACGTAACCGGCTGGTACAGTTTCCACCAGTTTCCGGAACCACCAACCCCAGGTGTTCCGACATCCGTTCCGACCACACCGTCATAAGTGTAATCTTTCGGCTGTGTACATGGTGATGTCTGTATTGCAGAATACCCACATTCCGCAATCAGCTGCATGTTCTCCTCAATCGTCTGATACGACCAGTTCCAACAATGCAAAATGGCAGAGTCCTGCACATCATCTAGTAACTCGTACTTTTGCTGTAATGTTGCAGCCTCTGCCTGTAGTGGAGCATAACCTACCGGAGCTGATGCGATGCCAAGTGCAAACACTGCCAACCATGCTCCTGCCCGTAAAGCTGTTCTCTCCTGTTTTTTCATTTTGAAAAAACTCCCTTCATTCTATTTTCCAGACTTTCTCCTTCCCCTTCTCCAAAATAGTTTCCGTCATGCATGCTCTATTCGGTATTTGTTTCGAAAATTTTCGAAACGTCTGGTAATTATTATTATTTGCAATATTGCGTTTCGCGTCAATGCATAATTATACCAATTCGTATGTCCTTTTTTTGTTCATAAATACCATAAATTTTGTTTTCGACCTTTTTTATCTTTTTCCGCTTCTACCCAGCTCCCAGAATGCCACCGCACTTGCCGCTGCAACATTTAAGGAATCTACTCCATGTGTCATCGGAATTTTTACTGTATAATCACAGTCTGCAATCGTATCGTTAGAAAGACCGTCTCCTTCTGTTCCAAGAATAACCGCCAGCTTATCCTCCGCATGAAGCCTTGGATCATCAATACTATAAGAATCGTCCCGGAGCGCCATCGCCACCGTCTTAAAACCAAGTCGGTGCAGTTCATCCATTCCCTCTGCCGGCCAGACTGTCTCCTTCCTGGAAAAATAAGTCCATGGCACCTGAAAAATTGTTCCCATACTGACACGGATTGCCCGGCGATACAGCGGGTCACTGCATGCCGGTGTCAACAATACCGCATCCATATTGAGTGCTGCTGCAGAGCGGAAAATTGCACCGATATTGGTTGGATTTACGACATCCTCTAGCACCGCAATCCTTTTTGCATTAGCACAAACCTCCTCCACAGAAGGAAGCTCTCTTCGATGCATCGCACAAAGCATTCCCCTTGTCAGTTCAAATCCGGTTATCTGTTTTAAAATGGATGCTTCTGCGGTATAGACCAAAGTATCCGGGCAGCGCGAAAGAAGCGCCGCCGCCATCTCTGTTTTTAGTTCTGCCTCATCAACAAGAAAAGAAAGTGGCTCATATCCCGCATCGAGAGCCCTTGTAATTACAATCGGGCTCTCCGCAATAAAAATTCCCTGCTTTGGTTCATAGTAATGCAACAGCTGGCTTTCCTTTTTTCTTGCATAAATATCCAATTCTGCTGCATTATAATCTGTTATTTTAACTATATTTGTCATTTTATTTTCCCCGTTAAAAGCTTGTAAAGTTCTCTGGATGCTCCTGCACTACCGCCGTACATGAAATAGTAATCGGTCTGTGGCATCTCCTCTGTCATCACATAGGTTCCATATACCGAAATATCACAGCACATCACCGCATCTTTTGCAGCGAATGTGAGTCCATATCCTTTTTCCGATAGCAGGCATGGCAGACGCAGCGCACGGTTCCCGTAAGAAATATATTTTGCAGAAAGATTCATCTTGATTAAATCATCGTCTAAAAGACCTTTCGCCCAAAGCTTTTCATTCTTTTCCCAGTCAAAAAAGACATAGCTTTGATTTTTCATGCCCTGGCCTAACAGTCTTGGTTCTTTGGCATTTTCGGACAGAAGTTTCTTTCCATCTCTTGTAAAAAACTGCACTGCTCCGACTTTCTTTTCCACACGCACAAGAAGTTTCTCTGTCGCAAGCTCAAACGCATCCTTCGACTCTTTGAAATTCCATTTCACACTTCCTTGCAAAAGTGCAATGCTCTTACAATCCGAGAACTCCGCTAACTGTGATTTTTGAAAACTGATACGGACAATTTCCGGCGTAACCGGTGTGATGCGAAGCGTTCCATAAGCACTTGCCAAATCCACATAATCTTTTGCCTTTTTGCCCCAGCGAATTGCGCAATCTGCTTTGCTGTGCCCCATCGGGCGAAGTTTGCTCTGATCTGGAATATCACCGAACTTGTATGGAGATAGATTTTTCTCTTCTTCCTGTGGGCTTCCTGTTTTTGCCGTAATGCTATTGTTCTTTACAGCTGCTTTTTTTGCCTGCTCTTCTCTTCGTTTTTTCAAAAGTTCCTGGTTTTTGGCAGAAGTTTTCGCTCCTCCTGGGCGAACCATTTCTACCTTTTGTGATTTTTGTATCTTCTGGCAGTCGGAAAGTTCAATCTTTCGTGGGCCAACCTCGGTGCGCGGTTTTTGCGCTCTTTCCAAAGCTTTTTTGCCATCTGCATCCAATAATTTAGAAGCACTTTCTTGTTTGGATGCTTTCTTGTCTTCCTTCTTTTCTGGACGCTTCGTCTCCTCCGGCAGCATCTCGACACGTCTTCCCTCTGGAACCGGATCTCTGATGATTCCAGTTAAGTTTCCTTTGTGGAAGATTGCGAGTTCATGAAGCGCTCGTGTTGCCGCTACATACAAAAGTTTTACATGACCGTTATCCGATGGATATTTTTCTTCATCCGGGTCATAAAGAATGACCGCATCAAACTCTAATCCCTTGGTGTAAGTGACCGGAAGCACCATGACTCCGCTGCTAAATTCCGTAGTTTCCAGGTTGCTGTCAAGCAGTTTCACTTTCTTTTTCAATCTCTTTGCGACCGCTGTCGCCTCTTTTTCGTCCCGGCAGATTACCGCAATCGTTTCCAAGCCCTTTTTCTGCCATTTTCGAATGGCGGCCGCGACCTCTTTTTCTAATTCTGCGTCATCCTCGCATTGCTCAATACGCACAGAGTTGCCATGACGCAAAATCGGTTCAACCGGATAAATTGGAAAGGTTCCGTGTTTTAAAATATTCGTGGCAAAATCGGATATTTCAATTGTGTTTCGATAGCTTTTCTTTAACAGATTGAAACTGTCATAGGTTCCGGTTAAAAAATGCTCTTTTAACTCTTCCCAGTCATTTAAACCGTAGCCAAAACTGATGTTCTGGGATACATCACCCATGATGGTAAACGTGCATCCCACACGCATACAGTATTTCAAAACTGCATACGCCATCATGCCAAAGTCCTGCGCCTCATCAATGACGACATGGCTGGCTTCCCTGACCTCTTCCGTCTCCTTGATTCTTTTATAGAGGTAAGCAAGCGCTGCTAAATCATAGACATCAAACTCATTTTTTACATAGGGAACCACTTTTCCACGGACATCCTGTAAATTTAAAAAGTCTTCGTATAATTCAAAAATAGAACCCTTCCACAACTTCGGTCCAAAGAAAAAGCGAAACTGTTTTTGAATTTCTTTTTTATCCTCCGGCATGTAGCCAATCTCTTTTCCCATGATTTCATTTTGCACCTTTGCCATAAGACGCTCATTGAGCATTAAAATCTTATTTTGCATGGAAACCTGCGGATTTTCCTTAAGATAGGTTTCAATGGCTTCTTTTGACAAAAGGACCTGCTTTTGGACTAATTTCCGTTTCTTATTTTCGGCCGCGTGAATACCATATTCTGCGCGGTTGATGACAATATCTTCTCTTGGAATCGTTTCCCATTCCAGCTCGTTACAGAATTTTTCCAAATCATGAAACCAGGAAAAGCTTCCTTTTTCGGCCGCCGTCATATCACCTTTTTCAAGGTGCCTGATTTTCATCGAGACCTCATCCCAGTCTTCATATAAAAGTCTGGTAAAAAGCTGCTCCATCGTCATCTGCCTGATTCCATAGACATCTAAATCCGGCAAAACACTGGTGATATAATTTAGTAAAATGCGGTTACTGCCCACGATATAAAAATCTTCTGGCCGGTACTCCTCTTCATAGTTATACAAAATATAGGAAATCCGGTGCATGGCAACGGTCGTCTTTCCAGAACCCGCAACACCTTGCACGATAATATTTTGTTTCGGGGATTTTCGGATAATGGTATTTTGTTCCTGTTGAATGGTCGCAATAATTTCACCAAGTACCGCTTTTTTATTTTTTGCTAAATACTTTGTTAAAAGTTCGTCATTTGCGACAACATCCGAATCGTAAAAATCTTTTAACGTATCCTGTTCAATCTCATACGTTCTTTTTCTGGATAAATCAATCTGATACGTTCCCTCGTTCTTCACGCTGTACTTGCAAGGACCGAGCGCATTTTCATAATAAACCGTTGCGATTGGTGCACGCCAGTCGATTACCTCAAGATTCGTAATATCCTTTGCGATTCCAACTCTTCCTATGTAATAGGATTCCTTCTTTTTTAACGTCTCATCGGTAAAATCAATTCTTCCAAAATACGGTTTCTTCCTTGCCTTCTCGCTTCGAACCAGGTCGGTCTTAGTCTCCTCTAACAAAACCACCGTGTTGTTCCACATGGATAACGCCTCAACGTCCTTTGCTCCATAGGTTTCCAACAATTCGTGCAAGTCTTGCTTTAATTTCGCAACCCCTTGCTGATTCCGTTCCAGATTCTTTTGCGCAATGTCAATGACATACGCCAGTCTTTTTTCTTCGTCTTCTCTTGTGATTCCAGGTAATTCATTCATTTGCATTCTCCTTTTCCCACATCCCGCTGTCGACTCTTCTTATTCTAACAGAATCTGAAAAAAAGTATAGACTTGTAACACAAAATATATTATACTAGATAATGGAGTGTGCCTGGAGAGTTCTCCAGGCGTTTTTTTTTCCAAAAATAAATCTAGGCTGCCGTACTAAGGTACGACAGCCCTACAAATTAAGAAGGAGTATGACTTACGAAAAAGTCAAGTATGTTTTCCAAGAACCGCCAAGCAGAAGCTTTTGTGGTTCTTTTCTAAGGGTGACGTTGCAGAATCAACCCTTCACACTTCCCATTGCAACTCCTTGTACAATGTGCTTAGAAAGTAATAAATAAACAACGATAACCGGGAAAATGGAGAATGCAATCATCATATACACCTGACCCATATCGAATTTTAAGAAATCTGCACCTCTTAACTGTGCAATCAAAATTGGCAGTGTCTTTTTCTCATTGTCGTGTAAGACTAAGGCAGGAACGAAGTAGTTGTTCCAGCTTCCTACGAATGAGAAAATTGCCTGTACTGCAATCGCAGGTTTTAACAATGGTAATACAATCTGGTTAAAAGTTTTGAACTCCCCGGAACCATCGATTCTGGCAGCCTCCACCAGCGACAGTGGCAAAGCACTGTCCATATACTGCTTGATATAGAAAAATGTCACCGGTGAAGCAATTGCTGGGATAATGAGTGGGGCAAATGTATTATCCATGTGCAATCTATCAATTAATTTTAAGAAACCTAACGCGTTTACCTGTGTTGGAATCATCATAATCATTAAAATGAATGTGAACATGAACTTTTTCAACTTAAAATTATATGCATGAATGGCATATGCTGTCATCGCGGAAAAGTAGGTACACAGCGCCGCAGAACATACTGATACAAAAAGTGAGTTCAACATTCCCCTCCATACTGGCAGGCTTCCGTGCATGATATTGTACCAGTTCTTTCCCAAATACTTACTTGGAATAAGCGTAAATCCTTTTGTTAATTCTGAGTGTGATCTTGTTGCGTTGACAAATAAAACGACAAACCAAAACAGACAAAGGAATGAAATAATTGCTAATACAATGTATGCAATTGTTCTTCTCCCTTTAATTCCAAGAGAGCTGCCTGTTTTTGACGTATTCTTTTTTTTATTTTCTGCAGACATCGTTAATATTCCTCCTTCTGAGTTGTCATTTTGAATACAATCATACTAAGGATACCGGTTATGATAAATAAGATTACCGATAGCGCACCACCCATACCGTAGTTCTTACTATATAAATGCTTGTTCAAAAACATGATTAATGTCATGGAAGAACGTACCGGGTTACCAGTTCCATTTGTTAAAATCTGTGGAACATCGAACATCTGGATACCACCGATTAATGATGTAATCAATGTGTATACTAAGATTGGACGAAGTAATGGAAGTGTAATACGGAAGAAAATCTGGGTAGATGTTGCACCATCTACTTCTGCCGCCTCAAAAAGCGCAGTATCAATTCCCATCATACCAGCCATCAAAAGGATGGTTGTGTTACCAAACCACATAATCATATTCATGAATGCAATTAATCCTCTGGTACTTCCTACATTTGACAAGAATTTAAATGGTTTTGATAAAATTCCTAACTGAATGAGTAAGTCGTTTACAGGTCCTCCATCTGAGAAAAGAGTGAAGAATAACATTGCAAAAGCAGATGCCATGATTAAGTTTGGTAAGTAGATAACGGTCTTAAAAAATCTCTGTCCCTTAAGTTTCAGACTTGGATCTGAGAACCATGCTCCTAAAAGCAGGGAAATCAAAATCTGTGGAACGAACCCGATAATCCAAATAACAAAGGTATTTTTTGCATACTCCCAGAGTTCTGGATTCATTAAAATACTTTTGTAATTTTCGAGTCCGACAAAATTAGGACCAATCTGTGTTAATCCTGACTGATAACATTCAAAAAAACTGTTGTATATGGTCGTGATTAATGGAACCAATTGAAAAATCAAATAGATAACTACAAAAGGAATTAAGAAGATATATCCCCATTTGTTGTATCTTACGACTTTTCCTTTCTCTTTTCTTTTCATATGAGACCTTTCCTTTCCTACCCTTAAACTGCACAATTTCACTCTGCAGTTTTTATACGCGCCTCGTATTAAGGTATTCGTACCCACCGAATAAATCGGCGGGTACAAATTTTTGTTTTTTATGATTAGTGTGTTAATTCTGGATATTTTTCTTCTACAGCTGTATAGAAAATATCAAGTGCTTCGTCTAATGTTGCATTTCCTTCAAAGTAATTGGTTAATGCACTCTGGAATTCAGAGTTACAACCTGAATCGTAGTTAGAGATGTTATCAAGGCTGATGGATTCCACACCTTCACAATACATATCAAGTGGATTCTGTCCACCTAATACTTTACTGCTGTAATTAGGGTCTTTTGCCATTTCATCCATAACGGTCTTGTTATTTGCAAAGTCATCATCTTTTTCAACGATTTCTTTCATGGTATCTTTGTCTGTTGCAAGTTTTAACATGATATCCTTGATAAGTCCTGCATTATCTGTTCCGTTAGCAGCACAAATCCACGTACCACCCCAGTAGAATCCCTGAGGACCTGTTGTTGCAGCCCAGCCACCCTGGTTTGCAATACTTCCATCTACATCAGCAGCCATACAGAAGTTAATTAACCATGCTGGTCCAAAGTAGCAAAATACTTTTCCTTCTGGGTAGAAACCTTTGCTCCAGTCATCACTCCACATTGCATGAGCTCCTGTCTCACCTGCATCGTACATTTTCTTAGAATCTTCTACCCATTTCATAATATTGTCATCAATGTTGATTTTGCCATCTTCTACCCATTTTGATGTTACATTGTTAGAATAAACACGGTATGTATCCATAACAGAGGATGTCATATGGTAACCAGCATCTTTCATAGTTCCAGCAGTCTCAACAAATTTGTCCCAATCAGATACATAGTTCTGAACTTCTGCCGGATCGTCTGTACCAAGTACTTCTTTTGCAACTTCTCTGTTGTAGAACAATACACCAGGGGCTGCCTGCCATGAAATACCTTTTAACTGTCCGTTAGAATCTGTTACAACATCTTTTGTATACTGATACTGTTCTGATAAATCGGAATCTGTGATACCAAGCTGTTCAATTGGTAAAGTATAATCTGTATCAACATATTTTAAAGCGTAGTCAGCTTCTACTAAGAAGATATCAATCTTGTCATCATCTGCTGCATCCTGCTGCTTTAATAATGTCTGATCAAGATTGTTCTGATATGCATTATCATCACTTGGCGTGATATTCCATACAACGGAAACGTCCCCAATTTTTCCATGCGTTGCATCTACTTCTTCATATCCTGGATAATGGTCTGTTAATCTGCTTTTGAACTCTTCGTTCCAACAGTAGATATTTAACACCTTTCCTTCATCGGATGCTGTACCTTCAACAGCTGTTCCTGCATTGCCTGCTTCTGTTGAAGAAGCATCTGCGTTGGATGCTGATTTGCTTCCGCATCCTGCAACGAGTGTTGCTAACATAGAAGCAGCTAACACCATAGATAAAATCTTTCTTTTCATCTTTGAATTCCTCCCTAAGAATTGATGTATTTTGTAATTATGATTATAGTGAGGAATGGTGTTTCATTATATAAAAATCATTGACAAAATATCAATTTCATGTTATCTATTTTTTAACATGAGAGAAAGGCACGGTATGGATATGGATTTAACAAAAGAATGGTATCGAAGTGAATTTATTCAACATGAGTCTTTGATGGAGCATCGTGTCATGGAAAACGAATTTACATTCTATGACGCAATTGCGGGCGGAGATATTGATTATGTCAAAAATAATATCAAGGAAAACACCTTTTTAAAGCCCGCCGGTATGGGAAAATTATCCGAAAATTACTTGCAAAACATCCGGTATCATTTTGTGGTTACAACCGCAATGATTACACGTTACTGTGTGCACTCCGGTATGGAACAGGAAAAAGCCTATGGTATGAGTGATTTTTATATTTTAAAAATGGATACCTTAAAAAATGTCAAAGAAATCGCAGCTCTCCACGATACCATGTGTTTTGACTTTTGTAATCAGATGAATATCTTAAAAAGCAGTCAGGTACTTTCCAAACCGATTGTACTTTGTATTGACTACATTTATAGTCACATTCATTTTCGCATTACGTTAAAAGAGCTTGCGGAATACTTAAATCTTTCGGAAAGTTACCTTTCCAAGCTCTTTCATCAGGAGATGGGCATTTCGTTAAGCCAGTATATCCTGGATTTAAAAATTGAAAAAGCTAAAAACCTTTTGCAGTATTCCGATTACAATATTGTCGATATTGCAAACTACTTATCGTTTTCCTCGCAAAGCCATTTTATCCAGGTTTTTCAAAAGAAAACCGGATTAACGCCTCATCGCTACCGTACCAAACACTTTCGAACTGAGTGGGACAAGGTTTCCGTCCAAAAATAGAATTATTTTGCTTCATACAAATCCTTCTTTTTACAGAAAAAGGTCAAAAACAGTATCTGTCTATGCGTTTAAAGCGATACCATTTTTGACCTTTTCTTTGTTTATTTTCTAAAAAAACGAATCGAAACTTTATGACATGAAAAGTTCGATTTCAGTCTGTGCTGTCATTATGTCTTCTGGAATATAGTTTCCTTCTAACTCAGCACCATTTACCATTAACTTCTTACATCCAGATTCTACGCCGTTTGGATTGTTTACAACAATGTGAAGCTGTTTTCCACGGAATATCTTATTGATTTCAAATGTTTTCCACTCTTTTGGAACAGATGGAGAAAGTTTTAAACCTTTCACATCCGGGCGAATACCAAGAATACCTTCTACGCATCCTACCATCATCGTAGATGCGGTTCCTGTTAACCAATGCACATGGGAGCGCCCGAATTTTGGACTTGCCTTTCCTTCTGTGAACTGACCATAGCAATAAGGCTCTAACACACGCACCTCAGCCTGATTGTTCTGTGCTGCGGGAGCATTTTCCATAAAATAGGTGAATGCTCTTTCTCCATGTCCAAGCAACGCTTCTGCAAGAATAACCCATCCCTGTGACTGTGAGAAAATACCGGCATTTTCTTTACTTCCTGCATTGTAAATAACGGCAAGTGCACCGTCGAATGCTTCTTTGTGATACGGTGGGTCCATCAGGATTGCACCATATTTTGTATTTAATTTTTCATATACATTATCCATGGCAAGCTTTGCCTGTTTTTCACTTGCATAACCACTGATGACACTCCAACTCTGAGGATTTAACCACATATTTGCCTCGTTGTCGGTTCTCTTCCCGATTACCTCACCTTTTTCTGTAAATCCACGGATAAAACGGTCTTCGTTCCAGCAGTTTTCTTCGATGATATCGCCTAACTTTTTCTGGCTCTCTTCTAGATACTGAATGTAAGCGGTATCCTGTTTTTCCTCTGCAAATTTCTTTAAAATGGTCATTGCATAATAAAACTGCAATGCTACAAATGTAGACTCTCCATCTTTTCCAAGTCTTAAGCAGTCATTCCAGTCTGCATAAAGTCCTGCTGGCATTCCATGAATTCCAAGATGATTCATAGAGAAGTCAATGGCACGTTTTAAATGTTCATAAACACTTGCTTCCTCTTTGTCTGCAAATGGAATCACCTCGTCTAAGAATGCAATATTTCCAGTTTCTGCAACGTATTTGTAAACGGTCGGGAATAACCAAAGTGCGTCATCTGCCCGGTAAGCTGGGTGACCTGTTTCTTTTACATAAGAAGCATCCTCTGGTGTATCCTCATGTCCAGGGTTGTGTGTAAATTTTACAAGTGGAAGTCCGCCGCCATGATGTACCTGAGCGGATAACATGAAACGGATTTTCTCTACTGCCATCTCTGGGGCAAGATGAATCACACCCTGGATATCCTGAACAGTGTCACGATATCCATATCCATTACGAAGTCCACAGTAAATAAAGGATGCCGCTCTTGACCAGATAAAGGTCATAAAGCAATTGTATGCATTCCAGGTATTAATCATGGTATCAAACTCTTCGCTCGGTGTCTTAACCTGGAAGTGTGATAATTTTTCATCCCAATATTTTTTCAGTTCGTCAACTTCTTTTTCACAAACATTTTCTGGTTTTTCATAGCGAGTCAAAATGGCATCTGTCTCTTCTTTTTCTTTCATTCCAACTACAAATGCAATTTCTTTTGTCTCACCTGGCTGTAAGGTCATCTTTGTAGAAAGTGCGCCACAACCATTTCCATTGTAGGTTAAGCTTCCATCCAATTCTCCATTTGCAACACCAATCGGATTCCCATACCCGTGATAACGACCTAAGAATTTCTCTTTTTCACCACAGTAAGAAGAAACGGATGCTCCTGCCAATCCAAAGATACGGCTTTCTACAATCTTGTTGTCTACCTCTTTTCCATCTTCGATTCCATCTAGGTTGCTATGGATTGCCTGACGGATACGGTTTCCCTCAAAGAATGTTCTTGTGATGAACTGGGAATACTGTAAATTGACCTGATCCTGTTCGTAGTTGCTGTTATTTGTAAATTCAGCATATCCTGTAATTGTTAAATTTCTAACAGTGTCGGAAGTATTGGTTACTTTTAAATTCCATACTTCATAAGATTCTCCAGATGGGACATAGTAAAGTGCCTCCGTGTGAATCTCACTGTAATCTGCAAGCATTCTTGTGTATGCAAGTCCGTGATGACATTCACTCTTGTAACTATCTAAATCTTTTCCAACCGGCTGCCAGGAAGCGGACCAGAAATCTTTACTTTCATCATCTCTAACATAAATATAACGGCCTGGCTGATCAAAATCATTAAAAACATATCTTAGAATTCTTCCGTTTGCACCAGATTTTGCAAAACTATATCCACCTGCATTGTTGGAAATGATTGCACCATATTCTGGAGAACCTAAGTAGTTGACCCAAGGTGCCGGTGTGTCCGGACGTGTAATCACGTATTCTCTTTCTTTTTGATTAAAATAACCATATTTCATTTTCTTTCTCCTTTATAATGTCACATTTATTTAAATTATTCACAACGGAACATTTTTTCCGTTTTTATCCAAGAAGTGAAACCTGAATCTGATGTTCACCAGAACCAAGTTTCTCAATCATGGCACGTTTGATTACGAGTTTTCCATCTTTTGCAGCAATCTCTGTCTTATCGTCTAAGGCTGCTTTGGCTGCTTTGTATGCGCCATAGCCAAGATGTTTTGGATTCTCATAAGTTACCTGAAGTTTTGCTCCTGCAAATTCAAGATGAATCTGTGCTTTTCCATCTGCATCAAACTGTTCTTTGGTCAGTTTTGGTTCTAACACAAGATCTCCATATTCACCACGCACACCAAATACCTGTGTTACCATGGTTAACATATACCAGCTTGCTGCACCGGTCAGATAATGATAAAGTCCTCTGCCTTTTGCATTAAAATACTCTGGTATTCCTGGATAAATATGGCTCGTTTCAAAATCAAGCGCTGTGTCCGCTAAAGTCTGAAGTGCTTTGTAACCCTCTTCCACAAATCCATTCTGGTAAAGCGCATTTGCGTACATTACCGTCATATGTGAAAATACTGCACCATTTTCTTTTTCTCCATATGCAAAACCAAACATACGTCCCATGTCATATTTTTCTTCCTGGAAATTGGTATTTAAGCGATAACCACCCACTTCTCTTTTATAAAGATAACGATCAGCACTGTTACAGATTGCTCTGGTCTGTTTTACATCTGCAGTCTGACTCATCACTGCAAACACCTGACCGGTCAGCATCATTCTGACACCGGAATCAAATATACCCTCAACTGCATTTCCGTGATTGTCATAGTAACTATTAAACCAACCATCTCCGTCCTGATCTTCAATCCATTCGTTTTTACGGATATGCTCCATCATCCACTCTGCTTTTTCTTCCAGACAATCCGCAACTAAAAGAGCATCCATTTCCACTTTTCTTCCGCTCACAGTATGACGGCATTTTGTAGTAAAGTCTGCCAACAATGCTTTCTTCTTCTCAATGTCATCCCAGATTTCTTTTTTCGAAAGAATAAGTTCTTGCATCTCCTCTAACAGAGTAATTTTACGTCCCTTGTCTCCTTCTTCTAATTTTCGAATCACACCTGCTAAATTCTTTAAATTTCCAGCATATGCACAGGTAAATGCCACACTCTCGCCTCTTTCATTCGCAAGATCAATCGCATCATTCCAGTCTGCACCACGAAGACGAATGTAATTGTGTTCACCCACCTCATAGAAGGAACAAAGATGCTGTAATAGTAAGTGTTCCAATACAGTTCCTTTGTATAACATTCCATTTTCGTCTCTTTGCCAGTTACCTTCCTCTTCGTTCCAATCCAAATCGTGCGCTGTTCCACGCTCTACCTGACGGTCCTTAAAATAAAATACTTCCTGATTTAATAAATCTAAGTCACCTGTCTGATCCAGGTATAACATCGTTGTTAAAAATGGCCACATTCCATGATCCATCCACACACGTGTGATATTGTTACGATCTGCAACAAACTCTCCTGGTTTTTCGCCAATAATGGTTGCATTGGTTCCATCCATGCGAACTCCACCGAAGTTATCTAAAATCATTTTACGGACATTGGATGGATTCATGATTAGGAGTGCAAGACAGTCCTGCCATAAATCTCTCCAGCCTCTTCCACCTTTTCCATAATCGTGATGTGGTAAAAAAGAACATCCGTAGATACGACGTAAAATTGGCTGAAAACTTACCCATTTTAAAAGCTGGTCGAATTCCCTGTTCCCGGTATGATATGCAACATTCACCTGTTTTCTCCAGTCTTCTTTTATAACCGCAAACTCTTTTTCAACCGCTTCTTTGGTTACTAGTCTTTCTGATAATGCAGCAATTTCTTTTTCATCGTCGGTGACTCCTAAGAAGATCGTAAATGTCTTGCTTTCACCTTTTGCTAAAGTGACCGGTGCAAAACGGATTCCACCTACTGCTTCTGTTCCTTCAAAGGTTTTTCCGGCAGGCTCACCATCCCTATGTTCTAACACAGCCCTTGGATGCGTAAAAGTACCACCTTCTCCTAAGAAAATATCAACATCTGGATAGAAAGACTGTGGTTTTTCTCCTTCTCCTGTCAATCCACAAACATAATAGGTCAAATGATTTTTCTGATGACCGCGCTCGTCAAAGGACAAGGTTGGTTTTACATAAATTCCATTTTCTGTGGTGCGGATTCTATGTAATAAAGAAGTAACATGCCGATGGTCCCGAAGGTTATCCGCACTTCTTCCATAGATTGGAATTGCTGCCACCGAAGTGATTTCCTTGCTGTTCTCTCCTATATTTTGGATGGTAACCTGCATAACCTCTGCATTGACAGACCTCGGTACAAATGCTGTGACAGTAGCTTTCAACTGATACTTCTTAGAAGTTCTTTCCACAGTCTGCCACATAAATCCGGCTGTCAATACACTCTCATCCTGGTTTTCGGTGAATTTTCCTGCTTCTGCCTCAGCCGACTGTCCTACTGCCGACCAAACGCCCTCTCCTTTTATCTCACACCAGAAATTTCTTCCAGAGCGATTGTTATGAAGATTCTCCGAACTAACTGGTTCCAACAAAAATGTATTCTGGTCTAATTTGCTGTCTCCCCCAAAATTAGGAGTAACGGAACTTTTCATTCCATTTTCTCCGGCAATTGGAAAATAAAGATAGCTCTCATTTTCCGCCTGTTCCATGGTGAAAGTTCCATGCTCATCTATAAAATGTATCCCTTTCATGTTTCCTCCTATCTGATACAGTTTCCATTTTGATGTCCTCATCTTATCTCATAATATAGATTCAAAATATCATTTTCATATCCAAAACAGCAGATTCATGACATCAAAAAAAAGTGTGCCAAACTTTTGTTTTGACACACTTTTTCCTTTCGAATCGCTTTTTACTTTTTATTCTGCTCTTTCAAAATACGAATGACTTTTGCCTCATAGTAGATCGCCACCACAAGAATCGCAATCACAACAATGATGCTGTAACCTTTTTGAATCTCTGTTCCGAGGACATCACATACACTGGTGAACACCAGACACAAGGTAAAAATTAACTTGATGGTACGAAGCATTTCAATCGTATAATGTCTGACCTGTCCTTTGCACATCTCCTTTTTGATTCCGTTTACTTTTTCCGGGAAAAAGCAAAGTCCGGTGAGCAATGCATAAACAAGCGCCATTATCAAAACATTCACGATAATCGTGACAATTGGAACACTATACAAAATTCCATAATAAATCTGAAACCCAATATAAAATAATAAGCCTAAAATTCCTAGTGCTTCAAGCAAAAAATCCAGCACCGTCATTTCTTCTTTTTTCATCTCAAATGATTCCTTTTCTGTTACACAATGTACTGTGTTATGAACATATCACGGTATTTTGTCTGTGTCAACTTGTTTTGCAATTACAATTTTCTTAATGATATCTCTTCACTTTTTGCCTTTGAAGATATATCTGCCAAAAAATTCCACCATTCATAAACACTATCAAATCTCTTGCTGACTTTTACTATACCCTTACTCTAATAGTTGCTTTACATGTTTTACTTTATTCAAAATACTTTCCTCTGAGAAAAACATATTTGGAATTTTTAACTCTTCTTCGTCATCAGAAAATCTACCTGCCATTTCACACAAATCTCCGAACTCCTTATTTTCTAATTCAGACAACTGCTCATAGTCAACCTCTAAATCATATACTCTTGTAAATTCTGAACAAAATGCCTTAACCTGATATGAGCCATCTAAAACTCCATTAATCAGATAATATAACTGCTCTTTTTCTGTCATGCTTCTTCATCACTCCTTCTTCCTTACTTGGGTATTGCCGGCAAATTTCCCATTGGTTTCCTTGCATACTCAAAATGATACACTGTATTAGAAATTTCATCATACAACACTTCCAAATTATACATTTTCCCGTTTTTATACATAGTGGTATAGTACATCGTTGCATTAGAACCTCTTGGATCTGGCATGGCTTCCCCATATCTAATTGCATCTTGCAGTGTTTGCATCGGAACTTGTCTTTCACCTTCTCCCATGTGCCCTAAAGCACTGCTAGAAAAGTTTAAACCATCATCTAAATTAGATATTCTACCACTCTCTACAGCCAATCCTTTTACCGTTTCAGCTGTTTCGGCTCTTTCTAGCCCCTCAGCTGACTTAGCTATCTCAGCCCCTTCTCCAGATTCAAGCAATCCCTTTATTGCTGCTGTCTGTGCGGCTAACGATGCCGCATACTCACCTCCATATGCAAACGGATTTTGACACCTTACATTTTCCATGATACTGCTTAATGTTGCATTTTTCACGATCTGTTTTTCTTCCATTTCACAGACCATGCTGTCACTCCAATCTATCACCTCTGTCAGAAACGGAATTGCATCTATTACACCAAGCCAGAAGCCATTCCACTTGCTTGTCTTATTATACAAGGCTGCCATCATCTGGTATTCCTTGAATTCTTCCACAGACATCTGATTTCTTATAGCTGCCGCTGCTGTCGCCTTTTTACTGTTCAATAGTTGATTTGCCTGTTTATTTTCTTTAAAATACTTGTCTATGTATTCTTTTGCAACTTCAAGCTCTTCGTCCGACAATTTATAATCTGTCTCAATCCAGCTCTTAATCTGGTATTTTTCCTTTTCGGATATGTTTCCCTTGTCAAAAGTATCTTCATATGTGGTGCAGATACCTTGTAAGGTATTTCTGTATACACTGCTCATCGGTGTGCTGCTGTTATCAATGGACAATTGTTTCAGTTCCTGCAACGCCGATGCCGCCATTGTCCGAACCTGATTTCCTCTGATGAAATAATTGGCTGACGCCGCATCTATTTCATCATAAGTTTCTTCCATACGTCTCCATTCATTGTAAATGTCCTCATCATTTTCGGCAAGCATTTCATAATATTTCTTCTGGCATTCGTAATACCATTTTAAAGGTTTGCTGGTATGCTTCGCCTTTGACGCATTCTTATCTGCTAATGCATCATGGTCTAGCATATCCTGCTTTGCAGCCTCTTTTCCATCCAGAACATCACTTCCTATGATATTTCCGCCTACGGCTTCCATCAGCCTTGAAAAGTTCCTGCAGTCCTCCATATCCATCTCATTTGCAATTTTCATGGATTGTAAAACGGTAAGGTAATCGCTCACACGCTGTTTTAGTGCATGGAATGCTTCGCTTTCTATTTCGGAATCCTCGATAAACTGATGAAATGCATTCCAGACTGTTTGGATACTGTCATTATCCTGTTCAAACATCAGCAGCATTTCATTACACTGGCTTATCATTGCATCCGGTTTTATTACTGAATTATAATTCATGTCACGCTCCTTTTAATTGTTGAGAGGACGTAATGTTGGTCTGCTGTCCATGTTCTCCTCCAACAGTTCAGCCTGCATTTCATCCAGCTCCTTGAAGCGTAACCCCAGATTTTTAATTGTTCTATCCTCCGCCTCCACTGCATCTCCTAGTAAATCAATCAGATTTTGCGATACATCAAACGCTGTTTTTGAATATCCTGCGCCTTGAATCGTGCTTTCCGTATCAGAATGTGATAAGTATCTCGGTTCAAGATCTCTCGCTATTGTAAAGCTCTGTTCTGCGTTCTGCTCCACTGCCTCCATATTCACTTGTATCTGTGCCATTTTCAGTCTCCTCTTGCTTTTTCTGCTCTTCCTTTTCCTCTTGTCTGCCTTTTTCTTTACCAAGATGCACTTTGATTTCATCATGCCAGGATTCCTTTTCCCGTTGGAAAGATGATAAAATAGAATCTCTTCTGTTAATCAATTCCTGCATCCTTTGATTTACTCCCGCTCTTTCTCTTAACAATCCGGTCTGCCTGCGCATTTGTCTCATATCGTAGTCTGATTCTTCCATCACTTGTGACAACAGGCGCATCTGATCCGCAATCTCATCTAACTCCATTTCTTACCCTTTCTTCCTATATCCTCCTTTTTTACAATTATTAATAGTTTATCACATTACCCTGGCAAAGCAAAATATTTTTTGACAATAGATTTTCTTACATATTCCTATCAAAAAATGATGTCACCCCAAACGGCAACATCATTTTTCTACTTTCCTTTATGCTTCCAATTCATGAATCAGGTTAATCATCTCAATCGCTCCGGTTGCACACTCGAATCCTTTGTTTCCTGCTTTAGAACCGGCACGCTCGATTGCCTGCTCGATGTTGTCGGTGGTGAGGACACCGAACATCACTGGAATATCACTGTTTAAAGATACGGTTGCAATTCCTTTTGAAACCTCACTACAAACGTAGTCATAATGACTGGTGGCACCACGGATGACTGCTCCTAAACAGATCACCGCATCGTACTTTTTGCTTTTTGCCATCTTTGACGCAATCAGCGGAATTTCAAAGGCTCCCGGCACCCACGCCACGTCGATGTTGTCTTCTTCTACATTGTGACGTTTTAATCCGTCTACTGCACCTGCTAATAATTTTCCTGTGATGAACTCGTTGAATCTTGCTACCACGATTCCAATTTTTACGTTTTCTGCTACTACTTTTCCTTCTAAAATCTGCATGTTCTTTTCCTCTTCTTTCTTATCATCTTTTTAATTGGTTTACATAATTTTTTTATGGTACAACATTTCTTTTTGTAACCTTTCTTATTACATACCGGTCACATCCAGAATGTGCCCCATGCGCTGCTGCTTTGTCTTTAAATAAAAACGATCAAACGGCGTTGCTTCCATCTGAATTGGCACACGCTTTGTAATCTCCATTCCAAAATCGGAAAGCTGATATACTTTGTCTGGATTGTTTGTCAAAAGGCGCATGGTCTTAACGCCAAGGTCTTTTAAAATTTGAGCGCCGATATAGTATTCTCTCATGTCTCCCGGAAAACCGAGTGCTAAGTTGGCGTCTAGCGTATCCATTCCGCCATCCTGAAGTTCATAGGCGCGAAGCTTATTTAAAAGTCCGATGCCACGCCCTTCCTGGCGCATGTAAAGAAGGATTCCTCTGCCTTCTTTTTCAATCTGGGTCATGGCAGCTGCAAACTGCTGCCCACAGTCACAGCGAAGGGAGCCAAAGGCGTCACCGGTCAGGCACTCCGAATGAACACGGCATAACAGGTTTTCGCCATCGCGAATCTCCCCTTTTACCAGTGCTACATGATGTTCTCCATTTAAAAGATTCCGATAACCATATGCCATGAATTCTCCGTATTTGGTCGGCATCTTTGCTACCGTAACGCGCTCGACGAGTTTTTCATGTTTTTTTCGATATTCCTGGATTGCCTTAATGGTGATGAATGAGAGTTTATGTTCTTTTGCAAGCTCCATCAATTCTTTGGTGCGCATCATCGTGCCATCCTCGCGCATGATTTCACAGCAAAGACCACATTCTTTTAAACCCGCCAGACGCATCAAATCCACGGTTGCCTCCGTATGACCGTTTCGCTCAAGCACCCCGTTTTTCTTCGCCTGAAGCGGGAACATGTGTCCCGGTCTTCGGAAATCCTGCGGTTTTGCATCGTCACTGACACACATTCTTGCGGTAAGTCCTCTCTCTTTTGCGGAAATTCCTGTTGTGGTCGCAACGTGGTCGACAGACACCGTAAATGCGGTCTCGTGATTGTCCGTATTGTCCGTCACCATCTGTGGAAACATCAGCTTTTTGGCAATTGCTTCGCTCATAGGCATACAGATTAACCCCTTTCCATAGGTTGCCATAAAGTTGACATTTTCTGTTGTTGCAAACTCTGCTGCACAGATAAAATCACCCTCATTTTCCCGGTCTTCATCATCCGTTACCAAAATGATTTTTCCATTTCGTAAATCTTCTAACGCTTCTTCTACTGTCTGAAATTCGTACATCTTTTCTCCTCCTAAAATCCATTTTTTAGTAAAAACTCTTTCGAAATATTGGACGGTTTCTTTTCCGTATCTGGCGTCTGTAAAAGTTTTTCCACATATTTTCCAATGACATCATTCTCTAAATTGACAATGTCGCCTGCTTTTTTTCTGGAAAGTATAGTTTTTTCCCTGGTGTGCGGAATCACCGACACGGAAAAACGCTCCTCCTGCACTTTTGCGACGGTAAGACTGATTCCATCGATTGCAACCGATCCTTTTTCCACGATATAGCGCATAACCCCTTTCTCCGCGGCGATGGTATACCAGACCGCATTGTCATCTGCCTGTACCTCTAAAATCGTTCCCGTTCCATCGATGTGGCCGGAGACGATGTGACCGCCGAATCTGCCACCACAAAGCATCGCTCTCTCAAGATTCACGGCACTTCCTCTTGCCGCTTTTCCAATGGAAGAACGGCTTAACGTCTCTGGCATAACATCTACCCAGAATCCCTTCCCGTCAAAAGAAGTTACGGTCAGACAGATTCCATTGACTGCAATACTGTCTCCTACCTTGATATCCGATAGAATCTCTTTTGCGCCGATTCGCATTGCGGCAGAGCTGGCACCTTTTCTGACTGCCTCAACGGTTCCGATTTCCTCTACAATTCCGGTGAACATGTCACCACCTCACTTTCCAATAAAAAATCATCTCCAATTTTCTCAATTGTTGTATTTTTCAGGAAAAATGCATCATTTGGAACATTTACACCAATTCCCGCAACCGGGCTTTTCGCTGTATCTCCGCCAAAAATTTTCGGTGCAATGTAGGTCTGCACTTTTTTTACAATTCCGGCTCGGAGTGCTGCCTCGTTTAAGGTTCCTCCGCCTTCTAGCAAAATGCTGTCAATTCCCATTTTCCCAAGCTGTATCATCAAATCCTTAAGGTTAATCCTTCCATTTTCTTCTTTTACCAGAAGAATCTCACAGCTGGCATCCTCGTATGGTTTCCACTTTTCCTGCCCCTTGCAGCAGGTTGCCAGAATCGTGCGCTGCTCCTTTGCGGTCGTAACCACCGTTGCCGCAAGCGGTGTGGCAAGATTGGTATCGCAGATAATGCGGATGGGATTCTTGGCATTGTAATTTTCAAGCCTCGTCGTAAGGCTTGGATTATCCAGGCGAACCGTTCCGATTCCCACCATGATTGCCATATTTTTATGGCGCTCCTCGTGCACTCTTTTTCTTGCAGCCTCTCCGGTAATCCACTTCGACGCTCCGGTTTTTGTAGCTATTTTTCCATCCATTGTCATGGCATACTTCATCGTCACATAGGGTGTCTTATTCTTGATATAGTGAAAAAAGACGGGATTTATCGCATCGCATTCTTCTTTTAAGACACCGGTTTTCACTTCAATTCCATGTTCTTTTAAAATCCGGATTCCGCCACCCGCAACAAGCGGATTCGGGTCATTCGAACCAATCACCACACGCGCAATCTTATGTTCTAGGATTGCCTGTGTACAAGGCGCTGTCCGGCCGGTATGACAGCAAGGCTCAAGCGTCACATAAAGTGTCGCCCCGCATGCATCCTCTTTACAATCTGCAAAAGCATTTCGCTCCGCATGTAATTCCCCACATTTTTGGTGATAACCTTGCCCGATGATTCTGCCATCTTTGACGATGACCGCACCGACCATTGGATTCGGATTAACCCAGCCAACGCCTTTTTTTGCAAGCTTGGTTGCGAGCCTCATGTATGTTTCATCTTCTGTTTGCTGTTTTGGTTCCATGTGTTTCTCCTTTTTCCTGTATAGATTCCGGTATCAAAAAATATTTCATAGCTTACTATTTGACAACTGACGTAACGGCAGGAATAGTATGTTTTAATGTGCGAAGATAAGGAAATCTAAGATTTTCTAATCTTCTCCCATAGGCACATACTGTTCCTGCCTTTGCGTCAGTTGTCAATTACTACATTATGGAATATTTTTGATAGCGAATTGTTAGTAAAAAGTGAAAAACCCCTGAGCGGTATGTTCAGGGGTTTTGACTATCTTTGTAGTTGATTTGATATTGCTTAAGTTTAAAGAATATCTTGTAATCTTGTTTTTCCAAAAGTCATTGTTCAACTCCGCCGCAATGCTATCCTCGCGGAGCCTTTTTTATATAATCGAAACGAAATTTCCAATTACATAAAAAAGCTCTGAAATGAATCCCATTCCAGAGCATAAATCCAAAATCACATGTATTCTTTCCCAAATACAACTACAATTTTCATTCATTCTTCTTTCATCCAGACTTTACTGTCGGCTTCGGAGTTTCACCGAATCATGCCTTGCGGCTCGTGGGCTTTACCACCGGTAGGGAATTGCACCCTGCCCTGAAGACTTTATTTTATTTTCTAACTTGAGTTTCATTATACGCAAATTTTTGTGGTTGTCAACTACGTTTTTCCTTGTATCCGGTATACATGTATTTTTTTCAAAATACTTCTTCTTTTCTTGAAATTGAGTTGCCTTGTGCTATAATGATTAAGGTCGGTGCTTAAGCACCATTTTTATCCAAACCAGGAAATAAAAGGAGAGCCTTTCAATGGACAACTTAATTATCCCATCTGGCTATAAGTCAGAATTAAATTTACATGATACACAGATTGCAATCAAAACGGTAAAAGATTTCTTTCAAAATCTGCTTGCCTTACGCTTGAATTTAACCCGTGTTTCCGCACCGCTTTTCGTAGACCCGGAATCCGGATTGAATGATAACTTAAACGGTGTGGAAAGACCTGTGTCTTTTGGCATCAAAGAACAGAATGAAAAACAGGCTGAAATCGTACATTCCCTTGCAAAATGGAAACGTTACGCCTTGAAAAAATATGATTTTTCTTATGGTGAAGGTATCTACACCGATATGAACGCCATCCGTCGTGACGAAGATACGGATAACATCCACTCTATCTTTGTGGATCAGTGGGATTGGGAAAAAGTCATCAAGAAGGAAGAACGCAATATTGAGACTTTAAAAGAAACTGTACGCACTGTTTACAAATGTCTTCGTAAGACAGAAAAATACATGGCAATCCAGTATGACTACATAGAGGAAATTCTTCCACATGATATTTTCTTCATCACCACACAGGAATTGGAAGATATGTTCCCGGATTACACACCAAAGGAGCGTGAATTCTATATTACAAAGACCAAGGGTGCTGTCTGCATCATGAAGATTGGTGATACCATGGAATCCGGAGAAAAACATGACGGCCGTGCTCCTGACTACGATGACTGGGAATTGAACGCTGATATTTTAGTTTACTATCCGGTTCTTGATATTGCACTGGAATTATCCTCAATGGGTATCCGTGTTGACAAGAAAGCGCTTCTTAGCCAGTTGAAAAAAGCAGGCTGCCCGGAACGTGCAGAACTTCCTTTCCAGAAAGCAATCTTAAACGAAGAACTTCCATATACCATCGGCGGTGGTATCGGACAGTCCCGTATCTGTATGTTCTTCTTAAGAAAAGCTCACATTGGTGAAGTTCAGTCTTCTATCTGGCCAGAAGAGATTGCAAAAAAATGTGAAGAAAACGGAATTCAGTTGTTATAATTTTTTAATGAGTTGCAATTCAAATTTTAATAAATGCGAACTTTAATAGAAAAGTTCCACTAAAAAAAGTTCGACCCGGTTATGAATGGGAATCCAAAGCGCTGGATTCTCGTCAAAACCGGGTTGAACTTTTTCCTTCTGTTTATCTACTTCGTTCCCTATGCCAAAAGTTCCTGCATCAGCTTGTGAACCGTCGTCATTTCATGAATTCTTCCAACATTTGCACCACAGAACACAAGTCCGTTCTCTACATCCCCCTTGACTGCGTCAATCAGAGCTTTTGTAATACAGTATGGAACCTTAGACGGATTGCATTTTTCCAGGCAGTTGTAACATTTTGAGATTGGGATTCTTGCCTTTTCCAAATGCTCGATAAACTTGTTTCGAACCGCCCGCCCCGGCATGCCGACCGGGCTTTGGATAATCTGGATATCCTCCTCATCCGCCTGGATATATGCCTGTTTGTAGGCATCCGACGCATCACATTCTTCCGTCGCAACAAAACGGCTCGCAACCTGCACCCCATCTGCACCAAGTGAAAATGCATGGCGGACATCCTTTGCATCAAAAATACCGCCTGCTACAATGACCGGTATCTCTTTTTCGTATTTTTCTTCATACTCTTTTTTACACTCGATGATACGTTGAATCTCTTCGTCAAAGACAGCATCCGTCGTCTCTGCTAACTGTTCTTTGGAAAATCCAAGATGACCACCCGCTTTTGGTCCTTCTACCACAAGGAAATCTGCTGTCCGGTCATATTTATGTGACCACATTTTTAAGATTAACTGCGCTGCCCGCCTGGAAGAAACAATCGGTGCAATCTTGGTTTTGCACTCTTTTCCAATTAACTCCGGCAGACTCATTGGAAGCCCCGCACCACTGATAATGACGTCTGCTCCTGCCAAAACCGCTTCTTTTACGTGCTCTTTATAATGCTTAAGTGCAACCATGATGTTGACGCCCACAAGCCCATTTCCACAGGCAATCTCCTTTGCCCTCTTGATATGTTTTCGAATTGCAAGAAGGTTACATCCCGCCTGGTCGTACTCAAATCCTTCCTCATCATAACCGATTTGAGCTGTTGAAATGATGCCAATACCTCCCTCTTTTGCTACTGCACCTGCCAGGTGGCTTCGGCTTACACCGACCCCCATTCCTCCCTGCACGATTGGAAGTTTCGCAACCTTTTCCCTGATTCGAAGCTCCTGAAATCCGTTCTTTTCCGTATTCATCTTAATAAAACCTCCAAATTAATCCTTTTTCACATGCGAAACACACTTCATAGGTCTCTCATGCCGTCAAATAGTTTGATAATCAAACTATTTATGGTTAAGTATAGAACTTTTCAGTATTGATGTCAATGTTTTATTGTATTATTTACTTTGTTATGTAGTTTTCAATACTATATATGTCAAAAGTGGATTAATCAGCAGATACCAGATTCCAAATGGATAATAAAGGCACATTTCTTCATTTCTTGTCTAATTTCAAGGCATTTTACAGGATTTAGTTTACATAAAAATGCCTGTTTGGATAATAGTCATAAATTCATTTTATATTAGCCAAAATTTCGCGGATTTGAGCCAATAATTATATAGGTTTCGTATTTTCTACCTCTATTTGTCCAATGTGCATCTATTAGTTTACATAACACACATGAATTTGGACAATAGCTATGCATTATTGTCTATTTATAAAATAAGCCCTGCATGCAAGGCATCTGGGCCTGCAATAAAAAAGAATCCTGCTTGCAGGATTCTCCGCCTGCGGCGGGTCGCATTTGCGACATTGTTCAACTCCGCCGCAGTGCGATCCCTGCGGAGCATTTTTTTATGTAATAGGAACGAAATTTCCTATTACATAAAGAAAACTACCGCCTGAGCCGAAAGCCCAGGCGGTAGTATCATCTGTCAATCCTCTTCTTTTATTCTGTCCATTCGCGAATCCATGCAATCTCTCTTGCATAGCCTGCATCATCGTTTGGTGTCTCTAAAATAAACGGTCTCCCGGAAAGTGCAGGGTGCGTTGCGATACGCTTCATCGCCTCTAGCCCAATCTTTCCATCTCCAATCTTCTCATGACGGTCCTTGTGTGCTCCACATTCATTCATGCTATCGTTAAAATGAACTGCGTACAGGCGGTCTAGCCCAATCACACGGTCAAACTCTGACAGCACCTCATCGAAATGATTTACGATATCATATCCGCCGTCCCAGACATGACAGGTATCAAAGCAGACTCCCATCTTTTCTTTTAACTTGACGCGGTCTAAAATTTCCCGAAGCTCCTCGAAGTTACGTCCAACCTCGGTTCCTTTTCCAGCCATGGTCTCTAAGAGAACAATCGTATTCTGGTCTTTTGTTAAAACATCATTTAATGCATCTGCAATCAGCTCGATACCAGCCTCAGCGCCCTGTCCGACATGGGAACCCGGATGAAAATTATAATAATTTCCCGGCGTATATTCCATTCGTTTCAGGTCATCCGCAATCATCTCTTTGGAAAATGCACGAATGTCTTCCTTTGCGGCACAAAGGTTCATCGTGTACGGTGCATGTGCCACAAGCTTTCCAAACTGATGCTCTTTTGCAAGAGCAAGATAACGGTCAACGTCCGCCTGGTTGATTTCTTTTGCCTTTCCACCTCTTGGATTTCTGGTAAAAAATGCAAAGGTGTTGGCATTTAATTTCAATGCCATTTTTCCCATTGCCTCATAACCTTTCGACGCTGACAAATGATTTCCTACTAACATTTTCTTACATGGTTGCCTTTATGACATCACTCATTTCGTAATGTCCGGCTGCCTTTCCTTTCAAGAATTTTGCAGCTTCAACCGCACCTTTTGCAAAAACACCCTTTGAATATGCTGTGTGTTTGAATTCAATTACTTCATCCATTCCCGCAAAAATGACTTCATGCTCTCCGACAATATTGCCACCACGGACTGCAGAGATTCCGATTTCGTACTTGTCTCTCTTCTTGCGTTCCTGACTACGATCGTACTTGTATTCATATTTCTGGTCTAGCGCATCGTTCATGGCATCTGCTAATGCAAGCGCGGTACCGCTTGGTGCATCGAGTTTCTGATTGTGGTGTTTTTCTACGATTTCCATATCAAATCCTGCCGGTGCAAAAATAGTTGCTGCCGTTTTCAAAAGTTCCATCAAGGTATTGATACCGAGTGACATGTTTGCAGATTTTAAGATTGCAACCTTCTTGCTCGCATCTTCCACTTTCTTTAACTGTTCCTCGGAAAGTCCTGTGGTACAAAGGACAACCGGAACCTGTTTTTCTACACTGTATACCAACACATCATCCACTGCTTTTGCATTGGAAAAATCGATGATAACATCTGCATCTACATCACAAAGTGAGATGTTTGAAAATACCGGGTAATCATTCTTGATGCCATCGTATGGATCAATTCCGGCTACGATTTCAATGTCTGCATCCTCTTTGCAGATTCCGGTAATGACCTGTCCCATTTTTCCGTTACAACCGCTCATAATTACTTTTGTCATTTTTATTTCCTCTTTTCTTCTGCGAAACTATTTTAACTGAATGCCATACTCTCTCATGATTGTTGCCATCTTAGCAGCATTTTCCGGTGTCATCTCAGTAAGTGGAGAACGTACCGGTCCTGCCTCTAATCCCATCAGATTCAACGCTTTCTTTACTGGGATAGGATTTACTTCACTAAACAAAGCATCTACCAGTGGCAATGCCTCACGCTGTAATTCCATTGCTTTTTTCACATCTCCTGCGAAATAGCTTGCACACATATCATGTACCTTTTTCGGCGCAACATTCGACCAGACGGAAATAACACCAACGGCACCGATAGACATAAGTGGAACCACAAGTCCGTCCTCACCGGAGTATAAGTCAAGTTTTCCATCGGTTAAGTACATGGTCTTAGATGCCTGTGCCAGATTGCCGGTTGCTTCTTTTAATCCGACAATATTTTCTACGTTGCGGTATAACTGCGCTGCTGTCTCCGGCAGCATATTACATCCGGTTCTTCCCGGAACATTATACATAATAATTGGAAGCTTTGTCTCGTTTGCAATCTGTGTGTAATGAGAGACAAGTCCTCCCTGTGTTGCTTTATTATAATATGGAGTTACAACTAAAAGTCCGTCTACTCCTGCCTCTTGTGCTTCTTTGGATAACTGGATTGCTGTTCTGGTACAGTTTGATCCGGTTCCTGCCACAACTGGAATACGGTGTCTGGTGAACTCAACTGCCGCTTTGATGACGTCTCTGTGCTCTTCCATGGTAAGAGTAGAACCCTCTCCTGTGGTACCTGCAATTACGATGCAATCGGTTCCCTCTGAAATCTGATACTCAATCAGTTCCTCTAACTTCTCATAATTTACATCCTCATTGTTCTTCATTGGCGTTACGATTGCAACACCGGCTCCTTTAAAAATTGCCATTTTTTCTCTCCTTTTTCTTTGCGAACTAAACCGGATTCCTTTTGAAGTACTTCATAAATAAAAGCTGACTCGATGAGCCAGCTTCCTTTTTCTAATATCTTACGGACGAATTTCATCATCCCAAAGAATTCGATAGCGCCCCATCCTGTTCCATTCATTCCAAAATGAACAGATTCATCGATGACAGTCATAAAGCTCTTAACCTTATGCCCAAGCCTCCGGTTACCAGTTCCCGTCTGCTTTCGGCGTTCTTTCCTTTTCCTCATCTTCGTCTGTGTCTGGCACATCCAAATCGGTACTCTTAAATCACGCAACCTCTATCCAACTTAATTCTGTTTTCATGTATGGTGTAAATATAGCACAGTCTTTTTAAAAATGCAACTACTCCTCTAAAAACTCTACCTTGCTGACAGAAACCTCATAGGCAACTCGTTTTTCCGTCTCTTCCTCTGATAATTTTTTCACATACTCACGGCTTTGGATTCGTCCCCATACCTGCACATGACCACCCACATCAAAATTAGATGCGAATCTGGCGTTTCTGCCCCAGCAGATGCATGGAATGTAGTCTGATTTTCCATAGGAACGATTTACTGCAATCAGCAGGTCTGCAATCTCACGTCCTAACGGTGTCTTACGATAGATTGGCTCTTTACAGATAAATCCATCCAGAAAAATCTGGTTGCTCTTTACATTTTCTTCCGGTCCGTCCACAAATTCGACTTCTCTTGCAAAAACCGACAGCACCAGACGGTTCTTTTTTTCCTCATGCCGGTTGAACGAGCGGAACTGACCGGAAACAGCTAAATACTGCCCCATGTAATCTCCCTCGACGTCAATCAGACGTTCCGATATCATAACCGGTATGTAATCCATAATGTTGCTTAATCTGTTTACCGAGACATCCACCACATAAAACCCTTCCCCATAAACCTCGTGGCTAAACCGGAAATCCGAAACGATTTCTCCTACAATTGATACCTGGTTGTTTTCAAAAATTTTATCTGCCATGAATTCTTCTCCCTTCCTTTTGTAACCCGCGCAGTCTTATGTTTTCTTTTTTTCGTACTGCAATTTCTGCTTTTTTATTTTTCTGGTACGGGTAACACGACGATATACTATTTTTTACCATTTTTCCTCTGCAAAATATTCGAATAACGTGTCGATAAGAAATCATAATAAATATTGTACAATTCGACCTTTTTCGTCGTGGCAAAATCCGTGAAAACTCCCTAAAATGGAAGAAACGCTTGCGTTCTTATTTATATGTGATAAAATAAAAAAGTTCGGTTACATGTAGGAAATGATTTGTGGAAACCTTTTGCAAAAGCAAAAAGCGATATAGCAAAACTTACCACAGGAAAAGAAAGAGAGATAATTTTTATGAAAATGAAACGTGAAGATGTCCGTAATATAGCAATTATTGCACACGTTGACCACGGTAAAACAACTTTGGTCGACCAGCTTTTAAAACAGAGTGGTGTGTTCCGTGCCAATCAGGAAGTACAGGAACGTGTCATGGATTCAAACGATATCGAAAGAGAACGTGGTATCACCATTCTTTCCAAAAATACAGCAGTTCAGTACAAAGATATTAAAATCAACATTATCGATACACCAGGCCATGCAGACTTCGGTGGCGAGGTAGAACGTGTTCTGAAAATGGTAAACGGTGTTGTTCTTGTCGTAGACGCTTACGAAGGTGCGATGCCTCAGACCAAATTCGTTTTGATGAAAGCTCTTGCCTTAAACCTTCCGGTTATTGTATGTATCAACAAAATTGACCGTCCTGAAGCAAGACCAAACGAAGTAATCGACGAAGTCTTAGAGCTTTTCATGGACTTAGATGCTTCCGACGAGCAGCTTGACTGTCCATTCGTCTTTGCATCTGCAAGAGATGGATATGCAATGTTAGACCTTGACGATGAAAGAAAAGACATGGTTCCGTTATTTGAAACCATCGTAAACTACATTCCAGCTCCAGAAGGAGATCCGGATGCCAATACCCAGGTCTTAATCTCCACCATCGATTACAACGAATATGTAGGACGTATCGGTATCGGTAAAGTCGATAACGGTGTGTTAAAAGTAAACCAGGAAGCTGTTGTGGTAAACCATCATGACCCTGACAAAAAAGAACGCGTCCGTATCAGCAAATTATACGAGTTCGACGGTTTAAATAAAGTAGATGTCACAGAAGCAAAAATCGGTTCCATCGTTGCGATTTCCGGTATTGCAGACATCCACATCGGAGATACTATCTGTGCTCCTGAGAATCCGGTTGCAATCCCATTCCAGAAGATTTCAGAGCCTACTATCTCTATGAACTTTATCGTAAACGACAGTCCTCTTGCCGGATTAGAAGGAAAATATGTCACATCCCGTCACATCCGTGACCGTTTGTTTAAAGAATTAAATACCGACGTTTCCTTGCGTGTCGAAGAAACAGACAGCCCTGACAGCTTAAAAGTTTCCGGCCGTGGTGAGCTTCACTTATCCGTATTGATTGAAAACATGCGTCGTGAAGGTTTCGAATTTGCAGTAAGTAAAGCAGAAGTCTTATACAAAAAAGATGAAAACGGCAAGACATTAGAGCCAATGGAAATCGCTTATGTCGATGTTCCAGATGAATTTACCGGGGCTGTTATCTCAAAATTACAGCAGCGTAAAGGCGAACTCCGCAACATGGGATCTATCTCAGGCGGATATACCCGTATCGAGTTTCGAATTCCTTCCCGTGGACTTATCGGTTACCGTGGAGAATTCATGACAGATACCAAGGGTAACGGTATCATCAACACGATCTTCGATGGCTATGATGCTTACTGTGGCGATATCAACTACCGTTCTACCGGTTCCCTCATTGCATTCGAATCCGGCGAATCTGTTGCATACGGATTATTTGCAGCACAGGATCGTGGTACATTATTCATCGGACCTGGTGAAAAAGTATATGCCGGTATGATTATCGGACAGAGTTCAAGAGCCGAAGATATCGAGATTAACGTATGTAAGAAAAAACATCTTACAAACACACGTTCTTCTTCCGCTGACGAAGCTTTAACTCTTGTTCCACCTAAAATCTTAAGCTTAGAGCAGGCAATCGATTACATCGATGTTGACGAGCTTCTTGAGATTACACCAGAGAGTCTTCGTATTCGTAAAAGAATCCTTGACCCAACCTTGCGTAAAAGAGCAAACTTCAGAAAATAAATTTTTCATTCCACTACGTGGTGTTGAAAAAACAAAAGCACTGTTGCACGATTATTCGTGCTCAGTGCTTTTTGCTTCTTCCCGCATCTGGTAAACGCGTTTCCACTCCTTACTGTCTGTTACCTTTTCTACCTCACTCTGATTCTGATGTAAAAACTGTGCCAGCGGATATACATTAATCCAGATTTCGCCGTTGCCATCTTTTTGTGATTCATCAAAAATAAGCTGCACTCCAAAATGAAGGTGTGTAATCTCAATATTATTCACATTTTCGGTTGTGCTGTAACCGGTATGTCCCATATACCCAATGACGTCTCCCGCCGTCACCTTACTGCCTTCTTTTAACTCTTTTACATAAGGATAGTTCTGCCTTAAATGCGCATAGTAATAATAACGTTTCGTATCATAACTTCGGATTCCAATCCGCCAGCCTCCATACTGGTTCCAGCCTAGCGCCTCCACCACACCGGACTCCACCGCGATTATGGGTGTACCTATCTGCCCCATCATGTCATGCCCTAAATGCTCCCTTTTATATCCATACGACCGCGAGACCCCGAAATCATCGTAATCCTGATACTCAAATCCTTTTGCAATCGGAGAAAATGCCTTCAATCCATATTTTTCCACATAAGATACCGTCCCATCTTTCTGCTTTTCCTCAATCTCATAGGTTCCAACATAGCCGTCCAAGACAGCAGAATATGCCTCTTTATAATAAGGATAATATTTCATTCCGGCAGAAAGTTCCTCCATCGTACTCTCCCCTTTTCTAATCTTCTCTGCCACCTCCTCGATTGCAGCAATGCTGTCTTTGGTAAACTCCCCTCCTCCTTTTGCTCCTGCGTACGCTAGAAGCTCTATCCAGTTGAGTGGTGTATTTGTATCATGCGACTCCAAATCAAGCTCATATGCCCGTTCTAATGCCTCATAGGATACATTAAAGTCTACCCATTTGATAAAGCCATCTCCGTTTACTGCTACCGCCTCTGAATGCAAAAAAGGAATTCCGTTCTTAACCACCACAATGATAACCAATAGTATCATCTCGAACAGAATTCCTATCTGAAGTACGTTCCTTTTTTTCATGCGAAAAACCTAACTACTTTTAGAACATACTATGCTTTTTTCTTCTTTTTTATGCTATGCTGCTCTTTTTCCTATACACCTTTATCGTCATACTTTCTCATAAGCTGCTATTCATTTTCCTGGCATTTACTGCACATGCCATAAATAATGGAGTTCTTACACTGAAGTTCAAATCCATGGTCTTTTTTGATATGCTCTGCAATTTCTCTCATGAAATCACATTCCAGATGGATGATACAGCCGCATTTTACACATTTCAAATGAAGGTGTTCGTCACAGTGATGCCCCTGCTCCACATACTGGTAAACCGCCTGATTTCCTTTTTCTGCTACATATTTGATTACCGTTCCTTCTTTGGCAAGTTTATCTAAGTATCGGTAAATAGTTGTTATGTTAACCTCGCTTTTGTTTTCCTTTAAATAATTGGAAATGTCATTTACATTTACCGTGCGGTCGCCATTTTTTTTCAAATATTCTAAAATTTTTGTTCTGCTTGCTGTCGTATAGCTGTTTCCTGCCATTTTTATCCCTCTGCCTTTCTTACCAGCGATTCCAGGCTGATTTTCTCTAAAATACGATTCCTATGCATTCTATCACAATTCCCCAGAAAACACCAAGTCCATATAAGGTTGCCACAATCGCTGCATTTTCCTTCCAGTTACGGTTTAACCGGATTAAAATCAACATTCCGACGCCGGCATTTACCAATAATCCGGACATCATCGCTCCGGCCTGAATGATTCCACCTAAATAAAGTTCTGTGATAACCACCGAGGATGCACAGTTTGGAATCAGTCCAATCAATGCTGCAACCAATTCTCCTACTACCGGAACGGAAGAAAAAAGTGTTGCAAGATGTTCTTCTCCGATTGCGCCAATCAAAAGATTTAATGCAAATGAAATCAATAGGATATAGACAAAAATCTTTATGGTGTGCTTGAATGCTGACTTTAGGACGCCGTCCTCACAACTGCAATGTTCCTCTTCACACACGACATGGATGTCCATCTCTTCTTCCTTCTTTTTCAACAGCTTTACATAGACAAATTCCACCAAAAAGCCGGATAGAATTGCAATGATTACTTTTACCGCAAGAATTTTAAAAATAGTTGCTGCCGGAACCGATTCCGAAATAAAAATCGGAAGCATCTCATCTGAGGTCGATAAGAAAACAGCCAGCAATGTTCCGACCGTAATGACACGTCCCGCATAAAGGCTAGATGCCGCTACCGAAAATCCACACTGTGGAATGACTCCTAAAAGTCCTCCCCAAAGCGGCCCGACTTTTCCCGCATTCTGAATCCTTTTACTTAATTTCTTTCCAGTGCTATGTTCCAATGCTTCCATCACCAGATAGGTGAGAAATAGAAACGGAAGTAATTTTACACTGTCGATACAGGTATCTAAAATAATATCTAACATCTGATTCTCCTACTATAATCTCTTTTCAAATATTCTACTTCACAAACAGTTGATTTTTGCAAATCATTTGCTTTTGCAAGTTAAATGCATTTGCAAACAAGTTGCAAATTTGATTATACAAGAAAATCGGACGTTGTCAAGGGGTATCTTAAGTTTTGATATCAAAAGCTGCTTCCTAACTTAGTAGATGAAGCAGCTTTTGACAGCCAAACTTAATCGGAACCAAGCTTTTTCTCCATACATAGGGATTCTTTCATGTCAACATACGGTCCATAATTTTTGATTCGCTCAAAGCCTAATTTTTCATAGACATGCTGGGCTTCTTTTAATCGCTCTCCTGTCTCTAAAATCATGCTTTGATACCCTAATTCCGTTGCCCAGCTTATGAGTGCTTTTACAAGTCCGGTTCCTAATCCTCTTCCCTGAAAAGCATTTCGGACAAAAACACGCTTTAATTCAACCTGTTCCTTGTTGTAGGCACGAATGGCACCTCCTCCTGCTATTTTTCCATCGACTAGAACCAGCATACATTCTTTGATTTTATCTATCTGGTTGTATGTCTTGTATTTGTCTCTTTGAATTTCTTTTCCGACTCTTCGGTCTAAATCCTGGTCAAGCAGTCTACAGTTTTCAATAAAATCTTCATTGCTGCTGTCACATCGTATGTACTGAACTTCCATTCTTACTTTTCCTTTCTACTCTATTTTCTGCAAACCCTGATATAATTCATCAAAGCTCTTTCCTGATTTACATCTTCCAAAAGAAAAGTTTTTGTTCTCCCCAAACTCAAGCAGAAAACACTTTGCTAATTCTTCCACCGTGATTTCCAGATTTTCAAAAAATTCGCGGTACGCAAAGTCCCAGGCCGGCGTACCTTCTTCAAAATTTGAGGTAATCAACGACTCGCAAACCTGGTCTAACGGATACATTTTTATATGCATCAATTCATGGACAATAACCTCCTCCATATTTTCCTGCTTCGGGCTCTTGGCATTGAGCATCAGCACCGCTTTTCGGTCTGTTGGGTCAATTTTAAAATCTCCTGTCTTATTCCACTCTGAATCCTCGAGCATTTCTAATTTAATATCCCATTGAGGGCTGATTCTTAACTTTTTACACCAATATTCAAATCTTTCCTTGATATCCATAACTTATTTTTCGTAGTAATGATAACTGCTACGTTCTCCTCCTTATAATTCTTTTACCATTTGCATTTCTTGAAAGTTCATACCTGAAAATGTATATGCAATCTCCTTGATTTCTTGAAATCCGATGTCGGAATACATTTTCCGCGCTATCGCATTATCCAACGACACACTGATGTATATTTTATCCGCATTATGTTTTTTCTTAAAATAATCAAGAAATTCTAACACTGCTTTTTTGCCGTATCCTTTGCCTTGATACTGTTTTCCTATCATAAAACGGCTCAGCGACCATCCTGGAAAAGTTTCATCATAATCATATAGAATAAACCCTACCATTGTTTCACCCTGATAAATTCCCAGTGTATACAAGCCTTCTTCAAAGGCAGCCTCCACTAAAGAGCGCTTATTATCTGCAACAAAATGCTCCTGGCTTTTATCAACTTCTAATTCCATACAATCCCAGTAATTTGATTCATCTATTTTTCTAAAATTCATTTCCTGCTGCAAATAAGGTTTTATCACCTTAAAAACATTCAGATACCCGTTTGCATACATATGCACGCCATCAATGGCATACTCTTCTTTCTGCTCCCCGTTTGCATCTACAAGCTCTGCATTACAGTCAAGATAATGGCAACCATATTTTTCTGCAATTTCTTTCAGCTGTTCATTACACTGTGCCAGATTTTCCGGCGTACGAAGTTTCATCCATTGAATGGACTCTTCTGTCTGCCAAGGCAGATGAAGATTTGCCGGATAGAATGCCATTATATAGATTTTGGCATCCGGGAGACTATCTTTTGTCATCTTAATAATTTTACCAAAATTATCCATCAAATGAGTCATCCATTGATCTCCAAACCGCTCTTTTGTAATATCATTTGTGCCAATGTTGATGAATATCTTCGATGGTGCAAGGTCTAAAAGCAGTATATCAATGTTCTCTAGGAACTCGTCCGTGTTCAGTCCACCAACACCACGATTGTATATCACCTGATTAATTCCCTGACTCTTTGCAATTTCACAGACAGGAAACATCTCCATCAGAGATGACCCTGTAAAAAGGATTTTTCCTTTTAATGCATTCTGGTTTAAATACTTAAAATTTTTTATTTTCATCATCTGGTCATGATTCATTATAACTGCCCCTTTCTATATTTATACGGTCAAATTGACTTTATCAAGGTCTTTTTTCAAGATAAGATTTCATTTACCAATACCCGCTTTCTATTTATAAAAATCACTTCCTGCAATCCTAAAGATTTGCTTAATTCTTTTGCAGCTTCATTATCAGCAGCCAAATCTTTTACCTCATGTGCGTCGGAACCAATCGTAATATAGTTGCCACCACAATCTTCATAAATTTGAAGAAGTTCTTTTCCTGGCATCGTCTGATGATGTCCTTTTCGAATAGAGGAACTATTTATCTCCGGCACGATATCCTGTTCCAATAATCTTTTAAATATTTCATTCATTACAGCTTCTTCATAATAGATTTCTCCATAATATCTTTTTGGAAAATCCATATGTCCTAATACCTGAAAGCCACCATGCTTTACTGTTTTTAGAACCTCTTTCCAATATAGTGAATAAAATTCCTTAGCAGAATACTGTTCTCTAACTTTTTGACAAGGGAACATATTACCAATCCAATGAATACTTCCAATCACATAATCATACGGCAGACTAACAAGTTTATCTAGCTCATCTGGATATAGATGTGGTTCCCCAAATTCGATACCTGCAAGTATGGTAATTTTTTCTTGATATAAACTCTTCAACCTGTGAAACTCTTCGAAAAAATCCGAAGAATTGTAGTAATTATAACCGTAGTCATTTTGGTTCATATCAACATGTTCTGTAAAACCAATCGAGTTCATACCTTTATGGATAGCACTCTCGATGTATTCTTTCATCTCTGCGTCGGAATCACATGAAAATTTCGTGTGTACATGTAGGTCATTCATAATTGATTCATCCTCCGTTCAACTTAGAAGTTGTCTACTTTTCTCCTCACTCTCATACAATACTGTTTAGAATCAAAAAAACTTTATCCGTACAGTATTTCACTTTCAAATTCTCTAGAACTCCTCATAATTTACTGCTTGAAATCAAAAAAACTTTATCTGTACAGTATTTCACCTTCAAATTCTCTAGAACTCCTCATAATTTACTGCTTGAAATCAAAAAAACTTTATCTGTACAGTATTTCACCTTCAAATTTTCTAAAACTCCTCATAATTTACTGCTTGAAATGCTAAAACCTTTATCCGTACAGTAATGCTCTATTCCGGCATCCCTATATAGCCAGAAAGGAACCTTTCGGTTCCTTTCTTCAACTACAATTATAGTTCTATTTTTCAATTCCAAGCACGGTATTGGCCTGATCACCTTCCATATATTCAAATGTGATGGTGTCTCCTACACTATAGCGCACGATATCAAGATAATCTGCTACTGATACATCGTAAATATTGGAATCATTTTCGAGTAAAATGTATTGATGCGTATTTCCCTCTACCACAGCATCGGTGATTTTTGCAATCGTACCGGTTGCTTTCTTAACACTGTCGCTCTCTTTCGTTTCCGCATTGACGCCATTTTGCTTCATCAATTCCATGTAATTCTTTTCACATTCGCTGACAGAATCGCCAGTTGCTACAATCTGGTATTTCTGCACATTTACCATTGCATACATTTTTACCAGACCGGAGTCATCCTTTAATGCAATGAAATAGGTCGGCTCATTTGCAATGTTCAATAACAGTGGGAAGGTTGCCGTATAGCCAAGGTTTTGCACCTTACCTTCCGCAGAGGACATCGCAGAATCTTCAATCGCGCCTTCCACCTGATAATATTTTGTCTCCATCGTTCTCTCATTCATCAGGACAAATCCGACGTTAGACTGGTCACTTGTGATGGAGGTTACTCCGGTATAAACCCAGACATCATCATTCATTGCAAGGTAATTATAACCGTTCGTGGTGGTCAGACAATCCTTCTGTCCTAACACACTGTTGATAAATCCATGTTTTAAAGATCCATAATAATCATAAAGCTGTACCAAAAGATCTGCAGAATAAACACGGTCTACCCAGCTTGGCACATCTTTTACCGCATAATCGGTGCACTCACCTGTCACAGCATTACAAAGCACAACTCTGCCGATAGTCTTACCGCCAAACAGGCCAATCTTATAATCTGCAACACTGCAAATCCAGTAAGGCGTACCCTCCTCGTCAATCTCAAAACTGATATCATCGAAAATATAGGTCGGATAGCGAAATCTTAAATGACGATTTAAGTTTCTATGGAAATGGTCATATGGCGTGTATTTCATGCCTTCCGACAAACGAACCAGCTCCGTATCCTGCGTTGCCATATCAATCTTGATATAGGCTGGAATTCCTTCCTTCTGGTTCGTCAGCCACTTGATGGTATCCGCATAACGAAGCGGTGTCACACGAACCGGTTCCCCTTTGTAGTTAATCTGTGAGTAAAGATCGCTGACTTCAAACTGCGACGCCATATCGACAAGACTACCCATCTTACGATTTCCCAGAATGGATGCGGAGTCACGGTCTAACAGTGGAATCTGGTCATAGGAAATCTGTTTGATATCCTCGGTAAATTCTCCCTCTTCCACTTTTAAAAGTCTTTGATATTTTGCTGCATTGACAATCGGTGAGGATAAAATGGATCCTGCCACATAAACCACCAAAAACAGTAAAAAGACAATCACTCCAATCTTTAAACCTGTATATTCCTTAATAAAGGACAGTTCAATCTTGCTTTGTCCTGCTTTCTTTGCTTTCCTTACAATATAAAGCACTAAAAGCACCGCAAAAATCAGGAAAATAAATTTCCAAGTTTCTGTTGAATGAATATTAATTGCCGGAAGTGAAACATAATAAAAAATTGCAACGGCGATTACCACCAACAATGCAATCACCAGTTTGACTTTCGTCATTCCTTTCATCACGAATTCCCCTTTCGTTCTTTTGGTCGAAGCTGATATAAAAATTCTTCAAAACATACGCCATCTTGTTCCGGTATCAAAAGTTCTGTTGTTCTTGCAATACATTTTTTTAAAAAAGTGGACGCTTTCTTTACAGATTCTTCAAACGACACACCGTTCACGGCATCCGCTGCCACAATCGAACAGAAAATATCGCCTGTTCCGGCGCGCTGCGTTCCTACTTTTTCGCACCGTAGCAGTTTTGCCTCTTTTCCTTTTTCATAACAGAGGTTTGCAATGTATTTTCCCTGGACAATTCCGGTAATGACAATTTTGTCCGGTCCAAGATTTGAAAGCTTTTCAGCCAGACTTAAAATCTCCTTCTTGGTCCATTTTTCCTGATAAGGCGTATCCGTTAAAATACAGGCCTCCGTCAGGTTTGGCGTCATAATGTCTGCATACGGAATCAAACGCTTCATTTTCTCGCAGGTCTTTTTGTCATAGCTTGGATAAATTTCACCGTAATCTCCCATCACAGGGTCTACAACAACAATAGTCTTTTCCGTTTTAAACTGCTTCAAAAAAGCTTCCACAATCTCAATCTGACGCGCGGACGCTAAGAAACCGGTGCAGATTCCTTCAAACTGTAAATCAAGTTTCTTCCATTCTTTAAAATATGGTTCCATTTTGTCCGTATAATCTTCAAAAAAGAAGCTTTCATATCCGGTATGGTTTGAAAAAATGGAAGTTGGCATGGGACAGCATTGCACGCCCATCGCAGAAATAATCGGAAGTTCTACGGTAATGGAACATTTTCCAAATCCAGACAGGTCGTTGATCAATGCTATTTTCTTTTGATTATTATGTGATTCCATTCACATTTCTCCCATCTTACTTCTTATTCTCTAAAGGTTTTTAATGCGCTCTAAGGCTGCAACCGTATTTTCGTAACTTCCGAATGCGGTCAGTCTGAAGTAACCTTCTCCACTTGGTCCAAATCCAGAACCTGGTGTTCCAACTACATTTGCTTTTTCAAGTAAGTAATCAAAGAATTCCCAGGATGTCATCTGATCTGGTGTCTTTAACCAGATGTAAGGTGCATTCACACCACCAAATACCGTATAACCTGCGTCTTTTAATCCTTCTTTGATGGTCTTTGCGTTTCTCATATAATAAGCAATCTGCTCTTTTAACTGTGCTTTTCCTGCGTCAGAGTAAACGGCTTCACCGGCGCGCTGTACAATGTATGGTGCACCGTTGAACTTTGTTCCATGACGTCTTGCCCACATATCATGTAACGAAATTCCGTTGCAGGTAAGTTCTTTTGGAACAACCGTAAATCCAAGACGAACTCCGGTAAATCCTGCATTTTTGGAAAAACTTCTAAGCTCGATGGCACAGGTCTTTGCACCTTCACACTCATAGATGGAATGTGCCACATCATCCTCTGAAATATAAGCTTCATAAGCTGCATCGTAAATAATCACGGCACTTACTTTATTGGCATAATCTACCCATTCCTGTAACTGTGCTTTTGTGATGGTCGTACCGGTCGGGTTGTTTGGAAGGCAAAGATAAATCATATCCGGTGTCTCCTTCGGGAACTCAGGTACAAAATTATTTTCTTTGGTACAAGGCATGTAAATGACATTGCTCCACATCTCTGTCTTTGGATCATAAGTTCCGGTTCTTCCTGCCATAACATTGGAGTCTACATAAACCGGGTAGACTGGATCGCAAACTGCAATACGGTTATTCGTTGAAAAGATTTCCTGGATATTTCCAGAATCACTCTTTGCACCATCGGAGATAAAAATCTCATCTGCGCTGATGTCACATCCTCTTGCCGCATAATCATTCTTTGCAATCGTGCTTCTTAAAAATTCATATCCAAGGTCAGGTGCATATCCATGAAATGTTTCTGCATCTCCCATCTCATCTACTGCCTTATGAAGTGCCTCGATGATAGCTGGTGCAAGCGGCTGTGTTACATCACCGATTCCAAGACGGATGATATTTTTTTCTGGATTCACCTGTGAATATGCAGCTACTTTTTTTGCAATGGTACTAAAAAGGTAGCTTCCTGGTAATTTCTGATAGTTGTCATTTAACTGATACATAGTTTTCCCTCTTTTTCTTTTTCAATTTCAATCTACTTCTTATGTTATGTTATTTTGTCGGCAATTACAAGGTCAATAAACTTAAAATCATCTGGGCAGTCTCTGCCAGACCCGTGCCATTATCCATACTTCTCTTTTGCATATACCGGTGTGCCTCATCCTCCGACAGGTTGTTTCGCTCCATCAGAAGCCTTTTGGCCTGGTCGATTAACTGTCTGTCCTCCTCGCTCCGCTCCTTTGGCTTTGCACGCTCTTTCTTTCTTTTTCTTGTGATGGTGTATTCCATCATCTCAAGCGTCTGAAGCAGCTCGTGTACCTTTAACGGAGTCGAAAGACTTACAATATTCTGAATCGCCAATTCCTCACAGTTTGTCTTTGAGGCGATTAAAAGCATTTCAAAATGAGGTGGAAGATATTCCTGCAGTTCTGTGCACATCATATCGACGAAACGATAACCGCAGACTAAGATGCCGGAGTCAAGTCTATTGGCACTCTGTAACACCTGGGCTCCGGTTGTACACACTGACTCAACCGAAAACCCGTTTTGCAGCAGAGCTTTTTTGATATTTCCTGCGATTTCCTCTTTCGGAAACGCAACAATGATATTCGTCAATTCTTTTCCCCTATTTCTACATCTTCCGTTTAGATTTTATATAAATAATTCTCGATTTCCCACTGGGTTACCTGAGAACGATAATCTGCCCACTCTGCTTTTTTGGCCTCCATGTATTTCTCGGTAATATGAGCTCCTAATACTTCCTGAATATAGGTATCTGCTTCAAACTCATGAATAGCCTCTCCTAAATCTGCCGGAAGGGACTCGATTCCTAACTGATTTTTCTTGGAAAGACGCATCTCAAACACATTCTCCGTTACACTTTCCGGTGGTGTCATCTGATTGCGGATTCCATCCAGTCCCGCTGCAAGGCAAACTGCCAATGCTAAATATGGGTTTGCAGCCGGGTCCGGGCAGCGGAGTTCTACTCTTGTTCCTGCGCCTCTGGATGCCGGAATACGAATCAACGGACTTCTATTGGTAGCCGACCATGCAATATAAATTGGTGCTTCATAACCTGGCACTAATCTCTTATAGGAATTGACAAGTGGATTGGTAATCACAGACATTCCTTTCATGTGCTTCATGATACCGCCGATAAAATAATACGTTTCCTGGCTTAAACCTAATTCATCTGACTCGTCTGCAAAAATATTTTTTCCATCTTTAAATAAAGACATATTGATATGCATGCCGGAACCGTTGATGCCGTACTTTGGTTTTGGCATGAAGCTAGCAAACAGACCATGGCGCTTTGCAATTGTCTTTACTGCAAGCTTAAAGGTCATGATATTGTCGGCTGTTTTTAATGCCTCATCATAACGGAAATCAATCTCATGCTGTGCCGGTGCTGCCTCATGGTGGGATGCCTCAATCTCAAATCCCATATCCTCTAAGGTCAGTACCATATCACGTCTTGCATTTTCCCCAAGGTCAACCGGTCCTAAGTCAAAATAGCCTGCTCTCTCATGGCTGATGGTTGTTGGCTGCCCCTCGTCATCCTGATGGAATAAGAAAAATTCACATTCCGGTCCGACATCAAACTGATATCCCATGTCAGCTGCCTCTTTGATGACCTTCTTTAAAATATAACGGGGATCTCCTTCAAACGGCTTCTGATCTGTTCCATAGACATCGCAGATAATTCTCGCAACTTTTCCCTGCTGTGGTCTCCATGGAAAAATCGTGAACGTATCCAAATCCGGGTGAAGATACATATCCGATTCCTCGATTCGTACAAACCCTTCAATGGATGAGCCGTCGAACATACATTCGTTGTTCAATGCCTTTTCTAACTGACTTGATGTAATTGCCACATTTTTTAATGTTCCAAACATATCCGTAAACTGAAGCCGGATAAACTCGACATCCTCTTCCTCAACCATCCGGATAATATCTGCTTTCGAATAATTGCTCATACCTAGTCCCTCTCTTCTTTCATGAATTTTAAAACGCTATGATAATCCATTGGACCGCCAAATAAATCTAATGCGCTTCCAATCGTTACGTTCAGGTGTCCTTTTCCAAGCTCTTTTAACTGCTCTAAGTCATCAAAACTTCCTACACCACCTGCATAGGTTACCGGTATTTTTCCCCAGTCACCAAGCAGCTTCACAAGCTCCGTCTCGATTCCTTTGCTTTTTCCTTCCACATCCACTGCATGAATTAAAAATTCATCGCAGTAACCTGACAATTCATCTAACAACTCTGTCGTCACTTTTTCTTCTGTAAATTTCTGCCACCGGTCCGTCACTATATAATAGGAATCTTCTCTTTTTCTGCAACTAAGATCTAGCACCAGATGTTCTTTTCCAACTGCCTGCTCAATTTTCCTTAAATTGTCGTAAAAGATTCTGCCTTCCCGAAAAACAAATGACGTCACAATCACATGGCTTGCGCCCGCATCTAAAAATTCTTTGGCATTCCCATCATGGATTCCTCCTCCAACCTGGAGTCCACCCGGATAAGCTTGCAGCGCATTCTTTGCCTGCTGTTTTGTTTCCTTATAATAGGGGCTGTCTGCGGCATTCAGTAAAATGATGTGACCGCCTTTAATGCCATCTTTTTGGTACAGCTTTGCAAAATAGGCCGCATCCTGCTCTGACACGAAATTCTCGGTTGCCACATCGCCCTCGTCTCTTAGACTTCCTCCGACGATCTGCTTTACCTTTCCGTTATGAATGTCAATACATGGTCGAAACTGCATGGATAATCTCCTTATCAAACTTGTCTTTTATTGTAAAAAGGGCGACGAACCCCCTAAACGTGGCCTCGTCGCCTGACATGAATAATCATAACACACCTTATTTCATTTGTGAACAACCTTTTCTATAACCCTTTATAATTTTATTTATTAGAGTTTCTTCTTAATAAATAAGTTTTTATAAGCAATATCAAATTTCATATTGACATGCCTATTTTTTTTTGCTATTATTGCAAAAATATAACAAAGCACAGAAAAGAAAGAGAGGAAAAAAAAATGGGTACAATTATCGGTGAAGGAATTACTTTTGATGACGTATTATTAGTTCCACAGTACTCCGAAGTAACTCCAAACATGATTAATTTAACAACACACCTTACAAAGAAAGTTGTTTTAAACATTCCTATGATGAGTGCCGCTATGGATACTGTAACAGAGCATAGAATGGCAATCGCCATGGCTAGACAGGGTGGTATCGGAATCATTCATAAAAATATGTCTATTCAGGCTCAGGCAGAGGAAGTTGACAAGGTAAAACGTTCTGAAAACGGTGTTATTACGGATCCATTTTTCCTTTCACCTGAACATACATTGCAGGATGCTGAAGATTTGATGCGCAAGTTCAGAATCTCCGGTGTTCCAATCTGCGAGGGCGAAAAATTAGTTGGTATTATTACAAACCGTGATTTAAAATTCGAAACAGATTTTTCTAAAAAAATCAAAGAAAGCATGACTTCAGAAGGTCTTATCACTGCTCCAGAAGGCATCACATTAGAGGAAGCAAAACAGATTCTTGCAAAAGCCAGAAAAGAAAAACTTCCTATCGTTGACAAAGATTTCCATTTAAAAGGATTAATCACAATCAAAGATATCGAAAAACAGATCAAATATCCACTTTCCGCAAAGGATTCCCAGGGACGTCTTCTTTGTGGTGCAGGTGTTGGTGTAACCGGAAACATGATGGAACGTGTTGACGCTTTAGTAAAAGCACACGTTGACGTTATCGTTTTGGATTCCGCTCATGGTCATTCCAAAAATATCATGGAATCTGTAAAGAAAATCAAAGCTGCTTACCCAGACCTTCAGGTAATTGCAGGTAACGTAGCAACCGGTGAAGCAACACGCGCCTTAATCGAAGCTGGTGCTGATGCTGTCAAAGTTGGTATCGGACCTGGTTCTATCTGTACAACACGTATCGTTGCCGGTATCGGTGTTCCTCAGGTAACTGCTATTATGGACTGTTATAACGTTGCAAAAGAATACGGTATCCCAGTTATCGCAGATGGTGGTATCAAATTCTCCGGTGATATGACAAAAGCTCTTGCTGCCGGTGCAAACGTATGTATGATGGGTAGTATCTTTGCCGGTTGTGACGAAGCTCCTGGAACTTTTGAATTATACCAGGGAAGAAAATACAAAGTTTACCGTGGTATGGGCTCTCTTGCCGCTATGGAGAATGGTTCTAAAGACCGTTACTTCCAGGAAGGTGCAAAGAAACTCGTTCCAGAAGGTGTTGAAGGACGTGTTGCATACAAGGGTAACGTGGAAGATACTGTATTCCAGTTAGTCGGTGGTATCCGTTCCGGTATGGGTTACTGTGGCTGCCCAACTATCGAAGACTTAAAAGAAAAAGGAAAATTCGTTAAGATTTCTGCTGCTGCTTTACGTGAAAGCCATCCACATGACATTCACATCACAAAAGAAGCTCCTAACTACAGTGTTGACGAATAAACCGCAATATAATATAGTATATATCATACAAAAGAGATGGATTATGAATTTTCATAATCCATTTCTTGTAACTAAAACTAAGAAAACTGAGGTGAACTTATTTGGACACAAGTGACATATCACAAATTGTCATCATTGCAATTCTACTATCTTTATCCGCATTTTTTTCATCCGCAGAGACAGCGCTTACAACCGTCAACCGGATTAAAATGCGTACCCTTATGGAGGAAGGAAATAAAAAAGCCGCACGCGTCTTGGAAATTACCGACAATTCCGGTAAGATGCTCAGTGCAATTTTGATTGGAAATAACATTGTAAACCTTTCCGCCTCTTCCATTTCAACTTCACTCGCAATCAAACTCTTTGGCAGTGTCGCCGCTGGTATTGCCACCGGTATTTTAACACTCTTAATCTTAATTTTTGGTGAAATTACACCAAAGACACTTGCCACCATAAACTCGGAGAAGATTTCGCTCTCCTATGCGAATATCATTTACTATCTGATGAAGCTTTTAACACCTGTCATCTTCATCGTAAATCATCTGTCTTTGGGATTTTTGCGATTACTACGCGTTGACCCAAACAATACACAGAATCAGATGACGGAAGAAGAACTTCGTACTATCGTAGACGTCAGCCATGAAACCGGTGTCATCGAATCTGAAGAACGTGAAATGATTAACAATCTGTTTGATTTTGGCGATGCAGTTGCAAAAGAAGTGATGGTTCCAAGAATTGATATGACATTTGCCAATGTCGACAATACTTACGAGGAATTAATCGAAATCTTCCAGGAGGATAAATTCACACGTCTTCCGGTTTACGAAGATACCACCGATAATGTGATTGGTATTATCAATATGAAAGACCTGTTACTCTATCAGGATAAGGAGCATTTTTCCATCCGTGATATCATGCGTGAACCATACTTTACATATGAGCATAAGAATACCGCTGAGCTTTTCCTTGAAATGCGTCAGTCTTCTATCTCTCTTGCAATTGTGTTAGACGAATATGGTGCAACCGCCGGACTGATTACATTAGAAGACCTCTTAGAGGAGATTGTCGGTGAAATCCGGGATGAATACGATATGGACGAAGAAGACTCCATTGTGCAGTTAAGTGACCGCGAATACCTGGTATTAGGCTCCACAAACTTAGAAGACCTCTGTGAAAAGCTTGACTTAAACTTTACCTCCGAAGACTATGATACCATCGGTGGTTATCTGATTGGTCTTCTCGATCATCTTCCACAGAAGAATGAAATCATCATCACAGATGACAACGTTTTATTGCGCGTTGAAAAAATGGATAAAAACCGGGTCGAAAAAATATATATTAAGAAACCAGAAGTGGAAAAGACGGATGAGGATTAATCCTCATCCGTTTTTCTTATCATGCTTCCGCTAAAAAAGTATCTGCGGTTTTGCCTGTGGAATCCATATTCCCTGCCCTCATACATTGCATAAAACGCATGCGGTTTTAAGTTCTGATTCCATTCCTGATATGGTGCAAACGGAAACGACAGGGAAAATAGCGCTGCATCTTTTCGCCTTGCCCGAAGGATAGTATCTTCCATCTGCGCCCGCAGCCTGTTACTCTCCTCCACGGAGATTCCTTCCTCTTTCTGATAGCTGTTCCAGACACCAGGGCTCTCGTTTCGATTGACAAACTGCACCATCTTCACACCATCATAAAGCGCCTCCATTGCCGCCTCATCCGTGGCATCAAACACAAATGCAATCTGTTCATAAAAATGCTTTTCTGCCGTCTTTATATCCATTCTGATACTACCATCTGCGCACTCCTCTTTTACACTTCCCATCAGACAGTCCTCTGCCGCCTGATCAAAAATCCGGTTATATTCCACCGTTGTAAATTTTTCCTGCCTTACCCATTCACTTTCTAACAGTTTCGGCACCTGGCTTACCACAAACAATACAACAAAAACAATGCTAAAATCAGTAAGCTTCATATTTGACTGTTCCTCCATAAAAGACGTTTACGGTCTGATCCATTCCCGGCCAAAAGGACTGTCTTGCATCTTTTCTTGTCACCCATATTCGGATAAAATCATTCCGATACAGTGCAAACAGTTCCTCATTCCGAAGTATTTCCTCAATCTCATCGGTATCCCAGAACCGGCTGACATAGGAGACGTTTTCATCCTCATACTGCAATTCCTTACGCTCTATCGTAATCTTTACCTCGTAAATACCTGGAAGACGCAAAATTTTATTTTGAAACTGTTCGTACATATTCTGACTCAAAAATCCGACGTTACAGACACTGTCTATCAGTTCCGTTTCTTCGGTTAACAAATACAGCTGTGCCGCCGTTTTGGCACGTTCCTCCATTGCCGTTACCGGAAGATACACCATCAGAACCGCCGCAATTAAAATGGAAAAAATCTTTCCCAGACTATCATTCATCCTCTAACCATCCATTGAAAATTGTGCCTTCCTCTTTCCAGACTGCATTGTCATGTTCCACCTGTTCCATACACTGATACATTCTGTCGCACTCTCTTGTCAGGTGACGACAAAAGAACAACGCAGCAAGGAAAAACAGCATCGCAGCGCCCATCTCAATGCCTTCTAAAACCTGTTCCATAAGCTACACCTGTGTAAAAATCAATCCTATGATTGTTCCGTTTCCATCTTTCACCACACTGCCCTCAAAACGTCCGGTTGGATTGATATAGTTTGGACTTGTCACATCCTGGGCAGTTTTATAATCTGTCTGGGATTTTTTGCCCAGCTCTCCGGTTGCCGGGTCGAAACGATAAATATAAAAATAGGATTCCTTCTTTTTGCTTGTCACAACCTGAATTCCAAACGTCTCATCGCTGAACTTACGAATCACATTTAACACCTCACTTCCCGACACCTCTGTCCCATCATACATGGTTTTTGAAGTATCGGAAAACTCCGCCTGTAACGCATTGATTTGTCCCGTTCCGTTTGCAGCCGTATCTCTCGCCTCCCTTGCCACATAAAATCCAAGGCTGATAATAATACAGGTAATGATAATGCCTGCTGCCAATGTTAAACCCTTTAAACTATTTTCCATTTTCTTCCTCTCCTTTTTCTAAAAAAATTGTCCAATTCCTTGCCCATACAAATGTAGTTGGCTTAATCCTTCCGCAATAAATGGAATCATCAGTTTTAAAGTAAGTACCGTCAAAAAAGGAACATACGCCACCACCTTTGCCAGTGCAGCACGCTCCCTAAGCCCTGCCTCACGCTGCTGGTTGTTCTTTTTTATCAGGTATTCCCTCTCCTTTTCAATGCCTGCAAAGGCAGCCTCCACACCGACCTCTTCACAAAGACAAAGTGTCTCACATATCTGCTCCATGGGCTCATAAGATATCTGCTCTTTCAATATTTCTATGCTTTTTTTCCAATCCACGGAAAAGTGGTCGACCGCCTCCTCAATGGCACGTCGGAATACTACCGCATGTTCTTCCATCGCCTCTAAAAGCTGCTCTACCGTCGCCTGCGCATCCTGTGTCTGTACAAACAGCACAATCAATAATATCTGTACTTCCTCCATTTTCTTTTCCATCATGTGTCCTGCCTGCATCCGCAGCAACAATTCCGGTAAAAAATATCCCATTACTCCAAAGAGGGGACAAATGCCAAACAAATACCAGCGTCCGCCGTGTGCATTTTCCTTTTCCAATGCCTGCTTAAGCAAAAGCAAAACCGTCTGTTTTACTTCATCCGGATACCCTGCATAGCGTCTTTCCACGTCAGAAAGCGTCGTCTGCTTCTTCCTAAGCGCACGAAATTGCTCCCGCATATCCTCCTCTAAGAATTCTACCTCCTCCGCCTCAAGTGCAAGCGTGTACATCCTCGGAAATGCAATCTGTTTTTCAGACTCATGTTTGCTGCTGTACCATCCGAGTATCACAACAAACGCGGCTCCGCCCACGAAAAGCAGCGCTGTCAGCCTTTTTCGCACTTCAAACTCCCTCACGTTTCCAAATCCCTGGATTCCTTTTAGGAATTCATTTTTCTTTAAATAATACGAATACCTGCGTGAAATTCTGCAATTCACCCTTCTTTTTAAGTAAGGATTCCTAAGCAGCCACCTTTCCACCCGATAGGAATAGCCTTCTAGAAGATTTTGATTTTCCAGCCAGGATACCCATAAATACGATATTATTGTAACTATAAACGTAATTGTAATGGTAATCAGTTCAAAGCTGCCCTGGTAATAGATGGATAACTGCTCTGAACTTTTGACCGCCCACAGATGAATGAGTGGTACAGCGAAAAAAGGAACAACACAAAGTGGCCTTAGGCCTAAAAACGCATAATATATTTTTTGTGAAAAAAGACCATTATCCCGCACCTCGTCCAAAATTGCCATCAGATTTCGTAAAAAGACAGATGTGCCATCTTTTTTCCGATCGCCGGATTCTAATACCTCCTCACACAACTTTTGTAATAGTCTCTCATACACACTTTTGGTTCCCTTATCCTTTGTCTCTAAAAACGTTTCCCACTCTGCCTCCGACAAGGCATCTTCCATATTGTGATATCTCCGGTATGCACCCGATAGTTTTGAAATCCTTTTTTCTAACTGCCTTTCTCTTTTTTCCTTCTTTGTTACAGCCCTCTTCTGCGCCCGAACCCATACCAGGAAAAAACTAAGGATTGTATACAATATCCCTTCATAAATCCATTCCAAGAAACTCCTCCTTTTGTGCCTCTGTCATCCACTTCACCATATCTTCCCTGGTTTTCCTGCTGATTTTTCCTACCCACTGGTATCCGTTCTCCTTCCGGCAGATTAAATCCGAAACCACAAATCCTTTTTTTGTCGTCTCATCAGGAATGATTTCACTGATTCTTTCGATATAGCGATGTCCCTTCCGGTCCATATGTAAATGAATATCAAAACGCACCACCTGTACCACCTGGGAGAGCGCAATCTCCTCGGAATGAAAGTTTCCTTCTTTTAACAGGCTGTTGCGGAGTGTATACACAAGTGCTTCCGTCGTCTTGGCATGATGCGTAAACAGGGTAAAAAGAGAACCGCTTTGCCCGCTCTCAATCATCCAGGCTGCCACCTTTGCTGCCACAATTTCCCCGATAATCGTCACGGTTCCGTCCGTCTTTTTGGAGACCTCAAGTGCTTCTACTCCATCAATATTGGTTGTCTCCCGAAATGTCATAATGTTGCGCCCCGGATAAACATCCCTTAAATGCAGTTCGAATGCAAGCTCTAACACACGTAGTGTATATTCCGGTGCAATCTCCTCAATCAACGCCAACAGCAATGTCGTCTTTCCACACCCTTGCATGCCGGTAATGCCACACACCTGACATCCCCTTATCAGGAAACGAAGTAATGCCAGCATTTTTTCTGCGCCCTCCTCTAAAAAGAGCGTTTCTAATTTTTGCTTTCGAACCATATCAAGTTTACGGATAAAAAAAGTCCAGTTCTCCGAAAAATCCGGCCTTGCAACCACAACTCTGGCATGGTCTGCCATCTCATGTACCAGATAACCTTTTGCCTTGGAAATCTCCCCCGGCTGGTGATATCTGCAACAGTTTCTGGCGATGCGCTCAATCTCTTTTTCTGAACCAAAATCCAAAAAACTAAGATGCACACTTTTTCCTCTAAGAAAAATCCAGACACTCTTATAATCGCCACTGCCGCCTGATACGCCGCCCGAAACCCCATCCACATTCATATCCCGGATTTCATCAATCACTCCAAGCCCTTTATAAAAAGCATAAACATCTAATCCAAGCAGTTCTAACTGTTCCTCATAAGAAAACGAGATACGGCTGTTGCAATACCACCTACGAATCTGTTGTTCTGTCACCTCATACGTTTGATTATCCCCTTTTGCAATTGTCTCTTCCTGCATCAGCAGACGCTCCAACGCCTCTTTTCCATACTGCTTTTTCCACTGAAACAACAGAATTTTAAATTGGTTTTCCACATTTTGCTGTCCTGCATCCGAGAAAAGATAGGTCTTTGCCAAATCCGCCTCCCCTTGAAAAAACAACTTCTTTAAGCTTTCCATGATAAGGTTCACAAGGAAATCTTTTGCAACGGCATCTCCACACCCCGCACGTTTCAAGTACATTCGTAGTTCTTTCTTTTGCTGCTGCAGCCGTACAACCTGTTCCTCGTTCATATTCAGCTCATACAAATTTTCCCTTAAGATATGATTGATGTGCTCCCTTACTTTTTGCACAAGTTCCTCTCTGCTAAGACAGGTTAACGTTCGTTTTTCCACGCTCCACCTCCCCTAAAAAATAATTTGACACCGCATCAATCTCACGAAAAAATGAACTGTCTCTCTCATGTAAAAATGCTTTCTTCTGTTCCCCCACATAATGTAGCAGATGCCCTTTTTCACAGGCGAACTGAAACTTGGGATTGTATGGAACAACCCCCATTTTCTCCTTTGGAATCCGGTAAATCCGTTGTATATTCTTCTGGTTATAGACAGATTGCGGCTGATAGGCGCCAATCAGGTAAAAGAACTTTTTCGATGTGTCATAGGATTTTTCAAAAAACGAGTCCAGTCTGTGCGCATCCTGTGTGAAATTAATCACAATGTAGTCTGCCTTCCTCATAAATTCCGTAATCAGTTCATTTTCACCAAATCCTGCATCCACAAAAACAAAGTCAAATAAGGCATCCAACTGCTCCAAAATCTGTTTCATTTTCCCAGCCTGCTTCGTGGCATGTTCAAACCGCTCCCGTCCTCCAGGCGGTAAATAATATAGCTGATGTGGCAGTACTTCCTTTAAGGACTGCAGCACCTGCTCGGTTTTCATCTCCTTTTGCATCATCAGATAATCCAATCCCTCTGCAAAAAAGTAGTCGCATGCTTCCCGAAGGTATGCTCCTTTTTGCGGCTCAAAAAAGGACGCACTGATATCGTTGTTTATTCGTTTTGTCTGCACCAGCACACATTTTTTATGATGCTGCATGGCAATCTGCGCCGCCACTGCCTCCATATTGGATGTGATTCCACACCCCTTCCACTCGCTCCAGAATAAGACAATCAATAACATTCCCCCTTCTTGGCACGGCGGATTCCCTGTATCACAAAATGCGCCTCCCGCTCCGTTATCATACTGCAGATTGTAAATAGCATTCTCTCAAGCGCTTTGGAAATATGGCAAATGCCATCATACCCTTCATACTGCATCCGGACTCTGACACTTTCATCCCCCACATGGAACGGAAGCAGGAAACGCTCCATCACAAAGCAGTTTTCTGACTCAAGTGTTGCAAGAATCCGCTCCGGTCTTAGCGTATCCGAGCAAAAATTGCGGATAATGACACCCATCGGTCGTTTCATACCAAGCATAATATTTTTCGCATTTTCCAGATTTCTTCTATCGCAGCTTGTCACAAAAAATAATTCGTCACACACTGCCGCTTCCTCACCTGAAATCTGATTCCCCAAATCCACAATAATAAAATCATAAGCCTCATCTTTCCACAAATGTACGGTAAGATGGCGCCGGTAATCCACATTTTTGTATGTTACGGTGTGCAATTCCTGTTTTGGTTTTGGAATACAACAATCCATGGTCTCTTCCCTTGAATTGTCAATGACAAGAACATGATAACCCATGTTCTCTAAGATGCTGGCAAGATAGATACAAAGATCTGTCTGCTCCCAGCCAAACATGCCAATAATCTTCAATTCATATCCTCCCTGAAAAATCGGAGTATTCGAATTACTGACACAATACGATAATAAGATTGCATTTATCATACTTTCTTTTTTGGAAAAAGTAAAGCACTTTCTTTTATATTTTTTAATTTTCACATTTATTGTCTTTTCATTTATTTTGAAATCCTATATAATAGACACGATAAAATACAATTGTTTGTTCTTGCAAATTATCGTTTTGATGCATTTGACACCAAACAGAATAAGGAGGCAACATGAAAGACTTTATTATCATGACAGATACAACAGCGGATTTACCGGAGGATTATATCAAGGCTCATGACCTTGCTGTAATTTCTTTACCATATACCATCGAGGGGAAAACCTACACCAGAGAGAATTCTCTCCCTGAAAAAGAGTTCTACGCTATGATGCGAAACGGTTCTCTCCCGACCACTTCTCAGGCAAACCCACAGGAACTTGCTACATTTTTTACCAATCTGATTGAGACCACTGGAAAAGACATTCTCTATATTGCATTCTCTTCCGGATTAAGCGGAACCTATAACAGCGCACGTATTGCGGTGGAAGAAGTATCCGAAACACATCCAGAGGCAAACGTCATTGTAGTGGATTCCCTCTGTGCTTCCACTGGCGAAGGACTCTTAGTACATAAGGCAGTTACTTTAAGGGACGCCGGAAAATCACTGGAAGAAACGGCTGCATGGGTGGAAGAAAATAAACTTCACGTCGTTCACAACTTTACCGTAGATGATCTTTACCATCTCTACCGTGGCGGACGTGTCAGCAAAACGGCTGCTTTTCTTGGAACGCTTGCAAGTATCAAGCCTATCCTTCATGTTGATAACGAAGGACACCTGATTCCACTTTCAAAATCAAGAGGACGCAAAAAATCCATCACTGCTTTGGCTGACAGCATGGAAAAACAGATTGGTTCCTGGCGCGATAAAAACGATATCGTAATCATCAGCCACGGAGACTGTGTTGAGGACGCAAACGCACTCGCTGAACTTTTAAAAGAACGCCTTGGCATCCATAACTTTATGATTAACTACATTGGTCCGACCATTGGAGCTCATTCCGGTCCTGGTACCTTAGCCCTTTATTATATGGGTGATTATCGTTAAAAATAGGATGGCAGGTAAGTTTTGGCTTTGTTTGAAACACCTTACCAACTACAAAAGGAGATGCAGCGTCTGCATCTCCCTTTTTTCAAAAGTTCATATTTTTAAAAATTCATTTCTTTTAAGACACCCGGAAGCTCCCCTAAACTATGGATTGCCGGAACTTTTGCGTCAATCGTTCCAAATCCATATGCTGCATGGACGAATCCGACTCCAGCCTTACAGCTTTCATCGTAATCTCCCTGAATGTCACCGACATAAACTGCCTCTTCTAATTTATTCCGTTCTACTACAAGCCTGATATTTTCGCCTTTTTGCTTTAATGTCTTTCCATAACATTCAAAATCATCTACCAGATCATTCAGCTGATAATAATCCAAAAATGCCTCTATATAACCGCCCTGGCAGTTACTTACAATTGAGACATGATAATCCTTTCGCAGTTCCGTAAAGACTTCCCTTACGCCCTCATAAAGATTACCACCGTGCTTCCTCAAATAAGCATTCTCATGCTTACAACAGGACTGCAGCAGCAATACGCGCTGTATTTCCGATAATTCCGGAAACAATTGTTTTGCAATACAATCCATCGTCTTTCCCATGACATGTGAGATGTCCTCAGCTGTTAATACTCGTTCTATAAAACCGCTTTCTTTAATCGCTACATTCCAGGATTCTGCCACGTTCTGTGCGGAGTCCCACAATGTACCATCCATGTCGAATATGATTCCCTTTTTCATGTTGTACCTCATTTTCCAAACTACTACATTTTTACTTGCAATTCCAAAAACTTTTGTAACTTAACACTAGCATGATTTTCTGTTTTCAGGCAAAACAGACTTATGAACTTTTTGTATTGTGGTTGAAAAAATTCTCATAACACAACACAATTTCTATATTAACATAAAAAATGCTACATGTCACGGTTTCGTTTTTTTTCGTAATGAGGCGACATTTGGCAGCATGAAAATATAGATTAAATCAAATACACTGCAAAGGACTCCACAGATTACAATGAATGGATCAAATCCTTCTAAAATTCCCATCTGAATGGCAGGAGCAAGCGTTCCAATCCACTTAGCAATCGCGATTGTCATGTTTTGTCCTTTCGAGCTGTCCCTTCTAAACAGCATAATCAGAAAAAGAATCGACATCGCTACATTCTGTAAAAAGGCGGAATATCTTGAACCCATGTGACGGCCAAATTCCACATAGAAACCATACTGAATTAAGAAGCATGAAATAAATGCAAGTACGCTGAATGGGATAAAATATTTTTTTGCATGATCCGGGAAATCCGGCTTTGCATATTTGAAATAGGTAACCGTAATCAAAATATCGCATAAAAACCAGATTATATTTACAACTGTCTGAGCTCCATTTGGTTCAAGTATCCCAAGCCCGGAATAAAGTCCTTCCCAGCAGATGTTGAGCGCAAGTGCAAACAATGGCATACAGTAGGTTTTATCTTTAAAACCAACACGAATACTTTCTTCGTAAACGATTGTCCACGCAATACCACTTAATAATGTTAAAAATAGAATCATAAAAAATCCTCCTTGTAAAATTAATGAATCATGTGTTATATTTGTAACAGGTGTTACATCTTGTATGGTTATTATAAACAGGAAACAAAACAAAAAGAAGATACAGACTCTATTGTTTTGTTACAGTTTGGAGAAAAATCTATGAAACAATCTGAAAAAAGCAAGTTATGGATGGAGGAAGCCCTGCTTCAATTAATGGAGAAAAAAGAATTTGCAACAATTACAGTTACAGATATCTGTGAAAAAGCTGGGATATCAAGATTAACTTTTTATAGAAATTTTGAGGTAAAAGAAGATATTTTACGATTTCATTTTGATAAGGTTTTTCAAGAATATATAGGGAAGTTCGATGAAGGCATCACAAACATAGAGGAAGCTATTACCTCATGTTTTGACGTGTGGTTTGAGCTGCGCGAAGAAATAAAACGAATTGTAGATAGCAATTTAGCTTTATTGATGTATGAACCTTTTTCCAAATATACGCAAATCGTTTTATCTAAAAATGAAAAATACAAAAAATGTGACCTGGCACAGCAAAATTTTATTTTAGGTGGAATGTTTGCTTTAATGGTATCAATGGTAAATCATCCAACCGATAGGAAACCTGAGGAAATCACAAGTTCTATTATGGAATTGCTCAAATAAAATAATTTCCTGTACCGTAATTTTTAAACCATTTACTGTTATTCTAAAATATTACTGCCTAGATAAAGATTTTTTTATTTCGCACAGTAATTTTCGTGATTCCAAGGCCGTTCGCAATGAAATTTACTGCTTAGATGACAGTTTTTTTATTCTGTGCAGTATTTCCTTATAATTTTAAGTAATCATCCGTAAAAAATACTGTCTGACACGATAAAATTCTATTCTATACAGTAATTCCATTTAGATACAATTGATAAAAACATCGATTTGATAAACTCTTTTTCATACAAGCATTCATCTTAGAAAACCGCCTTTTATACACAAAATGAGTCTAACCATTGCATTTTACTACATGTCAGACTCATTTCTTATCTTCGTATCTTTTATTTACAGGGAATAAAACTACCCTTTCGCATCCGAATCTATTCCGTCTTATTTTGCCTCATCAATCGCTTTTCCAATATCATGACGCATGTACTTATTGGCAAAATCAACCCACTCAGTTGCCTCGTAAGCTTTTGCTCTTGCCTCTTTTAAGTCTTTACCGGTTGCTGTAATGCCAAGAACACGGCCGCCGTTTGTCACGATTTTACCATTCTCGTCGAATTTGGTTCCGGCGTGGAAACAGAAGTAATCGTCTTTTCCTTCAAAGTTCTCTAAGCCTTTGATTTCAAATCCTTTTTCATAGGAAACCGGATAACCGTCAGATGCCAGTACAACGCAGACTGCTGCATTGTCTTCAAACTGAAGGTCAATCTGGTCTAATCTGCCTTCTACACAGGCTTCCATGACATCAATGACATCATTTTTCATTCTAGGGAGTACAACCTGTGCCTCCGGGTCACCGAAACGGGCATTGTACTCTAACACTTTCGGTCCATCCTCTGTCAGCATCAAACCAAAGAAGATAACGCCGGTAAACGGTCTTCCTTCTGCTGCCATCGCATCTACGGTTGGCTGGTAGATATATTTCTTGCAGAACTCATCCACTTCTTTTGTGTAAAATGGGCTTGGAGAAAAGTTACCCATTCCTCCTGTGTTAAGCCCCTGGTCACCATCTTTTGCACGTTTGTGATCCTGTGCAGAAGACATGGTCTTGATAGTTTTTCCATCTACAAAAGATAAAACGGAGATTTCACGTCCTGTCATAAATTCTTCGACAACCATGGTATTTCCGGCTGTTCCGAACTTCTTGTCTTCCATGATTTCTTTGACGCCCGCTTTTGCTTCCTCTAAAGTGTTACAGATTAAAACACCTTTTCCGAGCGCGAGACCGTCCGCTTTTAATACGATTGGCATCTTGGCTGTCTCCAAGTAAGCAAGCGCATCCTCTGCGGATGTAAAATTCTCATACGCTGCTGTCGGGATGTTGTATTTTTTCATCAAATCCTTGGAAAATGCCTTGGAACCTTCCAGGATAGCTGCATTTTTGCGAGGTCCAAATACTTTTAAACCTTCTGCTTCAAAGACATCCACGATACCGCCGACCAATGGGTCATCCATTCCGATGATGGTAAAATCAATCTCTTTTTCTTTTGCAAATGCTACCAATTTATCAAATTCCATCGCACCGATTGGAACACACTCTGCTAATGCAGCAATTCCTGCATTGCCCGGTGCACAGTAAATTTTATCCACATGTTTGCTTTTTGCAACACTGGTACAGATTGCATGCTCACGTCCGCCGCTTCCTACAACTAAAACCTTCATCTTTTCCCGCTCCTTCTATTTTAAAATAACATGTCCATCTTCCACGGTAACATGACCGTTTGCAATCAAATCAATTGCCTTTGGCATAATCACCCATTCCGCCTGCTCCATGACACGGCGCTGTAACACCTCCGGTGTGTCGCCCTGCTCTACTTCGACCGCTTTCTGTAAAATGATTGGACCGGTATCCGTTCCTTCATCCACAAAATGAACTGTCGCACCTGTCACCTTTACGCCACGTGCCAAAACTCCTTCATGCACTTTCAAGCCATAGTAGCCGGTTCCGCAAAAAGAAGGGATTAACGATGGATGAATGTTGATGATGCGATTGCGGTATGCCTGAATCATTTTTTCCGGAATGACAACCAAGAATCCTGCCAGTACCACCAGATCCACGTTGTATGAATTCAATTTTTCCAGAAATACATCGTTAAATTCTTCACGAGACGCAAAGTCTCTTGGCGAAATGCAAAGATTCTCAATCCCATGTTTTTTCGCACGCTCTAAGGCATATGCATTTTTATTGTTACTGATGACAACTTCCACTTTCGCATTTGTGATTGTTCCGTTGTCGATTGCATCTAAAATTGCCTGAAGGTTGGTTCCACCTCCGGACACCAGAACTGCGATCTTTAGCATAAAGTTACTCCTTTTTCACCGTCTTTGATTTCACCAACGATATATGGTGTATCTCCGGTTGCTTTGATTGCTTCCATGGTCTTTTCTACATCTGCAGGATCAACTGCTACAATCATACCAAGTCCCATGTTGTAGGTATTATACATCATTTCTTCTTCGATGTTTCCAACACGCTGCATCATTTTAAAAATTGCCGGTACTTCATAGCTGTCTTTGCGGACAACTGCGTGTTTTCCTTCTGGAAGCATTCTTGGAATATTCTCATAGAAACCACCACCTGTGATATGGCTGCACGCTTTGACACGAACGCCTGCGTCCTTGATGGATTTCATTGCTTTTACATAGATTCTGGTCGGTGCAAGCAATGCTTCTCCCAAGGTAGTTCCCAATTCTTCATGATAAGTATTTAAAGTCTCTTTGTCCATTTTGAAAATCTTACGAACCAGTGAAAATCCGTTGGAATGAACACCTGTGGATGCCATACCAATTAAAACATCGCCGGCTTTTAAGTCTTTTCCTGTGATGATGTCTTTTTCATCGACAACACCAACGGAAAATCCTGCTAAGTCGTACTCATCTTCCGGCATAAGTCCCGGATGCTCTGCAGTCTCACCACCAACCAATGCACAGCCGGACTGTTTACATCCTTCTGCAATACCTTTTACGATGGTTGCGATTTTCTCTGGGTAATTTTTTCCACATGCGATATAATCAAGGAAAAATAATGGTTCACCACCTGCACATGCCACATCATTGACACACATTGCAACGGCATCAATTCCGATGGTGTCATGCTTGTCCATAAGAAAAGCAAGTTTTACTTTTGTTCCACAACCGTCTGTTCCAGATAACAAAACCGGATTTTCCATCTCTTTGATTTTTCCTAATGAAAATGCTCCTGAGAAACCGCCAAGTCCTCCTAAAACTTCTGGACGCATTGTCTCTTTCACATACTTCTTCATCAACTCAACTGATTTGTATCCAGCCTCGATATCCACACCTGCGTTCTTGTAATCCATTTATTTTTCCTCCTGTTTATAGCCTCTTAACGTTTCTTGTAAAAAGCGGTTTGACACATTTTTACTACCTGTATAGTATAGCTTTAAATAGCGGATTTTTCCAATTATATATTGTAATGTTACTTATTAGGTTATCTTATATATTATCTCGCTAAATTCTGTTATTCTAATAACTATTTTCGGATAAAAATTCTCACTGTTCCTCTTTGGAGTCATGGCTCACCCATCCATCCTGATCAATGGAAACACCAAAACTCTGGCTGTAAGTATTTAAGTTTTCAATGATGCTCTCTCTTTTTTCTCCCTGGGCTGGTGTCGGGCAAAAGTCATTTCGACTTGTGACTGAGCTTAGGGTACACGGAATGACCTGCAATCTCGCCTCTCCCCTTGTAACTCCGTCCTCTAACTGAAAAGTTACCTGCGCAATCATCGTATCCTTATCCTGTGGGTTGCGATTTCCACCAAAGCAAAAATTACCTAAGCTATATAGCATATATTTTCCATGATAATTGTCGATTCCCTGCAACACGTGCGGGTGGCATCCAATCACAAAATCTGCTCCCCAGTCAATGCACTTCTGACCAAGTTCTGTCTGATAACTTTCCGGATAGTACACATGCTCAATGCCCCAGTGGCAGCACGCTAAAATAATGTTGGCACCTTCCTCTTTTAACCGGGCAATTCCATCCTGCAGATACGTTTCTACCTTTGTGCCATCATAAACTTCATCCACGGACACGATTCCAATCTTGATTCCATCCTTTGTCTCATAAATATCGGTCACATCATCGTATGCATAGGTTAGTCCGATTTCATCTAACGCCGCCTGGGTATCTATCATTCCTTGTTTTCCATAATCAATCCGGTGATTGTTTCCAAGGCTTGCCGCCTCGATATCGGCATCAACCAGAATCTGATTGTACTCTGGTTTTCCTTTTAAATTATAGGCTTTTTCAACCTTATCATCCGATTCGGTCAGCACTCCCTCGAAATTCACGATTGTCATATCGTCTGCCTCAAAAATGTCTCTTACATTCTGGAAAAAGTATGCTGGACCTTTTTGATCGTACATCTCATTAAAAGTTCCCGCATACCCTTGAAGCTGTGTATTGCCAAGTGTACAGTCTCCCGCCATCGAAATCGTCACATAAGAAATTTCCGGAGCTTTCTCCCCTGTTTTATGTTCCAGGTTAATGCCTGCATCCTCTTTTGTCTCACTTGCTGCTTCCACTTCCGTCACACTTTCCTTCGCTGCCGTTTCGCTCTCTGCCGGTGTTTTGCATGCTAGAAACTGTGTTGCTAACAATATGGTTAATGCCAGACTTCCCACTATTTTTCTCTTTCGTATCTTTCTTTTCAAAACTCTTCCTCCCATGTTTTACTTCTAACATACTACCATAGAAAAAGGGCTGCCGCAATGCGACAGCCCCATGGGTATTACAATTATCCTTCAATTGCAATGTAATTTTTATTTTCTACTGCAGGTTTCTCTTCCTTCTTTGGAACAAAGAGCTTCAAGATACCATGCTTGAACTCACCTTTGATTTCATCCTGCGTAACAGCGTCGCCAACATAGAAGCTTCGCTCACATGCACCGGCGTAACGCTCTTTCCTGATATATTTTCCAGATTTCTTATCTTTTTCATCCTGATCAAGACCTTTTGCTGCACTGATGGTCAGGTAGCCGTCCTGCAAGGATGCCTTTACTTCGTCTTTCTTAAATCCTGGAAGATCAATCATTACTTCGTAACCATTGTCCATCTCTTTGACATCTGTCTTCATAACGTTTGCAGCTCTTCCGCCGTACAGCTTCTTTTCTGCTTTACGCATATCCCTGTCATCATAGAATGGGAAATCATGAAACCAATCATCAAATAAGTTTTCTCCAAAAATACTAGGCATTAACATAAGTCATCTCTCCTTTTCTTTACGATTTGCGCTCTGCAAATCTCTCATGCTTGTTTACCTTGTTTCTTTGGAACCGGGATGTTTCAAGAACTCATAGGACTTTTTCCAGAAGCCTCTTGGATTTCTTATCCTCTTTTTGTTCCCTTCCTTTGTTCTAACTATGTTATAGCACCAGTTATTAGCACTGTCAAGAGGTGAGTGCTAATTATTTTGTGAAGATTTTGTGAAGCCTTGATTTTGCAGACTTCACAGGGATTTTTCACTTGCTTTCGCACTCGATTTTCTTGATTTGACCACATTTTTACGACAAATTCTTGGAAAAATATATTCGTCTGATTTTCTTACCACATTTTACAGCAACGACTTATGGTTTATACCACAGCAGGTACGGTTTCTGGCAGATTCATTTTAGACATCTCGTTCTCCACATGAGACTTCTCTGCAATATGATTGTAGACATTCATTGTGATCTGTGCATCTGAATGGTCCATCACATACTGCATAACTTTGGGATTGACATTGTTCTCACCCAATCTGGTACATCCCGTATGACGAAGGGTATGCGATGAAATAGGAGGCATCAGCTCCGGCTCTCGCTTCTCTTCTTCTGCCAGTTTGCTTTCTTTCTTAATTATAGGCATTAACAATGTTTTTCAGAAAGCTGTTCGCTCCCGCCGGCATAATCGGACGTCCTTGCTTTGTATTGAAGATGAATCCACTGCGTCCACCAATCTCCACATTACTCTGTAAACCAAGCTCAGGTTCAGCTCTCTCTGTTTACGGAACGCATCATATACCATCTGTGTCATAGGAAAATCTCTGATTCCTGCATCCGTTTTAGTTTCTGAATCATGGAAACAATATCCTTCATCACCTTCATAATGCACAAGCTGTCCACCTACATGAATCTCCCGGTTCTTCATATCCACATCTGACCAGGTTAATCCAATGGTCTCACTCACTCTCAGACAAGCCCCAAACATAACCTACATCATTGGAAGATGAGGCTTATACACATTACTCTGTTCAACAAATTTCAAAAGTTTTTCCTGCTGTTCCAGTGTCAGTGCTTCTTTCTCTTTTGCCGGAGCCCCATAATCTCCAAGAGTTCCAGTTACCGGATTCTTACGGATAATCCCGTCTTCCACTGCCAGTTCAAAACTGGGATTCAATAAACCATAAAGACCTTTGATCGTGCTGTGTGCCAGTCCTTCATCTGACAATGCTGAAAAGAACGTCCTTACGTGAGATGTCTTAAAATCCACAACACGAATGTTTCCCAAAGTATTTCGTATCCGGTAGTCCCACATACGGATATAATTCTTTTTCGTTCTTTCCTTGATCTTCTTTTCCATTTCTCGCAGACTCATCAGATCAGCTGCATAAACCGAATTGCGCTTTCCGGTAAGTTCATCCTTGTAGCGATACTCATAACGTCCATCCGGACGCTGGTATTCACCTGTTTTACAGGAATATTTTTCCCTTTTTACTTTTCATACCGAAGGAAAGTTGTTGTATTTTATCCTCTCATCTTTCATTACACTGCCATTGCATCAAGATATTTTTTTTATCTTATCCACGTTATAAAGAACACGTCTTCCTGATCAGCAAACGATTTTCAGTGCTTTTTTACGTGTTATTCTATTAAATTTTACCTATTAGATTATATTCCAACTTTAACTATGGTGTTGTGAAGTTCAATCAACTTTCAGCATCCGATACCCCACGCCAATGTGTGTTTGGATATATTGTGGAGAGTTCGGTTCTTTCTCGATTTTTTTACGAAGTGTTGCCATAAACACACGAAGGGAAGCAATATCATTATCCCAACTACTTCCCCAAATGCTTTGCGTAAGGAAAGTATGGGTCAGAACTTTTCCTATATTTCTTGTCAACAGGCAAAGCAACTTATATTCAATAGGTGTTAAATGCAACTCTTCTTCATTCAAATAAGCACAACCTGCAGCATAATCTACACGAAGTTTTCCGTTTACAAAAACAACCGCTTCGGCAGGGGATACTTTTTGCATCATCGATAACCTTCTTTGCGTGACTCGTAGTCTGGCAAGCAGTTCCTCAACAGAAAATGGCTTTGTTAAATAATCATCTGCGCCAGCATCCAACGCATCAATTTTATCGGTATCTTCACTGCGAGCACTGATTACGATAATTGGCATGTTTGACCAAGTACGGATTTTTTTAATAATCTCAACACCGTCTATATCAGGAAGTCCTAAATCAAGTAAAACAATGTCAGGATTGTGTGAAGATGTTTCTAAAATTGCCGATTGACCATCGGATGCCGTCAGATATCGGTATTCGTGCGTTTTTAAGGTTGTTGTAATTAAATTTCTGACAGATGTGTCATCTTCTACAACTAATATTAGTGACTTATTCATATACTTTGACCTCCCCTGCCGGTAATGTAAATGTAAATACTGTTCCGTGCGGCAGATTATCTGAAACAGTAAGTTCTCCGCCGTGGGCGTTAATAATAGACTTGCACAAAGATAATCCGAGTCCTAAACTTCGGCGGCTGTCTGCAATTTGATTTGCACCGCTATAGAACATGTCGAATATCCGTGGCTTTATTTCGTCAGCAATTCCGTTTCCGTCATCCGATATAGATACGATTGCTTGTTTTCCCCGCTTTTCTGTCCGAATAACAATATGAGAGTTTTTAGGTGTATATTTGATAGCATTATCAACAATATTGATGATTACCTGAACAATAAGCTTTGCATCCATTTTTGCAAGAAGAAATTCTTCTTTGCTTTCAACGGAAATATGATGTTCTTCACTCTTTCGGTTAATATGATGTAACGCTTCTGTGATCACGTCATCCATCAAATCTTCCGTTATATGGAGATTCAACCGTCCTTCTTCAATCCGGGTTACAGCCAGCAAGTTTTCTACAAGGTTAATCAGCCACATGGAATCATCATAAATATCCATGTATAGCTGCTTTTTTGTATCATTATCAAAGGAATCTCCGTTGGATAAAAGGTTGCTGGCATTACCGGAAATGGATGTCAGCGGTGTCCTCAAATCATGTGAAATAGCACGCAACAGGTTCGCTCGCAACTGTTCATTTTTTGCAAGGACAGCCGCCTCCTGTTTCTCACGGGCATTTTTCTCATTTTCCAAAGCCAGGGCACATTCTCCGAGAATGGACAGTAGAATACTGTTTTCAAATGGATCAAGCGGTATTTCCCCCATCACAATTCCAACAACTCCATATACCATACTGTTGCTGCGAACAGCAAGATACAGGCATTTTGCATTGGAAAGCGTTCCTGTTGTGGCTCCGGCACGTTTATTGTTTTTCAATACCCAACTGGCAACGTTCTTTTCATTTTCGGAAATACACGATTCCATGTTTTCCTCAGTTACAGAAAAAATATGTGGCGTATCCAACACTTCTCCATCAGCCAAATAAAAAACGATATCTTTTCCCAAGAGTTTAATGAGCTGATTTGAAGTTGTGGATACAATTGCATTTTTATCTTTTGCCTGTTGCAATAACTGGTTTGTATCAAATAACACTTTGGTACGGTAAGCAGATTGTGCTGCCTGTTTTGCCTGGTTTTTAATCCGTATAGCAAGAGAACCGGTTAAAAATGCCGCCAAAAACATGATAATAAAGGTAACAGGATAACCCTGATCATACGCCTGCAAGGTAAATTGGGGGTCCGTAAACAGAAAATTAAAAATCAAAACACTTACAATTGAGGAAATTAGACTGTATACCTGATGTTTCGTGCTGACAGCAGTGACAAGAACACCTAAAACAAAAACAGTAATGATATTTGCTTCGTCAAATCCAAGATTCTGGAAAATCATTCCGACTAAACTGGATAAAATCAGAATCGCAGTAGATTTTAATGTATCAGTGGCAGAGAAGACGATATGGTTCTTTTTCCTGCTCCCTCCTAACTGATACACTGCCACATTAGAAATCGTATCCGGAATAATATGCACATCCAGGTTAGGGGCATAATCAATCAGTTTTTCTGTCAGGGGCGGTTTGCTGAGCAAATGCCGTTTTGTAGCAGAACTTCGCCCGATCACAATCTTTGACGCACCGGACAAACGGGCAAATTCCGCAATCTGAAACGGAATATCTTCTCCGTAAACTGTTTCAATTTTTGCCCCAAGCTGCTCAGCAAGACGAATATTTGAACGCAGGCGTTTTACATTTTCCTCGCTCATCACCGAAAAATCAGGTGTTTCTACAAACAGAGCCGTAAACTTTCCTTTGAAAGCAGAAGCCATTCTTGCGGCAGTACGGATAATTTTCGCATTAGATGGAGAAGAAGATAGACAAACAAGAATATGTTCGTCTGTATGATAATCTCCATGATTTTTAATGCGGGCATTTTCTGTGAGGATACTCACCCGATCCGCACATCGCCGCAGTGCAATCTCCCGAAGAGCTGTCAAATTTTCTATTGTAAAAAAATTTTCTATCGCCTGTTTTGCCTGTGTCTGTCTGTATACATTTCCTGTATTCAAACGGTCAATTAAATCCTGTGGCTCAATATCCATTAATTCAACCTGGTCTGCATTATCAAACAAGGAATCAGGGATGCGTTCCCGTACAACAATTTCCGTAATGGATGCAACTGTATCACAAAGACTTTCAATATGCTGAACATTGACAGTCGTATAGACATCGATCCCTGCATTCAAAAGTTCCTTAATGTCCTGATACCGTTTTGCATGCCGGCATCCTTCTGCATTTGTATGAGCAAGTTCATCTACAAGGATAAGCTGTGGTTTTCTTTTCAGCGCCATGTCAATGTCGAATTCGTTCAGTATCATACCATTATAGAGAACTTCTCTTGTAGGAAGAACTTCCAAGCCATTCAAAAGAGCTGCTGTTTTGGGGCGTGCGTGTGGTTCTATATAACCGGCTATCACGTCAATTCCCTGCTGTTTTGCCATATGAGCTGCTTCTAACATGGCGTAGGTTTTACCCACACCAGCCGCATATCCGAAAAAGATTTTCAAATGCCCTTTATTCCGGTTTTCTTCATCGGTTTGGATTGACTTTAGCAACTGTTCCGGATTTTGTCTGCTTTCGCCCATACGGTCACCTCCCTGTACAAAAACAATATATAAAAAATAAGTAAATTTCAAAAAAGCATTTTAGTACTGACATTAAAATTGCATAAAAATTATACCACCTTTTCTTCTTTTTTTCCATTCGGGCATGTAGCCGAAAACAGAAAACGCTTCGAAAAATCATGCAATTTTTCTACAAATACACCCTTCATACAATTAATGTCATTTTTCCATATCACTCTCACTGGTTTCTCAATCGTGTTGATTGGATGTACCGCAATGTCTATAGAGCCTGGCGTAATGACATTTTGCTTTATTTGAAGGGATAAGGAACAATACTCATCTTTCAAAATATCGTTAGAGTCCTCTATGATAAAGCCAAAATCAAGTTTATTATTTACTAGCCCATTTATTATTTCACCTACAGAACCATAGAACAGGTTCAGCTCATAGTCTGGGTATTCGCTTGAAAATTGTTCTAATAGTTCTGCAATAGAATCTATGATTGCAGGTGTTTCAAATCCAATTCTAATCTTAGAACCTGAAATAAGTTTTTGGGATTGATTTTCCTCGAGCAATTTATCCAGTTTTCCCATAAGAAAATAACCATAAATAAATGCTGCCAATACTACTATAAGTAGAACAAAGTCTTTCATATCACCAACTTCTTTCAAAAATTAAATATGAAAACATTTTTGAATATGTTTTGTCTCCCCGAGAACAAGCATGGTACTACCCTTTAACAACTGCGTATCGGAACTTATTTCCAAATTCATAATATCATTTGTTTTTAGTGCCATAATATTGATGTTATATTTTTTTCGTATATCCAACTGACCGATTGTTTTTCCTATCCATTCTCCCGGTATAGATATTTCAAAGATTGCATGTTCTTCATCTAGTTCTATGTAATCGAGAATATGATCCGCGCTATAACGGATTGCAACCCAATCGGCAAGCTGCCTTTCGGGATAAACAATTTCATCTGCGCCGTTTCGTAAAAGAAATTTTGCATGAACATCACGAGCGGCACGAGACACCACCATTCTTGCACCGAGTTCCTTCAAAAGGGACGTTACTTCCAATGAATTCTGAAAGTTATCTCCGATTGCCACAATACAAACATCAAAATTTCCAACACCAAGCGAACTTAAAAAATCCTCATTAGTCGCATCCCCAATCTGAGCGTTGGTTACAAAGGGAAGTACAGCATCAACTCGGGTATCTTCTTTATCTACCGCCATCACCTGATGGTGCAATTCATCTAATTTTATAGCAATATGCCGTCCGAATCTTCCCAGACCGATAAGTAATATTGATTTCATTTTTCATTCTCCTTTAACCTACTGTGATATTTTCCTGAGGATATTTTGAACCGTTAGGCTTTTTTTCAGAAAGGGTGGCAAAAATCAAGGTTAATCCACCCACTCTGCCAAAAAACATCAAGCAAATCAAGATTATATGGGAAACAAGCCCCAGCTCAGGAGTTATTCCCAGCGATAACCCTACCGTCCCGATTGCCGACGCTGTCTCAAATAGAGCAGTCATAAGTGGAATATCTTCTGTGCTGCTAATTACCATTCCTCCGAGAAGGAATAAAACGATATACATCAAAAAAATCGTAGCTGCATTTCTGATAGTGCCATCTGGAATTTGTCTGCCGAAAAAATGAGTGTGTTCCTTTTTTCTAAATACAGATAATGCCGATGAAACGAGAACTGCAAGAGTTGTCGTTTTCATACCACCTGCAGTGGAACCGGGCGAGCCACCGATGAGCATCAGCATAATGATAAGCATTTGCCCAACTTCACTGAGCAAATTCAAATCTGCCGTATTAAATCCTGCTGTTCTCGGTGTAACAGATTGAAACACGGAAACCCATACTCTTTCCATAAGAGGCAAATTTGAAAACTCAAAGCAAAAAAAGTAAAGAGCCGGTAAGAATATCAATAGTCCTGTTACCATAAAAATTACCTTGCTTTGCATTCGGTATTTTTTGAAATGCCATTTATGATTCTTTATATCCTCCCAGGTAAGGAATCCAATACCTCCTGCAACAATCAGCACCATAATCACAAGATTTACAATCGGCTGTACAGAGTAAGATGTCAACGAGGAAAAAGGGCTTCTTATACCGATCAGATCAAATCCTGCATTGCAAAAAGCAGAAATGGAATGGAACACCGAATACCATATTCCTTTCCAAAATCCAAAGTCCCTGCAAAAAACAGGGGCTAAAAGAGCTGCACCAATGATTTCGATAAGAATAGTAGTCCGAATAATAAATTGTGTTCTCCGCACAATACCACCCACCGTTGGAGCCGAAATTGCCTCTTGCATGGTACTTCGCTGCATCAACCCGATTTTGCGTCCGGAAACAGTAGCAATTGCAATAGCAATCGTAATAATTCCCATACCTCCGATTTGAATCAGCAGTAAAATAACTCCTTGGCCAAATAAAGACCAGTAGGTTGCCGTATCATTAATAACCAGTCCCGTCACACAAACCGCAGAAGTTGCGGTAAACAAAGCATCCAAAATGGAGGTACACTGGCCGCTTTTTGTAGCAATCGGCAGCATCAAAAGCAGACTGCCTAAGAGAATCACGGATAAAAACCCTAAACTAATCACTTGAAATGATGTCATATGTCGATGTCTTGATCTGTTTGTCTGTTGCATAACTATATCCCCATAATCTTAATTTCTTTTGTATATTCTCTTTATTTTATCTTTATTTGTATTAAATGGGCGTAAGTAAGTTTGTTTTGAAATTAAGATTGTATAAAGATGAGCAGAAGTCTGAAATCTTTTGAGAGTGCTAGTTACAGGATACCGTCCAACATCAAATTGACTTTCAGAACATTTACTGTTTTCTCTTCAAAAACACCTAAAAATCTACTGTCGGTGCATTTTTCAATAATAGCTCTGACTTTTTCTTCACTCATATTATTTGCTTTTGCAATTCTTGTCACCTGATATTTAGCCGCTGCAGGGGAGATATGCGGATCAAGTCCGCTGCCGGAACAGGTCACAAGTTCAACCGGAAATTTATCTTCAAATTTATAGATTGATTTTATTATCGTTGTCATAGTAGAATTCCTCCTTATGCTTAAACGATAGCATAAGAGAAATTAAAATAGGAAAAGTAGATGTGCAAAGCAAATTAAGATATTCTAAAAATACAAATTAGCAAGCAATGCAATCCTCCATAAGATTGTGTATTTAGCAGAAACCTATCTTCGGAATTTCAGTCAAATGCTTTTTTCTAGAAAAATAACCACAGCATGATTGCCATCATTATGGAAAATCATAAAATACATATCTCAATGAGACAAACAGCAAATATAACCGCCGAAACATATCCAATTCTACAGAAGAGTTTTATTTCACTTATTTCCCTAATTGCAACTCCACTCTTTTTTTCAGTTTTTGTATCTCCTTCGCAGCAATCCTTCTATTCTGTTCTGCCTGATACTTCATTGACTGCAATTGTTTTTCTAGCTCTCTTTGTTTCTCCTTCGCAAGCTGCTTCCACTTGTCGGTAATATCCGGCAAGCTCTTCATCTGATCCGTTTGTTCGTTCTGCTTCGGCTCGTACCCTTTCGTAATTTCCATTAAATTCATTCTCCAATCCCTCCTTGCTGATGTCCAGATGGAATGTTTTGGACAGATTGCTGTCTCGCACCTTCTTCCCATTCTGGTTCTGAAAAGTGATGTGCTTCCGTTTCTCTGTCCAATTCACATTCCATACAAACTGTTTCATTTTTTCGCTTTCTGAAACAGGCTGATCATGCACCACTCCGATGCGAAGTATCGGACAATCATGTGCCGTATCCGGCACTCTATATTTCTTCTTTGCCTTGCTTATACAACATTTTCCATCTGCCAACGCCTTTCTGCCATAGTTCCCTGTTATTTCTGCTTTTCTTTTTCTGAATCACTTTCCATTTCTGCTGAAAGGCATAAAAATAGCAGTCATGAACATTCCACTGATTTTTACCAATAGAAATACCATCACTGCCATCGTCTTTTTCTGCTATTCTGTTTTTGTAAAGCTATTCCTTACTGTCAGTCTGTTTTCCTGTTACTGCTATTTTATAACTATCTAAAAACTGTCCGCAAAATCCAATGCTGCATCCATATCAGCTTCTTTCTCCCAGTCCAGATTATCTTCTGCGATCTCTCCATCTGTTTTCTCCATTGTTAGTGTTCTGTCCGGCAGATTAATTTCTCCTACCGATTCTTTTACAAACGGTACAAGCATTTCCATCAGATTCTTCGCTATAGCCATCGGGGCAGATTCTTTCACTCCATCCCGGACAGCTGTTTCCACTCTTTCCAGAAAAGCATCTTCCTTTTCTCTGGTTTCCAGATACGGATCTGCTTCATTCCTGTACTCTCTGGAAAAATAATCGTTTAAAGCAATTACAACTGCTCTAGTGTACGATTTATATTTTCCCTGTCCATCATCTGCAAATATTCCCATGCCTGTCTGTCCTGTTCATCACAAAGATTCAAACGGATATTTGTATTGATGATTTTTCGTTCTTTTCTCATACAAGCATCCCTCCGTTTCTCAGGATTTTCCTTACGGTCATTGCTTCATAACCTTTCGCTGTGGCACAGATGTCCCGTACAATCGTTACCCGACTCTTGTCATATTCTCCAAAATTCTGGATCATACAACCGCCACCGCCGACCACATACAGACGCATCAGTTCTGGATTGTATTCCCGTTCCCTCATCTTATGAAAGATTTCTTTCGTATAATCTCCGGCAGCTTTACGAATGACTGTCAGATATTTCTCACCAATATCTGCTGTCCCGGTACGGATCACCTGCTCAATCACCAGATCATCCACCACTGTTCCCAGTTCTTTCAACAAGGATTTCCTTCCTGCGTATAAATTTTCTTTCGTTCTTTGATATTTTTATCTTCTGTATGATAGAGTACAAGATTTTTTACACCAAGCTTCTCTGCAAGCTCACTGGCATCTTTTGCAGTGGAATGATGTTTTTCCAGTCAAAACCAGCAGCCTTCAACTGCTTTAAAATGGTGTTTCCACCGCCACCATCTACCATAAAATAATTGCATCTTCACTTAACACAAAACAGGTGTTGTAACATTCTGTCACAAGTGCATTTCCTGTTCCAAGCATTGTTAATTTCATTACAAATTCGTTGCTGGCAAAAAAAATGCCCTGCAACGTTCTACCTGGGAATCGTCACAAGACATCTTTATCCATTCTAGTAATTCTTATAGCCTACTTCCTGAAGATGTGCATCTTTTGCCTGAACCTGTTCTTTCAAATCCTTGCTGTATGCTTTCAGGCGCTCTAAAAGCGCTTCATCCGAAGTTGCAAGAATCTTCGCTGCGAGAAGACCTGCATTTGCTCCACCATTGATTGCAACTGTTGCAACCGGAATGCCGGATGGCATCTGTACGATGGAATAAAGAGAATCTCTTCCGCCGAGGGAAGTTGTATGCATTGGGATTCCAATGACAGGCATTGGGAAAATCGCTGCACACATTCCTGGAAGATGTGCTGCCATTCCGGCTCCAGCGATAATTACCTTAAATCCCTTTGCTTCTGCACTCTTTGCATATTCAAAAAAAACATCCGGCTCACGATGTGCCGAAATGATTGTCATCTCATAATCAATTCCTAATTTTTCTAAAATATCAGCTGCCTTTGCCATAACAGGCATATCAGAATCACTGCCCATTACAATACCAACTTTTGCCATAATAATCCTCCTTTATTTCAAAAAAGAAACCGGCTCTGTGCTGTCTGAATTGCAAACGCATACACAAAACACGGACTTTTTTCTTTTTGCGAGTATCTCTGCAGGATTCCAAGGGCTGAATCCTGCAGAGAGTCTATGAAATTTTTACAAGGATATTGTACCTTCTTTTTCTTTAGAAGTCTAATTAATAATTATTATTCTGTTAATAAGTATGTGTAATATATACTGGCACCTGTACTTTGCAAAACTAATTCAATGGAACATTCAGTTCCTCTGTTCCAGGAACCACGAATTTTCCATCTGCAATCACATCTACTTCTGTACCATCTTCTTTGATAACGGTAATCTTATCCAACTCGTCATAAGGAATGGTAATGTCCGTATGGCAGTTAAAGTACGCCTTGCTCATATCCTCTTTTCTTAAAGCAGAAACTGCGTTTTCTCTTGCCACAATCTGTTTTCCATCTGGATTGTAGGATACATTATCTTCCTCGTGGGAATAACAGGTGTCACCTACTGCAAAATGAGGACCCGTCTTCTCTGCAATCAGGATTGGGAGCTTATCTGCAATGTCAAACTCTCTTGCCATGCGGTATGCTGTTGTGTTTGTTCCGATTGCGAACTCGCCCATCGGAAGTGTCTCATGATGGAACAATACATTGTCAAAGATATATTTCTTATTGTCCTCTTCTTTTTCAAAGTTCGTACAATTGTAGTTAGAAATCATACCATCCTTGAAATCTACTTCTAAGTTCAAATATTTTAATTCATTCAAATAAACCTGGCTGACAAAAAGTTTTCCGGTTGTTCCGGCTAAAACAGGGGAAGTAAAGACTTCTCCGACCGGAATATTCACATCTGCAACACAGTTTTCAAATGCAGTCTCTTTCGCCTTATCCTTCAATGGATAAATGGAAACGTAAAGGTCTGTTTTGTTTGCACCTTTTCCTGTGATGTGAACCTGTTTTGCGTCGTCTAAGACATCAATCAGCTTCTGCTGCATATTCTGATACAACGTATAATCTAAGGTATTGATTTTCACAGTCTCTGCAAAAATTTCCTCGAACTTTTCTCCGATGGATGGAATTGGGTATGCAATAATGGTGAAACTTCTCTCCTCACCTTTGATGTACTGATTCGTCATCTGTCCTCTCTGACTCAAATCATAAACACTTAACTGCTGCTGTTTCTCATCAAATTTCAAAGCCTCTTCCTTGGTAACCGGAGAGAATGGGACTTCGCCAAACACCTCGATTACGGCTGGTCCGGCATAACCTGCTGCAAGCTCTTTGCACGCTTCGAACGCAGCTTTTCTGCACTCTAATCTGCGCTCAACATACGCCTTATCAAAATATGCTGCCATGTCTTCACGGTGATCATACTCATACTGTTTGTTCACAGAAGTTGCATATGGTCCCATCACCGGTTTTAAGCCCATTTTTTCAAAATTACGTAGTGCAGCGCGCACCATACGCTCAAATCCGATTGGATAACGGACATCTACCGTTGTCTTCTTGGAAAGGTCTTTTCCGGTTGCCACAAAACCGATACGGTATCCTTCTGTATAAGTATCTGCCATTGCCTGAATCTGTTCTTCTGACATGGTATTTAAAAATTTGGCGATACCGATTTCGTCTGGACCGACGTGCTGTCCATACTGGTATAAGAATCGCAAATCCTCTAAATCAGAATCCATCACAATATGTGTTGCGAAATCGTTTTCTGGATTTACAAGGTTGCTTACCATCTGCTCCTCAAACAATTCGCTGTAATCATGGAAGTACCAGTAAATTGCCTGTTCTACTGACTTTTTCTCGACATCCTCATCCTCAAAGCAGGTATAAACCTCCACAAAAAGTTCAAATGCGATGGTAACCATCATCTTGTCACCACGAAATGCCTTTAGGTAAACCTGTCTCTCATGCGCCGCAAGCATGCAAAGTAACGCTCCAAACTCTTCTCCCAATGCGTTCTTCGCATAAGCCGGGTTTAAATAGCTGGTTTCGTAATGCTCTTTTTCAATCTCATTACAGAATTTTGCATTTAATTTCTGTAACTCTTCCAAAGAAAGGCAGTCCCCGGATAATAACAGTTTCTGCTCTTCCTGTAACTTCATTACTTCTGCGACAGACATCAAAAAAGATGCTGTCTTTTCAAAATAATCTGCAAATGGTTCTTTTACATCTGCATGCTCACAAATCTGTGAAATTCTTTCTAATACGAGTTCATAACGCTCTGCTGCCGCCTCGTTTGACTCTTTGTATAATTCCTGATAACCCATTTTATCAATCCTTTCCTATCCGATTACAATTCCCACAATATAAAGCACAACCCAGACCGCACTTGCAAAAATCGAACTTCCAAGTCCTAAATATGGAAAAAGTTTAAACGACTCTTCCTCAAACATACTTTTTATGGCAAACACCAATGCAACCAATGCCAAAAGCATGGATGCGACACCAATGCTTCCTAAATACATCGTTCCATTCCCGCCTGCACTAGACGACTCGACGACCACCACACACAAGCATACGATTGAGATGATGGCAAGTATCAATGCAAAAATGCCTCGTTTGGATTGCTTTTTTTCTGTAAATTTATAACTCCCTTTTCTGCGTCTTCTTGTTGACATTCCATTTTCTCCTGATCTTTTGCAAACTTCCATATACAAGATATCCACAGACTCCACCTATGGTATTTAAAAGCAGATCATCCACATCAAAACTGCCTACTTTTGTAACTAACTGAATCGTTTCCACCAAAAGGCTAAGTTCAAAGCTATATAACAGCACATACCAGATTTCCTTGCATCTTCTCGAAAAAGCAGGAAGAAAAAAGCCGAACGGCATGAATGCAATGACATTTCCTGCAAGATTCAACCAGACTGCTTTTTTCCCTAATATGTGTGCATATTTCAAAAAACGACCGATTTCCTTGAGCGGAACCAGATTATACTGGTATTCCCGCTCCGAAAATCCCCTTCCTAACGATTCTGAAAAAAATAAAAAGTAAAACAAAACTGTAAAATAAACCAAAAATAGAAACCATGCGACAATGCGCCGCTTTTTTCTAGTTAACTCCATATTCTGCATAGTAATTGTCAATCGCTTTCTTCATCGTATCATCAATTACTATTTTTCCCTGACATGGACGGTTATATAAGTGCTCCACTACATCTTCCATGCTAACGATTGCATTTGCATCAAATCCATATTTTTCTTTAATCTCTTCTAAGGCACTCTTCTTGCCGCCAAGACCTTTTTCCATACGGTTTAAAGATACCATAAGACCGATGATTTCAACGTTTGCAGCACCTTTTACCTTTGGTACTGTCTCTTCCATGGATTTACCGGAAGTAGTAACATCCTCAATCATGACAACTCTGTCGCCATCTTTTAATGTACTTCCAAGGAAGCATCCCTTATCTGCACCGTGGTCTTTTTCTTCTTTTCGGTCTGAACAGTAACGAACTTCTTTTCCATATAATTTGCTGAATGCAACGGCTGTCACAACGCTGATTGGAATACCTTTGTAAGCAGGTCCAAAGAGTACATCAAAATCATCTCCGTATGTCTCATGAATCGCTTTTGCATAATATTCACCCAATCTCATAAGCTGAGAACCTGTCACGTAAGCTCCTGCATTCATAAAAAAAGGAGATTTACGACCACTCTTTAAGGTAAATTCTCCAAACTTTAAAACATCACTTTCTACCATAAATTCAATAAATTCCTGCTTATATGCTTCCACTTTCTTTTACCTCCTATTTATAAGGGCTTGCCGCCTTTCTTACATATTAAAATTAGTTTCAATATCGTTTTCATACTATCATAAAATTGGGGGTATTTCAATTAGTTTCAGCAGTTATGACCGTTGCATCCTTACAAAATATCAAAAGAAAAGAAAAATGGGTGTTCCGGTAATCAGTCAAAAAGTGGTGTTGACAAATAGCGATCCCCGGAATCCGGCAATAATACTACAATATTTTTGCCCTCATTCTCTTTTCTTTCCGCAAGAATACATGCCGCTTTGAGTGCTGCTCCAGACGAAATTCCGACTAAAATTCCTTCGCTTACTGCAAATCGTCTTCCCTCCTCAAAGGCGTCATCGTTATCGATTGCCAATACTTCATCGTATATGTTTTGATTTAATATGGATGGCATAAATCCTGCTCCTATTCCCTGGATTTTATGTATGCCAGCCTTTTTTCCAGACAATACCGCGCTGCTTGCTGGCTCCACAGCCACAACTTTTATATTGGGATTCTGACTCTTTAGATATTCTCCAATGCCGGTAATCGTGCCTCCTGTTCCAACACCAGCCACAAAAATATCCACTTTTCCATCTGTCTGTCTCCAAATCTCAGGTCCCGTTGTCTTCCTGTGAATTTCAGGATTCGCTGGATTATCAAACTGCCCTAGTATCACAGAGTTTGGAATTGTCTCCCTCAGTTCTTCGGCCCGCTCAATCGCTCCTTTCATACCCTTGCGCCCCTCTGTCAATTCTATCTCAGCACCATAGGCTCTCAGTAAGTTTCTTCTTTCGATACTCATTGTCTCTGGCATGGTTAAAATGATTCGGTACCCTTTTGCGGCTGCCACCGCTGCAAGTCCAATTCCTGTATTTCCACTTGTCGGCTCTATAATCGTAGATTCCGACTTTAATTTACCTTTTTTTTCCGCATCTTCTATCATAGCGATTGCGATTCTGTCTTTTACAGACCCTGCCGGATTTAGATATTCTAACTTCGCTAAAATGGTAGCATTTTCAATCTGCACAGCTTTCATATAATTGTGAGTTTCCATAAGCGGTGTATTTCCAATAAGCTCCTTGGCATTGTGAATAATCTGTTTCATATCGATATTCCTTCCTTAATATTAATACTTATATATCGCTGTTCACTTATTATTACTTATCATTATTTCTTATAACATTTTTTAAATATAGTAAGCGATACTGCTATCCTTCAGATCAGAACAACTTTCCCGAATTTTTAATTGTCCTTCAAACTCCATTGTAATCACAGAGCTATGCTCCTTATTGATTCGATCCAGCAAAAGTGAAACAGCAAATTTTCCCATCTCATACTTTGGTAATGCTACGGTTGTGAGCATAGGTATCGTGTACTGTGCCTGTTCAATATCATCACTCGATACAATCGAAATGGTAATGTGTTTTTTTCTGGATTTTCGTAATGCCTTTAACATCCCAATTGCGGTAATATCATTTGCACAGTAAATGCCCGTTGGCCAATATTCCGTTTTTAAGATTTTTTGCATCACCTCATAACCTGCTTCTTCCGTCTGTTTTGTTTCATATATATAGGAAACAGCTGGCTCCAGGCCGTGCTTTTTCATCGCATCAACATATCCTTGATATCTTTTTTCGTGGCGGCATTCCCCTACATACCCAATTTCCGTATGTCCCAGTTCAATCAAATACTCAGTTGCTTTTTCTGCTATCTTTTTTCCATCACAAGTCACTTCGTCGACTTCAAAATTTGTAGAATTCCGATTAATCGAAACAACATTAACAAACCGGCGTTTTATTTTCTTTAATGCCTCCACATTACATCTTCCAATAATGATAAGGCCATCGCATTTTCCCTCTGTCTCTTCGTACAACTCATCTACAATTTTTGTCAGATTTTTCAGTCGGCACTGTCTGTCATCGGAAAACAGAGACATATACCATACCTTGGATAAAATATGCATCTGTTTATGAATTTCAGATTCCACCACATGCAGCATCTCTGAAAAAAATGGATCCGCATTGTTGCGTTCCGTTCTTGTCATCAACACATGAATATAACGTGTTTTCTCAATCTGTATCTGACCCCTTTTCAGATTTCTTGCTGCTTCATTTGGTGTATAATTTATCTCCATTGCAGCCTTCCATATTCGGTCTCTCGCCCCGGCATCCTGACAATGGTAGTCCGGATTATTCAACACCCTTGATACTGTTGCTGTTGAAACCCCTGCTAATTTTGCTATTTTTTTGATTGACATGTTATTACCTCGCTAAATAATGACACCATCTTCTAGCAGTGATGGATGTTCCACAAGCTTTTTTTCATTGGTTTGATTTACTATTTTCAGTATATCCATTGTCAGTGTCATACTCAACATAATTTTCTGTAAACGTTTACAGTCAGTATAAAAATTTTGTTCATCCGGACCAAGCTGGTTCTAAATATAGTATTCTATATCATGCTGTGAATTCTTTTTTTCAAACAATTCCATCATGACCTTACGCCGTATCTGCATAAATGCTTCCCCACTGCGTTCCCGAGGTCTTGGAAGGTTTATCTTAATATCTGCTTTCACAAGTCCTGGCTTTGCAGATAACACAATGATTCTGTCGCTTAGATAAATTGCCTCATCAATATCATGTGTGACCAATAACATGGTCGTTTTCTCCTTTTCCCATATGCGAAGCGTTTCTTCTTGCATATTGATTCTGGTAAAAGCATCTAATGCTCCAAAAGGTTCATCCAGTAACAAGATTTCAGGTTTGGCAGCCAGTGCTCTTGCTATACTCACACGCTGCTGCATTCCCCCAGAAAGCTGGGCGGGCACGGCATTTTCAAATCCTCCTAATCCGACCAGTTCAATATGGGATTTGACCCTTTCTTTCCGTTCCTTTTTGGGCACATTTTTCGGAATGGTAAATTCAATATTCTTTTCCACGGACAACCATGGAAAAAGTCTTGCCTCCTGAAATATCATACTACATTTTTCAGATGGTCCCATTACCGGCTCATTCTCTATCAAAATCTCTCCATCCGTGAGATTCTCCAGGGATGTAATCAATTTCAGCAAGGTGCTTTTTCCACATCCGCTAGAGCCTACAATTGACACAAATTCTCCTTTCTTTATCTCCAGATTAATGTCTCCTAGCACATTTACGATTTCGTTTCCAATCACAAAATCTTTCTTTGCATGTCTGACACTAAGTATTGTTTCATCCTTTTCCATATTCATCATGCCTTTCCGGTTAATTCAAAATCCCACAAAACTTTCTTCTTACCTGATTTTGGAAAAATTGCAGAATTTTATCTATCAGGAACCCTATCACACCGATTACGATTACCAAAACGTACATGTTGGCTGCCTGCGCAAGCGATTTTGCAAACATAATCATATATCCGATTCCACTTGTTGCTCCAATCATCTCGGCAGCCACCACGCTCATCCACGCACCGGCAATTCCTAAACGCAAACCTGTAATAATGCTATACATTGCGGATGGAAGCACAATGCGGAAAATAATGTCTCTTTTGGGCAGCCGATACACATACGCTAATTCCATCAGTTTCCGGTCTACACTCATAACTCCCGCTGTCGTATTTAATAATATTGACCAGACAGCTCCTATCATAATAATCGAAATATTGGTAGCCTCACCTACACCTAATACAATTATGAATATTGGTACCAATGCAATGGTCGGGATAGGCCGTAAAATATTGACCAAGGATGACATCGCTTTCTGAAATGGCAAAAACAATCCCATTAAAAATCCGATTCCAATTCCCAGAAAGCTTGCTATTACAAATCCAATCAAAACACGCTGAAAGCTCACTGCAAGCCCTTCTAGCAGCTTTCCCGATGTAACCAGCCCCAAAAATGTGTTCCATAATGTTGTCGGTGCCGGAACAACATTTCCATTTAATACTCCTTTGGAAACGTTCCACTCCCACAGAATCAAGAGTAAAACAGGTAATATTATGGCAAGTATAAAATTTTTCACTCTCTCTGTTTTTGTATTCGTCTCTTTTTCTTTCTCATAACCTATCATTCAACACACCTCTTAAAGCCCGACTTATGGCAATATTTCTCGAATACTATTTATTTTTTCAGCTGTCTCACATAAGAAAGATCCAGCAAATCATCCGGATTTACATCCGCGCCAATGTATTCAATCCCTTTCATCCAGTCAACCAATTCGAGATATGCATCATAATCGCTTGTATCAAAATCCTTTGCTGATTTGACAGGAAAATTATCTTTCCAGGATGCTTCAACGGTAGCAAGGTCGGTACCTGATACACCTGCATAAAATTCCATATACTCCTGTTGATGTTCCAGTGCATAATCCCAGGTATCATTAATCAGCTGAAGAACACGAACCGTAATCTCTGGATATTGTTCCGCAAATTCCGTTCTTCCTACAACATAATTGTAAATTGGTATCTTATCCTCTGACAGAATATAGCCAGCTCCCTCTTCTTCTATTTGATGTGCTACAACATTTCCAAGTACGCCGGCATCAATATCCCCATTTCTAAGAGAGGTCGCTGTTTCTGATGCTACATTCAGCAAATTTACATCATCCACCGTAAGTCCGGCATTCTCAAGATACTTTGCCACAGCATAATGGGTAACGGTCCCCACATATGTTCCTACATTTTTTCCTTTCAAATCCTCAACTTTTTTCACATTGGAGCCTTCTCTTGCCACAAGAACATACTCATCATCATACAAATAATTAACCGCAATTATTTTGGTGCCAAAACCACTGCTTGCCCCTGATACCGCCGGGATATTTCCCATACTTGAAAAATCAATCTGTTTTGCCGCAAATGCCGTATTCTGGTCAACACCACTTGCCCACTCTGAAAGTTCGACTGTCACATCATAATCCTTTAGGTCGTCAAAATATCCGTCAAGAAGCCCTATTTTATCTGCATAATTGAATATTGCTATCCCATAGACACTCATGTCCGCAAGTCTTACCGTAACCTTCTCTTTTTTCGAATTGCTATCCACGTTTGAAGCTGTCTTATCTTTTTGTTCGCCTGCAGTACTAGCTTCACTTTCATTTGTACTTGTATTCTCCACTTTCTTAGCGCATCCGGTCACAATCCCAGCCAATAAGGTAATGACGAATAATGCACTCAAAAACTTTATCTTTTTCATACGAAATCTCCTCTTCTTTTCTTTATTCCTTTTCCAATAATCTGTCTAAATGTTTCAAAATAGGGTGTTGTTCTTCCTCCTGTGTCTTGCGTTTTTGAAAGGTTTCCTCCGTAATCTGCAACGGTTCAATCAGCCAGACCGTTGACAAATCTCCATCTTCAAATCTTTCCCGGACCTGTTTATATGCCTCCTCGAATTCTTTCCCGGAGATAATTGCTTTGTATGGTATTCCCTTAATCTGGTAACTCACTCCATCCGCATATACATTAATTGCCACCTGTTTGTGAAACCAGATACTATTTACCATATTTTTATTGGTCCCTGAAGTCTCAATCAACTCCCAATATTGGATATATCCATCCTCTCTTGCTCTTATCGAATTTTTAAATGTAACATGAGGATTTCCCTCTTTATCTGTCGTTGCAAGAACTTTTACACTGTTGACATCATTTAAAAGTTCCACTACTTTCTGTTCTAATGCTGCTGCCATTCTTCCACAACCTCCTATACTCTTGATAAATCACTGTCCGGATGATTTCCACATCTTCTGTAATTGTCCATATCCACACTTATGTCATATTTTCTTCGTAATCCATCAAATCCTTTTGCCAAACGGACATAGTATTCTAGGGATGGTGTTTCCTGCTTAAAGAAAATGGAACCTGGTGCCACTGTCCAGACGCAGCCAACAGGTGCTACTCCATGCCGGCAAAGTTCTTCTGCCTCTTCTAAAACTTTTCCCAAAGATTCCTCTTCGGAAATAAAGCCCTTTGGTTTTGCCATCTCGACACCTGCAACAAGACCTGTATTTACATATCCTTTGCCAAAAATATCAACTGCCTGATAAAGTCTGTCTTTCCATTCCTCGTATCCGATTTTGGCTGATTTACCCGGGCAAATCCAGTCAAACAATTCTGCATTTAATACTTCTATATCTGCCGTGTAGCTCATTAACCCTGTTTCATCATGTATTCTTTGCAGTTGTCTTCGGTTAAACGCAGTACCAATCAGCTGACTTGGGAATCTTTTTCCGCCAAAATTTTTTCCGATTCTCTGCAAAATATTGATATACAAATCTACTTCATCATCCAGCAATTCCTTTCCACTTAAGATGGTTCCACCCGTAAGAAAGATACTGGTAAATCGTCCAGGCTGCTTTAAGGCTTCCTTTACCGTCTCTTCTATGTCATCCAGATTGACATACTGTGGCTTATCACTGCTTTTATAAGTAGCAGCGATGGAGCAGTACTTACATCCATGCCCTGGCGTATTCCAAAACTGGCAATACTGATGTGGATTCAAATCGATTCTCTGTGGTCTTGCCCATGCAACATGCCACATTGGTTCACCACTGCTTGTGAATTTCTCATAAAAATCAGGTTTTTCCCAATAGGATACCTCTTCTAATACTTCTCTATTATCTGTCAGAACAATTTTGTCATCTACCACATCTACAACCAACGGATCTCTTTTTCCAAACCCTGCTGCTCCGCCTGTCAGAACGCTTGTTCCATCTCTAAGCAGTAAGGAAAATGGTGTCTTATCATTTTTTTCTCCTGAAAATCCCCTGTGAACCAGCTGATGCACGTTTTCATCAACACGCTCCAAAGCTTTCTGTGTATACGTTACACCCCTTCGTTGTGCATCTGTCTTAATAATCACAAATGGGGAAACTTCTGGATACTTTTCTATTACTTCTTTTATACTCAGTTCTTTTTCTCTCCAATGAATATCTTTTTCTACCTTTACCACGCTTATTTCCTCCGAATCTTTTATCCACTGACCAGTCCATTTCTGATATGTTCTCTTATTACGGTTCCCTTACAGGTATTTCTTAATCTCTTCCACCTTATCAAGATGCTCCCACGGAAGGTCGATATCTGTCCTGCCGAAATGTCCATATGCTGCTGTCTGCTTGTAGATAGGTCTTCTAAGATTTAGTGCATCAATAATGGCTGCCGGCCGAAGATCAAATACTTTTTCAATAATTTCTACGATTTTCTCCTCTGTAATTGTGGCTGTTCCAAAAGTCTCAACTGCAATCGAGACTGGTTTTGCAACTCCAATTGCATACGCAAGTTCAACTTCGAGTCTCTTTGCAACTCCCGCAGCCACTAGGTTCTTTGCAACCCATCTTGCTGCATATGCTGCTGATCTGTCTACCTTTGTCGGGTCCTTTCCTGAAAATGCTCCACCTCCATGGCGTCCCGTTCCACCATAGGTATCAACAATAATTTTTCTTCCCGTAAGTCCAGAATCTCCTTGTGGTCCTCCAATTACAAATCTGCCTGTTGGATTTACATAATATATTGTATCTTCATCTAAAAGTTCCTCTGGAATGACCGGTTTAATCACATAGGTAAGAATATCCTTCCTGATTTGTTCGAGTGTTACTTCCTCTGCATGCTGCGTGGAGATTACAATTGTATGTATACGCTTTACGGTCTTGCCATCTTCCTCAAATTCTACGGTTACCTGTGACTTTCCATCCGGTCTAAGATATGGAAGCGTTCCATCTTTTCTCACCTTTGTGAGCTGCCTTGTAAGTCTGTGTGCAAATGAGATAGCCGGTGGAAGATACTCCGGTGTCTCATCCGTTGCGTATCCAAAAATGATTCCCTGATCTCCTGCACCCGTTCCAAAATCTTCCGTTACTCCATCCTGCTTTGATTCATACGCCTTATCAACACCAAGTGCAATATCCGCTGACTGTTCATCAATGGAAGTAAGTACTGCAATTGAATTTGCATTGTATCCATCCACATTGTTTACATATCCGATTTCCTTAATGGTTTCTCTTGCAATTTTTGCAATATCCACATATGCATTCGTTGTAATTTCTCCAACGACTAATGCAATTCCTGTTGCTACGGTTGTTTCCGCTGCAACCCTTGAATATGGATCCTGTTCAAGCAAGGCATCTAAGATTGCATCTGAAATCTGATCGGCAATCTTATCTGGATGTCCTTCTGTTACTGATTCTGACGTAAATAATTTTCCCATAATCTTTTTCTCCTCTTTCTCCATAATCTATGTTTATTTTCATAAACAAGCAGTACTGGTTGGATTCGAACCAACAACTTCGGCTTTGCAAGCCTATGCCTTTCCAGCGGCTACAGCACTTTGTTTTGTTGTTGCTATCTTATCGGATTCATCTGTCCACATCAATTTGCTTGTTTGAAAACGTTTACAACAGAGGAGCCTTTTGGGGCATATTTACGCCCTTTTTGCACAAAAAAAAGACCGATTTTTTTACAAATCAGTCTTTTTTGTATTCGTTTACAGCCCGTAATTATATGGTTGACGCAATAATCTGCATCTCACCCTGCAACTCTACCGTTCCAAATCCGTTTGGAAGAATAAAATGATCACCTTTTTTCACCGGCTGTCCATTGACAATGCCGTCGCCTTCTGTCACTGTCATATTAAAAAATGGTTTGTCCTGTTCAAAACTCATGCTTCCCGATACTTCCATCTTGTATACATGATAATACTGGCACGCATACAGTTCGTTCAGCTGGTTCACCGGAAGATTTTCTGCGGACTTCACACTGTCTGCAACGGATTTTGCAGGAACGGTGATGACGTCAATACTCTTTTCAATGTGTAATTCTCTTGGTTTTCCATTGGAAAGACGGTCGTAATCATACACACGATAGGTAATATCACTGTTTTGCTGTGTCTCTAAAATCAAGGTTCCGCCTTTGATGGCATGCACGGTTCCAGGATCAATCTGTAAGAAATCTCCTTTTTTGATTGGAACCTCACGGATGAAATCACTCCATCTTCCTTCTTCAATCATCTGGCGGAGTTCTTCTTTGGTCTTCGCGTTGTGTCCGATGACGATTGTTGCATTTTCTTTGCAGTCTAAGATATACCAACATTCCATTTTTCCAAGGGAGCCGTTCTCATGTTCCTTTGCATAGGCATCATTTGGATGCACCTGAATACTCAAATCATCCTTTGCATCAATAATTTTAATCAAAAGCGGGAAACGGTCACTTTCCACATTTCCGAAAATTTCCGGGTGTTTTTCCCACAATTCGGATAATTTCCAGCCTTGATAAGAACAATCTCTTAAGGTTCCATCTCCGTTTGGATGTGCTGAAATTCCCCAGCATTCTCCTAAGTCATTTCCTTCTACCGGATAGCCAAAATCCTCTCTTAATCTTGTGCCTCCCCAGATATTGTGGGTGCAAACCGGATTTAAAAATAAAATTTCTTTTGTCGTCTGATTCATCGATAAGCTTTCTCCATTCGTCTCCATAACTTTCTGGTACCACAACGCAGAATCTTTTACGATACGTCTTTGTGTCTGAAAATCAACATATACAATTCCAAACCGATCCTTATAGCCTTCGGTCCACTCAAAATTATCTAAAAATGTCCACAGGAAATATCCTTTGATATTTGCGCCTTCCTCATACGCCTTTTGCATTGCGCCAATATAAGAATCCAGGAAATTGATGCGATCCGTATCATGCACTCTTCCATCACTTCCTACGGTGTCATGGCAAGCCATTCCATTTTCCGTAATGTAGAGTGGAAGCGGATAGCGCTCTGTCAAAAACTTGATTCCATAGTAAAATGCCCTTGGTGTAATCGGCCAGTTGTTCGCTGTCCTTGGAAATCCAGGTGCACGGTCTACAAATTCCGGTTCGCCGTCTTTTCCTGCTCGCACATAGTAGCCGTTGTAAATATTCTGTCCCATAAAATCGAGTGGCTGGTGAATCAACTCCATATCTTCTTTTGTGATAACCGGAAGATATTCTTTGAATTTTTCCAGCCCTTCTTTTGGATAGTGTCCCAAAAATACAGGGTCTGAAAACCAGGAAATGTTCCAGGTCCAGTTGTCCATCGGATTGTAAAATCCAAAATAAACTTTTTTTGCTGCCCCAATGTCTTCTTTGCTGTCCGTGTACGGATACGCAACTCCACCTGTCGGCGCAAATCCTACCTTGATTTCCTGTTTTGCATATTTTCTAAGATTGATGACTGCCTTGCCATGCGCTTTTAACAGGTTATGCGCAATCTGAAAGGTCTCTGGAACAGACAGCTTTAACCCCGGCGCCTGAGCTCCTCTTAAATGACCAAGTCCAACCACGCACTGTGGTTCATTGATTGTGATAAAATTTTCACAAATATCGGAAAAATTCTCTGCGACAACCTTTGCATATTCGCCAAACCACTCCACCACGTCCTCATTTAACCAGCCGCCTTTTTCCTGCAATGCCTGCGGAAATTCCCAGTGAAACATCGTCAGGTATGGCGTAATTCCATTTTTTTTCATGGTTAAAATCATATCGCGGTACATCGCAATCGCTTTCTCATTTACCGGACCGGTTCCCTCCGGGAGAATTCTTGCCCAGTTTATGGAAAAACGATATGCTTTGATTCCAAGATTTCTCATCAATGCATAGTCACTTTTATAGCGGTGCATGTGGTCGCAGGAGGTTCTGGCATTCTGATTTTCGTAGATATTTCCTTCCTCTACGAATTTATCCCAGACCGTTCTTCCTCTGCCATCCTCTGCATCGGTTCCCTCTACCTGGTATGCGCTGCTCGCCACACCCCACACAAAATCGTCTTGAAACATCCCTTTTCTCCTCCCTATTTTCCAGAAGCAATGACAGATACCAGATAAAATGGCAGCTTGTCACCTTCATGTGTCTCTTTTATCGTAATCTCTACCTTATGAAGCTTTGCCTCACCATGGTCTAACACAGTAGCAAGCTGTAATTTATCGCCCCAGGTTTCCTCAAAATTGGCATCCAGCAATACCGCATGTTCCTTATCTCCATCTAAGACAAGCTCTGCAACCGGCGCCGGTTTTTGAATGGTTTTCCGGTACTGGACACCGATACAGCTTCCTTCTACTTCAAATGTGATGCGATCGCCCTTCTTCGCTGCCGTCCAGCCATTCTTAAAAATATCTGTTATCACCTCTTGCTTCTCTTCATCCTTTAAAAATCCATCGGACACAAAAACATTGCTGTTATTCTGGTAACGAACCGAATCTTCGTATGCATTCTGTGTGATTGGTGCTTTCTTTTCTGCTTCTTTTATAGGATCAGCCACACCGTTCTTCAGGGCAGCTTTCATCTGCTCTAATGCGTAAGTAATAACGGATGCGACAAGTTCATGTCCGGCATCATTTGGATGAAGGTCATCCGGTGTAATCGCCCGGTTTTCAATTCTTCCAGCCAAAAGTTCCGGGTAAATACTGCTTTGCATACTAACCGCAGGAATTCCATACTGGCGTGCCACTTTTGCATGCCACAACTGCGCATTTGCCCCATTGTTGTAATAAACGTTATGTAAAAGCAAAACGGCAGGCTTTGTTTTTGAAAAATAGAGTTTTCGAATCACACCTTCGTATGTCTCAAAATAGTGCTCATTGCTCTCGTCATTGACGGAAAAATCCACAACCACAAAATCAGGCTGGTACTGTAACAAATCCGACTCCGCTCTTGCACATCCAAACTGGGAATCTGTTGCACCAATCCCTGCATTCACATAAGTAAATTCTGCCTGTGGAAAAGTCTTGCACCACCATTCGTAAACATGGTAGGCATAACAGGTCTGTGGTGTGCTTGACAAAGAACCCATTGTGATAGAACCACCGAAAAATCCGATGATTAACTTTTCTCCTGCTTTCGCACGCTCCATTAAGTTCTGCATTCTCGTCCAATCACCGTGATTGGAAATTGCATTGGTATAATCTAATTGATACTGCATGTTTCTCCCCTCTCTTTACCAGATATCCCCGAGTGATTCGATATAGGCGCTTAATTCCTCTGACATTTCTTCTGCCTCTGGAATCCTTATATGTCCCGGTGTACCGCAGCCATTTCTTTTGTAAAGAAAATGATGCACCCTCGGATTGTTTATTTTTTCACAAACTTCTTCAATTGCCTCATCCCAGCTTTTATCGTGACGCAAAATTGTTGTTGTCAAAATCACCTGGCTCTTTGGATAAAGCTGCATCAGTTTTTCAATAAAATCCTGATAACGTTTTCTCCAGTGCTTTGATTTTTCACTGTGATAGTCGATTGCCATCTCATCTGTCGGGTGGTTGTCATTCTGACCGATTGCCACAATCACAACCTGCGGCTGGTACTTCTTGAAATCCCACTGTTTCACAGTTCCAAACGCTGTGTTGTATTCGATTTTGTCATAGCAGGACTCCACTCCAAGGTAATCCGGCGCTAAAAACCAGCCTGTTCCATCCAAAAGAGCAATTCCGCCCTGCGAGGTATCGTGAAGCTCGGCTCCTAACTTTCTTGCTGTCATCCAGGAATAGGAATACCAGCTGTTGGAGTACTCCCCGTCATGCTTTGGATCTTCTTTTCCTACATATTCAACTGCCTCTGACACTTCACCACAGGATACGCTGTCTCCAAACACCTCAATCCTCCGGTTTGGTTTTTCTTCCACCGGGAAAAGTGTGGCACCCTCCCCAACTTCAAAACCATGAAGCGTAAAAATGTGACAGGAATCCATTCTCTTAAAAAGCATCAGTTCATGCTTTTCGTTTTTCATGTTTTCTGCTATCACATAAAGCTTTTCCCCTGGCTCATCACTTAGGGTGATTTTTCCCTGCTCTCCATCCAGAATATAGCCCACATAATTCGTCCAGTATTGTTTTTGATTGGAAATTCTTACCTTTAATGTGCTTCCGGTAAAATTCATCTTGACATAGCTTGCCGCATAGACAAATACCGGTTCCTTTGGATTGTCAAAGTCAATTCGGCCACTGTATTGTAAGTTTTCGTTATCTGAAAATATCTGCATTTTCTTCCCCCTGTTTTTTACATTTTCTAATTGCACAGAGAGGCCGCCAATTGGCAGCCTCCGTGCAGTGAATATTTATAATTAGAAATATGGAAGGACAACAATTAACGTCTGCCAATTTCTGTATCTGTACTATTTACAACGCTGTGATCTTTGATATAATCGATAATCTCATCCAGTTCTGTAAATGCAAGACCAACATAACTATCTGCTGCTCCATAATAGATTGCAATCTTTCCAGTCTTAGAATCATGGATGGTTGCACATGGGAAGCAGACATTTGGTACGAAACCACGTTCCTCATACCACTCTTCTGGTGTTAAAAGGAAGTTTTCACAACGATATTTTACAATCGATGGGTTATCGCGATCTAAGATTGCGCCACCGATAGAATATACATAACCATTACAGGTTCCACTTACGCCGTGGTAGAATAATAACCATCCTTCTGATGTCTCGATTGGTGCAGCTCCACCACCGATTTTTAAGGATTCCCACCACTCGGAACCTTTACCCATTACATGGCGGTGTTTGCCCCAGTAAACCATATCTGGGCTCTCGCTGACGAAGATATCACCAAATGGTGTATGACCACTGTCAGACGGTCTGGATAACAACATGAAGTTTCCGTTGATTTTTCTTGGGAATAAAACGGCATTTCTGTTAAATGGAAGGAATGGATTCTCAATTCTGGTAAATGTCTTGAAATCCGTTGTCTTTGCCATTCCGATTGCTGCGCCGTAAAAATCCTGGCACCAGATGATATAGTAGGTATCTTCAACTTTTACCAGTCTTGGGTCGTAAGCGTAAACCGGCATGAATGGCTTTCCTTCTTCATCGACAAACTGAATTTTATTTTCTTCAAAATCCCAGTGGATAGCGTCTTTACTTCTTCCCATGTAAATGTATGGAATACCATTTGTCTGCTCTCCACGGAATACTCCGATAAATTCTCCTTCATAAGGCATTACCGCACTGTTAAAAATTCTTGCAACCCCTTTTAATGGATTTCTTCCGATAATTGGGTTTTCTGTATATCTCCAGATTGGAGCATCTTTGATTCCTTCTGGACGTTCCTGCCAAGGTACGTTTGGTACCTCAGGGCTTAACATCTGATATTTGCTCATCTCTATTCTCCTTTATGTTCCTTTAATAATTCCAGGTTCTTTGTGATTAAATCACATCTTTGTGCAACGCACTCTACGGATCTTAATGGGTCCTTTGGTGTGTTGAATACATAATCTACTAATTTATCTACGGTTGTAGTTGCAACATGCATTCTGGTGTCAGAAGAAGCATAGTAAATAAATACTTCGTTCTTCTCATTTACGATTGCTCCGTTTGTGAATACAACGTTGCTGACATCACCAACACGCTCTTCTCCTCTTGGTCCAATCAAAAGTCCAGATGGCTCTGCGATTACTTTAGATGGATCTTTTAAGTCTGTTGCAAATGCATAAATTACATAGCGAAGTCCTGCTGCTGTGTTACGAACACCATGTGCAATGTGAATCCAGCCTTTTTCTGTCTTGATTGGAGTTGCTCCGGCACCATTCTTTGCCTCTGTGATGGTGTGATATTTTCGAAGGCTGGTCATTTTCTCTTCATCAATGACTGCATGTGTAATATCATCACATAAGCCAAATCCGATTCCTCCGCCGCTTCCGGTTTCAATGAAATCATCCATTGGTCTTGTGTAGAATGCATATTTTCCATCTACAAATTCTGGATGTAACACAACGTTTCTCTGCTGTGGAGAATTTAAGGTAACTAAATTATCCAGTCTCTCCCAATGTTTTAAATCCTTGGTACGGACAATTCCTGCTGCTGCAACTGCTGCGGACAAGTCGTTCACCGAATGATCCTTGCTTTCTGAGCAGAACACACCATAGATATATCCGTCCTCATGTTTGGTTAAACGCATGTCATAAACATTTGTCTCATCCGGGCAGGTGTCCTCTAATAAAATTGGGTAATCCCAGAAACGGAATCCATCGATTCCATTATCACTTTCTGCAACACCGAAGAAAGACTTTCTGTCGTTTCCTTCGATTCTTGCAACCAAGTAATATTTTCCATTTAATTCAATTGCTCCGGAATTCATAACTGCATTAATTCCTAAGCGTTCCATAAAATATGGATTTGTCTCTTCATTTAAGTCATATCTCCAGGTAAGTGGAATATGCTCTCTTGTCAAAACCGGATATTCATAACGGTCATAAACACCGTTATAGAAATCGCTTTTTTTATTTTTACGATTTAAAAATTGTTCTTGTTGTTCTAACAATTCAAAATATTTCTTATGAATCATAGCTCCTCCTATCTCTAATCCGCACAGCGTTTGATTAGTTCCATGCACATACGTCCATTGTGATATGGACATTTCCAAGGTTCCACAATCGGTCTGCCCTCGATTGGGCTTCCGTCTTTGTTTACTTCCCAGAACCACTCGGAACCATTTCGTTTATCTATGACGTACTCTTTGATAAAGTTCCATTCCTTTACGGCTGCCTCTAAATACTCTTTTTTCGAAGAGTCCTTCTCGTATCCGTTTAAGAATCCGATGACAGTCTCTGCCTGTACCCACCAGACGCGGTTTTCATTCACCACACCGCGGTCACATTCATTTGCAAGGGATCTTCCATCAAATGCAATCTTGTAAATCTGCGCCGTCAAATCTTTGGTAATCGGCGTCATTTTTGCTTCATAGTCACTTCTTCCAAGCACTTCCACACCACGGTCCATCAGCCATGCTGTCTCAATGTCGTGTCCATAGGAATGTAAGTCCAAAATACTGTGATATTCTCTGTCGAAAAAGACTTCCTGTCTGTGAAGCTTTGGATTGTAAACTTTGTCTGCAAAAGTATCCATAATCCACATCAGGCGTTTTTCTACTTTTTCTCTTGCCTCTTTTGCCCATGCATCCGAAAGTGATTTTGTCACTCTGACAAACTCTGTGTATGCCTCGAATACATGAAGTAAAGTATTCATTGTCTTATCTGCAAGAACTCCGTTTTCGGAAAGTTTTTCATTGGATTCCGGTTTGAAATCAATGGTAAATGCCTCTAAATAGCCAATTTCATCCGTACATTTTTCTTCAATCAGGTTGAAAAGTTCATAAGCATGTTCCAATGCTTCTCTGTCACCGGAAGCCTCAAAATAGGAGGATAATGCGTAGATGCAAAATGCCTGATTGTAAGTATGCTTTGTTGTATCTTCCGGTGTTCCGTCATATTTTAATGACCAGAATATTCCACCATTTTCCTTATCCAGACATTTCTCTTTTAAAAACGTATATCCATGTCTTGCCTCATCTAGTAAGCTCTCATCACACATACCGGCATTTTTCAATACCGTGTATGCGTTGGAGAAAAACCATGTAATTCTGCTGTTTAAAATGCAGCCCTTCACAGCCTTTTTATCTAAAACCAGGTCATAAGACAACCAGCCATAATATCCGCCGTACTCGTCATCTCTTAGTCTCTTCCAAAAAGGAATGATGTCCTGCACCAAATGCTCTTTTGCTTCTTTTGCAAGCATTGCTTTTTCGTTCATCACATTTCCTCCTTCTTTGTTCTAATTTATTTCTAATTTCTTAACCTTTTACTGCTCCTGCTGCAATACCACTGTAAATCTGTTTCTGACATAAGATGAATACCAACAATGCCGGAAGCATGGAAATGATAACACCTGCACAAATCAGGTTGTACTGACTTCCCATCGGTCCAACGAAGGTATAAAGGGAAGTTGCGATTGTATGTAAGTTCTTATCCTGTAAATACAGGTTCGCACAGTAATATTCGTTGTAAACACCTACACCTTTTAAAATACAAGATGTTACGATTGCCGGTTTTAATAATGGAAGCATGATTTTCCAATAAATCGTCCAGTAAGATGCTCCATCAATAATCGCTGACTCATCCAGAGAAACCGGAATGTTTTCCATGAACTGGATGAAAATGTAAATCGAAATAACGTCAGTTCCGCACATCATGATGATGTAACCATACAGGTGATTGACAAAGCTAAGTGTTGTCATAATTTTATACACTGTAACCTGCATTGCAACTGCTGGAAGCAAAGATGCAAAAAGGAATAAATTTCGAATCAAACCATTACCGACAAATTTGAATCGGTTTAATACATAAGCAAGCTGTGTTCCGATGACAACGGATACTAACAGTACACTTACCATAACAATGAAAGAGTTTAAGAACGCTCTTCCCATGTTCGCACTTGTGAAAGCTTTCACAAAGTTGTCAAAGTTCAACCAGCTTTCCGGTAATGTCATAACATTGGTCTGCGCATACTCAGTGTCCGTCTTAAATGCTGTAATCACGCAGGAGATAATTGGAACAACTGCACATAATCCAAAGAAAATTAAAGATACATATTTCACAATTGTCCAAACAATCTCGCCAACTGAGTAATGTTTTCTTCTTTTTGTGATAGCCTCACTCATGTTATGCTACCTCCTTTTTCATTTTCTTCGCCTCTTTTTCCGCTTTCAGACGGGCACGTTTTGCCTTGTAGGACTCATCCTCACTGTTCGCATCGCGGAAAATATATTTGAAGAACAACTTCTGTAAAATCGTACATGCAAAAATAATCAATAACAGTACTACCGCCATCGCACTTGCAAGACCAACCTTCTGGCTTGTGTGTGCAATTGTATTCATGATTACAAAGTATGTTCCTGTTCCATTTGCACCATTTGTGATAACGTATGGCTGCTCGAATGCACTTAAGGAACCTGTGATTGATAAAATAACATTTAATGTTACGATTGTTTTGATACTTGGCAGAATAATGTGTTTAAACTGCTGAAATTTATTTGCACCATCCAGTTCAGCCGCTTCGTATAAATCAGCGTCAACAGACATAATCGCTCCGATAAATAAAACCATATTCTGTCCGAAATAACGCCATACGGATGTTGCGACAAGGGACCAGTTATTTACTTTCTGATCCTTTAACCAGTATGGAAGATTGTCAATATTAAAGCCTATCCATTGTAAAATTGTGTCGAATACATATCCTCTTGTATAGAAAAACTTAAAAATAAAACCAATTGCAATACCACTAATCAAATATGGGAAAAACATAAGTCCTTTGAATACGTTTCCACCCTTTACCTTGAAACTTAAGATTGTTGCCAGATAAAGTGCAATTACCAACTGTAAAATTGCTCCGACCATGTAGTAAACGCTTAATTTTAAAGCTCCAAAACAGTCATCTCTTTTGAATACCGAAATGTAATTCTGCCATCCGACAAATTGTCTTTTATCGACTGGGGTTAAATATTTCATTTTATAAAAACTGAATTTCACCATTTCCGCAAACGGAAAATATGTAAATGTGAATAGCAACAGCAGTGGAATTACCATAAATGCTACGCAGATTAAAACCTGCTGCCCTTTTCTGCTCTTTGCCCATCTAACAAAATTAAACGGCTTCTTTTCACTTTTCTTTTTTGCAACCGCTTCTGCCATTGTCACACTTCCTCCATTTCATTTTTCTGCCGCGCCAGTTTCCCGGCACGGCAGAACATCTTTTTTTACTTAATATGTTACATCAATTCCATTCATATCCTGGGCATCTGACCAAGCCTGATTCCACTCGTCCATAATATCGTCGAATGTTTCATCTCCGTTGGCTGCATGCTCAATAATCTGCTGAATCTTTGTGTTACCACTGTTGTTGATGTTTAATTCAGATTCTGCATTCATCTCGTTTAAGTAATCTTCCTCACCTGCTAAAGCTGGTTCATCCTCAAGGAATGTAACACCGTCAAAGGAAAGTTTTGTTCCTGTGCTGGCTGCGTCTACTGGAAGTCCATCCTCGTTGTAAGAGAATCCAGATTCTTTTGTCATCCATTTTACAAATACCATAGCAGCTTCCTGCTCTTCTTTTGAAGCGTTGCAGTTAATACCGTAAGAGTAATCTGCACCAGCGGATGCATACTGTTCACCGTTTACAGTGATTGGGAATGGCATATATCCGATGTCTTCTGCATGATCTCCAGCAGCTTCCATCTGTGGGTAAGCCCAGGAACCAAGTACCATACATCCGATTTCACCGTTGTTTAATTTGGTCTTAGAACCTTCCCAGTCTGTTGTTGTGTAGTCATCTTCAATCAATCCATTTGCAACTGCATCGTAAAGAATCTTGTATACTGCATATGCATGTGTATCATCACCATAATTCTGGAATGGATCTTTTGTATGAACTAATTTCTGGTTCATATATGTAACATCGCCTGTTGCATTGTTTCCAATGTAAGCATCCCATGCACCCATTGTCCATCCTGCTGCGTAGTTGGTGTACATTGGAATTGCATCTGTGTTATCTTTGATTGCCTGTAAAGCAGCGATGAATTCTTCTGGTGTCTTTGGAAGTTCTGTTACACCAGCTTCTTCAAATACTTTCTTGTTGTATACGATACCCTGTGTAGTAGCAGTTGAAGGTACACCGTAAACAAGTCCACCGTATTCCCATGTAGATGCATAGTTGATTTCGTTCTTCATGGTATCGAGGTCTCCATAAGGAATGAAGTACTCGCTCAAATCTGCTTTATCAACTGCAGGAATCATAACGACTGTTTCATAATCGCCAGACTGTAAATGTGTCAATGCATCGTCTGCATAGTTGGTGTCTGTTGAAACCTTTACTGTGATATTTGGGTACATTTCGTTGAATGCCGCAATGTAATCTTTCCAATTCTTTCCGCCGTAATCTTCAGAATCCATATCTGTTCTGTGATTAAAGAAAGTAATTGTGGCAGTAAGATCTGTGTAATCTTCCCCCAAAGTGATATCCGCATAATTTAATGCGCCATCTTCCATTTCTGCCTGAGAACCTGTTTCTGTTCCAGTTGCATTGCCATCCTTGCTGCTTGCATCTTTAGAACCGCAAGCCATCATTCCGACTGCCATAGTAGCTACTAAAGATACCGCTAAAACTTTTTTTGGTTTCATAGTAATTCTTCCTCCCTTTAAGCTTTTATTAAGTTGTTTTTTAGCTTGTTTTTAGCATATACCCTTTTTGCTCCTAAGTCAATTGATTTCTGTCTGTTTTTGTGCTTTTCTACTTTACCTACAATATTCGCACTCTGTTTTTATACAATATTTATAATTAATTTTTCTTTTTTCTTTTTTAGCTTAATTTATTACTTTATTTTAACTTAATTTTTAAACCTATCTTTTTAGCTTATTTAACCATATTATAGTGAGATAGTACTGCTTTATAAAAAAAGAATCCTCGCGGAGTATTTTTTGTGTAATAGGAACGAAATTCCCTATTACATAAGAAAGACCGCAGAAGAATGTCTCTCCTGCGGTCTTTTCTTATTCCTGTTCTATTTTTCCAGTTTGGTTACGCTTTCCCGAATCACCAGATGTCCCTCGACAATGTTGATTCCCTGTCTGTAACTTTCACCGTTTAATTTTTTAATCATCGTATGAATCGCACATCTTGCCATCTCTTTGATGTCTACCTCATAGGTTGTGAGTGCAATATCACAGAGTCCCGGATATAAGTAATTATCATACCCTGCAACCGAGATATCTTCCGGAACCCGGTATCCGTTTTCACGAAGTTTTTTAATCAGATAACTTGCCGTTAAATCCGAGTTGCAGACAAATGCCGTCGGCATATCCTTCGGGAACTTCATATAAAGCTCCGTATCAATCATTCCTGTCTCTAAATCACGGTCTTCTAACAGCCATTCCTCTTTCACATTTTCACCATGCTCTAACATGGATTTCACATAGCCGAAGTAACGGTCCATGATAGATCCCGTTGCCCGGAGTGTTCCTACATAGGCAATCTTGCGATGCCCTTTATCAAACAGGTAGTTCGTAAGGCGGTATGCTCCGTAATAACTGTCCGATATTACAGCGTCTGCCTTTCGGTCTTCCGTACAAAAATCAAGGTATAACAATGGAACGTTTGCTTTTTTGTTCAGCATTTTTAAATAATCATCTGACATTCTTCCTATTACAATCAGACCATCCGCTTTCTGCTCCTGTACCAAAGCCGGAATACCTGCATTCTTCTCGTTCTTCTCATCGACCGATTCCATCAGTGTAAAGCATCCTTTTGCCACTGCTCTGGTCGCTACCTGCTGATACATCTGCCAATAAAAAGAGTCATATTTATCAAGATATCTTCCTGAAATCAAAACTCCGATGTTGTAGCTTTTTCCTTCTTTTTTTGCTGTCTTGGTAGAAGGCTGCTGGTATCCTAATTCTTCTGCAAGATCCTTTATCTTTTTACGCATCTCCTCGCTGACACCTTTTTGCCCGGAGAGCGCCTTTGAAACTGTGACGGTACTGACGGATAATCGTTCCGCAATATCAGCTAACTTCACTGCTTTCGCCATTTTTACACCTCGTATTTATTGCTAAATTCCTAATTTTCTGCCTCTTTTAAGTGGAGCAGTACAGACTGGAAGTCTCCCCACATATTCGGTATCTTCACACCGGCATGCATCAGGGTATCTCCATAGAAACTGCCCTCGATTCCTTCTATCTGATAGCGCACTTTTTCATCCAATCCCTGTAAGCGGATTCTGCGGCTATGGCAATTTGGACGATTCAAAACCTGCACAAATGTAACCAATGCTTCCTTTTTATCTTTGGAGACAACCTCATAGCAGTCATATTCATGATTGCTGGAATAGGATGCAATCCGGTAATAATCGCCTTCCCTTACAAGATCGTTGTATTTGTGGTACATTGCGGTCTGTTTCGGAATCATATTGCGGTCTTCTTCTGGAATCTTGGTAATGTCAAGCTCATAGCCAAACGTTCCTGCTAACGCCACATTTCCTCTTGTCTCAAACGGTGTCACACGTCCTACTGTATGGTTCGGGCAGTCGGAAACATGCGCTCCCATCGTGGAAAGTGGGTAAATAAGCGCGGTACCTTCTTGGATTTTCAATCGCTCGATTGCGTCTGTATCATCGGAGCACCAAATCTGCGGACTATAGTATAACATACCTGGGTCGAATCTTGCACCACCTCCGGAACAATTTTCCAATAAAAGTTCCGGGAATTCTGTAATCAGGCGTTCCTGTAACTCATAAACACCCAAAACATAACGATGCATCAATTCTCCCTGATGATCTGCGTCTAAGAAATTGCTGCCCAAATCTGTCAGCTGACGGTTCATATCCCATTTTACATAAGCGATGTTGGCGCTTCGTAAAACAGATGCAACCGCTTCGTAGACGTAATCCCTTACCTCTTTTCTGGAGAGGTCTAAGACATACTGATTTCTGGAACGGCATGGTGTACGATTTGGCAGCGCAATCGCCCAGTCTGAATGTTTCTGATACAGATTGGAATCCGGCGAAATCATTTCCGGCTCAAACCAGATACCAAAGGCAAGGCCAATCCTATTTACCTCATCCACCAGGTGTTTTAATCCACCTTTTATTTTATTCTCATTCACCTGCCAGTCACCCAGGCTGGTGTTGTCGTCATTTCGGTGGCCAAACCAGCCATCATCCATAACCAGCATCTCAATGCCGCATTTTTTTGCTTCTTTTGCAATCGCAATCAGTTTTTCTGTATCAAAATCGAAATAAGTAGCTTCCCAGTTGTTGATTAAAATTGGACGTTTCTTATTCTTGTAAGGACTGCGAATCATATGATTCCGGTAAAAGTCATGGAGATTTCTTGTCATCGCACCAAGTCCCTGGTCAGAATAAACAAGCACTGCCTCCGGTGCATAAAACGTTTCATTTTCTCCTAATTTCCATGCAAAATCCTGTGGGTGGATTCCCATCATCATGCGCAGGGAATCAAACTGGTTTTTCTCCACCTGGGCTAAGAAATTACCGGAATAGACAAAATGCATTCCGTAAACTCTGCCGCTTTCCTGTGTTGCTCCTTTGGAAACCAATGCAACAAATGGATGTTCCTGGTGGGAGGATTCCCCTCTTGTGGAACCTACTGACTGTTTTCCGTATCCGATTGGTCTTTGCTCTATCTGACGTTCTCTCGCCCAGGAACCATGCAAGGACAGCATCTCATAGTCTTCTGCATCCATGTCAATGGATGCGGACATTACTTTTGTCAATGTAATCTCCTGTTTGGAGCGGTTTGTGACCTTTGTGCTTCGTGTCATCACATCAGAACCTGCATAAATCGTGTATACAAGCGTAACCTCTAAGGAAAGCACCTCATCGTATAACACAATTTCCAGTGAAAGACATTCTCCTTCTTTTGCAAACGCAGCCGGAAGTCCTGGTATCTTTGCTTTTCCTGGAGTTATGTTGTAAGAACGATATAGCGGCATCACAGCAGAATGACCATTTCCGTCTTTTACTGCAATTGCACTCTCTCTGTAATCTCCGACACCATTTCCAGGATATTCCATTGGAAACGTATCCAAAAAAGAACTTCTGTCACGGTTATTTTTAGATGGAACAAACGGATTTTCCTCCGTGCGAAGCAGATAGTTTACATCCATATCTGAAATCTTTGTTCCATAATAAACGTGACCTAAAAATCCTTCTTCATCCGTAACCGCTATCACATAACTTGTGTGTTCGGTATCTATTTTAAAAATCTTTTTTTCATCATCGAATAAAATATTCATGCTTTTTCCCCCAAAAAAATTTCTATGCCATCTGCATCAAATCTTCTTTTAAAACTTCTAACTTCTTTTCTGCATCGGAAAGTGAGCTTCCTTTTACACCAAAGTAGAATTTAATCTTTGGCTCTGTTCCGGATGGACGCACACAGCACCATGCCTGATCACTCAGTTCATAATAAAGAACGTTCGATATTGGAAGTCCTGTCTTTGTCACTTCCCCGGTCTTTAAATCTTTTCTGGTATCTTCTTTGTAATCACGCACTGCAAGCACTTCAAATCCGCCTAAGGTGCTCTTTGGATTTTCTCTCATGCTGCTCATCATGTTCTGAATCTGTGCCGCACCATCAATTCCTTTTAATGTCATGGTTGCAAGACCTTCTCTGTAATAGCCATATTTCTCATATAAATCAATCATGGCATCCCAAAGTGTCTTTCCATTTTTCTTGCACCAGGATGCAACCTCACAAAGCATCATAACAGCCACGCATGCATCCTTATCTCTTGCATAAGTTCCTGCAAGGCATCCGTAGCTTTCCTCTAATCCAAACACATAGTTGTGAGAATGATTCTGTTCAAAGAATTTAATCTGCTCTCCGATATATTTGAATCCGGTCAAAACTTCAATCAATGCCACACCATAAGAAGCTGCCATCGCTTTTGCCATGTCGGTTGTTACAATGGTCTCAACCAGTGCCGGATTCTTTGGCATAGTCTTGGTTGCAGTTCTCTCTCTTAAGATATACTCCGCAATCAGCATACCGGACATATTTCCGGTAAAGGTTACATACTCACCGGTCTTGGTATCCTTGCAGTAAACACCCAGTCTGTCTGCATCCGGGTCTGTGGCAAGCACAATATCTGCATCCACTTCTTTTGCAAGCTTCAATGCAAGTTCAAATGCTTTTGGTGATTCTGGATTTGGATATGCAACGGTCGGGAAATTTCCATCTGGAAGTTCCTGCTCTTTTACCACATAAACATTTTCAAATCCAAGTTCCTTTAAGACACGGCGTACCGGAAGATTTCCTGTTCCATGTAATGGTGTGTAAACAATCTTAATGTCTTTTGCCATCTCTTTGATGATTTCCGGGTGAATGGACTGTTTTTTCAACTCTTCCATGTAACGGTCATCGATTTCTTTTCCAATTGTATGGAAAAGTCCTTTTTCAACAGCTTCCGCTTTCTCCATGGTCTTTACCTGGGAAAAAGAGGTTACTTTTGCAACTTCTGCTAAAATATTCTTATCGTGAGGTGGTGTAATCTGTGCACCGTCCTCCCAGTATACTTTATATCCATTATATTCTCTAGGGTTATGGCTTGCTGTAATTACAATTCCGGAAATGCATCCTAACTCACGCACTGCAAAAGAAAGTTCCGGTGTTGGACGAAGGCTGTCAAAGACATACGCCTTAATTCCATTTGCATTCAGGCAAAGTGCAGCTTCCATTGCAAATTCCGGTGACATAATTCTGGAATCGTGTGCGATTGCAACACCCTTATCCTGTCCATTCTGAGACAAAATGTAGTTGGCAAGTCCTTGTGTTGCCTGGCGCACTGTGTAGATATTCATACGGTTGGTACCTGCACCAATCACGCCCCTGAGTCCACCGGTTCCAAATTCTAACTGACGATAAAAACGGTCTTCAATCTCATCCTTGTTCTCTTTTATCGCCTCTAATTCTTTTCTTGTCTCCTCTGAAAAATATGGGTCTGTACACCATTCTTTGTATGTTTCCATGTAATCCATCGCAATTCTCCTATCTCATTTCATCTTTTATTTATTAGCCTGTTTCTAACCTTACTACCAAAAGTATAAATCATTTTTAGTTAAATGTAAACTTATTTTAGCTAAATTATTTTATTTTGAGATTAATTTTTAGTTATTTTTAAGATAGGCATGACTATCTCCTAGTAAAATACTGGTTTATCACCTGTTCTGCCGGTTTTCCGTAGACTTCGTAGTCCCCCATTTCCCTTGCCTCCTCTACGGAAGGGAGCTTTGCATTCCAGGACCAGAACGCCACTCCTTTTAGCCAGCTTCTCTTCTGCGCTGCGGATAACATCGCCTCGTACCAGTCACGCTGTCCCATCAGGTCTACTTCTCCCCTTACTTCCCAGTTATTCGGCACAAGATTTGATTTTTCGACAGACATGCATCCTGCCTCCGCAAAAAAGAATGGCTTTTGGTATGTTTCAACTACCTTTTCAATACGGTCTAACTGATTTTCCCAATCGTCAATCGGATAATAACCGCTAGAGGAAATCACATCCACCTCATCCCACCAGTTTACATAACTTTCCTGATACTTGTCGGTGTTATAGGAAACAAGTCCATGATACACGTTTTTTATTGCGCGAATCAGTGTTCTCCACTCCTGCTCTCTGTGTTCTGTCATCACCATCTCGCATCCGGCGATAAACATTTCGCATCCATGTTCCTGTGCAATCTTTGCATAATGTAACTGGAATTTTGTGTAGGACTCAAACCAGTTTCCCCACTTTGGCTCACAGACAACATCATGGTCGAAAAAGCTCACAAACGCTCTCCATGTTCCATCCTTGCAGTTTACCGTTGGTTTTAATGCTACCCCAAGTCCTAATTCTTTTGCATACTTAATCATCGAAATCAGTTCTTCGTCTGTCATCGTATCCTTCGAGGTGTAACAGATTTCTTCTGAATGAGCTGTCTTTTGTACACCACCCGGTGCAAAAATCACAAAATTGGCACCTGTTCTCTCTTTCATTTCTTTTAAACTTTCTTTGGCTGACGCCTCCTTTAATACACCTGCTCCACAAAATGGTGCAAATGTAAAACCACAAATATACTCCATCTCTTACTCCTCGCTTATTTTCATTTCCCGGACAACAGTATCCGCTATATAGTGTTCTTTGATTTTTTTCAGTTCCATCATGTGTGGTGTCAAAAGATGTTTCTCCTGCTTTGCTTTCGACTCCCATTCCTCTACCAGAAGAATCCCATCCGGATGGACGACATCACAATAATACGCATAACCAAGATATCCATCTTCCTTTTGAATCTGTTCTAAAATACCGGATTCCAAAATCTCTTTTAAAAAGGCTTCTCTCCTTCCCGGTTTCGCCTGATATTTCACATGTAACAATAGACTTTCCTGTTTTTTCATTTCCCTTGCTCCTTTATCGGTAAAATCGAAACCACAGCACCCTTTTTTGGAAAACTGCCCTAATCACTATAACGCAATGTCTTTTGAGCTGCAAGCCAGATTCTGTCTTACATCAGCCTGTTTTCTGCGATATTCCATCCGTTTTTTCCACTCTTATTGCATTTAAAAACGAACCATATAAAATAAGAAATAAGAGTATTTTTGTAAATTTTAGGGATACACACGGATTTTTCCACCACCCTTTTTCCGTGTAGAAAAGAGGACATCATGAAAAAAAGATATCAAACCGATTTGGAGCGAAACAACACAACTGTTTTATATGCACATGCATGCAATGTCATCATCATGCTTATTTTTTTCCTGCTTCAGGCACTGTCCGGCACACAGCCATTTTCCTTTTTTATAATCGCACTCATTCTTGGTTTTGGTCCTGTCGCAGCCGAAATTTATTTTTGGAAGAAAGATTTTGAAACGCCTAAAATCAAGCATTTTTGCAGCATTGGTTTTGCTGTTTTTTACACATTTTCCATCTTTACTTCCACGAATAACCTCGTATTTTTATTTGTCATTCCGATGATTCTCGTCATCTCTGTGTACAACGATACCAGATATTCTATTCTCATTAATATTGGTGCCGTTTTGGAAAATATTGTCCTGATTATTCTGGGTGCTAATACCGGAAAATTTGGATATACCAGTGCAGATTCCGCTATCATTCAGATTACCATTATGTTGATTGTCGGTTTCTTTTCTTACTATACTTCCAAGACACTGAACCTGAACCTGACACAGAAACTGGATGACTCCAGGGAATCCGAAGCAAAGACACAGCAGCTTTTTACCGATTTATCCACATTATCCGAACATATCAATGCAGAAATTAACAATATTTCTAAGCAATTATCCACCTTAAATGATTCCTCGAAAAATACACTCTACGCCATGCAGGAGGTTGCAAACGGAGCGTCCGATACCGCAAATGCCGTACAGGAGCAGGCACTCCAGTCGAAATCCATTCAGGAAAAAACGCAGATTGTGGAATCTGTTTCCACCTCCATCGAGCAGAATATGGAGCAGACGCTTTCCATCGTATCAGCTGGAAATGAAGCCATGGACGCATTGGTCAAACAGGTTGACACTTCTGTTTCTAACAGCGAACTTGCCGCCACAAAGCTAAATACCTTAGACGGATACATGGATGAGATGCACACCATTGTAGAATTGATCGACGACATTACCTCCCAGACAAGCCTTCTTGCCTTAAATGCAAGCATCGAGGCTGCACGTGCCGGGGAAGCCGGAAAAGGATTTGCCGTTGTTGCCACAGAGATTACACAGATGTCTACCCGTACCAAAGATGCCACCGTTCAGATTACGGAATTGATTGAAAACGTGACCTCCGCAATCAAAGAAGTGGTATCCGTCATCGGCACAATGATTACCGGAATCTCCTGTGAAAAAGAAAGCGTTGAAAACACTGCTAAGAATTTTTCCCAGATTAAAGAACATACCAATTCCATTCAGCAACACGTAGAACACTTGGCAGAAAGTGCACAGACATTAAAGGAAGCTAACCAGGTTATCGTCGATTCTGTTCAGACCATCTCCGCTGTCACAGAAGAACTTTCTGCGCACGCGACAGAAACCATTGAATCCGAATCCTCGAACTCTGAAATCTTAGATGGAATTTCTGACAAAATGCAGGATCTTATCACCTTTATTCAGGAACGCGAAAGTTAGTTTCTCCTAACTTTATTTTGAAAACATCTTGACATTTTCAAAAAAGAGGTGTAATTTTTATATAAATTGACAGGGAATGAAGTTCTCCCTTGGGAAACCTAAACTGCTTATTGGCTGATGACTTCTACGATTATCATTGTCGCAGAAAGCATCAGCTTTTTTGCGCTTAAAGGAGGATATTTTATGTTAACATCATTATCACTTATTTTTCTTGTTGGTTTAGCCACGGGAGCTATTTGCCAGCGCCTGAAGCTTCCAAAAATTATCGGTATGCTTTTTACCGGTATCGTTTTAGGTCCGTATGTTCTAAACTTTCTTGACCCTTCCATACTCTCAATATCAGCGAATTTACGGAAGATGGCCCTCATTATCATATTGATTAAAGCTGGTTTGTCTTTGGATTTAGCGGATTTGAAAAAAGTTGGACGGCCGGCAATCATGCTTTCCTTTGTTCCGGCAACCTGTGAAATGATAGGATACGTGTTAGCTGCTCCTGTTCTTTTTGGCATCACCAGAATCGAAGCTGCTGTCATGGGAGCTGTGTTAGGTGCTGTTTCCCCGGCCGTTGTTGTTCCAAAAATGGTACAGCTCATGGAAAACAAGTATGGTACTAAGAAGGCAATTCCACAGATGATTTTGGCTGGTGCCTCCTGTGATGATATCTTTGTCATTGTGCTATTTACGACATTTCTTGGCATGGCACAAGGTGGAACTGCTCATATGAAAGACTTTTTGAATGTGCCGGTTTCTATTGTTTTGGGAATTCTGCTGGGAGTGGCAGCCGGATATCTTCTTTATTGTTTTTTTGAAACTGCTTATGCGAAAAAGCATTATGTAAGAAACAGCACAAAAGTAATTATTGTTCTGGGTGTTTCCTTCCTGCTTGTTGCCGTGGAAGGCTGGCTCGAGGGAAAAGTCGCTATATCCGGTCTGTTAGCAGTTGTGAGTATGGCCTGCGTCTTAAAAATGAAAAGTATTGCTTTTGTGTCAAAACGTTTGTCCGAAAAATTTGGGAAGCTGTGGATTGCCGCTGAGGTTATGCTGTTTGTATTGGTTGGTGCAGCGGTGGACATCCGCTACACATTAAAAGCTGGATTTGCTGCCATTCTTATGATTTTTATCGCCCTGCTCTTTCGGGCATGTGGCGTATTATTATGTACCGCAAAAACAAATCTGAATTGGAAAGAACGCATTTTTTGTGTGATTGCATATTTACCAAAAGCTACGGTACAGGCGGCGATTGGTTCCGTGCCTCTCGCCTCTGGACTTGCATGTGGAAAACTTGTTCTGTCAGTAGCGGTCATGGCAATTATTCTTACAGCTCCGCTCGGAGCTTTTGGAATGGAAGCTACCTACAAAAAGCTGCTTACCAGAGAAAGTCATTAGACTTTCTCTGGTGAAGCAGCTTTCTTCTCTTCCTCTAAAAGATTTTTCATGCTTTTCGTACTGATAATCAGTGTCGATGTATTGTGAAGCAATGCAGATGTAGTTGGCTGAATAATGCCACCTACTCCAAGCAAAATCAAGGCTGTGTTAAATCCGACGATGACTTTGTAATTCTTGCGGATTCGCTCCATCAGTGCATTGCTCAATTTCTTTAACACAACAATCTCGCCTAAATCTTCTGCACCGATTGTTACATCCGCAATCTCCCTTGCAATCTCTGCTCCTGCTCTGATTGCAACACCTACATCCGCGGCTGATAATGCCGGCGAATCATTGATTCCATCGCCAATCATAATGACCTTTCGTCCGGCTTCTCTTTCTTTTCTTACAAATTCTGCTTTATCTTCCGGAAGCACCTCTGAATGATACTCATCCACGCCAACTTTTTTTGCAATATTACCTGCAATCCGCTCGCTGTCTCCGGTCATCATAACTACTTTTGTAATTCCATTTTTCCGCAATAATTTTACAACATCTGCGGCCTCTTTTCGCAGCGGGTCTTCAATGCAGATTACTGCGGCAAGTTTTCCATCCATTGCCATATAAAGCTGGGAATACTGCGGTGGAAGTTCGTCAAACAATTCTTTTTTTTCTTCCGGTATCATGGTTTTCTCATCTTCAAATACGAAATGATAACTTCCGATAATGACCTTTTTATCCTCTATCTTGGATGAAATTCCATGTGCCACAATATATTCTACTTTTGAATGAAGTTCCTCGTGCACTAAATTTTTTCTTTGTGCCTCACGTACAACTGCTTTCGCCATGGAATGTGGAAAATATTCTTCTAAACACGCCGCAACACGAAGCAGTTCATCCGGTTCCATATCATTAAACGAAATCACCTGTGTAACGGTTGGCTGAGCCTTCGTCAGCGTTCCTGTTTTATCAAATACAATCGTATCTGCCTCCGCCATCGCCTCTAGGTATTTGCCACCTTTTACGGTAATATCGTAGGTATTTGCCTCACGAATTGCAGAAAGAACCGACAATGGCATTGCAAGCTTTAACGCACAGGAAAAGTCTACCATCAGAACCGAAAGCGCCTTCGTTACGGGAAAGCAGCCATACCAGTCCGGTTCCTGCAAAGGTATATGGAACTAACCGGTCTGCGAGGTGCTCTGCCTTTCCTTCTAAGGATGATTTCAGTTTCTCTGATTCCTCAATCATCGTCATAATCTTATCATACTTGCTGGCGCCATTTGCCTCTTTTACCTCTAATGTGATTTCGCCTTCTTCTACCACAGTTCCAGCGTAAACCACGCCTCCTTTGACCTTTCTTACCGGCTCTGATTCCCCGGTAAGGGATGCCTGGTTTACCATTGCTTCCCCGTCTGTCACAACTCCGTCAAACGGAATCAGATTGCCCATATGTACCCGGATACAGTCCTTTGCTTTTACGGTAGAAGCGGAAACCTGTATTTCCTGATTTTCTCTTACCAGCCATACTTTATCAATATTTAAGGACATGCTTCTTGCGAGGTCTCCGACGGACTTTTTGTATGTCCACTCCTCTAAGGTTTCGCCTACACCAAGCAGATACATCACAGAACCTGCAGTTGCATAATCACCACGAAGAATTGATACGCCGATTGCCGTTGCATCCAGCACCGGAACCTCAATTTTTCCACGTGCAAGTGTCTTTACTCCCTGCCAGATATATTTTGCGGATTTCACCAGTGTGATTCCTGCACGGATTTCATACGGCAGAAAAATCTTATTTCCAAAATGAAGCACGGTCTGATTGACTAATCTGTCCCAATACTCACGGCTCATTTCCCTGCCGGAATTCTTACAATAATCCTGTGGCAGCTCTACTTTTTCATAAGAAAACTTCTTTAAAATATCAAGTAATTCCTCCCGCTCTCCCTGATAACATACTGTAATATCCTGGGTACGCTCTTTTATTTTTGCAGAAAGAACCATTTCCTGTTCATCCAGATAATATTGAAGCATATCTGCCTGCTCAAACGACATTCTCTTCTGTATCACATGGATTCTGATTCTTCCCTTTATCTCATGTTCTATTTTAAATTTCATGTCTTTACTCCAATTTTCTTCTCCAGGTCTGCGTTACTTTTACGCATCTTGGATTTATGGGCTGATGAAAACGATAAAACACCTATAACCCCAAAAAGGTCATAGGTGTCCTCATTTTTTATTCCTCTGTTTCTGTTTCGGAAACTTCTTCCTCTGAAACTTCTTCCTCAGAAAATACTTCTGCTTCCTTTGTAGCTCTTTCCTCATTAATCTGCTGAGCCTCTGCATAAATATCCTCTGCATTTTCCTGTACGGTTGTTGCAGTCTTCATCACACATTCTTTTGCACGAAGTACGGCTGCAGTACAGTTTGTGTAAAGTTTCTTTGCATCTTTGCTGGAAAGAATCTTAATTCCGGCAGTACCAAACAGTACCCCTGCTGCAAAAATGCCTGTTTTCTTTGGATCAATCTTTTTCAACTTCTTTAACGTGTTATCTGCCTCCTCATAGGTTTTAGCTATTAACTATATATTATAATCCTATTTTTCGACATTTCCATGCTTTTTTCTTTGTTGAGAAATTTTATCATTTTTTATTTTGTGGATTGTTCTAACTCCAGCAAATATTTGTCGTAATCCGATAAAAACTGTTCATCCTGGATAATTCTATATTTTTCAAATTCTGACAAGGCATGTTCTTCTGCAATCTTCGCTGTTATCTTTCCTGGATCCTGCAGAATTTCTCTGTCGTCTGCCTGTAAAAAGATGTCTAATCTTTTTGCCCAGTCTTCCATTGTCATTGGAATCTTTCTTTTCGCCCGGTCTTCTGCTAAGTCAAGATAAGCCGACACAATTCTGGTTAACGATTCCATCTCTTCTTTTGATAAATAATTCTTTGCTACCACAACATCGCTTGGAATTATTTTCCCATCCGGTGCATCCTTCCATGTATGCAGTCCCATATGCACCCTGGCAGCATCCGCTCTCTCATAAATAAGCTCCGCCGCGGTATGCCCATGTACCGCATAATGCATCTTATTTTGCACCTTTGCAAAAAAATCCTTCGTTGTCTTAGCGGTCTTGTCATAATCTACCGCCGTCGCGTAAATGTCCGTAATCTTCTGATAAAATTTTCGTTCTGACAAGCGGATTTCACGTATTTTCTCCAGCTGTTCCTCAAAATATTGATCCGATAAAAACGTTCCTTCCTTCAACCGTTCCGAATCCATTACCCATCCTTTAATGGTATAAGTGGTCGCAATCTGGTTGACCCACTTTCGAAACTGGACGGCTCTTATCGAATTCACTTTGAAACCGACTGCGATAATCATAGGGAGATTGTAATGAACCAGTTCCCGTTCAACCTGTCTTGCACCCTCCTTTTGAACTGTCAAGAAATTCTTTACAGTTGACGCTTCCTCTAACTCATTGTCGTCAAAAATTTTCTGTATATGCTGACTGATATTTTGTTTTGTAACGTCATACATCGTTGCCATCATCTTCTGTGTCATCCAGATAGACTCCTCAAAATATAAGACCTCCATGTCAACATCCCCATTGCCCGTTGCGGCTATGTACGATAAGTATTCTCCGGCAGAGCTTCTGATTGTAATGTCTTCTTTAGTTTTCTTCATAAGCATTCTTCTCCTTATATTCATCACCTGTAATGGAACATACCACCAGATTTCTTCGCTCGCCGGAGGAAACCTCAACCCTCCGGTTTCTTAGTGTTCCATCCACCTTAAACCCTAATTTCTTCAACAATCCGGCAGATGCTATATTCTTCTCCTGATACTTTGCTTCTATCATATACAAATCACGCTCCACCAGATAGTGTTGTAATATACACTTCACCGCCTCATACGCATAGCCTTTTCTCTGATAATGCTCTCCTATGACATAGCCTGCTTCCCCGATGCCAAGCTGTGTATATGGAATCGTAACCGTTATAGCACCAATGCAGCTTCCGCTTTCTTTTTCTACGATAACCCATGCATTCTCATTGAAAAGCTGCTTCCCCACAAAATCTTCCATCTGTGGTAAGTTCATCGGATAGCCCAATATAAAACTTCCCAGTCTCTCATCCTTTCCCCAGCCCTGATAACAAGACTCTGCATCTTCCTTTTTGAAATGGCGTATCCGTAATCTTTTGGTCTCGAATTCTTCTGCCAAAAAATCCTTCTGTTTCGAGCGCTCTTTCACTTTTTCCATTGCAATATAGTATTCCATAAAACGCAGCACATAACCGGGTGCATTTCGATTGCCACGCTCCCACTCCGTCACCGTTCTGTATGGAATATCAAACTGCTCGCAAAACTCCTTGCGGTTCATTCCTGTCTCTTCCCGAAGCTCCTTCATCTTCTTCTGACATTCCGTAAGCACTTCCTTCTCCTTCATAAACTGCCTCCTCACATTCTAGTTTCAAAGTTTGATTTAAAACACAAAATACACGTTGCGTATATTATAGCATGTGTTCTATAATTACACAACGTGTATTTTATAAATTTGTATAAACTTTATAAGAATCCTGAAAAAGTGTATGTTTCCAAGAATTCAGATGTAGAATTACAGGAACGTTCTATTTCACATTAAATGCACCCATTCCCGGGTAAACTGCTGCAGCGCCGAGTTCCTCTTCGATGCGTAACAGCTGATTATATTTTGCAACACGCTCTGTTCTGCTCGGTGCACCGGTCTTAATCTGACAGGTATTTAATGCAACTGCAAGGTCTGCGATTGTGGTATCTTCCGTCTCACCGGAACGATGGGAAGCAATGGCGGTATAGCCTGCTTTATGAGCCATCTTGATTGCCTCTAACGTCTCGGAGACAGAACCAATCTGGTTTAATTTAATCAGGATAGAATTGCCGCATCCCAGTTCTATTCCTTTGGAAAGTCTCTCGGTGTTTGTGACGAATAAATCATCTCCGACTAACTGGACTTTGTCGCCTAACTCTGCGGTCAGTTTCTTCCAGCCTTCCCAGTCTTCTTCGTCTAATGCATCTTCAATGGAAATGATTGGGTATTTCTCAACCAAACCTTTCCAATGTGCAATCAGTTCCTCGGATGTAAATACGGTTCCGGCTTTTGGAAGCTTGTACTCGCCCTTTTTGCCTGTCTTCCATTCACTAGAAGCTGCGTCCATGGCAATCTTAAAGTCTTTTCCCGGTTCATAACCGGCTTTTTTCACTGCCTCTAAAATCGTCTCAATCGCCTCTTCGTCAGATTTTAATGCAGGTGCGAAACCACCTTCATCTCCAACGCTTGTTGCAAGTCCACGTTCTTTTAAAATAGAAGCAAGTGCGTGGAACACTTCTGCACACCATCTTAAGCACTCTTTAAAATTCGGTGCTCCAACCGGCATAATCATAAATTCCTGCACATCAAGACCTGAGGATAATGCATGGCATCCACCATTTACAATGTTCATCATCGGTACCGGAAGTCTGTTGCCACTGATTCCGCCAAAGAAACGGTAAAGCGGAATATCAAGTGCTGTTGCGGCTGCTCTCGCACTTGCAATGGAAACTGCTAAAATTGCATTTGCGCCTAATTTTGATTTATCCTTTGTTCCATCTGCCTCAATCATTGCTCTATCTACTGCATAAATATCGGAAGCATCCATTCCGCATAAGGTGTCATTGATGATGGTGTTGATATTTTCAACTGCCTTCTCCACACCTTTTCCGAGATATCTGTCTTTTACGCCGTCGCGCAGCTCTAATGCCTCAAATTCACCTGTGGATGCACCGCTTGGTGCCATTCCGCGACCGATTGTTCCGTCCACCAATGTCACTTCTGCCTCAACCGTAGGATTTCCTCTTGAGTCTAAGATTTCGCGTCCGATTACTTTTTCAATTTCTAAATAATTCATGTGCTGTTTTCCTCCATTCTCTCGCTCACTAAGAAACTCCTTCCGGAAGGTAGCAACTTCCGGTGAACTCCAAATTCAGCAGCTTTGCAGTTCGCAAGGAGTCTTATTGATTTACACAGGTTAGTCATTCCTAACCTCGTTTATCATAATGAATTTTAACAGGAAAATCAAGAATTCCTATTGAGAGGATTTCTCACTTTTACAATTTCCAGCTTGCCGCAAGCTCACGTGATGTCACAAACCGCCTGTAGATTCCATCCTGCTGCATCAGTTCCTCATGTCTGCCCTGCTGCACAATTTTTCCCTTGTCTACGACAAGGATGGTGTCCGCCCGTCTCATAGCCGTCCGGCAGCGCCATGATAAAGTCGTGGCAGCACGCCTGTTTTGCCGCCTCGATTACTTTTTCCATCGGGGCGTCCTCCTGTCCGAAGCGGATGTTATTCGCAATCGTATCCTGGAATAAATACACATTCTGGAACACGAAACTGAAGTTTTTCATCAGGCTGTCCATGCTGTACTCTTTTACATTGTGACCGCCCAATAAAATCTCACCGGTATCGGTATCCCAGAATCTTGCAATCAGATGACACAGTGTGGTCTTTCCGCCACCGGAAGGTCCAACGATTGCCGTTGTCGTTTTTTCCGGAATCCGAACCGAAATACCGTCGATAATTTTCTTCTTTTCATAGGAAAATGTTACATCCCGCAATTCTACATCATGCGTCTGCGGTGTGATTTCTTTTCCATCAATATCCATCGCCGACAAGTCTAAAATCTCCTGTGCACGGTCCACAGAGACATCCACGGTACGAAGCAATGCCGAATAATTTCCCGCCTGCTCTAAACTTGAAAATACCATAAACGAGCAGATAATCATTCCGATGCAGATTAAAAGTTCCATGCTTCCGTTTAGATAAAAAGCTACGGAACAGAGCGTGATGGCAACTCCGGTCAGTTTGATAATCCCATTCTGTAATGCCATCAAAGGAACAAACGTAAGCTCCATCTCCGTGTTGCAGTCTGTGTTTTCCTGAATTGCCCGATTTAATTTTCCAGCCATTTTTCCGGTCAGGTTGTAACTTTTTACCTCGGAAATCCTCTGCACATACTCGATTACTTTTTCAACCAGGGAGCGGTCCACCTCATATTTTCTTGGAGAAAGCCGCTGGCTCTTTTTCTGTATCCGGCTGTTTGCCAGGAAAAACAGAGCAATTCCCGCAAATACAATAAGTCCGATGCGCCAGTCATAAAGCAGCATCAAAACTGCAATAATTCCGGTGATAAAATTCCCTGCGTTGTCATCATAACTACTCTTGTCGCTACGTCTGCAAGTCCTTCCATCGTGTTTGTTGTGACAGATGTGATGGAACCTAGGCTGTTCCGGTTAAAATACCCCATCGGCAGATAGCGCAGATGCTGGGCAATCTCAATTCTTTTTCCTGCTGCCGTTCCATACCCTGCCTCACACTGATACATCGTGGAGCGGTATTTGAATGCCGCACTGATAAGAATACTTGCCACTAAAATTCCTACACACTCTAAAATCAAAGTTCCTGTAATGGTTCCATTGATTGCTCCCTGAAGCATCAAAAGCATCGCCGGAATTTTTAATGCCTCCATCATTGCAATCATTACGCCGTCTGCTAAGGAGCGGTAGAATTTTCCTTTGTTTACTTTTCCGCAAAAGCGAAAGAATTTCTGATATATTTTAAGCATAAACAGTATTCTCCTCTCCGTCATCTTTTGTGGAAATATGGGCTTCCCACATCTTTTGATAAAGTTTTTGCTGTCCTAACAGTTCCTCATGTGTTCCGCACTCTTCTACTTTTCCATTTTCAATGACAAAAATCTTATCGGCATCGGCAACGGTAGAAAGGCGGTGTGCAATAACAATCAATGTTTTTCCGCGGACAAGCTTTGCCCCTGAGGCCTGAATCACAGCCTCGCTCTCCGGGTTCGTATAGGCTGTCGCCTCGTCTAGCACGACGATTGGTGCATCCTTTAACACGGAGCGCGCAATCGCAATCCGCTGTCGTTCTCCACCGGAAAGATGACCGCCGGCGCCGCCCGCAATCGTGTCATAACCGTCCTCTAACTGCATGATAAAATCATGGCATCCGCTGTTTTTCGCAACTTCCTCCACCTCTGCATCCGTCGCATCCGGGCGTCCCATCCGGATATTTTCACGGATGGTATCATCAAACAGATAATTATCCTGTGACACATAGGCAACCTTGCGGTTATGCACCTCTAACGGAAGTTCTTTTACATCCACACCACCGATGCGGATGCTTCCGCTTCGCACATCCCAGAGGGAGGCAATCAGTTTGGCAATGGTAGATTTTCCGCTTCCTGACGGTCCAACCAAAGCATTGACGGTTCCTTCTTTCATCTTCATGCTGATATCGTGTAACACTTCTTTTTCATCATAACCGAAAGTCACATGCTCTAACTCGACGTCAAAACTCATCGGCTCGTCTTTCAAGGTCTCCGGACGTTCTAACTCTTCCCAGCTTAAAACGTCTGTCACTTCCCCTAAAATCGTGCGCATTTTTCCAATATCATCGGAATAGGACATCACTGTGATGAGTGGCGTCAAAAGTCCCATGGACAGAATCAGGCACATGATAAAATCCGCTACTCCAAGCGTTCCGTTTTTCACAAAACAGCCACCGATTGGAAGTACCGTCAGCATCGTACATGGTGTCACCGTCATTGCCAGACAGAAAAATACATTGCATCGTCTCATCCATTCGATGTAACAGTCAGCGCCTTCTTTTGCGGCAATTTTAAATTTCTCGTAAGAATTTTCTGCCTTGCCAAACGCCTTAATCACCTCGATTCCGTTGATGTATTCCACTGCGGTATCGTTGAGCACTTTCGTCTTTGTCACGGTATTTTGAAAACTCTCCTCGTATCCGACCATCATGCCCATGTAGCAAATCATGCCAAGTGGAAACGTAATCAAAGAAACCAGCGCCATTCTCCAGTCAATTGTTAAAAAATAAACAAATACACAGATGGGAGCTAACAGATTTGCCGTAAATTCCGGCAAAATATGGGCGAGCGTTGTCTCAATGCTGTCCACGCGCTCCACGATAATATTTTTTAAAGAGCCGGAAGATGCCTCTTTTACTTTTCCAAGCGGCACTCTTGCCAGCTTATCGCACAATCTCTTTCGGATATTTCCAAGCACCGCAAAGGTTGCTTTATGGGAACAGCTTGTCGAAAGTGCATGGAACAGCACGCGCGCAAGCCAAAATGCTGCCATCCAGATACCTTCCTTCAGGTAAAACTCCCAGTCGCGGTTTCCCGCAATCAGATTTGTCACCAGATCCCCTATGATAAAATAGGGAAGCAGGCTGCAGATAACGCCGCATACCGCATACACAACACTTTTTATGTATTCCTTTTTGTGCGTACCGGCGAATTCAGCAAGCCATCCTAGGGTTGATTTTTCTTTCTGTTTCATATGTCCTCCTCTTTCATCTGCCAAATTGAATATTCATAAGTTCTGACCATCCCGCAGAGTAAAAGCGCCGCATCTGTGTCACATACTCGACCGCCTCTTCTTTTGGCATGTCATGCACAATCGCCTCAAAGATGCCGGTAAACTGCCCGCTTGCTATCATGTGAATCAGATTTTTGTTAATCGGCTCCATTTTATGTCCCATGCGCTCTAACGTCCCGATGTAAAAGTACGTCGACTCCACTTCCTTTTCCACGAGCTTGTGAATAAAATCAGCATATATCGTTCCGTCTGCACATCCGACTAAAAGTTTAAATGCATCATAATGCTCATACACATAGTCAAGCATCTCCCCGATGCAGTCCGTGGACAGTTCAAGCATCTGCTCGGTCTGTTCCTGCCCCGGAAGTTCTTCAAAGTGGTCAATCGTATGACAAAACAATGCAAGCACATGTTGCGCATGCTCCCCGACGATTGCTTCAAAGAGCGCTTCCTTGCTGTCATAATAGCGGTAAAAAGCTCCCGTCGTCACACCGGCGTTCTTCACAATGTTTCGTAATGACGCATTCAAAAATCCTTTCTCTAAAAATTCTGTTTTCGCAGATTCTAAGATTTTTTCCTGTGTGATTGTCTTATCCGGCATCTCAAGTTCCTCCTTGGTTTTGGTCAAAAAAATAACAGTGTTAGCTAACACTGTTATTTTAGAAATTCCTATATATACTGTCAACGAAGTTACTGGGCAACTTTTCTCAACAATCGTATCTTTTCAAAATTGCGGCGCGAAACGTCCGCATCTTTGCATTATTCCACATTTTTTAAGGCTTCGCCAAGTGGAACTTTCTTGATTTTTTTCATCTGTAACACAGCTACCACAGCATAGGAAAGTACTCCGAGCACGAGCATTTTCACATATGTAATACCCGGCACATAATATGGGAAATAACCCGGATAATCCGCGAAAAGGCTGACGCACATTCCCTTCATAATGCAGTTGTCAAGTGGAATCGTAAGCAAAAGTGACAACAGCACTGCGCTGGTTGTCGACATCATGTAAAGCCGGTTAATCTCCCCGTTGTTGTATCCTAAAATCTTGGTCATGGAAATGGATACCGAGTTCTTCTCAATGATAATTTTACTCAAAGGGTAGATGAGGGAAAGGAACATCACCACACCAAATACCCAGAAGATTGCCATCTGACCACCCATGGAAAGTTTTAACTGCCTTGATGTTTTCGTCAGGTCATCCTGTGTGATGATGGTGGAAACCACCTTATCCTCTATATCGTCTAACTTTGTATTTGAAAAGTAGCCATTGAAATATCCTTCGTCTTTGTCAAAAATATCACAATATTCATCCATTGTCATAAACACGGCAATCGAGGACGGATAATCGTAAATACCATCCACTGTAAAGTCATATTCTTTCTCGCCGTACTTCTGTGAAAGTGTGATGGTATCGCCTTTTTCCAGACCATATTTATCGGCATAGGCACTCGAAATATAGATGTCACTGTCCTTTTTAAAATCAATCGTCACGTAATCGCTGTCCGCCTCAATGCCATAGATTAAGACATCCTCCACCTTAAAGCTTCCCTCTAAGGTCTTTAGGGTTCCTGCAATGTATTTTTCTGCATCCGTATTCTCTGTCTCAACCGGCATCTTAAGAACGTACTGATAATCCGAAATCATCTTCGCTAAAATCTCATCGGAAAACTTATCCAGCAATGGGTTGAACAGGAATCCAAACAGCAGAATAAAGTTTGCAAACATGATTCCGATAAAAATCACCACATAGTTTGGGATGTTCTGGAAAAACACACGAAGCTGGAATCTGGTAAAAATCGGAATCTTGGTATTTAAGCGGAATGCCTTTTCCCTCTTTCTCGTCGCTAAATCACGCCGTAAGAAGCGCAGCGGTGATAGGCGCATTTTCTTTGTAAGGACAGCAAAATTAATGACAAACATAATGACAAGCGGAACAATCGTTGTCCGGATAAAAGCGTCCGCATTCCAGCATGTGACATAAGTCGGCAGACTATAGCTTCCATAGTAGAGACTTGCCATATAACCTTTGACGGCACTGTATCCTAAGATATTTCCGACAACTGCGGCGACAAACATGACAATGAGCGGTAACACCATATAGTGACGCACCAGCTCACCCCTGCTGTAACCGGACGCGCGGAGTGTTCCGATTACGTTTGCTTCTTTTGAGATTGTGTTGCTCGTCGTAATCGCCATGACAAATGCAATAATCAATACGACAATATACAGGAAAATCGCAATCATCGCATTATCACCCACCATATCATCCCCGGTAAAGTGAATTGCCTGGTTCAAATACTGCGGAATATAATTTTCGAGCATTCTGTTTTCCATCATCGCATTTTCCGACAGCACTTTCATGAAATCGTCTGCCATCTCTTTTGCTTCGGTATCATCCTCTGGCTTTTCATCGTAAAACCAGGAATAACTGTAATGAAGATTGTCCTCCGAAAACTGTGCAAAACCTTCCTCGGTTACAACAGCGACACCAAACTTCATTGCATCAAACATCATGTCTGAATTATTGGAAAAAAGCGCGCTGTAATCGGAAAGTGCCACCAGCCCGGTAATCTTCATTTTCTGATTCTGAATGGTAATCGTATCTCCAACTTTCAGCTCATTGTTGTCCGCATACATACGGTCAATCGCAATCTCATTTTTTTCTGTTGGAAATGCTCCCTCCATCAGACAAGCTTTGTTAATCTTTTCACGATTTATAAAAATACGCAGGGTACTGTCGACCTCTTTGGTCTCTTCCTCAAGATAATAATTCTTATAGATGGTCAGGTCTTCTTTTTCAAGCGTATCAAGCAGTGTCTCGTCTGCCTCCTCCGAGAGTTCAAAGTTACCGTCCTCAATGTTGTACTTTGTAAAACTCTCTTCATAAGACGCCTGCATGCTGTCATTTGATACCAAAAAGCCGGACACTAACGCTATCATGCCTGCCATAAAAAGAAACAGCACCACATATTTTCCAAAATCATCCCTTAATTCCCTTAGGTATCTGCGATTCATCGGATTTTTCATGCCACTATCCTCCTTACCACTCTAACTCTTGTGCCGGTATTTTATGCTCATTCCGGTAAGTCTTTCGGATTTTTCCATCGTGGAGCATGACAACGCGGTCTGCCATATCCTTGATGGCATCGTTGTGTGTGACAATGATAATCGTGTTGCCGTACTTCTTGTTGACATCCTCAATCAGCTTTAAAATCTCTTTCGAAGTGTGGTAGTCGAGGACCCCGGTCGGTTCATCGCAGAGCAAAATATCCGGGTTTTTCACAGTCGCTCTTCCGATTGCCGTTCTCTGCTGCCAAAACTTTTTTCAATTCCCTTGATTTCTAAAAACATTTTCTCATCCTCTTTCTGTTGGTTAGTTACAACTAACTTCATAACAAAAGATTTCTTCTATTTCGTCAATATCCTTTCGAATTAAGGCGTACATTTGTAAGAAAGAATCCTCACGGAGCATTTTTGAAATAGGATTCGGGTGCCAAAAGGCAGCACACAAATTAGTTGCTGGCAAATTGCACAAGGGCTGGACTCTTTTCGTGACTTTGAGAAAACATTAGAAAATCTTAGTATGCCTCAAGGTACCCAGTGATGTTCTGCCATGGATGGCAGAACAAGGCTTCATGAACCATGGACGGTTCATTGAATGCCGGTCACGTCTTTTCATAATAATCTTCATTAGGCATACTTAGACTTTTCTTATGTTTACTCATCGGAACAAAAGAGTCCAGCCCTTGTACAATTTGCCAACAAGAAAACTGTAAGCTGCCTTTTGACACCCGAATCCTATTTTGAAAAAAGCCCGCACAGCATCTCTGCCATACGGGCTTTTCTTCTATTCTCTAGCGGTCGTGTACCGCTCCGATTAATTCTTTTATATCTTTGACCTGATAACGATCCATGTAATCTTCGATTCCGTCTACAATCTTCATTGTAACAGAAGGGTCGGTAAAGTTCGCGGTTCCAACCGATACGGCGGTTGCTCCTGCTAAAATCAGTTCAATGGCATCCTCTGCCGTTAAAATGCCGCCCATTCCAACGATTGGAATCTTCACTGCCTGTGCGGTCTGGTAAACCATACGCACAGCCACCGGATGTACGGCCGGGCCTGACATTCCGCCGGTGCGGTTTGCAAGTGCAAAGCAGCGTCTGTGAATGTCAATCTTCATTCCGGTTAAGGTATTAATCAAAGAAAGTGCATCTGCACCACCTGCCTCTGCTGCCTTTGCCATCTCGGTAATGTCTGTCACATTTGGAGATAACTTCATGATGACAGGCTGTTTTGCATGTTTCATCACTTCTTTGGTAATCTGCTCTACTGCCTTCGGGTCCTGTCCCCAGGCGATTCCGCCTTCCTTGACATTCGGGCAGGAAATATTGATTTCCATCATGTCAATCGGCTGGTCGGCGAGACGATCTACCACCTCACAGTAATCTTCGATGGTACGTCCGCAGACATTGACAATAATCTTCGTATCGTATTTTTTCAAAAAAGGAATATCGCGTTCCACAAATAAATCAATACCCGGATTCTGCAGTCCGATTGCATTTAACATGCCACCGTATACCTCAGCCACACGAGGGGTAGGATTTCCTTCCCACGGCACATTTGCAACACCTTTTGTCACAACGGCACCTAATTTATTCAAATCCACAAATTCGGAAAATTCTTCTCCGGAACCAAACGTACCGGACGCTGTCATAACCGGATTGTTTAAGGTTACACCACAAAGGTCTACTTTCATGTTTGCCATTAGAATTCTACCTCCTCTGCACGGAATACCGGACCCTCTTTACAGACTCTCTTGTTGTTGACGTTTGAGTGTGCATCCTTTTCTTTGGATTTACAAACGCAGGCAAGACAGGCACCGATTCCGCATGCCATGCGCTCTTCCATGGAAATCCAGCATTCGATGTTTTTTTCTGCCGCATAAGTCTTTAACGCACGAAGCATCGGCAATGGACCGCAGGCATAAATGATATCTGCTTCCAGACCATTTTCACGGATGGCATCTAACACATTTCCTTCTGTTCCCGCACTTCCGTCCTCGGTTGCTACATAGACCTCTCCCTGCGCGCGGAACTCGTCCATCAAAAAGAGTTCGTCGCGGAAACCAAGCACGATTTGTTTTTCACAGTCTAATTCTTTTGCAAGCTGTAACATTGGCGGGATTCCGATTCCTCCTCCGATTAAGAATGCTTTCTTATTCTTTTTCGGGAAACCATTTCCGAGTGGTCCCACAATTTTAAGCTGCATTCCTGTGCTCATTCTGCTGAATTCATCGGTTCCTTTTCCGGCGACACGGTACACAAGACGGATTGCGCCATCTTTTGCATCAATCTCACAAATACTGATTGGACGCGGTAAAAGTCTGCTTCCTTCCTTACAATAGACGGACACAAACTGTCCTGCTTTTGCATGTGCCGCAATCTCATCTGTTCTAAGCCACATGCTGTAAATGTCATCCGCAATCTCTTCCTGTCTGATGATAATTGCTGTTTCTTCGAATTTTTCCGGCATTTCTAACTCCTTTTTACTTTTTTTCCTCATATACAACCGTTCCATTTACAATTGTAGTTCTAACTTTTCCAGTTACTTTTCTACCATGGAATGGGGTATTCTTACTTTTACTTGCAAACTCATTTTTATCAATCGTATATTCTTTCTTTGGATCAAAAATCACGATATCTGCAACTTTTCCAGGCTCAATATCACCTTTGTCGATTCCGACAATACGTGCCGGATTGTAACTCATTTTCTCTGCCATCTGCATCGGTGTGAGATATCCGCCTAGTACAAGTTCCGAATAGGTTAAGCATGCTGCTGTCTCAAGTCCGACAATTCCAAACGGTGCCTTTGCCATGGAAGTATTCTTTTCCTCAAAGGTATGTGGTGCATGGTCAGTAGAAATGACCTCCATGATACCATCGCGAAGTCCTTCCTTCAAACGTTCCACATCACGTCTGGTACGGAGTGGCGGATTCATTTTGTAATTGGTGTCCGCATCTGCCTCAATCGAAATCTGGTGTGTCGGGTCTACCGATGCGTCGATTTTGTGGATATCATCCGATGTCAGGGTAAAATGATGTGGGCAAACCTCCGCGGATACTTTGATGTTCTCCATTTTGGCATGTTTTACCATGTCGACCGATTCATAGGTAGAACAGTGGCAAAGGTGTAATCTCGCCCCTGTCTCTTTGCTTAACATAATGTCTCTTGCAGTGATAATATCTTCCACAGCGTTTGTGATTCCTTTTAGACCAAGCTCTTTGGATTTCTCGTCCTGATTCATCACGCCGCCATTGACCATGTTAATATCTTCACAATGTGCCAGCACAGGAATGTTTAACTCTGCTGCTTTTTGCATTGCTTCCCGGTAAAGCTGGGCATTCATCACGGACTTTCCATCCTCGCTGATGGCTGGGATTCCGGCTGCTACCATACCCTCGATATCTGCCAATTCTTTTCCCTGCTGTCCCTTGGTAATGGCACCAACCTGAAGAACATTGACAACTCCAACTGCCTTTGCCTTGTTCTGGACATATTTTACAACATCCGCATTATCGACCACCGGTTTTGTATTTGGCATCGCAAGAATTGTGGTGTAACCGCCATGTGCTGCCGCCTTACATCCGGTCTCAATCGTCTCTTTCTGTTCAAAACCCGGATCTCTTAAATGTACATGCATGTCAATAAATCCCGGCATGACAAAGCAGCCTTTTGCGTCAATGACGCGGTCTGCTTTCTTCTTTAAGCCTTTGCCAATCTCGGCAACTTTTCCGTCTTCCACATAGACATCTGCAATCTCGTCCATCTCGGTAGCAGGGTTGATGACCTGCCCGTTTTTAATTAATAAGGTCATACGCGTTCTCCATTTCTCTATTGTGAATTTATCACTTCATTCTTATTCCATTTGTAAGGTGCGATAACTGTTCTGACTTTCTATCGCTTATTTACCTTTATTCTAGCACACAAGCCATCGTTTCTCCACAAAATCTTTTCGGGATAACCGTCTCTTAATGAAAACCTTTCACATCGCCTTAAAGTTTTCCATATAACTGCATGGGAACATACGCTTCAATGTAAATTCCTTCCGGGCGGTACTCTTCCTTCAAAAGTTCTCCCTGTTTCCGAATCTGCTGGATAATGCCTGCATCCTGATACGAAATGAGACGTTCTAGCAGAATCTTGTTTTCCCGCAAAAGTTCGCACAGCAGCTCTTTTACCTCATCGAGTCCTTCCCCTTTTGCAGCGGAAATGTGAAGCACATAATCTGCCTTCATATCCCGCAGCGGTTCGTCATCCGTACGCTTGTCCTGCTTGTTAAAAAGTGTCACAACCGGTTTGTCTTTTACCTCTAAGTCAGAGAGTGTCTCGTATACAATATGCATTTGTTTTTCCATCTGCGGATTGGAAGAATCCACCACATGAATGATGTAATCTGCATATTTTGCTTCCTCTAAGGTACTCTTAAACGCCTCAATCAAGTGATGTGGCAGCTTTCGGATAAAACCTACGGTATCTGTCAGTAAAATTTCCTGACGTCCCGGCAATTCAAGTACACGGGTAGTTGGGTCTAGTGTTGCAAAAAGTTTGTCTTCCTCTAACACGCCCGCATCCGTCAGACGGTTCAAAAGTGTTGATTTTCCGGCATTGGTATAACCTACAATCGCTGCAACCGGCACATGATTTTTCGCTCTTTGGGCTCTTGTCACCTCCCGGTGCTGTCTGACTTCCTTTAATTCGCGGTTGAGCTGCGCAATGCGGTCTTTAATCAGACGGCGGTCTACCTCTAACTTTTTCTCTCCCGGTCCCCTTGTTCCGATTCCACCACCAAGACGTGACATCGAAGTTCCCATACCGGTCAGTCGTCCCAGTCTGTATTTTAACTGTGCTAATTCTACCTGGATTTTTCCTTCACTGGTCGTTGCACGTGCCGCAAAAATATCAAGGATAATCAGGGTACGGTCCATCACCTTCGTGTCAAGCGCATCCTCTAAGTTGCGAAGCTGCGCCGGTGTCAGTTCGTCATCGCACACAATTCCGGTTGCTCCGGTCTGTTCGATAAGTTCCTGAATCTCCTGCACCTTACCGGTTCCCACATAATACCCCGGGTGAATCAATTCTCTTTTTTGAATCAGCGTGCCAACCACGGTTGCTCCCGCTGTTTTTACCAGTTCTGCAAGCTCCGTGAGAGAATCTTCTGCATCGTCTCCCTCCTGCTCACTCACTCCGATTAGGAGGACTTTTTCCTCTACTTCTTCTATCTTATATGTTTCTGCCATATATGCTCCTATTCTGCTGTGAAACTTTCCTGTTTCACACAATCTGTCCGTTTATACATTTCAAACTTTTTAGCGGTTACATAAAAATGTATATTCTCTCTTTGCTTCCTCGTCATCCGGATACTTGGAAAGATAGGTCTCCATCGTCTGTTTTGCAGATTCGAAATCCCGGTTATTCTCGTACGCAAGCACCAGATTCTTCAAAAGCTCCTGCTCGTTTGTTACCTCATCCATCTCTAATCCAGATTTAAAATATTCAATTGCCTCTTTGTAATTCTGCTGGTTCATCTCAACTTTTCCAAGGGCATTCATTGCCTCGGAATCTGCAATTCCAGAATCAATGTAAGCCTGATAATAAGTCTCTGCTGTATCAGTATCGCCCTGTGCCTCGTACACCTGCGCCAGGTAAAGATTTGCCTCTGTCTTTTTCTTGTCAATTGCTGCTTTGTACTGCTCAATCGCATCCTCATATTTTCCGGTTGTCTGATAAATTCTTCCCCGCCAGAAATAATCATCTGCTGTTTTTCCTTTTAGTTCCAGCGCCTTATCCAGATAATCCTGTGCCTCCGTTGAAAGTCCCGCCTGCGTAAGCTGCTGATAAATATTTAAATAAAGCTCATAGCTTGCATCCGTATTTGCAACCGCACTGGAAAAATCTGCAAGTGCTGCCGCATTATTTTGCATGGAAAGATAAAGCACACCTCTTAAATAATAAGCATTGCTGTTGGTGTCGTCATAGTCCACCAGTGAGGTATAAGTGGCCAATGCTCCATCGGTATCACCGTTTGCATATTGTGCTGCTGCCTTGTAATAGCAGATATCAACCTCTTCGTCGCCTATTTTTCCAATCTTTTGATCTAATGCACTGTCAAACGCGCTGATTGCACCCTCGTAATCATTGCTTTTCATACAGTTGATTCCAATCTGCCGGTAAGCATCCTCATTCTCCTGCTTTTCATCCGTACAGCCCGTTAGAATCCCGGTTAAAAGAAACGGTACCACGGCTAAGATGACAACCTTTTTTTCCAATTTATTCCACATGATTTCCTTGTTTTTCCTCTTTCTAATCCTTCAAACGTCAATAATTTCCTAACACAGTATACCAAATCTAACCACAGTTGGAAATGTTTAATTTCGGAATCTTAGAAAATCTTAGTATGCCTTCTGTTGTGCGTTGAATGCCGTGGAACCGATCAGCCAGGCCTCTTCCATTTTGACCATCGCAAAAAGGAAGAACAGCCTTTTGGCAACTAACATTTCTGGTATGAAAAAATGTGCCACATTTCGCTTTTTCACTTGACAAAATCTGTAAAAAGGAATAAGCTAATCATAACGATATTGTTAATTTTTTATCAAACTTATTCAGGAGGGTTCCTATCATGAGTGAATTCAAGAATTTAAAATTGGATGTTGAGAACGAAGTTGCCGTTCTTACTATTTCCAGACCAGCTGCTTTAAATGCATTAAACAGCGAGACACTTGACGAGTTAAACGTAGCTTTAACCGAAATCGAAGCAAGAGATGATGTCAAAGTTGTTATTTTAACAGGTGGTCCTGATAAAAAAGGCAACGAATTCAAATCTTTCGTTGCTGGTGCTGATATTGCAGAAATGGTTAATTTCTCTGCAGCAGAAGCAAGAACATTTGGTATGAAAGCAAGCGTACCATTCTTCAAATTAATGAACATGCGTCAGGTTACAATCGCAGCTGTTAACGGCTTTGCACTCGGCGGTGGTTGTGAGATTTCTATGGCATGTGATATCCGTATCGCATCTGACAACGCAATCTTCGGACAGCCAGAATGTGGTCTTGGTATCATCCCAGGATTCGGTGGTACTCAGAGATTAGCTCGTCTTGTTGGTATGGGACGTGCAAAAGAAATGATCTTCACATGTGACAACATCAAAGCTGACGAAGCATACCGCATCGGTCTTGTTAACAAAGTTGTTGCTCCAGAAGAATTAATGGCAACCGCAAAAGCTATGGCTGCTAAGATTGTTTCCAAAGGAAGCTATGCCGTATCTATCGCAAAAGCTGCTATCAACAACGGTTATGACATGGATATCAAGAACGCTGTTGAGATGGAAGCAAACCTCTTTGGTGTAACATGTTCTACACATGACAAAAAAGAAGGTATGACAGCATTCTTAGAGAAGAGAGCTGCTGACTTAACAGATTTCTAATTTTTCCAGATAATAAGGAAAGTGGTTCTTACATAAGATAGGGCAGGCACTGCGATAACTTTTAGAACTCACAAATGTACTTATAAATATCGCCGGTCAGATTTGACCGGCGGTATTTTTTTACCTTGTGTTCCTTACTTCTTGAAAAAGAAAGGGCAGATGTTGGTTTCATTTTCTTTTTATTCGATATTAATCAATGTGTTGTAAATGCCAATTATAGTACATTGGACAATTAGAAGCTGTTCTTTTATAAATTTTCCAAAAGTACCTTAATTTTTGATGTTATGTAAACCGAATATGATAGGATTTTACAATTACACCGCAAACGAAAAAAATTACCCAAAATCTGCTGAAATTCGCACAGAATTTGGGTAATTTTCTTCAAATAATTTATGATTATCCAAAAGGCTATTTTTATGTAAACCAACATGTGCAAAATGAATCAAAATCGGACAATTTATTATATATTGTACCGATATATCCAATATGCTACATAACACACTTTGTGCATTTGCCTCTTGATATAATATATTCCTTACTTTTCCAACGCTCCCGAAAAGAATTCAAGTGCAATAACCGAGCATAAAATCATTGCGCCTCCTGCTATCATATTGCCTGTGAGCGCCTCCATCCCAAGCAGGACAGAAAACACGCTGCCAAACAATCCTTCCATGGAAAGAAGCACGCCTGCCTGCGCAGATGTCGTATATTTCTGGGCATACGTCTGCAGGAAAAAGCAAAGACATGTGCTAAACAATCCCAAAAATAAAATCGCCCAGATTCCAGATGACATATCTGCCCTGGAAAGGGCATCCGCATCCGTAACCGCCAAAACAAGCACCGATATGATGGCGGCTGTTGCCAGCTGGACAAAATTAATCAGCATCGGATCTGCCTTTTTGGTCACCTTCCCCAGCACAGTAATATGCATTGCAAAAAAGAAAGCACATAACAACGATAACAAATCACCAAAATTAAAACTGAATTCAAAACTGCCCGGTGTGATACTTAATACTGCAATTCCAATTAACGTAAACACGGTTATGACAAATGTGCGGACCGGTGGACGTCGTCTTTCAAACAGCCAGACAAGAAATGGAGTCATCACAACATTTGTTGCCGTCAAAAATGCACAGTGTGATACCGTCGTTCTCTGCTGTCCCAAAATCTGCGTATAGAACCCTCCAAAAAGGAAAAATCCAGGAATCATTCCTGCTTTTACTACGGATAAGTTAAGCTGTTTTAATCTTGGCAGGCATGCCACCAGCATCACTGCTGCCGCAATCAAAAAGCGAAGCGCCATAATCAAAGACGCACTCAGTTTCGCATCAATCGCCACCTGGCTTGCGATAAATCCAGTTCCCCAGATTGCAGCAACCAGTACACATAAAAAATCTGCAACCCATACTTTTTTCTTCTTCATTTCAATAACCATCCTTCTATCTTAGGGAATCACTCTCCCTGTACTTTAAATATTCCATAAACTTTTGCGTTGCAGCACTCAAGCGTTGCCTGTTTTTCATTGCGATGCCAATTTCTCTGTAATAGGGCGCTTCTAATGGGCGAACCTCAATCTGATACGGAATCCGTTTTAAAATCATATCTGGCAAAACTCCGATACCCAACCCTTTTTCAACCATTGACATAATAGCAAAATCTTCCCACGTCGTGAACCGCACCTTAGGATGTACACCATTTTTTTCTAAGAAATCCGAAACCTCCGTTTTTCCTCCATGTTCTAACAATAAAAATGGCTGCCCATCCAGATCCGTTACCTTTATCTTCTCTTTTTGTGCCAGAGGATGCTTCTTCGGAAGTACCACCTTATACTCATCCTTTTTGAGCGGCATCACATCGAACTTTACCGCAGTCGGCAGCCTTAAAAATCCACAGTCTACACGCCCCTCATCAATCCAGCGTTCTACCTCTCCATAATCGCCCAAAAGCATTTCATAATCAATTCCAGGATAATCCTTTTGAAATTCAGCAAATATGTTCGGCAGCCAGTGAATTGCCACACTTGAAAAGGTGCCAATCCTCACGATACCGCTTTGTACACCATTCATTTGGTTGATCTGTTCCTCAAGTTTCCCAAAATCACTTAATATTTTCCTTATAGAAGGAAGTATCTGCTCCCCTGCGGAAGTCAGCACCACTCCATTCTTGCTGCGCTGCAATAAGGTAACTCCCCATTCTTCCTCCAAATCCGCAATCATTTTACTGATGGACGACTGCGCATAATTCAAATCTTCTGCAGCTTTTGTAAAGCTCCCTTTTTCAACGGTTTTCACAAAAGCAAGATATTTTAAAATATTATGATCCATGTTTATTCCTTTTTTCGATATAATAAATCATTTTTATTCACTTTTTATATTGTAATAAAACGCGTACAATATTGCAAGAATCTTTTGAAAGGACAGAAAAAAATGAAACAGACAACCACCACAATTGATATGCTTCACGGCGCACTTCCGAAAAAAATCCTGCTTTTTACACTCCCCATTGCGCTTAGCAGCATGCTGCAACAGCTCTTCCACGCCGCAGATACCTCCATTGTCGGATATTTTGATACCGCCACTTCTCTTGCAGCGGTCGGAACAAACGGAGAAATCATCGCCTTGATTGTTTCCTTATCTTCCGGTTTATCCATCGGTGCTAATATCTTGATTGCACAACAAATCGGTCAACAAAAAAAGGAACACCTGTCCGGCATCCTAAAAACCGCCCTCCTATTTGCGGGAATCTTTGGCATCATTGGGCTGCTTCTCAGACAGTGTATCACAAACCCGCTGCTTCTTCTGATTAAAACACCCGGCGACGTCATGGCTCCGGCAAAATTATATCTTAGAATTTATTTTCTAGGATACCCTTTTTTACTGCTATTTGATTTTGGTTCTGCAATCCTTCGTGCAAAAGGAGACAGCCGGTATCCCTTCCTTATACTTACAATTGCCGGGATTCTTAATGTACTGCTGAATCTGTTTTTTGTCCTTGTATTCCACATTGGCGTTGCCGGAGTCGCACTTGCAACAGTTCTATCCACCGCATTTTCGGCAATTATTATTCTGTTACGGCTTTGGAATGACTCATCCCTATCTCACGTTTCCTTCTTTCCTTGCCGCATGCGTTCTTCCTATCTTATCCAAATTCTAAAAAATGGAATTCCTGCTGCCATTCAGGGTGCTGTCTTTTGCTTTGCGAATATTTTCATCCAGGCTTCCGTCAACCGTTTTGGTGCACAGACAATTGCCGGAAGTACCATTGCCATGAATTTTGAATATTTTTCCTATTATGTTATTACTGCCTTCGGACAAACTGCTACCACATTTGTCAGCCAAAACTATGCTGCCGGTCAAAAGAAACGGTGTCGTCAGATTCTTTGGCTTTGTATCACGTTTTCTTTTTTCTTCAGTCTGTTTTTGATTGTGCCTATCATCCTGTTTCGTAACCGCTTTGCCGGATTCTTTTCCACGGAACCTGCAGTCATTGAAAATGCCTGTATCCGCATGATGTGCATCTTGCTCTTTGAACCAGTCTGCAGTTTCTACGAAATACCCGCCGGTGTGTTAAGAGGCATGGGGCGCTCGCTTTTTCCCGCTATTGCGACGGTGATTGGAACATGTGCCTTCCGCATTTTATGGATTTACACCGTTTTTCAGTTTTCCCCGCAACTAGAAACTCTGTACCGAGCATTTCCTGTTTCCTGGGTGATTACCACAATTTTCATTCTCTGTGGCTTTTTTGTGCATTGACCTTTTAGCCAAAATGAACTACGATAGAAGCAGGAATATTTTAGTGGGGTAAAGCAGGAAATCGCATTTTACTCCGCAAAACAAGGAGGAAAATCCTCTGCTCCTGCATGGGCAGTCGCATTTTGCTCCGCAAAACAAGGAGGATTTTATGTTTGACAAAATGATTGGTTTTATCGGTGCAGGAAATATGGGCAGTGCAATTATCGGCGGAATTCTGGATTCTTCCCTTGCAACTACGAGCCAGATTATTGCAAGCGCTCATTCTACTGCTACCTTGGAAAAGATTCGTAACAAATTTGCAATTGAGACGACACCGGACAACACAAAGGTTGCCGAGCAGGCTGATATCTTATTTCTTGCAGTGAAGCCGGATAAATTTGATGAGGTTATTCCTCAGATTCGCGACCATGTAAAATCAGACTGTGTCATCGTCTCCATCGCCGCCGGCAAAACCATCCGCGCCATTGAAGATGCTTTTGACCGTCCAATTAAGCTGGTTCGTGCAATGCCAAATACACCTGCTCTTGTCGGGGAAGCCATGAGCGCTTTGTGTAAAAATGAAACGATTACCGATGCTGAACTTGCAGATGTTGTTTCTATTTTTAACAGCTTCGGAAAATGTGAGGTGGTTGCAGAAAAACTGATGGATGCCGTAATCGGTGTTTCCGGTTCTTCCCCTGCCTATGTTTATCTGTTTATCGAGGCTATGGCGGATGCTGCTGTTGCCGATGGCATGCCACGTGCACAGGCATACAAATTTGCGGCGCAGTCAGTCCTTGGTTCTGCAAAAATGGTATTGGAGACGGGAAAACATCCTGGAGAATTAAAAGATGCCGTTTGCTCCCCTGGCGGAACCACGATTGAGGCAGTTGCATCTTTGGAAGAAAACGGACTTCGCAACACCGTTATCGCAGCGCAACGTGCCTGCGTACAGAAATCAAAAGATATGAGCAAATAAAGTTTTAAAATAATGAAAGAAACAGATTTTTACATCTGAATCCTATGATAATTTTTCACAAAAAGATTGGAGGCAGCATTATGTGGGCATATGAAAGCGTTTTTTATCAGATTTACCCTTTGGGATTTTGTGGGGCTCCTTTTGAAAATGATGGACAGTTGAAGCATCGCATTTTAAAAGTAAATGAATGGATTCCACACATCAAAAAACTTGGTGCAAACGCCATCTATTTTTCGCCTGTGTTCGAGTCTGATACACACGGCTATAATACAAGAGATTATGCAAAAATTGATGTCCGGCTTGGCACGAACGAGGATTTTAAGACTGTTTGTGAAAATCTTCACAAAGAAGGCATCCGTGTTGTATTAGATGGTGTTTTTAATCACGTTGGACGTGGATTTTTCGCTTTTGAAGATGTATTAAAAAATCGCGAAAATTCTCCTTATAAGGATTGGTTTTTCTTAAACTTTGGTGGAAATTCCAATTACAATGACGGCCTGTGGTACGAAGGCTGGGAAGGAAATTTTGACCTTGTAAAATTAAATCTTCGAAATGAAGACGTTATCTCCTATCTTTTTCAGTGCATCAAAGGATGGGTGAACGAATTTGATATCGACGGATTGCGGCTTGACGTTGCTTACTGTCTGGATCATGATTTCCTGCGCCGTCTGCGCACCCTGTGTGATGGATTGAAACCGGATTTCTTCCTGGTTGGTGAAACCTTGCACGGCAATTATAACCAATGGATGAATGATTCCATGCTGCATTCCGTTACCAACTATGAATGTTACAAGGGACTTTATTCTAGCTTTAACAGCATGAATATGTTTGAGATTAATCACTCCCTGCTCCGCCAGTTTGGACCGGACCAGTGGACACTTTACAAGGGAAAACACCTGCTTTCCTTTGTAGACAACCATGACGTCACAAGAATTGCCAGCATCCTAACCAATGAGCATCACCTTCCACTCATTTATGCGCTCGCCTTTGGTATGCCTGGAATCCCATGCGTCTACTATGGAAGTGAATGGGGCGCTAAAGCAAGAAAAGAGGACGGTGACCCTGCTCTGCGCGCCAGCTTTTTGACACCGGAGTGGAATTTTCTTACCGATTTCATTGCCAAGCTTGCCTCTGTGAAAAAATTATCAAACGCTTTAAATTACGGTGATTTCCGCTCTGTTTTGTTAACCAACCGTCAATGCATCTTTGAACGGAAAACAGACTCTGATCGAATCCTGGTCGCCATCAATGCAGACGAGAATCCATTCCATGCAGAATTTGATGCCGGATGTGCCACTGCAACGGAGCTTTTGACCGATACGACACATGAATTTGCCGGTGGAAGTGATCTGCCGGGTTACAGTGCCGCTTACTGGAAGATGCATGATTAAATTTGAAAATCTACGATATGAGTAAGTCCAATATGTAGTAAAATGACAAAAAGGGAGTTGCCGCACGAAAACTTCGTGCGGCAACTCCCTTCTATATTACCCTCATGCCTTCACACGGGCACTGAGTTCTCCATCTACGACATCAATCAAAATGACATCTCCGGCGCCTACTCTATCTGCCAGAATCATCTTCGCAGAAAGTGTCTCTACGTGTTTTTGCAAGAATCGTTTCAGAGGTCTTGCACCGTAGATTGGATCATATCCGTGTTCTACAATGTAAGCTTTGGCTGCATCTGTAAGTTCCACGGAAATCTCACGGTCAACCAGACGGTCGTTCAATTCTTTCATCAACAAGGTAATGATGTTGCCGATGTTGTCCTTGGTCAATGGCTTGAACATGATGATTTCATCAAGACGGTTTAAAAATTCCGGTCTGAAATGACCACGTAGCTCTGCCATAACCGCTTCTTCACACTGTGGGTTGATGTCACCATTTTCATCGATTCCCTCCAGCAGGTGTGCGGAACCAAGGTTTGAAGTCATAATGATAATCGTGTTCTTAAAGTCGACGGTACGTCCCTGTGAGTCCGTAATCCGGCCATCATCCAACACCTGAAGCAGTACGTTGAACACATCTGGATGTGCCTTTTCTACCTCATCAAACAAGACAACCGAATATGGTTTTCTTCTGACGGCCTCGGTCAGCTGTCCACCTTCGTCGTATCCAACATATCCTGGAGGCGCTCCAATCAGACGGGACACGGAATATTTCTCCATGTACTCACTCATATCGAGTCGAACCATATTTGCTTCATCATCAAACAGGCTTGCTGCCAAAGCTTTTGCAAGCTCTGTCTTACCTACACCGGTTGGTCCTAAGAATAAGAAGGAACCGATTGGTTTGCTTGGATCTTTGATTCCTGCTTTGGAACGGATGATTGCCTCAGTTACCTTCGTAACACCCTCATCCTGTCCAATGACACGTTTATGAAGCTCTTCATCGAGGTGTAAGGTCTTATTACGTTCACTCTCGGTCAATTTTGCAACCGGGATTCCGGTCCAGCGGGAGATAATTCTTGCGATTTCCTCTTCACTGACATTTTCATGAACCAGGGATAAATCCTTTTTCTTAACCTGCTCTTCCTCAATTTCAAGCTGTTTTTCGAGTTGTGGAAGTTTGCCATACTGCAATTCTGCTGCCTTTTCCAAATCATAGTTTTGCTGGGCTAACTTAATCTCGTTTCGTAAGCTTTCTAACTCTTCACGGAGTTTTTGGACTTTTTCAACAGAACTCTTCTCATTCTCCCACTGTGCTTTCTTCGTTGTGAACTCTGCTTTTAATTCTGCAAGTTCTTTCTGTAAGGTTGTCAGACGATCCTGACTTAAGCGGTCTGTCTCTTTCTTAAGCGCAGTCTCCTCGATTTCCATCTGCATCACACGACGGTTCAGCTCGTCTAGTTCTGTCGGCATGGAATCTAACTCTGTCTTAATCAAAGCACAAGCCTCATCGACAAGGTCGATTGCCTTATCTGGAAGGAAACGGTCTGAGATATAACGGTTGGATAAGACTGCTGCCGAAACCAATGCACCGTCGGTAATCTTAACTCCGTGGAACACCTCATAACGTTCCTTCAAACCACGCAGGATTGAAATGGTATCTTCCACCGTTGGCTCATCAACCTGAACCGGCTGGAATCTTCGCTCTAACGCTGCATCCTTTTCAATGTATTCCCGGTACTCATCGAGTGTTGTGGCACCGATACAGTGAAGTTCACCACGCGCAAGCATTGGTTTTAACAACTGTCCGGCATCCATCGCACCATCCGTCTTACCGGCTCCGACAATGGTATGAAGCTCATCGATAAACAAAATTATCTGTCCATCGGAACCTTTTACCTCATCCAAAACGGCTTTTAAACGTTCCTCAAACTCGCCTCTATATTTTGCACCTGCAACAAGCGCTCCCATATCAAGGGCAAATAGTTTCTTATCTTTTAATCCTTCCGGGACATCGCCACGCACAATACGCTGTGCCAATCCCTCTACAACTGCGGTCTTACCAACACCAGGTTCACCGATTAAAACCGGGTTGTTTTTCGTCTTTCTTGACAAAATACGAACCACGTTTCGAATCTCGGCATCTCGACCGATGACCGGGTCCATCTTCTGGTCTTTGGCACGCTGTACCATATCGTATCCATATTTTTCAAGGGTATCATAGGTTGCTTCCGGGTTATCCGATGTCACACGCTGATTGCCCCGCACGGTAGAAAGTGCCTGCAAGAAACGCTCTCTTGTGATGCCATATTCCTTGAAAATCTCTTTCATCGCCTTGTTCGGGTATTTTAACAAGGATAGGAACAGATGCTCTACCGAGACATACTCATCTCCCATCTGCTTTGCTTCGTCCTCTGCGTGAATCAGGACCTTGTTCAAATCCTGTCCCACATAAACCTGACCACCGGAGACTTTTACACGGGCTTCGAGATGACGCTTTGCGTTATCCACAAAATGCTCTTTCAAAATTTCCATTTTCTCAATCAGTTTTAAAATCAGTCCATCTTCCTGCTCAAGCAATGCAACAAGCAGATGTTCCTGTTCGATTTCCTGATTGCCATATTCATAAGCTAATTTTTCACAATCGTTGATTGCTTCTACTGATTTTTGCGTGAATTTCTGAATATTCATACTGTATCCCTCCTTTTCACACTATCTAAAAATATCCCAAAGAATCACACATCCTTACCTTTCGTAAAAATGTTTCTGCGTTCTTTGGGATGTTGTTTTCTTTGTTTCTAAATGCAATATAGCACGTTTTGTTAGCACTGTAAAGAGGTGAGTGCTAATTTTTTAAAATTTTTTCATTTTTCTCTTTTGCAGCACCATTGCAATTAGAATACTTGCCAGTAAAACCAGTAAAAAATGGCTGAAACTATGAGACATCCAGCCTTTTTTCAAAAATGGAATCTTCTTAAAATAAAAGTTGACCATCATATGAAGTAAGAAGATATAGGTAGAAATTCCTCTTAACATCTGCCCCGCTGCCTGTCTTTTTTCCGAGACTTGGACCGTTAGTAACAGGCAAAACAGGCATCCGACGGCAACCGGTGTCATCAGATACATATCAAAAGAGGCGATGTTTCCCCAACGTTCCAATGCAAAAAATTCCAAAAAGAGCGCCAGCAAAGAAAAAAGCGATGCACCTGTCCACTTGACCGTATTTTTTACCTTATCCTGCTTCCCGGAAAACAGATAGCCCATCGTAAGAAATGGAAATGCAAAGAAAAATCCATTTCTTGTAGTTGCAAACCAGTCCCGGTACCTGTCCAATACTGCCACGATGCCAGGCATGCCATCCCACAGATGGCGATAGGAATTCCCTGCAACGCCAAGAAGGTACACCACAAGTGCAAGCACCGCGAGACGCTTCTTCGTCATCCCTTTTACCTGCAACAAAAGATAAAGCACCAGAACTCCATACAACGTCCCCAGAAGATACCAAAGCTGGATGTAGGAGCCAATCAGGAAAAATCTGCGCAACAGCTCGCCTAAGTTCTCCCCTAATGTTTTATCCTGTTTCCAAAAACGTTCAAGAATTGCCGGAAGATAGAGCGCACTCCAAAGCAGATACATCGTCGCAATCCGTTTTGCATAACGCATTGTATCAGCCTTCCGTTCTAACTTTTTCCCAAGGAAAAATCCGCTGCACAGGAAAAAGAATGGCACTGCCAGACGACAGATTACCTGTTGCAGCACAAGCGATGCCGTTTCGTTCACATCCTGCAAAGGTGGAATATGGATTGCCACCACAAGAATTGCGGCAAAAAATTTTGCATAATCCATCTGAATATAATTTTTTTTTGACATTTTATGTTCCACTCCTACGCCATTTTTCTCACGATTCCCCATGCCCTCTTCTCCGCTCCCACACAATGAGTCCTAGTAACAGTAGAATTCCAATGCATGTCATCAAAATTCCCTCTTTCAAATACGGTGTACAGTATACAAAACTTATCTGATGTGTCCCCGCCGGGAGATAGACAGCCATATACATACTGTCCGCACGAAGGATATCCGTCTTTTTACCATCCACATATGCAGTAAATCCGTCACTATATGGAAGTGACATGCAAAACAGCTTTGCCTCACTCGTTGTGATGGTTCCGCTCACCTCATTGTCTGCAAATGTAAGATTTTGGATTTCGTCTGCACGAAGCGCTGCTTCCTGTTCCTTTAAATTTGATACCGGCTGGCAGACAATCTTCATACTGTCAAAAGAATAGGTTCCTGGCTCTTTGAAGCGAATCTTAAGTTTCTTTACTCCCTCTTCATGATATCCCATATTGGATAAAATATTATCGACACCACTGTAAAACTTATTTTTCTTGCTTAAGAACGCAATTTCTTTTTTCACACCGCCACAATAACTAAATATGTGGACTCTGCTAGTATTATTGTCCTCGTTTTCGTAATCAAGTCCCTCTAAAATCAGATAGACTTCACTCTCTGCAGTCCCTTTGAATTTTAATGTGAGTACCGCATTATTATCTGTCACTTCGATGGTATTTCCTTTTACCGTCAATCCTTCTTCCTTCGCAACCGTATACGGCATATCTTCATCCGTAAATGTGACGTCTGCCTTTTTTAGAGAAAGACCTGCTGCCGCCTCATCCTCAAGCACGATTCCCTGCAAAAGTGCCTGCTGTTTCTGTGTCACTGTCATTTTGTCATAATCACTGCGCAAAATATAGCGGTTGGAAGAAAAGCCAATCGAAAGCGCATTCTTATTTTCAAATGCGATATACTGCTCCTCGTTCTCATCGTTGGTACCTAAGGTATCCGTATCGACAAGCTCGTCATATTGGTAAGGGCAGAGTGCACTCTCGCTCTCTTTTACCACATAATAACGGACGCCCGCAAGCTCATCTAAAATCGTTCTTCCATCAAATCCACTGTAACAGAAATCTCTGGTCTGATTGATATACATCTCACGCTGGAATTGGTTGATATAAGGATTTGCAAGGCTAAAATAATAGGAAACACCATTGATTCCAAGCTGCATTGCTGTATTCTTTAATTCTGCCTCCCTGGAAGACTCGTAGCGGTAATTGTTTTCCGGGTTCATTTTTTGTACGAGGCTTCCCGCCGTCTGCGTGCTAAGAAGTTCAAGTGCTTCTCCTTTTCCTGCAAATTCAGAGACATAGTCTTTTCCAACCGGCTCATAGGTCATACGTCCCTGATAGGTAAGCTGTCCCATGATTAAAAATAGAAACATCGTGCGAAACCAGATGGTCTCTTTTTCCGGCTTTGATGTCAGAACAATCATCGTAAGCATCATAAGCAGCATGATTAACGCAAATAAAATATACGTCTTTTCTGTTGTCTGATAAATCCGGTAACAGACATAGCAGTATGCAAGACAGACCAAAAGGAGAACCGCCTTCTTTTTTCTCCTGATGTCAACGATTGCCGGATACATTTTTACTGCGACAAAGGCAATTAACATCGAGTATGCCCACATAAAGCGGTTGATGACATAGCTTCCGCCGTTTAACATATGTCCGGCAAATGGCACCAACAACAGAAGGGTCATAAAAAGAACGCCTGCCTTTAACCCTTTGAAACGATTCCGGTTCATCAATAGAACTACAACTGTAATTATCTGGAGTCCGGTATATCCAAGCTCACTCCAATAGGAAGAACCACCAATTAAAAATCCGACAAACAACTGCTTATAATAGGAAATCGGATATAAAACCGGCAAATAGGTAGATGTATTCGCCCGCCCCGTCGACAGTGTCATCATCACAACCGGAAGTAAAATGACCGATGCGATGAGAAGCGCTATCACGGAATAAAGCAAAAACTTTCCAACCCAGCCAAACACATCTTTTTTTATCACAAAATGGTGATACTGCATAAAATAACGAAGGGTAACGTAAATCACAATAAAAATGCAGATCATGTATGCAAAGTAAAAACTGCTGATGGTTGCAATTGCTAACATCGCAATGTAAAGCCACGGTTTCTTTTTCTGATAAATCTTATCGACCCCGATTAAAATCAAAGGCAGATAAATCATCGGATTTAAAAAATATGGATGACGAATCGCAATGATAACCCAGTAGCAAAATGCATAGACGATAGAACCAAGCAGCGTTGGATACGGTCTTTGTCCGTGGAATCTGCAATACGCTGCAAATGCAAGTCCGGCAAGATAGATACGGAGTAAAATCATGCCGTCATAAAAAAGTTCCATATAAGATTCATCTGTCACAAACACAGACAAAAGATTCAGCGGATCTCCAATCACATAATAATGTAACGTTGTCAGGACATCGGAACCCATCCCGATGTGAATATCCCATAATTTTACGCTAAATTGATGCTCCACAAAGAGCGTATGTACAATTTCACGCAGCCACCTTCTATAATAAAGCAGGGCGTTGAAATGCTGCTGCAATCCATCCGGCACCCACACAAAGCTCTTTTGCTCCGTTAAGAATACGTAAAAGATAGCATATGCTAAAATCAGATAGCAAATCGTATATGCCAAGAAAAACTGGAAACGCCTCTTCGTCACTTTCTTCGCAAGTCCACGCTCCCAGAAATTTAGTCGTGTCTGTTGCATTTTTATTTCCTCCATAAATCCAACAACCCCATCTAAACTTTCAAATTCTTCCCATCCTTCTCCGAGTATTAAGAATAGCTTTCTTACACCCCCTTGTCAATATTTATCTCCTTAATATTTTTTGAATTATCAGTTAATTTAATACAATTCTTTTATTTTGACGGTTTTTTCTCAATTGTGCGCGCCTTTTTTAGTGAATTTTTCTCTTGTTTTCTATTGGAAAAAGACTACAATAAAGACCGTAGAGAACTTCTATTTACACTTTTTAGATATAGAAAGGATGGATAAATATGAAAAACAAAAAAGCTACAAAAACATCAAGCGTAAGCGCAGCATTAAATGAAACAGAAGGAACAACATCAACCCTTCACGCACCAAAGCATCACAAAAAACCAAAGAAACAGTATCTATAAAAACAATTTGGAAGAAATGATTTTTTCAAAATTAAGTTTAGAAAAACAGCCATGTGGCATGAGGCAGGTTCTCATCTCACATGGCTGCTTTTTTATTTTATTAAAGTTCTAACAAGATTCTTTTTACTTCTTTTAAATCCATATGAAGCAGTACGTAATCAGCATCTGGAATCTCTTCCACTTCTACCTGGTTTCCATTCTCATCTTTCTTAACGTGTGTTTTTAACTTTGGTGAAATATTGGAATGAATATAAAATGTAGATAAACCAACCGCCTTTGCTCCCGCAATATCCGAAACTGCATCATTTCCAATCATAATGGATTCCTTCGGGTCTAACTGGTGTTTGTCTAACAACATCTGGTAAAAACGTTCATCCGGCTTTTTCACGCCGCATACCGATGAAATGAAAATATCATCAAAATATTTTGCAATATCAAGTGTATGCATTTCGTATTCCGTAAAAATACGCTGTGCATTCGAAAGCAGGTAAACCTTTTTGCCCTGGTCTTTTAATGCCTGCAGCAACTCTACCACACCATCGTATAAGCGGACATACTCGGTTGAGAGTACCCGGAAAAACTGACCGGTATGTACACTTAACGCCTCGTCCGGCTCTACTCCCTTTTCCCGGTAAAGGGCAGCAAACACGTCCTCAATGTGGATTTCCGGGTGAGCCTCATGCACATCATCCTGCTTTTGGATGGCATCCTTTTTCTCAAGCTCTTCTTTACGTGACTGCTCCTTATTCGAAATCAGCTCCCGGAATCTTTTTTCAAGTTCCTTCGCCTCATATCTTGCATTGTAATATCCATAAAAGAGGGCAAGCTTTTCCCATAATTCTTCTTTTCCTTCATCGGTATGGATATCCACAAGTGTTCCATATAAATCAAAAATGTAATTTTTCATCCTAATGTGTCCCCTTAAATCTGTTTTGTCAGTTCCTTTAATTCGTCTGCAACGCTTGCAATCTCTTCTAGAATACCTGCATTCTTTACCTCTGACTCGTAGGTCTCATTCGAATGAGCCGACACTTCTTCTGAAATGGCGGAAATGGTCTGGATAGACTGTCCAATCTGTTCGTTTGCCGTCTGTAACTCTTCCACGCATGCAGAAAGATTTTTTACGTGGCTTTCAATCACGGTTGTATTTTTCTCAATCTTGCCAAAACTTTCTGCTGTCGTTGCTGTTGATGTCTTCTCCTCATTGATTTCCGCAATCATCTCACGCACCACAGTAACCACCTGGGAAATTGCCTCGGACACATCCTGAATCAGCTTGGTAATATGTACGGTTGCATCCTTTGTCTGTGTTGCCATACCGGAAATCTCAGATGCTACCACTGCAAATCCACGACCTGCATCTCCTGCTCTTGCTGCCTCGATGCTTGCATTGAGCGCAAGAAGACTGGTCTGTGAGGTGATTCCACCAATCAGCTCTACGATAGAATTCATTTCTGACATATAACTGTCTAATGTCTCTAACTTTGCAGCAACATCTGCACCGGACTCTACCGAATTCTCCACCTGTGTCACCAGACGGCTTACATTTTCGTTTCCAGCTTCTAGAACTTTTAATGTCTGTTCCATATTCTCACTGATGATGCGGGATGCCTCTGCCACCTGTTCGACCTTTTCCTGAATCTGGTTGGTCTCTGTTAACTGCTTTTGTACAGCCTCAGCCGTATCTGTGGAACCCATATTGACTTCCTGCATTGCCTGCTTCGTAATATCCGCTGCCTCTTTCAAATGATCCAGTTTCTCATAAATAATGCCGATTCCCTTTGTCATTCCCTCTGAAACGGACATCACACCTTTTAAAACACTTTCTGTTTTTCCGTGCTCCTCCTCGATAATCTGCAGCTTCTGGTTGCTGTTTGCGGCAGAAATCTTTGCTGTTACAACAGAATAGATTCCAACCGCAACCATCAGGATAAACTGAATAATTGCAGCGTCCAAATCATCATATCCCATTTTTCCAGTAAATGCACCTGCTATAATTGCAATTGTATTTACGATAACACAGCCTATATTAATCTCGATACAATATTTGAAATCATTAAACACCGTGATTGCCAGAATCATTGGGATGACAAACACATATATCTTATTTGTCGTCGCCGTAAACATTATAAACGTATAGGTAATTGCAAATCCAATTCCTACCAGATGCTTAATCATGGGTGTTTCTTTATCTCTTCTATAGAAATATGCCTCTGCAAGGACTGGCGTTAATGCAAGCACAATGACAAGTGCCACATATCCGACTCCTCGCTGTCCTGCAACACATTCTTTTACATAAAACAGGGAAATAATGCCTGCCATGATTCCATGTGCCCAAAAACCAAGTCCGTTACTCCTCGCCACTTCTGAAATATTCTTTTTCTCCATATTTTTTCTCTCCAGTTACTTTGTTACTGCCCAGTTCTAACTCCAGGCGTTTCCTACTTTTTGGATTCCATACTTTTTCTCTTTTGATACCATATCAAAATTTTTCCGATGTTTCAAGCAAAACTGACTATTTTCGTCATATTTCCGACAATTTTTTCCAACTCTACTACTTTTGTAGTTCTATTCGCAGTTTCCGTAAAATCTTTTTTTCCAGTCTGGAAACCTGAACCTGATTCATATCCAGCCGGCGCGCCACCTCTGTCTGCGTCAGGTTTTCAAAATAGCGATACTGTATCAGCTGACGTTCCCGCTTCTCTAAGGACTCTAGCAGCTGACCAATCAGGATTTCATTTAACAACTGCTCCTGCTCGCTCTTGCCGCCGTGCACCTCATACATGCCCTGTGCCCCGTTTAACTGGTCAATCAAAAGCAATTCCTCCCCGTCGGACTGGAACAGAGGCCGGTAAATGGATTCTACCTGTGAATTTGCCTCTAGTGCAAGCACCACATCTTCGGTTGAGAGTTCCGTCAGTGCCGCAATCTCCAAAAGTGTCGGCTCCCTTCCAAGCTCTGTCCCTAAAATGTCTTTCGCCTTTCTTATTTTATAGCCATTTTCTTTCAGGCTCCGGCTGACTTTTACCATACCGTCATCCCGCAGGAAACGACGGATTTCCCCCATAATCATCGGAACCGCATAGGTCGAAAATGCCAGCCCAAGCGAGGTGTCAAACTTATCAACCGACTTCATCAGGCCAATGCACCCAATCTGAAAAAGTTCTTCCCTGTCATGTCCTCTGTTTTCAAATCTGCGAATCACGGCATGCACCAGCCCTAAATTTTCCGTGACAAGACTGTCTCTTGCCACCTTATCCCCTCTGTGCGCTTTTTCCATTCGTCTGGCCATTTCTTCCATTTAAAACGATGCCTCGCCTGACAGTGCCTGTCCTATTTTTTTTCGCATGGTTACCTTCGTTCCCTGACCTTTCTTCGAGAAGACCTCGACCTCATCCATGAACGCCTCCATAAATGCGAAGCCCATTCCAGAGCGCTCCAGTTCCGGTTTTGTCGAAAAAAAAGGCTCCTTCGCCTTTTCCACATCCTCGATTCCCTTGCCAGAATCTTCCACAACAATCTGGACTTCATTTTCCTTCGTCTGACAGGAAAGTACGATTTTTCCAGGCTCCATTTCATAGCCGTGAATAATGCTGTTGGTAACTGCCTCCGACACCGCCGTCTTAACATCGGAAAGCTCGTCCAAAGTTGGATTTAACTGTGCCACAAATGCTGCCACAACTGTTCTTGCAAATGCTTCGTTCACGGATAACGCATCAAACTCCAGACTCATTTCATTCTTATTTTTCATCTCCACTCTCGCTTCCATCCTCTTCCTTTTCTATTTTGACAATTTTATGTAAACCTGATATCACAAAAATCTTGCTCATTCTGGCATTCAGATGACTTGCCACGACTTCCCCTCCCGCGTAACGCAGATTTTGATATCTGCCAATAATCACCCCTATACCGGAGCTGTCCATAAACTCTGTCTCAGAAAAATCAAAGACCAGCCGCTTCACCAGGTACGATTGTAAAAGTAAATCTGCCTCCACCTGAATCTGGGATGCACAGTGATGGTCTAGCTCCTTTGGCATCCGAATCGTGAGATTGCCCCCCTTTAGTTCATACTTACATTCCATGTCTCTTCTCCTTTCCTTTTCGTGCCGGGATTTTCGGAAAATACTTTCACCCTTTTCCCGCAAAATCCCATAAAAATACAAAAAAAGAGACGAAAGAATTTTCTCCTTACGTCTCTTTTGTATCCCAAAAAACTTTTTGTTCAAACTTCTGTGTCTGGCACAAAATGTGTTTCACACTCTATTCTGCTGTCTGATTCTGGAATTCATCCAGGTAATTCTGTGAATTTGCAGCACGCTCTGTATTTGGATAAAGCTCTACCATCTTCTGATAATACTGGGTCGCCTTCTCAATATCTTCGTTCTTACGATAGGACTGCGCCAGATAATACAGGGCATTTCCATCCTGGTAATTTTCGTCGATATCCACTACCTTCTGTAAATCTGTTGCTGCATCCTGATAGTTCTGACTGTTGTATGCCTGATATCCTTCTGCATACATCGTTGCAATGTACTCTGCATTTACTTTTTCATTGATTTCATCATAGACTGCCTTGCTGTCGGCATCTAAGTAATCTGCATTTACATTCTCCATTGCTGTTCCTGCAGCTTCCACATCATTCTGGATATATTTGGAATATGCTAACAACAGCTGCTCATAACTTGTAATCTTATTATCGTTATCTTCCTGACCGTTCTCTGCCTTCTTCACCTTGTTGTTTAACTCATCAATCTGATCTTCCAGGGAAGAGATGGTCTGGTTGCGGTCTGAAATGGTGTCATTTGCAGTTTTTACTTCCTGCTTGGCATTGTTTTGAATGGTATGTTTTACACCCGGTACAATCAAAAAACAGGTAATCGCGACACCAATGGCAACTCCGATTACCATATTGATAATGGTGGTCATTGCAGAGGTATCTTTAAAATGTGTTGGCTGGATAATGGTATCGTTACCACTCTGATATGATACGAGGTCATCCTGCTTCTTTTTGCTTGGTTTTGTCTCACGGATACCTGCATTTGCTTCTTTCAGATAGCGGAGTGTGATGGTGTTATTTGCATCAATCTTTCCTGCATTGCGAAGGTATTTCTTTGCCTGCTCGTAATTCTCGTTCTGAATATAAAGCAATGCTAAAAGCTGATGTGCCTTTACCATCTTCGGATTCAGGGAAATTACTTTCTTCAACTGGATAATCGCAAGATCCCTGCTCTCCTGTCTGCAGTAAAGCAACGCCTGATTGTATTTTTTAATCGTCTGGTTGACGGAATCTAACCTTGCCTGATTCTGCTGAATCTCCTCTAAATAACGGCTCGCATCGTTATCTTTTGGCTGGAAATTCTTGCTGATGACCCATTCGGATAACGCATCTACAACTTCTCCCATCTCAAAATAAACAAGACCTAACAAGTTTCTTGCATTGGTATTCATCTTATTAAAACGAAGACTTAATTTTAAGCTGTCAATCGCACCGGAAAGGTCTCTTACATTTGCTTTCGCCAATCCTTCGTTATAGTGGGCATTCGACGCCATGATAATCTTCTTGTATACTTTTACATTTACACCACAATTTGGGCAGACATTCTCCTTGCCAAGCTTGGTTCCACAATTAAAACATTTCATTTTTCTTCTATCCCTCTCAAAAAAACATTACATGTTACGTTTCATTTCTTTCATCATCTCTTCTAATACGTCGGTCATGTCTGTTAATTTGTGATTATAAATAGCCTCCTCTGCCTCTTCTACTTCAAGACTTGGCTGAAAATTCTTTAATTCTTCTTCAAAGTTAATCATACTCTTTCTTTCCTCTAACTTTCTTTCAACTTCTATTTTACATGAGTTCTGTTTCAAGCTTCATCAAAAAAAACATCACTATATTATTTTCTTTTCCATTATAATATAGTGATGATAATAATCAAGAGATTTTCTATTAAGTTTTTCTAATTTTTAGCGCAATCTTCGTCTTTAACTGACCGCATCCTCCTCGATACGGCACAAAACGATTTTATCGCCCCTGCGGATGACATCCACACATTCCTGCTGCTGTCTGTTGTAGATTCTCGTCTCATCAATGCAGACGCAAACCCCCGGATATAAATTCCGGAACACACGGACAAATGCCCCTTTTGAAAGCTCCGACTCACGCTTTAATACCTTAAGCTGGCTCTGGTCGGTTGCAAGCGTCGCACTGCATTTTACTTTTTCACGCAAAAGCGCAACTCTTCTAGGGTCCTCTCTCATACTGACTCCCTGTGTTCTCTCCATCTCCGCGAATTTTGCTAATCCTAATTCAATCTTAACCGAATAATCTTCGTTCTCCTGGATTCTCTTCTCCAGTTCACGAATCTTCTCCGCGGATTCCAAATCCATTCCGACTGCCACATTCGTCTTTATCTCTGCGGAATTTCCAATGTCGGATGCAATAATGCCTTCCACACCATAAGTCTGTCCGCCAATAATTCTTCCACGCGTTCCATTCAGATGTACCTTGCCACGGCAGCTGATGTCAGAATTCATAAAAACATCGGCTTCAATATTCCCATCTATTCTGGCATTAACATTTTCTAAGAACTTGGCACTCAAATCTCCTTTTGCAACAATGGAACCTCCTAGCATTCCACTTCGCAAAATGACGTTCTTCCGCGCGGTTATCTCACTTGGTTCTACGACTCCATCAATTGTGATATTCCCGGTTGCAGAAATCTTCATTCCTGCCTCCACACCACCATGGATAATCAAATCCCCTTTAAAATCAATGACTCCGTTCACCAGCTCTGCATTTCCAAAAATCTCATAAACCGGAAGAACGGCAATACGCTCTCCCTGTTTTTCAATCTTGCCGGTCAAGGTTGCGGTGTAGGTCACGTTATCCTCGCTCCGCTCAAATCCCTTTCCTTTTAACGGAGGAAGCTCACGTCCCTTCTTTCCAATCAACGTCTTTCCTTTGACGGTAAAGCCATTCTCACCCATTGTTGCCGGGTGATACACTGCAATCACCTGTCCCTCCACGACAGTCTCAATGTTATGAATGCTCCAGTAATCTACACTGCCGTCCGGCAATATCTTCGGTTTATTGTCAAAATTACAATCAAAATTGTAATCGAAATAGCCTTCCTTGCCATCTTTTGCAGGAACGCCCTTTGCAATTACAACCTCTCGATCGTATATCTGTCTATCAATCACACTTTGTATCTTCTGCTCATCAATTCCAGCTCTTACTCCCGCCTTCTCGAGCGACTCCAAAATAGACTTTAGACCATATTCTGTTTCAGCATCTTCATGTAATGTTATATATGCTTCCATCTCATCAGAAGAGATTCTAACTTCTGTTTTCTCGTCTCCCATACCCCATACAGCTCCAATCGGAAATTTCAGATACTACTTCACACTTACTAACATGATTCTATCATTTATGGAATAAAAATCCAACCTATTATTTTTTATTTTACCATATAAAACAAGCAGAAGCGCCTACCATTTTCGTACGATTCTGCTTATTTTCGTCTTTATTTCATTTGTGCAAGTCTTTCTTTGACCTGTTCCATCATTTTTTCATATCCGGCAAGTTTTTCTTTTTCTTCATTTACTTTTGCTTCCGGTGCTTTGCTTAAGAATTTTTCATTTGAAAGCATTCCCTTAGAACGTGCCAGCTCTTTTTCCAGACGTGCCTGTTCTTTTAAGAGACGTTCTTTTTCTTTTTCAAAATCAACCAGATCTTCTAATGGAAGGTAGATGGTTGCGCCAGGAATCACAACGGATACTGCATCTTCACCGATTCCGGCTTTGTCTGCCTGTACGGCTGCTTCGCTGGCAGATGCAAGATTCATGTATACTTCTTTTGTTATCTCAAATGTCTCTCTTAAAGCGGCATCATCAGAAACTACAAACATCTTTGCTTTTCTTGATGGTGGAACATCCATCTCGGTGCGGACATTACGAACACCTTTTACAAGGTCTTTGCAATGCTCAATCATTTCTTCTTCTGCTGCAAAATTCCACTCATCTTTGTATTCCGGCCATTTTGCTAACATAATTGTTTCCTCTTCCGGATGAAGGGTACAGAAAATCTCTTCTGTGATAAATGGCATGAATGGATGCAACAGCTTTAATCCCTCTGTCAATACTGTCTTTAAAGTCCAGAATGCTGCATTTGCGGATTTTGGATCTTTTTCTTTGTTGTAAGTACGGACTTTGGTAATCTCGATGTACCAGTCACAGAATTCATCCCAGATGAAATCGTAAACTTTCTGTACTGCGATACCCATCTCGTATTTATCCATGTTCTCTGTCACATCTTTTGCAAGTGTGTTGACTTTTGAGAGAATCCATTTATCTGCAGGTTTTAACTCATCGTAAGATGGTGTCTCAATCGCAGCGTCCTCAAGGTTCATCATGATGAAACGGGAAGCATTCCATACTTTGTTTGCAAAGTTACGGGAAGCTTCTACTCTCTCCCAGTAGAAACGCATATCGTTTCCAGGTGCATTACCGGTAATCAAAGTCAGACGAAGTGCATCAGCGCCGTATTTATCAATAACCTCCAATGGGTCGATACCGTTTCCTAAGGATTTACTCATCTTACGTCCCTGGGAATCACGAACCAGTCCGTGGAACAATACGGTGTGGAATGGTGCTTTTCCGGTCTGCTCGTAACTTGAGAAAATCATACGGATTACCCAGAAGAAGATAATATCATATCCGGTTACAAGGACATCTGTCGGGAAGAAATAATCCAAATCTTCTGTTTTTTCCGGCCAGCCGAGTGTAGAGAATGGCCAGAGTGCGGATGAGAACCAGGTATCCAAGGTATCCGGGTCCTGCTCCATGTGGTCACATCCACATTTCGGACACTTGTGTGGTGCTTCTTTTGCAACTACCATCTCACCGCAATCCGGGCAGTAGTAAGCCGGGATTCTGTGTCCCCACCATAACTGACGGGAAATACACCAGTCACGGATGTTGTCTGTCCAGTTGAAGTATGTTTTTTCCATACGTTTTGGAAGAAGCTGGATGTCACCATTTTTTACGGCTTCTACGGCTGGTTTGATGAGTTCATCCATTTTTACAAACCACTGCTGTTTTACCATTGGCTCTACGGTCGTACCACAGCGGTCATGTGTACCTACGTTATGGGAATGTGGCACAACTTTTACAAGAAGTCCTTCTTTTTCCAAATCTGCAACAAGTGCTTTTCTACATTCGTAGCGGTCCATACCTTCGTATTTTCCAGCCAAAGCATTCATGGTCGCATCATCATTGATAACAACGATTTCTTCTAAGTTATGACGTTTTCCAACCTCAAAGTCGTTCGGGTCATGTGCCGGTGTGATTTTTACACAGCCGGTACCAAATTCTTTATCGACATAAGCATCTGCAATTACCGGAATTTCACGGTCTGTCATTGGAAGTTTCAATGTCTTTCCAATAATATCCTGATATCTTTCGTCATCCGGGTTAACAGCAACGGCTGTATCACCAAACAGAGTCTCAGGACGTGTGGTTGCGATTTCCACAAATCTGCCTTCCTCGCCTACAACCGGATAATTGATGTGCCAGAAAAATCCATCCTGCTCTTCGTGCTCAACCTCAGCATCGGAAATGGAGGTTTTACAGATTGGACACCAGTTTACAATTCGACTACCTTTGTAAATCAATCCTTTTTCATATAACTTGATGAAAACTTCCTGTACTGCATCGGAACAGCCTTTATCCATGGTAAAACGTTCTCTCTCCCAGTCGGCAGCGGAACCCATTTTCTTTAACTGGTTGATGATACGGTTGCCGTATTCATCCTTCCATTCATAACATTTCTCCAGGAAACCTTCACGTCCAAGGTCATGCTTGTCAATGCCCTGTTTCTTTAAATTCTGGATAACTTTTACCTCTGTCGCAATTGCTGCATGGTCAGTACCAGGCTGCCAGAGTGCATTGTAACCTTGCATTTTCTTGTAACGGATTAAAATATCCTGCATTGTGTTATCCAATGCGTGTCCCATGTGAAGCTGTCCTGTAATGTTTGGAGGTGGCATCACAATGGTAAAAGGTTTCTTGCTTCTATCTACTTCTGCATGAAAATATCCATTCTGTTCCCACTTTTCATATAAGCGGCCTTCAATGCCCTTCGGGTCATAAGTCTTTGCTAATTCTTTGCTCATATCTCTTTCCTTTCATTAAAAAAGCCCTTTGCATCCACTCGGATGCAAAGGGCGTGTTATCGCGGTACCACCTTTGTTCACAAAAGCAATTGTGAGAAATTTCACAATCTCTTTCGCAATCTCTTCTGTTCGCTAACGGGAACAATGCGGGAATACTTATCGCAATCGGATGCGTTTCTGGGTATTCCGGTTCAAAAGCTACCTTCCACATGCTTATTCTGCGGACATCTTTCAGCCGGTGAATGTCCTTCTCTTTCAAAATGCCTATGTGTACTCCTCTTTCTCACTACCTTTTTCTTCTGCTTTTTGCAGAACTGTTTCTTTTCTTATCTTAAATTCCCTTTCCTCAAAAGTCAAGCGTATTTTTGTTAATTTAATGCTTTTACAATGCTCTCATAGGTAAAACGTTTTACCTCTTCCATAGAAAGTTCACTTTGCTTCCGATGCTCTAAATCCGCCAGATACATACTGAAAATCAAAATCTGGGAGCCGAATGCCATGCGCTGCAACTCCTTTTTGGCAGGTTTTAAAATTCCTTCTTTTACACCGCACTCCATGATTTCATCCACGACCTGTTCTAGTATGCTGGTAACGCAGCACTCCTTTGCGCGCGCTTTTCGCATCTCATTTTTCAGATGTTCCGAGATATCATAGGTTCCCATTCCGATTCGTGCAAACAGTGCAAACGTCTTACATTCCCTGAAGTTATCGAGAATCCAGTCTAAGATCCGCTCTACTTTTGGCTGAAATCCGTCTATGGCCGTAATGGCGCCTATAATCCGCTCAAACTGCTTTTGGATATCGTATAAAAGTGCCCCTACAATCAGTTCTTCCTTGGAAGAAACATACTCATACGCCGTTCCTTTTCCAATTCCGGCACGCTTTGTAATGTCGATGACCTTCATCCGATTTAAGTCGATTCCATCTTCTAACATCCCGATGACCGCATCATACATCAAAATGACTTTTTCCGGAAGTTTTTCGCCCTCCATTGTCATCTAAAGTTCCTCCTCTACCATGCTTTTATTTCTGAAAAATGCATCGTAAATACAAGGCACGACAAACAGTGTCAACAGTGTTCCGTAAATCAGACCACCTACTGTTACAATCGCCATTGGCTGCATCATCTCAGAACCACTTCCGACCCCAACTGCCATCGTGGACATGGAGATAATGGTGGTGAGTGCTGTCATTAAAATTGGACGGAGTCTTGTCTGTCCTGCCTCTATGATTGCTTCCTTTTTGTCCATTCCGCCACGTCGCAACTGATTGATGTAATCTATCAGCACGATACCATTGTTTACAATGATTCCGGCAAGCATTACAAATCCAATCATACCGATGACACTGACTTCATTTCCGGTGATAAACAGTGCAAAAAATCCTCCGGTGAATGCAAGCGGAATGGTAAACATAATGATAAATGGCGAGAGCAGGGACTGAAACTGTGCTACCATAATCAGATAAATAAAGATAACCGCCAACAACAGCATTAAATACACCTGGTTCATAGATTCCGCAATTGTCTCATCCTCACCTGTCATCTTAATGGAATAACCTTCCGGCAGCTCTAATTTGTCTAATTCTTTTTGAATTTCATTACTTACCAACGTAACATTGTGTGTCTCATCGATTCCTGCCGTCACATTGATATATCTGGTCTGGGAATCACGGTAGATGGTACTTAAGGTGCTTCCCTCTGTAAACGTTGCAATCTCACTCAGCGGAATCTCTTGTGTTCCATCCTCATTCTCTTCTGATTCCTCTGTCTCTTTTGTATCTTCACCTTCGCCTTGCACAGGCTCATCCCCCAAAGATAAACCTGTGCCCGCATCCATGCTTGCACTCTTTGGTGTGTAGGTAAACGTCATGTTCTTGATATCGTCAAGCGTTACCTCATCCTGCTCCTGTGTCTTGATAAACACATCATAGTTCTTGATGTCGGTTGTAATTGTCGTTGCAGAGGTATTCGATGCCATCTTTGCATAAACCAGCTGGTAAACCTGTGCAACCGTCATTCCATATTCCGCTGCTTTTTCTTTGTCCACGGAAATGGTAAATACCGGTGTGTTATCGTCCAATCCATTCTCGACATCACAGGTTCCCTCTGTTTTTTCCACAACATCAGTTACCTGTTTTGCAATTTCCTGTAATTTATCAATATCGCTTCCCTTAATCTGGACTGTCACACCGCTTCCAAACATTGCGGTCATATCCATCGAAGAGTTGTCTGTGCTGATGGCACAATCAAGGTCTTTTGTTCGTTTTTCGATTTCTTTTGCAATCTCTTTTGTGGTATTCTTACGATTCTCATCCAAAATCAGGTACATACTCACAGAATCGGTGGAACCGCTTCCCATCAGGCTAAAAGTGCTGTTTCCACCCGCCATTGCACCAATTGTGTCAATTCCATCAATTGTTGAAATTTTATCTGCAACTTCATCCGATATCGCCTTAAGTTCCTCGAATGTAAGCGTCTCGTCCTCTTTTGCCTCGACCGTAACCGTCATCTGGTCGGTCTCCATGTCCATATCGATAAAGGACATTCCTCTAGAAAAAGCTGCAAGTGTGCTTCCAATTAAAAGAACAATCGCCAGCAAAAATACCACAGGTTTAAAATGCAATGCTACCCGTAAAAGTTTTGCGTATCCCGCTTTTACCTTATCCAAAAATCCATGCTTGATTTCTTTGGTATTTTTCAACAAGCCTGCTGCCATCGCAGGAACTAATGTCAACGCCACCAGAAGGCTTGCGCCTAATGTAAAGGCAATCGTTAGCGCCATATCGGTAAAGAGCTGTCTTGTGATTCCTTCTGTAAAAATAATCGGGGCAAACACACATACCGTGGTAAGGGTTGACGCAATAATCGCACCCGTTACCTGGCTTGCTCCCTCGACAGCCGCTTTTCGGATGGAATAGCCCTCATTTCTCAAACGATAAATATTCTCAATTACAACAATTGAGTTATCCACCAGCATACCGATTCCAAGCGCAAGTCCCGACATGGAAATGATATTTAAGCTGATATTGGAAAAATACATCAATACTACTGCAAAAATAACACTTAGTGGAATCGAACATGTGATGACTAAAGTCGGTCTGAAATCTTTTAAAAACAAAATCAGGACAAAAATTGCAAGAATTGCTCCCAAAATCATATTTTGCACAACAGAATCTACAATCATGTCAATATAAACACCCTGGTTCATCAGCACAGTCAGGTGTAAACCATCTGTGCTCTTTTCCAAAGATTTAAACTTAGCCAGCAAACGGTTGGTTACATCACCTGTGGAATATCCGGTCTGTTTTTCCATGGAAATCATGACTGCCGGATTTCCATTTACCTTCGAATAGCTTTCTGATGCATTGTCGGCAATTTCAACTTCTGCAACATCCGCTAATGTAATCGGTTCAATTCCATCCATTCCAAGGTCAATTAACACAAGATTTTTCAAATCGTCGATGGACTCCACTTTATCCCCGACACGCACCAGATAGTTTTCCTCCCCATCCGCTACATAGCCTGCCGGCATGGAAAAGTTCTGTGCCACTAACAATCCGCTTAACGTATCAATCGACAATACCGTGTTCATATCCGCAGAGTCAAGTGCCTGATCTTTTGCACTGTCCAAAGAGGTCTGCGCCTGCTGCAAGGAGGCGTTTGCTGTCTCAAGCTGTGCAAGGGAACTGCTCATCTTAAGGGATGCTAAGACTGCGTTGGAATTGAGCGTTGTAATCGCATCATCCATCGTCACTTTTCCGGCTTCAATCTGTGTCAGTGCGTTCTGAATCGTGCTGATTCCGGTATTCACCTGCGTCAAAAGGTCTGTTAACGTTGTGATTGCTGCCGGAATATCCTGGTATGTATTTAACGTCACACCCATCGCTGCAAACGCTGCCCCCTGTGAGGAAATGGTTGCATTGATGGTATCTAACTGCGCCTGCAATGCCGCAATCTGCTGATCAATATTTCCGTTAAACTGTTCCATCAGATTCGCAAGCTGTTCCGAGACAGCCGGACTTTGATTTTGCATCAAGCCCTGCAAAATTGCCTGAATCTGCTCCGAAGTCTGTGCGTCCATCTCACCATTCGATGGAATTTCACCTGTCTGTCCCTCTATATTTCCAGATTGTTTTATCTGATTCAGTGCATCGATTGCCTGCTGAATCTGCACGGCTCCGTCATACGCCTGCTTTAACTGTGAGATTGCATTCTCAAGCATCTCTTTTTGGGTCTGAAGCTGTGTCAGATTCGACTCCAAATCTTTCTGTGTCTGATATAATTCTGATTTTTTGGATAAAACTTCATCCACCGCACCGGTAAGCTGACCAGAACCTTCTTCGATTGCCTTTTGTCCGGACTCCACCTGACCTTTTGCATCATCCAGTTGACTCTGAGCATCCGCAAACTGTTCTTTGATTTTGTCCTGAATCTTCTCGTTTAGTGCATCAATTTTGTCCTGATCCAGCGTAACCTGAACATTTTCTTCCAATGCGCCTGTCGTTGTGACAGATGCTACACCTTCAATACTTTCCAGACTGGCAGAAAGCTCCTGGTTTACATAATCTGAAATCTCTTCCTGTGACATTCCATCCACATCAACCGAAGCCATAAGCACCGGCATCATATCTGGATTAATCTGCATAATCATCGGACTTCCAACCGTATCTGCCCAGTTGCCTTTGAGCTGATCCAGCTTTTGCTGAATCTCGATAATCGTGGAATCCATATTGGTAGACTGCTCGTACTCCAATGTTACGATGGAATAGCTATTGTAAGACATCGATGTTACATTTTTGATATTCGATGTCGTAGCCATTGCAGCCTCAATCGGAGCCGTCACATCACTTTCCACCTCTTCCGGGCTTGCTCCTACATCTGTTGTGATAACAAGTGCATACGGTAAACTCATGCTCGGAAGCAGGTCCGTTGTCATTCGCGTTAACGATACTACGCCAAGAACCAGAACCAAAACCACGCATACTAATACCGTATATGGTTTTTTTACACTAAACTTTGAAATCAATCTCGTCTCCTCCACTTTTTCCTTCGCATTCCGACCGACCGGTCGGTTTTCTTTCAGTATATCTCGTCCGCCTGTATTTTCAAGTGTTCCGGCGATTATTTTAGAAAATCTTTATAGAATTTTGGGGAGCATCTTATCAAGAAAAAAGCGTGCCAACCAGATTTTCTTTTCTGATTCGCACGCCTTTTCTTCTTTTCCTGCGCTATTGGTCTTCGCCATCTTCATCATCTACAATTGCAGCTGCTGCCCCTGCTACCGATGCAACCACTGCTACAACCGCTACAATTACAACCAGCAGCAATAAGATGCCAAGAAAAATTAGTAATCCACCCTCTGTCATACTCTCATCTCCTAATATAATGATTCACTTCTTCTCCATGAGTTTGTCCGAATTTCTTACGATATATTAAGTATATCATATTCATTTTTTATTGAAAAGAGAAATTTTTTGTGTAATAGGAACGAAATTTCCTATTACACAAAAAGAGCCATGTAGCAACCACATGACCCTTTTTTATATATTATGAGGAAATTGAAAAAGATTAACCTTTTACTGCTCCGGCAACCATACCCTTGATAATCTCTTTACTAAACGCAAAGTAAAGGATTACGATTGGTGCCATTGTAATTAACATTGCTGCCATAATCTTCGGATAGTCGGAATTGAACTGTCCGGTAAACTGTGTCAGCGCAAGTGGTACTGTCTGCAATGCCTGATCTTTGATCAAAACTAACGCAAACGAGAACTCGTTCCAGCATCCAAAAGACTGGATGATTGCAACGGTTACCATGATTGGACGGCAGACCGGCATAATAATCTGGAACATAGTCTGACTGAAGCTGCAGCCATCGATTGCGGCTGCCTGCTCTAACTCTGTTGGAATCGATTTTACAAAGCCTTCCACTAAGAAAATGGAAATTGGCAAACCGAATGCAACATACGGAATAATCAGGGTAAACCAGGTGTTTGATAAGCCACATGTCTTAAATACCACATAGATAGGTACTAATAAAGAATGCTGTGGAATTAACATACCCATCAAAAACATTGTGTATAACAAACGGTTTCCTTTAAACTGGATTCTCGCAAGAATATATCCTACGATAAATCCGAATAATACAATGAAGAACACCGAAAGAACTGTTGTTCTTGTACTGTTCCAGATGGACTGTCCCAAATGGTAGTTTGCATTGCTTAAAATATCTTTAAAGTTTGATAATACAGGATGCTTTACAATTCCAATAATATCTGAGTTAAAATCTCTTTTTAATTTCAATGCGGAGTTTAACATCCACACAAGCGGGAAAATACAGGTGGCAGAGAAAATAATTAAAATTGCATTCATTACCACTGCCAGAATACCTTTTCCAACTTTCTTTCCTGTGGAATCTTTTCCTGCGGTTCTAAGTTCTGTCATCTTATTCTACCCCCTTATCTCTCAACAAGAAGTTGAATAATTTCTGTGATCCCATAATTACAATCAAGCTTAAGACGAAGATTGCAACGGAAATACAACATCCATATCCCATATTGTTCTGTTTGAAGGAAACGGTATATCCATATAACGCCATAACCATGGATTTTGTTCCCGGTCCACCAGATGTCATAACATAGATATTATCAAATGCTTTCATGTTACCGGCGATACAAAGTGTAATACAAATCAATACGGTATTCTTAATCAATGGAAATACAATATACCATGCTCTCTGGAAAGCATTTGCGCCATCGATTTCTGCACTCTCAAAGATTTCCTTATCAATCGCAGAAACACCAGATAACAGGATGACCATGTAGTATCCAATATACTGCCAGATAAGTGGGATGGATACCAATAGCATTACCAGACTCGGCTCATTTAACCATACCTTTGTCGCATCTGATTTGCCAATTAAATTCAAGAACCAGTTCAATATTCCTCGATTATAGTCGTAAATCATTTTCCAAATAAAACCAATGCATACCGCAGAGATTGTACTTGGGAAGAAACCAAATGTACGATGAATTCCTTTTAATTTCACTAACTTTGAATCAATCATTAAAACAAAAATGAATGCAATACCAATCTGTCCAACAATACACACTGCTACCAAATAAATATTGTGTCCAAAAGACTCCCAGAATGTCTGATCATGGAATAATTGTATGTAGTTCGTAAGACCACCAAATGTCTTATGCGGACCACTTCTCCAATTGTAAAAACTGTCTATAAAAGCTGTAATTAATGGAACAAACACGGAAAATACATAGACGATAATCGGAATACTCAAATACGCCGCTATCACCTTTTTGTTCGATTGCATTGATTTCGGCATCATAAGACAATCTACCTCCCTTTACACGTAATACTTTTTGTATAAAAGGGCTGCCCCAAAACCAAGATTGTCTTGAAACAGCCCTGTCATACTATCTAGTCATTTTTTAGTAATTTGCTTCGTATGCTTCCTGAGCATCCTTTGCAACTTCTTCTGGTGTCATATCACCATTTACCATAGACTGAAGATCTGTATTTACTACGCTCCATACATCACTTGAAAGGTAAGAATCGTAGATTTCACAAGGAGTTGTATCTACATAAGAGTAGTTGTAGAAATCCTGTGTAAACTGGTCGAATTTGCTTAAATCAACATCGTTAACTTTTGTTAATCCACCTAAAGCATATTTGTCGCATACAAAGTTTGCGAATTCTGGTCCGGTAATGTACTCAGCAAGGTCAATTGCTGCTGCTAATTTATCTGGATCATCTGCTAATTTGGAGTTGATTGCTACCGCATATCCTAAACCAATGTTCTGGCTGTCTGCATCATATTTTGCATCTTTTGGCTGTGGTAATACTGCAAATTTGGTTGTGTCATATAAATCTGTTCCCTCTAAGGAAGCCTGGATATAAGAAACATCCCAGTTACCACCGATGAATGCTGCTGCATCCTGACCAATGTAGTATTCACGCGCATCTTCGTTTGTGATTGCGTTAAAGTCTTTGTTAAAGATATCCGTATCTTTGAATAATCTCTGTGTTTCTGTTAATGCTGCAACAAATTCATCATCTGTAAATGCTGCACCCTTCTTATCAATCATGGACTGGAACCAGTCTTTTCCGGTATATCTGTCGCCTAATGTTGATAAGAAATCAGAGTTCATGTTCCACTGTCCCTGGTTACCAAAAGCAATTGCTTCCTGATATCCTGCTTCCTGAAGCTTTGGAATCGCAGCTTCTACATCTTCCCATGTAGATGGGAATGTATCATATCCTGCATCTGCCCATGCTTTGGAATCATAAACTACAACGGTACAAGTACCACCTGTCAATGCTGGGAAACCGTAGATATTTCCAGCTTCATCTTTAAATGGTGTAAAGTATGATTCGTTGTAATCTGCTGAGTATGGAGAACTCTTAATGTAATCTGTTAAGTCAAGAATCAATCCCTGCTCTGCCCACTGTTTTACGTTCATACCCTGAATCAGGAAAACATCTGGAAGATCGTCTGCATTTGCAAGAGTCTGAATCTGTGTCTTGTAATCTGCATTTGCAAGAACTGTCTGTGTTAAATTGATTCCTGTGTTGTTGTCTGCCCACTGCTGTAATACAGTTCTCATACCATCAGAACCACCATTCCCCTGTGATTCTTCTTCTGTAGAGAAGTGCATAATCTCAAGATCGCCTGTGTAAGCAAGACCACCTGTTGCTGCATCAGAACCAGAAGCGTCTGCTGACTCTGTTGTTCCAGATGCACTGTTGCTGTCTGTAGTTGTTGTATCATCCCCCGATGAACCACATCCTGCTGCCATTGTTGCTACCATTGACACACATAAAAGTACGCTTACGATTTTCTTTTTCATAGAAAACCCTCCTTCTTAATTTGTGCCCTTTTGGGCAAATTGTTTTTGAACGAACCCTTAACTGCCTTACCTTCCCATTTTATACTGCAACAACTAAATCATTCGGAAAGTTTCCCAACAGACTGTCCTTTTATCAGGATTCCTTCAATGACAACTCTCTCAATGAGCGTTGTCTTTGGTTTCTCGATGGTACTAATCAGTCTCTTTGCCGCTTCTTTTCCAATTAACTCTGTATTCTGTCGAATCGTCGTCAACTTCGGATGAAGCAGCTGCGACATGCGGATTCCATCATATCCTGCAACAGATATATCATTGGGAATCCTTAGTCCCATCTCTATGATGACATTTCTTCCTCCTATTAAAGAGGTGTCATCAGGATATAAAATGCAGGTCGGCGGCTCCTCTAAATTCAAAAGTGCCTTCGTCTGCCTAGCTGCCTCCTTTGTTTCAAGGTAATCTGCAGCTCTTATATACTCATCCGGCACATTCAGTCCCAAACCATCCATCGTCCGGTAAAAGCTTGCCAGGCGGTCTTTGGTTACGGAGGAACTATCCTGTCCGTGAATATATGCTATCTTTTGGTGTCCCTGTGAAGCAATGTACTTCACAAGATCTTCGATGCCCTGTATATTATTGGAACTGACTGCTGTGCAATTGTGATGCACATAGTCGATTGTCACAACCGGTAAATCACTGTTCATAAGCTCCATGACGTCCGGATCATTGAAATCCGCACATACGATTGCGACTCCGGAAAAGTTCCGGTATTTGCAATGTTCGTAATAGGACATCTTGCGGTTTTCAAAACATGTATTGATAAATGTAATATCATACCCCTGCTTCTCAGCCTGAACCTTCAAACCATTTAACACGCCTGAAAAATATTCATGTGTCAGACCACTTCCTGCTTCTTCCTCAAACAGAACACCTATATTATAAGAACGTTTTGTTTTCAGTGATCTGGCTGCCGCATTTGGAAAATATCCCATCGCCTCTGCGGTCTGTTTGATGCGGTTCTTTGTCTCTTCCCCGATATCTTTTTGATCATTCAATGCCTTGCTGACTGTCGCAGTGGAAACACCACATTTCTCAGCAATTGTTTTCAAAGATACCATAGGCTCCTCCAGCTTCCTATTTCGTGCAAAACACTTAATCGTTTTCGTACCTTTACTATACCCTTTCTGTATCCTGATTGCAACCGTTTTTTAGCAATTCGTCCGTTTTTACATTTTTCCAAATCATTTTTTGTGCATTTTTACTTTATATTTTTCATTCTTTTCTTAGTATTCGTTTTTATTCTTTTATAACTTATTCGTTTTCGTAATTTATCATTTTCAATGCTGCTAAACTGTTTTTGTTGCTTTCTTCTATATTCTATTCCTTTTTTTGTTCAATGTGCTAAAAATGCTATTTTCAAGGCGTTTTCCCTTGCATTTTAATACTATTGCGTCTATACTTTCAGTTAAGAAAACTTAACTTAATCGTTTTCGTAACGATTGGTTTAGCAAAAACATATATGATTTGTCACATCACTGTGACAGAATGGAGGAAACATGAAATTTGGATACTTTGATGATGCCAACAAGGAATATGTCATCACATCACCAAAAACACCATTGCCATGGATTAACTATTTGGGATGCGAGAACTTCTTCTCACTCGTTTCAAATACCTGTGGCGGATACAGCTTTTATAAGGATGCAAAATTATTGCGTCTGACCAGATACCGTTACAACAACGTGCCTTATGACAGTAACGGACATTACTACTATATTAAAGATGGAAATACCGTCTGGAATCCTGGCTGGATGCCTTCTAAAACTGAACTGGATTCCTACGAATGCCGTCATGGTATGGGATATTCCGTTTTTACAGGAAGCAAAAATGGATTAAAAGCATCCCTTACTGATTTTGTTCCTATGGGTTCTACCTGTGAGGTCAACAAATTAACCCTCACCAATGAGAGCGACACAGAAAAGAACTTCTCTGTTTTTTCCTATGTAGAGTTCTGTCTCTGGAATGCAATGGACGATATGACCAACTTCCAGAGAAACTTTTCAACAGGGGAAGTTGAGATTCATGCAGACGGTTCTGAACTTTACCATAAAACCGAATACAGAGAGCGCCGTAACCATTATGCCGTTTATGCGGTGAACGCATCGGTTGCAGGATTTGATACAGACCGCGATTCCTTCCTGGGTGCTTACGGTGAGAACTCTGCACCGGAAGTTGTGACAACCGGAACATCCAAAAACTCGGTTGCAAGTGGATGGGCTCCTATCGGTTCCCACCATTTGGAAGTTTCTCTTGCACCGGGAGAATCCAAAACCTATATTTTCGTATTGGGTTATGTCGAAAATCCAGTCGAAGAAAAATGGGTTGGCCCTGCTGAAAATGGCGTCATCAACCGTGCTCCTGCAAAAAAAATGCTTGCACAGTTTGACACGGTTGAGAAAACAGACAAAGCTCTTGCAGACTTAAAAGAATATTGGGATTCTTTATTAAATCACTTTACCATCTCCTCTTCCGAAAAGAAACTGGACCGTATGGTAAATGTATGGCACCAGTACCAGTGTATGGTTACCTTTAACATGAGCCGTTCTGCTTCTTATTTTGAATCTGGAATCGGACGTGGAATGGGATTCCGTGACTCTTGTCAGGATTTATTAGGATTTGTTCATTTGATTCCTGACCGTGCACGTGAACGTATCTTAGATATTGCCGCAACCCAGTTTGAGGATGGCAGTGCTTATCACCAGTACCAGCCACTGACCAAAAAAGGAAACTCCGATATCGGAAGTGGTTTTAACGATGATCCATTGTGGCTGATTGCCGCTGCTGCTGCCTATATCAAAGAGACCGGCGATTACACCATCTTAGATGAAATGACTGCATACGACAGCGATATGAGCAAAGCTACTGATTTTATGGAACACCTAAGACGTTCTTTCCGTTACACCATCGAACATCTTGGACCTCACGGACTTCCATTAATCGGTCGTGCTGACTGGAATGACTGTCTGAACCTAAACTGCTTCTCCGAAGAACCGGGTGAATCTTTCCAGACTTTCGGTCCATCCGAGGGACCAAATGCTGAGTCCGTATTCATTGCAGGTATGTTTGTAAAATATGGAAAAGATTACGCAGCAATTTGCAGACACCGCGGATTGAACGAGGAAGCCGAAGAAGCGGAAAAAGCAATCGCTTCCATGGAAAAAACGGTATTGGATGCCGGCTGGGATGGCGAATGGTATTTACGTGCTTACGACCACTACAAACACAAAATTGGTTCTAAGGAATGTGAAGACGGTAAGATTTTTATCGAACCTCAGGGATTCTGTGTTATCGCAGAGATTGGTTTAAAAGAAGGCAAATGTTTACAGGCTTTACAGTCTGTCGAAAAATACTTAGATACCAAGTACGGCATTGTATTATTACAGCCACCTTATCATAAATATCACGTTGAACTTGGTGAAATCTCCTCTTATCCACCTGGATATAAGGAAAATGCCGGTATCTTCTGCCACAACAACCCATGGATTTCTATCGCAGAGACTGTTGTCGGACGCGGAAACCGTGCTTGGCAGGTATACACCAGAACTTGTCCTGCTTATATCGAGGATATTAGCGAAATTCACCGTACAGAACCTTATGTATACTCACAGATGATTGCCGGAAAAGATGCTCCAAACTTCGGTGAAGCGAAAAACAGCTGGTTAACCGGTACTGCAGCATGGACTTTCCTTGATGTTTCACAGTACATCTTAGGAATCCGCCCGGACTACGATGGTCTTGTCATTGATCCATGTATTCCATCCACTTTAGATGGATTTACTGCAAAACGTGATTTCCGTGGTGTCACTTACCACATCACCGTTGAGAATCCAAACCATGTGGAAAAAGGCGTTGCTTCCATGACCGTTGATGGCAAAGAAGTAGCCGGCAACATGATTCCATTAAATCATGGTAAAGATTCTGTTCAAGTTAAGGTTGTAATGGGTTAAAAACTCTTACACATACTTCCTCTCTTTTTACCACCATCCCCCCGGTGGTAATACATGGCGCCAGGGTTTCTATGGGAACCCTGGCGTTTTTTGTCTAAGAAATATTATTTAAAAGTATTCTCGTATCAACCATTCTATTTTTTCGATATCAAGCGGGGTCTTCGACGTCTCATAACTTAAAATAAGGTCAATCGTTGGAATGATTCCATTTCGCAGATAGAGCTTTAGTTTCTCTGTCATCCTGTCCTGATACTCCAATTTGTCTGCCATTCCAAAATGCTCCCAATAATATATCTGTTTCGTTTTTGGATGTCTAATCGTAAAATCCGGGTACAATGTAAATCCCTCAAGTCGTAATGCACACTCATAACGATATGGAATCCCATTTAAAAATAAGGCATTTGCAATTAAAACCTCGGATTTGGAACGAACCATATGCCCTGCAAGCGTCTTATATATTATATTTTCCTTATATTTCGTGTTGTGTGGATACGGCTCCTCCTGCCAGCTATTTGATTGATCCTGCGTATCCTTAAAATAATCCGCTAAAAGAGAAGCATATGCCGGATTCTGTTCCACCAAATCTTTTGATTTTTCTTTTTCCTTTTCATAGAGGTCAGCATATTTTTTCAGTAATAAATACTTCCCTTTCAATTCTTCCAGGCGATAACTGTTATATTTTTTGATTGCCAGTTTTTTCGCATATTCTTCTTCACTTTTCTTAATATAAATTGGATGTGCGCCATTGCTCTTATACCACTTCACATAGGCTCCATTTTGCACACAAAGTAACTTTCCTTCTGGAAGCTTCTCTATTTCCTGTTGCAAGCTTTGGATTTCCTGCTCTAGTACAGCAAGCTCCTTTTTCAAATTATTGTATACCGTATACAAGTACCTCCTTTTTCTTATAGATGATGGATAGCTGTTGCTGGCTTTTGTACTGTAACTCTCTTGGCGGAGCACGATTGTTTTCGTCTTATATACTTTCTTAGGTGGTTTGGAGGCTGGATTTGTCTTACAATTTTCTCAACCTGGTTCCTGGCTGATTTTGTCTTATAATTTTCTAAATTGGATTTCTGGCTGGATTTGTCTTATAATTTTCTAAATTGGATTTGTCTTACAAATTTCTAAACCTGTGACCTGGCTGGCTTTCGTGTAAAACATAATTTGACTTGGGATAAATTTGACCATGTATTGCTACATGAATGATTCCATTGAACTTTCTTGAAATGATACTTTATTATCTGTCAAGAATTGTCTTTTTGTCAAGGGATTTTTTATGTCATTTTCTTGTGTGTCATTTTTTGTGTCTTTTTCTTTTGGGGCATTTTTTTGTGTCTTTTTCTTTTGGGGCATTTTTTTGTGTCATTTCTTATATCGTTTTTCTAGATATCCCTTATGAGCCTATTTTGATACCTTTTCCCATGCGTTTTTTCTTAAATATCTTTTTTATGAACCTTGCTTCCTATCTCCCGCTTTTTCAATTTCCACTTTGAGCCTGGCACTTCATCTAATAGGACTATATTACTAATCTTGACATGGTTTGGATAAATGAATCTAATTTGTGATTTTTTATCCAATTTCCCTTGATTTTGATTGCTCTTAGTTTACATAATATGCATCATTTTACAATAGAAGAAAATAATTAAGAAATTGTCCAAAATAGACTCCTTTTTCAAGAAATTTTTTACAAATTTTTAATGAATGCAATGTCCTTGTAAAAAACGATTATATTGGTTTACATAACAACATGTTTTTCATGCCATTTTGGATAATTTTGAAAATATAGGTTCCTATTGTCCAATCAGATATAATTTGTGATACTTCCTAGAATTTGATATTTTTGCTAACCAGATATCATTCGTGATATTTCCTGAGTTTTGATACTTTTGCTAACCAGATATCATTCGTAATATTTCCTGGGTTTTGATGCTTCTTCCAACTAGATATCATTCGTGATATTTCCTGAAATTTGATACTTTTTCCAACCAGATATCATTCGTGATATTTCCTGGGTTTTGATACTTTGTCCAACTAGGTATGATTTTTGATATTTCCTGAGTTTTGATGCTTCTTCCAACCAGATATCATTCGTGATATTTCCTGAGTTTTGATGCTTCTTCCAACCAGATATGATTTTTGATATTACTAAAAATTTGATATTTTTTAACTGCAAAACCGCCAGCAATGTGCTATTCCTGCAAAACTGAAAATATGTTAACAGTCCAACAGCAGCTTACACACTCTGGCGGTCTTCTCACACTTTTAACTTTTAACTTTTCAAAATTCAGGAAACATGTCTTCCTACAACACAGACAACTGACCTAAAATATTCTAATTTCTTAAATCCTGTTTCCTATTCTAATTTGTATCGTCCAACAACATCATCTAGCGTATGGGAAACCTCTTTTTGCTGTTCTGAGATATCCCCTACATTTTCAACATGGTCGGATACTGTATCGACATTCTCTAAAATAGTAGTACTCTTTTCTGCTGCATCCTGGGAGGCACTCGCAATATTTTGAATTGCAAGATTGACATCTTCCATTGTTGCCTTTAACTGGGAAGCAATATCGGCAAGATAACTTGCAAGGTCCTGGATGCTCTTGGCATCATTTTCATACTGATTGGACGTATCAACAAATGCACGGTAATCCGGTGTAACATTTTGGGAAATAAAATCAATCAGTGCCTTGGAATCTGAAGACAATACTTCCACCGATTCTTTTACTTTTGCAACCGTAGCCTGAATACTTGTTACCGTATTGCTGGTCTGATTTGCAAGATTTCCAATCTCACCTGCTACAACCGCAAAGCCTTTTCCTTGTTCTCCTGCTCTTGCAGCCTCAATGGACGCATTTAAGGATAAAAGGTTAATCTGCTCCGCAATTTCTGAAATAGCATCTGCCATAGTTCCGATTTCGTTTACAACCTTGGAATTCTCGATACTTGATTCGAGACGTTTCTCATATTGCTTGCTTAAATCCATTGCCTTGTCAAAATTTTCATTCGACTCTTTTCCAATCATCCTTGCACGTTCCATGATTTCCTTAGACATTTCTTCACTTTCAGATGCCTTTCTGGCAAGATTGGTAACCGTTTCTTTTACCTCTGTGACAGAAGCGGTCAATTCTTCCGTTGTCGCACTGTTATCCATCATTGCACTGCTGATAATCTGAATGGAATGGTTAATCTCATCAAAGCTTTCCTCCAATTCAGATACTGCCTGTTTTAACGTATCACAGTTAAAACCAACTGTCTTGGAATTGTAAGAAATCTGCTGCATCTCATCACGATTTGACAAAAGCATTTCATTTAATGCCTCTGTCATCTGTGCGACTTCATCTTTGCCTTTTACTTTCATCGGCTCTATGGAGAAATCTCCGCCAGCCATCTTTCTTGACATATCTTTTACTTCTGCAATCGAATTTGCAATCTTTTTCGCTGAAAGGAAAATCACAAGTGCACAGACGATAATCGTGATAATACTTACTACAATAGAAGATTTCACAAGTCCTTCCATTGATTGTGAAACTTCACTTCGTTCCATACTGACAAGTAAAATCCAGTTGTACTCCGGTATTTTTTCAAAATAAGTTCGGTAGGCTACCCCATCTTTCTTACTTAAAAAACTGCCGAAATCGTTTGCAAGAATCTGTTTGGCATCCGCTTTATAGAGACCTCCCTTTTCTTCTGCAATATTCGTCGTTGTTACTTTATCCGGATCACTATTGGTTAAATAAACACCTTCCTCATTGATTAATACCGCTTTTCCGGTATCTCCTATCTTGACATTGTCTACAAGTGACTGGATTCCACTCATATCCACATCAGTGTTTACCGCACCAATAAATTTACCAGAATGGTCATAAATTGGTTCTACATAGGAAATCATGAGTTTTCCATAGGTTTCATCCACATATGGGTCTGTATAATAGTACGTATTTGTGTCCTTTACTGCAACGTACCATTCTGTCCCTGTATATTCAAAATCTCCAAGTTCCACTTTGCTTACTTTTCCATCGGACTCTCCCATGTATGAAAAAACACTCTGTTCTCCCTGAAAGTATCCTGGTTCAATAAAAAATCCCATTGCGGAAATCAGTTCATTGTTTGTGATTTCCTGTTCCATAATGTTGTCATATTTGCTAAGATCCTGCGCATCTCCAATAGTCTGTCCGATTGCAAGTGCTACATCCTTCGTGTCTCTCTCATAAGTCTCCATGCTTGCACAAATCTCATTCGAATTTGCCTTCAATGTCTGCATCATCCGCTCTGATATCTCATCACCAATTGTTCTTACCGAAAAGAAACTGCAGATTGCCACCAGACATAGCAGCCCCAAAACCATAACCGGCAAAATCATACTAAGTAATTTTGTTGAAATTTTTTTCATATGCATCATCTCCTGCGTTTTTGTCAATATATCACTTTTTTGTAACATCTCTGTGATTCTGATTCAAGATTTTCTTCGAAAATGGGATTTATTTTGCCGAGAATTTCTATTGCGATTCCATGATTTTACATAAATTTTACTTTATTTTTACACAAAAAATATTATTTCCATGCCTTTTATAAAAAGAAATATTGCATAGCCATTTCCTATAAAGCAAAAAAATGAGCCCCCCTTACGGAGCAACCCATTCATTTTCAATTCCATTGTGTAACCAGGTATTGTTCGCCTCATCATAGCTGTCTACACGCAGATACTGGTACTGGCTTGACGTTTTCAATGCATCATAAATATAACGCAGCGGCACCCAGGTTCTGTTTTTCTCCGGGCCGCCAGGCTCCGTCAAAAAGACTTCATCCGTTTCTTCATTATAAAGCCAGATGTTGACATAATGACCGCTTGTCTTTTTCCAAAACGTATCATCATTGTAACTGCTGACCAGCACAATTGCCGTCTGCGCCTCTTTGATCTGACTCTGAAACGCTTCATATGTTTCCGGTTTGTAGTACAGGTCACAGTCAAACCCACATTTTTGCAAGGTCACCTTCATCTCACCCCAGCCGATTGCACCGCTTTTCTTGCTTGGATAATAACCGGTCACCTGTGTCGCATACTCAAACATATCGTACGGAGAACAGGTATAATCGGTCAGCGTGCTGTAAATATTCGCCATACAGACAAGTCCACAGCCAAAGCCTCCAAAATAATGACCTTTCACATATTTTAAACACCATTCACCAGACCACGGCAGTCTGCTCTCCCAGGATTTCGGCCCCTGTAAAAAAGAATAGACGTCCTCCTCTTGCAACGCATTTTCGGATTCTAATGCTGCTGCCACCAAAAGCTTCTGGTTCGCTTTTACCGTCGCAAGCTCTGTCCGTTCAAATTCCGCACAGGCTCCCGCATAAAGACCTGTCTCCAATTTATTTATATTTGTAGTTACATTCTGTTTATCAAACTTTGCCTGCTGCATTCTCGCCCCCTGGAAAAGAATACAAAAGGCCAAGCCTAAAAGTATCGCGCTTCGAATGTTCTTTTTCCTCATTCTATAACCCTTTCTCGCTACGTGTACCTTATCTTTACCTTTTTCTATGCTACCATCTGTTTCCTGTTTCATCAAGTATCTTCTCCTGGAAAATTTCTTAATTTTTGCTAATTGATATGAGGCAAAAGGGACAAGCACTGCTTTTCTTATCGCCAGCCTGCCTTTCAGAAATATTGCGACCTTAAAAACGGAACATTCGAAAATTTTTCTAAAATAAGGGCTAGATACTTTACGAGTTCCCATTTTTCCGATACAATAGTGAAATGCAGAATATTTTCTGTAAAATCAAGATAGAAAGAGGTAACAATATGGCACAGAATCCAGTTATTACAATTGAAATGGAAAATGGCGATGTGATGAAGGCTGAACTTTATCCTGAAATCGCACCAAATACAGTAAACAACTTTATCAGCTTAGTAAACAAGGGCTTTTACGATGGATTAATCTTCCACCGTGTCATCAAAGGCTTTATGATTCAGGGCGGATGTCCGGATGGAACCGGAATGGGCGGCCCTGGCTATGATATCAAGGGTGAATTCAACCAGAATGGTTTCCAGAATGATTTAAAACATACCGAAGGTGTGTTGTCTATGGCAAGAGCAATGCATCCTGATTCTGCAGGAAGCCAGTTCTTTATCATGCATAAGAACTCTCCACACTTAGACGGTGCTTATGCAGCATTCGGAAAAATCACAGACGGAATGGACGTTGTCAACAAAATCGCAGAGACCACAACGGATTACTCTGACCGTCCAGTCGTTCCTCAGGTGATGAAAAAAGTAACTGTTGAGACTTTCGGTGTGGAATATCCAGAACCAGAGAAATGTTAATTTTCTAACAATGTTTCAGGGAACTTTTTGTGTTTCCTATTGAAAAAGAGCGTTCCCCCTAGAAGCATTCAGGCTTCCCTGGAGAGCGCTCTTTCAATGAACGACAATGCATCGCTTTTAGTGCAAGAAAAATCACCACCTCGTAACCGATGGGGATTACCTGGAATATTATGTGGCAGATAACTTTACTGCCAAAGATATCTCTTCTTACGTTACCGAAATTTCAGTGCGGGTTGTCCCAGCCTTTTCGTAGGCGACCCGCGGTGAACCGTCTGCAACATAGATGGTTCCACATTCTAAGAAACCATTCTTTTGAATGAGATGGCGCATAATTTTGTTATTCTCATGCGTATCAATTCGAAGATGGTTTCTCTTTTTCTCACAAAATGAGACAATCTGGTGAAACACGCCATGCTTTGTGCCGTCTGTCGCCACGCGATGAATGGTTCCATACTCCGTCTCAGACTTCCACGCACCGTTTTCGATACGTTCATAGGTCGGGTCTTTTTCTATTATAAAAGCAAACACACCGCAGACCTGACCATTCTCTTCCACCACATACAGTTGTCCTTTTTCCATATCTTTCTTTAAGACATCAACTGCCGGTGAATGGTCTCCCCACTGTGTCGGGTTTCCCGTCTGTTTCATAAAATTTCTGGCATATTCATAAATGCGTAAAATCTGCTGGAAATCTTCCTGCGCTGCATTTCGTATCATTTGGTTTTCTCCTGTTTTCTTCCTTATGCAGACAGTATAACTCTTTTTCATAAGAAATTCTAGCCTTCTTATGGTTTCTCCAAAGTCCAGACTCAAAAACCAAATACTTGAAGAGACATTTTTTTATGGTAATTCCACCGTCACAAACTCTGCTCCCGGTGTCACCCGGAGTAACAGTGCCTGCACCTCGTCCGGCTCTATCACACGGTCAAATGCACTTATGACATAAGCTGCTGTTCTACTCTCGTCCGTATAAGAACTCATTCCGCCATCTCCAAGATAGGGAAGTCTGGTTCCGTCTTTCAAGACAACGCCGCAAAATGCCGGCACGCCATTTTCATCCCCGGATGTCTCCACCTCTCCATTTACCGAATAATGAATTTCGATAGAAACAGGAGAAAGTTCCACAGAATCTACCGTAAATACGGAATCTGCAATCCGGCTGTCTAATGTAATCTCTTCAGATGCCTTCTGGTCTGGCAGTGTCAATATAAAATTCCAACTTCCTGCAACACCCTCTGCATAGTCTGCTTTTTCAACCGTACCCATGTTTGTAAAATCAACATGTAATTTTTTACCAAGTAAGCTGTCACCTATCTCAGAAGAAAATGCACGAATCACATATTCTAAGTTTCCATCCTCATCGACATAATGTGAAATTAAGTTTCCATCATCGGTATACGCTAACTCGCTTCCGTCTTCGTAAACCGGCTCCGCATTTTCATTTGACACAATTCCGTCATAGAAGCCACCGTCCATGTTCAAAGCATTCTCATCCTCTCCATCCAGATAAACGTCCACACTTTCAAATCCCGGCTCTGCATCTTCTGCAATCGGATATCCTTCCACCAGAAATGACAGGTAAACCATATTTCCATCGGTAATCACGGTATCCGGTTTTACCGTAATGCCGCTTTCTGTCACTGCAAGGCTCTCATAGTCCTCCTTGGCATTGTAAACCTCGGCAACCCCCTGTGCTGTCAGGTTCTGCTGCTGGGTATCGTCTGCCTGAATGGCTCCCTGCGTTCCTCTGCCCCAGTGATAATGTACGGCTGCCCCCGCTGTGACTGTTCCTGCTGCCACAACACAGACACATGCTGCTACCGCTGCCTTATTCTGCCAAATCTTTTTTTGTTTTCTCATGGTTTTTCCCTCCGTCTGAATCTGGCAAAGGGTATCCGCAATCCTTTTTTCCGCAATATCCGGAATCTCTACTTCCTCTGAAAAAATTGTTTTCTTTTCCGTTTTCCTGCCTCACTTTCCATAAAAAACTGCCAGTTTTTCTCTTCCACGCTGTAACCTTGTCTGCACCGTGCTCACCGGTATATGTAACAATGCCGCAATCTCCGCGGTTTTATAACCGCCCTCATAAAATAAAATCAGCACATTCCGATATCGTTCCTCTAAAACAGATAACATTTCTTTCCACTTTACATTTAACTGATCCGTCGGTAAGGCTTCCGGTTCGGCGTACTCCTCAAAGTTCGTCGTCCGCATCTTCCATTTCCGGATATCATAGCAGTGGTTAATCAAAATCCTTGTCATCCAGGTCTTAAAGTATTTATCCTTTCGCAGGGAATCTATTTTTTCCCAGCAAGTTAAAATCGTATCCCCAATAGCGTCCGCCGCATCTTCATCGTTTAGCAGAATCGCGTAGGCTACTTTATACATATCTGTCTTATAAAAGTGAATCAGCTCTGAAAAAGCATCCGCGTCTTTTCCCTTCGCCTTTTTTACAAGTGCTGTTATTTCTCTACTTTGCATTTATGCAATTCCTCCTGTGCGCGCACATCTAAGATTCCGAAAAAGCGTCCTTTTTGTTCCTCTTACACTTATTAGACCCGGAAAATGGAAAAATAATCTCATGCTTTAAAAAAATTTTTAACTGTGGGCGATTACGAAACGAACCTCCGTTTTCTCTCCCACATAAAAAAGATTCCCGCGAAGCTTTTTGTGTAATAGGAACGAAGTTTCCTATTACACAAAAGAAAAAGCTCTGGCATGCCAGAGCTCTTTCAAGTTATAAACATAGTTATATTCTTCTGCGATATCCACGGATATCGGAATATTTTCTTTCCTTATCCACAAATCCTTTTATTTATTTGGGATTAATTTTTCTTTTCCACCCATATATGGCTGAAGTGCTTTTGGAATGTTTACACTTCCATCCTCGTTTAAGTTGTTCTCAAGGAAAGCGATTAACATACGAGGTGGTGCAACAACCGTGTTGTTTAAGGTGTGTGCAAAGTATTTGTTTCCATCTTTTCCTTTGACACGAATCTTTAATCTTCTTGCCTGTGCATCCCCTAAGTTAGAGCAGCTGCCAACTTCGAAGTATTTCTTCTGTCTTGGAGACCATGCTTCTACATCACAGGATTTTACCTTTAAGTCAGCAAGGTCACCGGAACAGCACTCTAAAGTACGAACCGGGATGTCTAAACTTCTGAATAAATCTACGGTGTTCTGCCATAATTTGTCATACCACATCTTGGATTCTTCCGGTTTGCAGACAACAATCATTTCCTGTTTCTCGAACTGGTGGATACGGTATACACCACGCTCCTCGATACCGTGTGCACCTTTTTCCTTACGGAAACATGGAGAGTAGGAAGTCAATGTGTATGGCAATTTTTCTTCTTCATGGATGGTATCGATGAATTTACCAATCATGGAATGTTCGGATGTACCGATTAAGTAGAGGTCTTCGCCCTCGATTTTGTACATCATGGCATCCATCTCGTCGAAACTCATAACGCCGGTTACCACGTTAGAACGAATCATGAACGGTGGGATGCAGTATGTGAATCCACGGTCAATCATGAAATCTCTCGCATAGGAGATGACTGCAGAATGAAGTCTTGCGATGTCACCCATTAAGTAGTAGAATCCGTTACCTGCTACTTTTCCTGCTGCGTCAAGGTCGATTCCGTCGAATCTTTCCATAATATCGGTGTGATATGGAACCTCAAAATCAGGCACTGCCGGCTCACCGAATTTTTCAATTTCCACGTTGCAGGAATCATCTTTTCCGATTGGAACGGATGGATCGATGATGTTTGGAATCGTCATCATAATTTTTGTGATTTTTTCCTGTAATTCTTTCTCTTTTGCTTCTAATTCAGCAAGACGTGCTGCGTTTGCACTAACCTGTGCTTTTACTTCCTCAGCCTCATCCTTCTTGCCCTGACCCATTAACATACCAATCTGCTTGGATAATGTGTTACGGCTTGCACGGAGGTCGTCCGCTTCCTGTTTTGTTTTTCTTGCATCAGCATCTAATGCGATTACCTCATCTACTAATGGTAATTTCTGATCCTGGAATTTGTTTTTGATGTTCTGTTTTACTACTTCTGGATTTTCTCTTAAAAATTTCAAATCGATCATAATACGTAACCTTACCTTTCCTTGACAGTGTTAAAACACTGCTTTCGTAATTTTGTATACACAAAAAGCCTTCCGCCCTCTGTGTGTTCTACACATGGGACGAAAGGCTGTATCTTCCGCGTTGCCACCCATATTGTCCTGTTCTTCTCCTCCGGCAAAAATTCTCCTTCGCAAAAGACTTAAGACCTCTCAAACGTACGATAAAGGGTACGACCCTCGTGGCTTTCACCACCGACTAAGAAAGTGGAAAAATTGCTCCTCTGTGCCGGTTCACACCACCCACCAGCTCTCTGTCACAGCCTTACAATCGTAGCTTTCCTCAACGTCAACTCTGTGTAATCTCTTACACTCTTTTGTCATTATAGCTTGATTTTTTCCAAAATGCAAGTATCTTATTCGTCTTGCATCCATTCTGCAAGTTTTCTTGCTCTCGCCACCCAGGTATGCTCTTTTTCGACAATCTCTTTTCCACGTGTCACTGCCTTTTCGCGAAGTTCATCCTCGGTGAGCAATCTCTTTACCAGCTGTGGCAATTGTTCGATTTCCTGCAATTTGTAGTAAAACACACCCTCTTGTTCTTTCAGTGTCTCGAGGAGATATTTACTTTCATCCGACACACAGACCGTTCCATTTAAGATGGAAGTAAACACACGATCATGCGCACCGTCCTTAAACCACGGCATCACATTAAGCGAAACCTTTGCCTTTTTCACCAGTTCCAGGCAGGTTTTCGAATCTGTCTGTGGATGAATCACCAGATTTTCAGGGCATTTCACCGGCAGCTTCTCCCAGCCTTTTCCAACCACATCCACCGTAACGCCTGCATCCACAAGTGTCTGAACTGCCTTTCCACGCCAGTAATTACGCACATATAGGTCAATGAAAATCATCTTATGAAGTGCGCCGCGCAAATCCCAGATGGTGTTTTCCCCCATTTCACGCTCGCAGTGCTCAAGTGCCACTTCTTCCACCGTCGCATCTGTTCTTACAAGCAGTTCATCTATGATTCCCTGATAAAAGGCTGCATATTCATCATTAATCCAGTGAATATAAGGTGTAAAAAACGGAAGTTCCGTGTAATTTCCCAATATAATTACATCCGTAGTTTTATCACAGGCATCCTCTGAACCCTCAAACTGATTTCCCGCCAACGGCAAAAATCCAAGGCTTCGAAACTCCGGGTAGAACTTCTCAAAGTATTCCTGATGCATTCTGTCAATGCTGATATGAAAATATTTTTTCGGAAGATTCTGTAATCTCTCATGGTAAAAATAAGGATGATCCGCCGCAATATTATAACAAGGCATCTGGTATTCTTCCCACAAATACCCGATGCCTTCCTTGTAAACACCCTCTTCCTGCTCAAGTCCTTGAAAATTAAACGTCACAAGCGCTGTCTGCCCTGTCTTTATGAATTTCCGAACCTTTTTTGCACTTGAAGGTGCATTTTTTAAATCAAAGTAAAACACCGCATAGCCGAGGCGCTCGAACTCTGCTCCCATTTGTTTTGCAAAATATTCGAGCGTCTCAACACCGCCGGTGGTTAACACAAGTTTATTCATGTCGCAGTGCATCGATTGGGTTTAAGTTTGCTGCCTTGTAGGATGGGAAAACTCCAAAGACAATTCCGATTACCATCGAAAATACAACGGCACCTACTGCTGCCGGAATACTGATGGCAACTGGTGTTGCGCTGACATAGGAAATAATTTTTGCCAGAATAATACCAACGATTACACCGATAAGTCCACCCATACTTGTAAGAACTGCTGCTTCTGTCAGAAACTGATTTAAAATTTTGGACTTTCTTGCACCGATTGCCTTTTTCAAGCCAATCTCCTGTGTACGCTCTGTCACGGATACCAGCATGATATTCATGACACCGATACCTCCGACAATCAGGGAAATTCCTGCAATCCAGATTAACATTGTGTTCGTGGAACTGCTTAATTCCTGAATCTGCTGTGCCTGCTCCATCAAATCCTGCGCTTTGTACTGAATGGTATCATCACTGACCGTCAGATAACCATTTAACAGGTTTGCACAAGCTTTTCCTGCGCTTGTCATGTCATCTGCGCTTGCCACCTTTAGCACAACATTCTGAGGTTCGTCATACTGATAGGTAATGCACCAGGTTGCGTCTGGAATATAAACACTTCCTGCTGTATCCTGGCTGTATGTGTAATAATCTTCTATCGAATTGATGACCGGATGAAATTCTTTTGCCTTTTTTACAACTCCTACCACGGTGTATGGCTCTTTTTGAATCTCGATGGTCTGTCCGACCGGGTCTTCCCCGTCAAACAGGACATTTGCCGAATCCTCGTCTAAGATTGCTACCTTGCGGTATTTGGTGTAATCATCCTCCACAAACGCTCTTCCCTCTGTCACAAGGAAATTGCAGGTGGAAAAATAACTGGTGTCAATCCCTTTGACGTAGCCACCGGATAACGATGTATTTAAGCGGTACACACCGTCATAATCCTGTCTGGATAGATAACGGGAAACGCTTTCTACCGCATCAATCTTAGAAATCTCCTCCATCACATCATCGGAAATAAGTGGAACACCGGATGGAATTCCATTGTATTCCATCTCATACGTCCAATCTCCCTGATACAAGGAAACTTCCACTGTGTTTTCTCCGGAACCAACCAGATTCTGTTTAATTTGTTCGTTTGTTCCTTTTATTGTAGAAACAATTGCAATAATAGCTGCAATTCCGATAATAATTCCAAGCATTGTCAGGAAAGAACGCATCTTATGCGACCAGATTCCCTGAAATGACAATCTGATATTTTCAAACATTGTATTCCCCCTCTGATTAATAGTACATATTTGACGCCTCTGTTACACTCGCGCCCTCTACTGCGTTCTTGCCATATGGAAAAGCGATTCTGTCATCCATACTTAAGCCCGATGTAATCTCTACTGCGGAACCATAAATCGTTTTTCCGGTTGTCACATAGCGTTTTTCCAACTTGTCGTCCTCATTTGCAACCATCACGTAAGACTTACCGTCTTCCTCTCTTACATAAGCCTTTTCTATATAAATTGCATCCGAAGAATCCGCCCCTGTCGTAATGGAAAGATCCAGATATTCACCATTTTTTAATCCGGTGGTATCTTCAATGTATGCCGTATACTGGTAATAGGAAGCATTGGAATTGCCATCCCCATAATAACCATCACTCTCCTGTGGGTAGTCTGCAATTTCTGTAATAACTGCTTCAAAGGACATGCCACTCTCCCAGGAACTTGCTGTAACAACGGTTCCAACTCCTACCTGATCAAGTAATAATTCGCTGACTGCTCCCGTCACATAGAGACCATCGGAACCGGATACCACTAAAAATGCGGTTCCATCATTCACATATTCATCCGGGTCTGAAGCTGTTTTTACAACACCGGCAACTGTCGCATATATGGTTCCATCATCCGATGTCTGTTTTAAACTTTCTAATTCTAACTGTGCTTTTCTTTTCTTGATATCAAGCGTTTTTAAGGTTGCCTGCTGTTTTGCAATCTCTTTTGCAAGCTCATCTGCCGTATAGCCTTCCGGCTCTACCCATTCCTCAACGACAGGTTCCTCTGGCAGCACTTCATCATTTCCGGATTCTGTGCTATCCCCAGTATCCTCTGCCTTATCATGTGTCGCAATGTAATATTTGGCATCTGCATCATAGGAAGCTGTCAGATACGCACCGTTTACCGTCCAGGATGTAATGACATTTCCTGTTGGTATGTCTCCTTGTCTGACCTCAAAAACTGCTGTTGTATGATTCTGCATCAACGCATTTAAATAACTTCCTGTCACATAGGCATCCTGTGTGCAAAGGAACTGGTAAGGCTTTGTCACGCCATCCGGCGCATCTGCCTGATTACTTGGCACACTGCTTTCCGTCACATAATGGAATGCCCCTGTTTCACTTTGTTCCGGTCCGGCCGGTGTGTTATCCGGCTGTGGTGTCACGTCTGGCTGTGGCGTCACATCTGGCGTTGGAACTACATTCGTATTTGTATCAGCCGGTTTTGTCTTGTTGACCGGAGTCGTATTTTTTAACGTATCCAGATTGTGCTGTGCAATTGCAATATCATTATCAATTGTGCTGATATCCAGTTCCTTTTGCTTTATCTGGATTCCAACTTCTGCCGTATCGTACGCCATCAGAGGATCTCCGACTGCAACCGTATCTCCTTCTTTTACAAAAACTTCCGACACGGTCTTGGAGTCCGACAGATAAATCTCCTGTGAGGAATCATTCGTGACCATTCCTGAACTTGTGTTCTCGTCTCCCCAATATCCGTAGGAAAGATTGGAAACCTGCTGTACTTCTACCACTGCATTCTTTTTCTGATAAGATTTATATCCGAGGATTCCCCCCGTCGTGGCACCGCCTAAAATCACAACGGTAAGAAGAATCGCAACCACTTTTTTCATTTTCATGATGCTTCCTCCTCTCCGTCGCCCTCATGTATAACGCCGTCAATAATTCGGATGACACGCTTTGCATGCGCCGCTATCTTTGGATCATGGGTAATCATCACGATGGTAACACCTTCGTCATTTAATTTTTGAAAAAGTTCCATGACCTGCGCTCCTGATTTCTGATCCAGGGCTCCTGTCGGTTCATCTGCCAGTAAAATCTTTGGATTGTTCACAATCGCTCTCGCAATCGCTACTCTTTGTTTCTGACCACCGGACAGCTGTGTCGGTTTAAAGTCAATACGTTCTCCTAATCCCACACGCTCTAACGCTTTCTTGGCACGCTCCCGGCGCTCCTTTTTCTTTATGCCTGCATAGCTTAATGGGAGGGAAACATTTTCGGCTGCACTCTCCCTTGGCATCAGATGGAAGCTCTGGAACACAAAACCGATTTCACGGAGTCGTAAATCGGATAACTCCTTATCTTTTAAACTTGAAACATCCTGTCCTGCAAGCTCATACGTTCCACTTGTGGCCTTATCCAGACATCCAATAATGTTCATTAAGGTTGTTTTACCGGAACCGGATGGTCCCATGATTGCCACATATTCGCCTTCTTCCACCTGAAACGACACATCTTTTAAAACTGGTACTACCAGTTTATCCTGTTGATAATCTTTAAAAATATTCTGCAAATTTAAAATCATTCAGACACCTCCGCATCCTCTGATTCTGTATCTGGAACCACACCAAAATCTTCATCCAGATGCTCATCGATTCCCGTCTCGGTAGCCGGATACATAGTGTCATCTCCTAACGTACCTTCATCGTAAACCGGTGTACCATCCTCTAACATCTGGGTATCTGCGGATTCCGAATAGAGTGGAGAGGAATAGTCAACCTCTTCCGCATTATATACAGTTGTAACTCCCTCATACAAACCTGGCATTGGATATGCAATGTAATCATCCTCGGTAAGTCCAGACACAATCTGGTATTCATCGAGGTTCTCATCATACTCTCCAAGCTCTACCACACGTTTTTCTAGTTTTCCTTTTCCATTGTCAGCCCATACATAAGGATCTCCATCGTCCATCACAAGATAATAGCTGTATAACCAGATTCCTTCTTTTGGCTCATCCTGCCCCTCATCCAGTTCTACATAAACATGCTGTCCTAAAATAAGACCGTCCGCAGAATCTAACTGTACATAGAACGGATATTTGGATGCACTCTGTGAGCTGCTGTCAGAAGAACTTGAGACATACATGGAATTATTGTTGCCACTCTCCGGGTTCTCGGTATCAATCTTGGAAATGCTTCCACTCCAGGTTGTATCATCTACTCTGGAACGGATAATCACGGTCTGTCCTTCCGATAATGTCCAGACATTCTGCTCATCCACACTTCCTTTGATACGGTAATCACCAGTCTCTAAGACGGTCATAAATGGTACTGTATTACCGTTGCTGTCTACCTGTTTTTCATTGATTGTCTTGACAACACCATCCACCTTGCTCTCCACTGAAGAATCCTCAATCTGTTTCTGGTATTTCTCAATCTCTAGCTGCTTGCTCTCCATATTGTATTTGCTCTGCTGAATGTTATTCTGTAAGGTCTGAATCTGTGTTGTATATTCAAATTTATCAGCATCTGCCGCTTTATCACGGTCCGCAGAAAGTGATGCAATCTGACTGTTATAATTGTCAATCTCATCCTGCATTCCCTCTAACTCTAACTTTGCCTGTTTAATCTGTGTTGACAAATCACTCGTATCATAGGTAAGAAGTACATCGCCCTTCTTCACTTCATCTCCTACCTCAACGTTGATTTCCTTCACCGCTTTCTCAGAATCCACTTTTACTTCATAGGTATCCTGTGACTCGACAACACCATTGTATCGATTCGAGATACCTGTGTACTGTTTCATCATGTCCGCAACCGATTCCACATAAACCTTGTCCTCGGATGAACCACCGCCGCTGCTAAGCTTATTTTTCAAAAAATAGCCTCCAACACATACGGCTGCAACCACTACTACTATCACCCCAATTATGACTCCTGCTTTCTTCTTGCTCATAAATCTCCTCCAACATTTTTTTGCGGTTATTCAAAAAGAATGAACGTAACCATAGTTACGTTCATTCTATCATTTTTTATTCTTTTTTCCTATAACTGTTCTGACCGTCATTTCTTAATTTTCTATTAAGGGTATGACGTTTTAAATTTAAAAACTGCAATTATCTCAAAGGATATTTTTCTGTTAATTCTTTCACAATTGCTCTTGCTTTTTCAGCTGCAGGTTCACCCTCTTTAATCATCATTGCAATTGCATCTGCAATCTTATCCATATCCTCTGTGTTCATGCCGCGGGATGTAACCGCAGGGGTTCCAAGACGCACACCACTTGTGACAAATGGAGATTTCGGATCGTTTGGAATGGTATTTTTGTTACAGGTAATATTTACGGAATCTAATAATTTCTCTACTGCCTTACCGGTCTGATCATAGTTTGTTAAATCCACTAACATCAAGTGATTGTCAGTTCCACCGGATACAATCTTGATACCACGGTTCATCAGTCCCTTGCAAAGTGCCTGCGCATTGTCGATGATATTCTTCTGGTAAACCTTAAAGCTTGGGTCTAATGCTTCTTTAAAGCAGACTGCCTTGGCTGCAATGACATGCATCAGAGGTCCACCCTGAATTCCTGGGAAAATCGCTTTGTTAAAGTTGTATTTCTCAGCTGCTTCTTTGTTACACAAAATCATTCCACCACGTGGTCCGCGAAGTGTCTTATGTGTGGTTGTCGTTACAACGTCTGCATATGGAATTGGACTTGGATGAAGTCCTGCCGCAACAAGACCTGCGATATGTGCCATATCTACCATTAATACAGCACCACATGCATCTGCAATCTCACGGAACTTTTTAAAATCTATGGTTCTTGCATAAGCGGAAGCTCCTGCAATAATCATCTTGGGCTTACATTCCATTGCAATTCTCATCACTTCATCATAATCGATAAATCCCTCATCATTTACGCCATATGGCACAATGTGGAAATAGGTTCCGGAAAAGTTTACAGGTGAACCATGTGTTAAGTGTCCGCCATGGTCAAGGTTCATACCCATTACGGTATCGCCTGGTTTTAAGATTGCGAACTGTACTGCCATGTTTGCCTGTGCGCCGGAATGTGGCTGCACATTTACATAATCGCATCCAAACAATTCTTTTGCACGCTCAATTGCCAGATTTTCCACAACATCAACGCACTCACATCCGCCATAATATCTTTTTCCAGGATATCCTTCTGCGTATTTATTGGTCAAAACACTTCCCATTGCAGACATAACAGCTGGACTTACCCAGTTCTCGGATGCAATCAGTTCAATATGACTGTTCTGTCTATCAAATTCCTCTGTAATCGCCTGTGCCACATCAGGGTCAACGGCTCTAATATCTCCTATTGTGAACATAATCGTATTCTCCTTTTCCCTCTTCCGTCAAATCTTATCCGGCGGCTCATTTGTTATCGCCTATTATAGCGAATGGATTTATTAATTTCAATTATAACTTATCGTTTTAGCTATAACTTTTTCTTATAAATATTATAACCAGCACCTGGAGAATGAAAATCAGCGGCATTCCAACTACAAAATACCAGTGTTTTGTCTTATGACGAAACAGATACATTCCAGCCCATGTTCCTGCACTTCCACCAAGCAGGCTCACCAGAAAAAGAACCTTTTCCGGGATTCTCCACCGGTGCATTCTTGCTTTTTGTTTGTCGATTCCCATCACAAGAATTCCTGTGATATTCATGATTATCAAATATGCTGCGACTATTTTTTCCATCTGATTTCCTTTCGATAACGTTTGGGATTTCGGCTGCTTTTCCCTCCAATACAAGCAAAATCCAAAAAAGGCTGCCAGTCACCCGGCAGCCTCTTCGCTTTTTCATTAATTCTGAACTTTGTGTTTTCCTAAATGTACTTTCATGACATACCATAACTGTGTTGCAATACAGATTGAGGAATATGCACCACATACAAGACCTGCAATCATTGGCAGCGCAAAGTCACGGATGCTGGATACTCCTAATAAGTAGAGTAAGAATACCATGACAAAGGTTGTGATGGAAGTATTGATACTTCTTGACAAGGTCTGGGTCAAACTCTTGTTTGCCACTTCTTTCAAGTCGTCTTTGTTCTGAATCTTCACTTTTGACATGTTCTCACGGATACGGTCAAAGATAACGATGGTATCATTGATGGAGTAACCGATAATGGTCAACATACATGCAATGAACGTATTACCAACTGAAATTCGCAGTACCGCATACACGGTCAAAACAACTAACACGTCATGTAACAATGCCGCGATCGCACTTGTTGCAAAACGGATATCTTTAAATCTGAACCAGATATAAATCAACATACAAATAGAAGAAATGAGTACCGCAATAATTGCATCCGAACGCATTTCGCCACTGATGGTAGAACTGATACTCTGTGACTGGATGGTATCTTCTTTGATTCCAAACTGGTCAACAAACATGCTGTTGAGTGACTCACGCTCATCTAAGTTCAGTGTACGTGTCTTAATTGTAATCTGAGTTGTTCCTTCTACTTTACTTGCCACGATGTCATTATCGCCAACAACATCTGCAACGTAAGGAACGATGTCTTTTTCAATTTCTTCGATGGTGTAATCTTTTCCAAAATCAACGGTTGTAGAGGTACCACCCATGAAATCAAGACCGAAGTTTAAAGCACCTTTTCCGTTTGCCTTATTGACTGCCATGGTAATAAATCCTGCTGCAATAACAGCTGCTGAAACAGTAAAGAATACGGCTTTCTTTCCAATGAAGTTGATGCTCTTTCTCTCTTTGGCTCTTCCGTAGAATTTCTCATCGCGGATACCAAGTGCGTAGAAAGAATATAATACCCATCTTGTAACTGCAAGTGCAGAGAACATGGATACCAAAATACTAATCATTAAGGTATAAGCAAAACCTTTTACTGTACCAGAACCTAACATCATAAGTACAAGTGCTGCGATAAAGGTTGTAATGTTACCATCTAAGATTGCAGATAATGCCTTCTGGAAACCTGTCTGCATCGCAGTTCTTACACTTTTTCCGGCTGCAATTTCTTCACGGATACGGGCGAAAATAATAACGTTCGCATCCACCGCCATACCAATACCCAGGATAATACCTGCGATACCTGGCAGGGTAAGTGTAATTTCAAATAAATAGATAATTGCAACTACAAGTGTAGTATAAACTGCAAGACCAATTGCAGATGCAATACCTGGTACTGCATACATTACAATCATAAAAATGATGACAATTGCAAGACCGATTACGGCTGCTTTTAAACTGGTTGCAAGAGCCTGGCTTCCTAACTGTGCACCAACCACGTTAGACTCTAACTCTTTTAACTCTAAGGAAAGAGAACCGATACGAATCTGTGTTGCAAGTTCTTCTGCCTCTGCATAGCTGCTCATTCCGGTAATCTCAGCGTTTCCACCTGTGATTGCATTCTGAACTCTTGGGTAACTGATGGTCTCTCCATCGTAAACGATTGGAAGATAATTTCCAACGTTTTCAGAAGTAACCTCAGCGAATGTCTTTGCTCCTTCGTCTGTTAAAGTAAGCTGAACGACGAATTTCTTATTCCCATAATCATCCTGTGTGGTTACGGCTTTGGCGTCTGCTACCTGATCACCTGTCATATAAACAGTTCCGTCTGCCTTCTGGAATTCCAAAGATCCCGGATTACCAAGTTCCTCTAAAATAGAGTTTGCATCGGTTACACCTGGGATTTCAACTGTGATACGGTCATCTCCGACCTGATAGACAGAAGATTCTGTACTGTAACTTTCCACACGTTTCTGAAGTTTGTAGATTGTGTCACTCATGTCTTCTGCACTTGGATCGTCGTCCATTACCTGATAAGTAATCGAAACACCACCAGACAAATCAAGTCCAAGAGGAATGTTCATATTCTCCCCCGCTCCAGTGGATGAAAGAATAATGGATGCATAATAAATCAATCCTGCTAATGCAGCTACAATTGCAATCAATATGACTGCGGCTTTACCCTTTTTCATTTTTTTCTTCCTTCCTGTTTCTTTTCGTCTTGTCCACTCCCGATGTCAAAAAACCTTCTAACTTTTGATATCGTTTTGTGTTATGCTTCCGCTTCTGCGGCTTTTATCATAATTGCGCACTCGATACGTTTTTTCTGAAGCTCACATCCAAGATCATAAGCATCTTTGATGTCACCGTGGAAATTGTATGAGTTTGCTGCACATCCACCACTGCAATAGAATTTTGCAAAACAGTTGCGGCATTTTTCTTTTGCATAGACATTACAACATTTAAACTCATCGCGGATGTCAGTTCTTGTGATGCCATCCTTCACATTTCCCATCAAAAACTTCTCGTTGCCGACAAATTGATGACATGGATAAAGGTCTCCCCATGGTGTCACTGCAAGGTATTCCGTACCGGAACCACATCCGGACAGACGTTTTGCCACACATGGACCTCCCTCTAAATCTATCATGAAATGGAAAAAGTTGAAATCTTCTCCCGCTTTCTTTCTCTCAACCATCTGCGCTGCAAGCTTGTCATATTCTTCGAAAAGCTTTGGCAAATCTTCTTCCCGAAGCGCATACTCTTCTTCCGGCTGTGCCACAACAGGCTCCACTGAAATCTGTTTGAATCCAAGATCTGCAAGATGAAGGACATCCTCTGAAAAGTCAAGATTATGATGTGTAAACGTTCCTCGCACATAGTATTTTTCCTGATTTCTGCTCTCGGCAAATTTCTGGAATTTCGGAACAATCAGATCATAGCTTCCATCGCCTCTGCGGAATGGTCTCATATGGTCATGAACTTCTTTTCTTCCGTCGATACTAAGGACAACATTTGCCATCTCTTTGTTGGCAAACTCCATGATCTCATCATCTAAAAGAACACCGTTTGTCGTCAATGTAAAACGGAAATTCTTGTCGTGAATCTTCTCCTGCTCTCTTCCGTATGCCACAAGGTCTTTTACAACCTGCCAGTTCATAAGAGGCTCTCCTCCGAAAAAGTCAACCTCTAAGTTTCTTCTGTTACCGGAGTTTGCAATCAAAAAGTCAAGTGCTGCTTTTCCTGTCTCATAAGACATCAGCGCTCTTCTTCCATGATACTCTCCCTCTTCTGCAAAGCAGTAACGACAGGCTAAGTTACAGTCATGTGCAATATGTAAGCAAAGTGCTTTTACGACAGTAGGTCGTTTCTTAAAGTCCATGATGTAGTTCTCATAACTGTCTTTTGTGAATAACTCACCTTCGTCTTTTAAGGAATTCACTTCCTCAATCGCTTCTTCTATCTCTGTTTTCTTATATTTTCCTGATAATGCTGTTACAATCTCTTCTGCGGAATGTCCTTCAAACATCTCGATGACATCATACATCACATCATCTACAACATGAATTGCTCCGCTGTTTACATCCAGAACAATATTATAGCCGTTGTTTTTGTACTGATGAACCACTACAATATTTCCTCTCTTTCTAATAACGTACAAATGACCGCACGCTACGCGAACGGTCGTCTGTGAATAAATTCTTATGAACTTTGCTTTTGCAAATTATTTGTTGTTCTCGCAGGACTGGTTTCCTACTGTACAAGATGTTTTACATGCAGACTGACATGATGTCTGACATTCTCCACATCCACCTTTTTTTACTGTATTCTGTAATCTTTTTGTGTTTAATGTCTTTACGTGTTTCATTGTAATTCTCCTCTATCTCTTCATATTAAGCCCATTCGTCAGCTCACTTATGCTAGTCATTATACCATAGGATATTGCATAAGGAAAGCTTTTTTTGTTGATTTTGTCAGCTAATCATCCCTCCAGCCATTCCTGACGCACCGCATAAAATCAGGGTTGTAACTACATTTGTAAAATCAAAGTCCAATTGCCGTTTCATGAGTAATGAAAAAAGTAACAAAATCACAAAATAAAGCAGTCCTCCTGCCAACCCCCAGACAAATTTCTGTTTCTTCATTCTCTTTCCAAGCACCAGTCCACCTGTCATTCCTGAAATCACATAAACCGCTATCATCCCACCACGAACCGCGCCTGCTCCCAGGTCAAACTTATATAACAAAAACGCCAGCAGCATCAATAAGAAAAGGCTGACGACAAACATACAAAACAATGCAATTCCCATTGATTTGACCGGGTCTGCCACCTCATATCTCGTTTTTGTATTCGCCTCTGCTTTCATCTGCCCTTCACCCTTTCTTTTTCCATTTCCTCTTTCTGTTTCCACTATATGTGTGTTTCTTTTGAAATATTCCTATCACAAAAAAGGACTGCGCACTCTCGTGCAACAGCCCTTTTGTTTCATCGGTCTATTTTATAACTCACAGTTATTTACGGTTCTTGGGAATGGGATGACGTCACGGATATTTGACATACCGGTTAAGTACATCACGCAGCGCTCGAATCCAAGTCCGAATCCTGCATGTCTTGCGGAACCATATTTACGAAGGTCAAGGTAGAATTTGTAATCCTCTTCCTTAAGGCCTAACTCATTGATTCTCTCTAATAACTTGTCGTAATCGTCCTCTCTTTGGCTTCCACCAATGATTTCTCCGATTCCAGGAACCAGACAGTCAACTGCTGCAACTGTCTTTCCATCCTCATTTAATTTCATGTAGAATGCCTTGATTTCCTTTGGATAATCGGTTACAAATACCGGGCGTTTGTAGATTTCTTCGGTTAAGAAACGCTCATGCTCGGTCTGAAGATCGCATCCCCAGGTTACTTTGTAATCGAACTTGTCATTGTGTTTGGATAAAATATCGACAGCCTCTGTGTAAGTAACACGTGCGAAATCGTTCTCTACAACGTTCTGTAATCTCTCTAACAATCCTTTATCTACAAAGTTGTTAAAGAATGCCATTTCTTCCGGTGCATTTTCCAAAACATAATTGATGACATATTTTAACATGCTCTCTGCAAGCATCATATCATCCTCTAAATCTGCAAATGCGATTTCCGGCTCAATCATCCAGAACTCAGCAGCATGTCTTGTTGTGTTGGAATTCTCTGCACGGAATGTTGGTCCAAAGGTGTAAATATTCTTAAATGCCATTGCATAAGTCTCACCATTTAACTGGCCACTTACGGTAAGGTTGGTTGGTTTTCCAAAGAAATCCTTGGTATAATCTACTTTTCCATCTTCTGTCTTTGGAATATTGTTCAAATCCATTGTGGTAACCTGGAACATTTCTCCGGCACCTTCACAGTCACTTCCGGTAATCAATGGTGTATGAACATACACGAAATCTCTTTCCTGGAAAAATTTGTGAATCGCATACGCACAAAGGGAACGCACACGGAACACAGCTTCAAAGGTGTTGGTTCTTGGTCTTAAATGAGAGATTGTTCTTAAATATTCAAATGTATGTCTCTTTTTCTGTAATGGATAATCCGGTGCAGACTGACCCTCAATCTCTACCTTTTCTGCCTGAATCTCAAATGGCTGCTTGGTATTTGGTGTTAACACCATTTTACCTGTTACAATGATTGCAGCACCAACGTTTAATTTATCAACTTCCTCAAAGTTCTCTAAAACATTGGAATATACCACCTGGAGCGGCTCAAAAAAAGTTCCGTCGTTTACCACGATAAATCCAAAATTCTTAGAACTTCTGATGCTTCTTACCCATCCGCCAATTGTTACAGTCTGATCGGCGAATTCTTCCTGATTACGAAATAATTCTCTGATGTTCACTAATTCCATTTCACTATCCTCCTAGACTTCCATACACTTATCTGCACCCACTTTTGCTGGATGCATTTCGGCATCTAATCATTTTAACTATATTTGTAGTTTATTCTTCTGTACTCTCCACAGCTTCCGTGTCCTCTACCGCCTCTGTTGCTTCTGTACTCTCATCTGTTGCGGGAGCTTCTGTGACATTTGCATTTTCTTTTAACTGGTCCAATGCAAGGTTTGCAAGATAAATCTTACGAAGATATGCTTCCCCCTCATCTTTGTGTCCACTTCCGTAGAACTCATAAAGCGCATCCTCATCTTCAAATGTCTTGCTGGATGTTGAGCTGCTGTTTGAAATCAGATTCTGAATATAAGATGCATATTCATCTTCATCAATTTCAATCTTTTCTTTCTGGGCAATTGCCTCTAAAATGAACTCTAACTTGATATTTTCTGTCATATAGTCTGTCCATTTTTCTACTGCCTGATCAACTGTATAACCATAATTCGTATTCAGATAATCCTCTAAGCTTGTACCATCTGAGCAATTCTGAGCTACAAAGTTTGCCTGATACTCTCCTACTCTTGCCTCTAAGTAATCCTGTGGAACTTCCACTTCACAATGATCTACTAACCAGTTCTGGATGGCATCATAGGTATCCTGACTACGATTGTAGTCTGCTGCGTTCTGTAAATAAGAAATTACTTCTTCTTTCATTGCATCCAGGCTGTCAACCTTGAAGTTTTCTTTTACGAAATCATCTGTCATCTCATCCTGTGTGATTTCTTTCTGGATGGAATTTACGGTAAAAGTAAAGACGACCTCTTTTCCAGCTAAGGATTCTTCCTGGTAATCCTCCGGGAATGTCACGTTACAATCTACCGTATCGCCAACCTTTGCTCCCATAAGACCATCGGTAAATCCATCGATGTAGGAAGTCTTTCCACCTGCTGCACAGTTATTGGACACATCAATATTCTGGTCAGATGCTGTTCCGCCATCAAATGCTTCCCCGTCTAATTTTCCAACATAATCAACATTGACAATATCGCCGTCTGAAACGGTTGTCTTGCTGTCGTCTGCCTCATAGAATGGTCCATAGTAAGCAAACATCTGGTCCATATAATTGGACACATCACTGTCATCTACATCATAGTCTCCTGTGATTGTCACATCGATATTGCTATAATCACAAAGCTTTACATAATCATTGACATCAATATCAAATTCACCACTTCTTTTTCCGGTATAATATCCGGTCTCTGTGGATTCTGTGTCAGTTAAAACTTCCTCTGTTGCGTCTGTACTACCTTTCTTATCCCCACAACCTGCTACTGTAAGCAACGTTGTCATGCATAACATGAGTGCAATTACTTTTCTCTTCATAATATATTACCTTTCTAATCCTCTCTGCGCCCATTTTGCGCCTTAACTTTACTAACATATCACAAATCGTCCGAAAATAAAAGAGATTCCGTGAAATTCCTTTCGTTTCTAATTGCTTTTTCCAAAAATCAATGCTACAATTAGAATCGAATTTGATTTAGAGGGAGGAGTATTATCGTGCCTACAATTACGATTGTTTTATTAGTCATTTTAGCCATATTAATCATCGGATTAATTGTTCTTTACTTCTTAGGAAAGAAAGCTCAGAAAAAGAAGGAAGAACAGGACGCTCAGATTGCGGCAGCTTCCCAGACCGTATCGATGTTGATTATTGACAAGAAGCGGATGAAGCTAAAAGATGCCGGACTTCCTCAGATGATCGTGGATCAGACTCCAAAGATGATGCGTGGTTCTAAGGTTCCCGTTGTTAAAGCAAAAGTTGGACCAAAGGTTATGTCAATGATTGCAGATGATGCAGTCTTCGATATGATTCCTGTCAAAAAAGAAGTGAAAGCTACCGTCAGCGGTATCTACATCACTGGTGTCCGCGGTATTCACGGTGCATTAGAAAAACCAGAAGGCAAGAAGAGTTTCCGTGTGAGAATGCAGGAAAAAGCTAGAAAAGCAAATGCAGATTTAGAACGTGAAAAAGCTGCTTTAGAGAAAGAAAAGGCTGCAAAGAAATCTGCGAAAAAGAAGAAATAATGAAATGAATTTTCAAAAACGGGACATGCTGTTTGGCATGTCCCGTTTTCTGTCTACAAATTCAGTTTTCCCGTTTCCTATGAGATCTTAAAATCCTGTGCATCTTTCGACTTAATGTTCATTTTGATTTTGCAGTCTGCAAGATGTTCATAGTTAACGTCCAATGCATATTTGATGTCGACATTGATGTTGTGCTCACTCTCATCCACACAGACCTTTGTGGCATCGATTCCAATCAAAAGACTTCCATATGGTGTGTAATAATAGGAAATATTTTTCTTGTCCTTTTCAAATACCATATGTACGTTTGTGACTCCTTTTTTGGTAATCTCTAAGGAATTCTCGGAAAATTTGATGATATTGTGCGTCGAACCTTCGAAGCCTTCCATCACCTCATCGTAAATAATATAATGTTTGCCATTTCTTTTATAATAATCTCCTGCTGTAATAATCTCAACCTGGTCTGCTTCCTGTTCGGCTGCAAACTGAAGACCACTGATGGTCAAAAGTACATCTTTTGTCATATCTATCCCCATTACCTTTCATCTTCGAACATTGTGCAAAGCTTATCTTAACGTTTTTTCCCTTATTATTCAAGCCCTAGTTTTCTACCTGTTTACTCTTAATCTTCTACATTTGTAGTTATATTTTCCAAAAACGCTTTCCATTCCTCGACCACTTTCAAACGAACCTCATAATCTCCGCCGGAAAACACCTCCTGGTATTCCTCCGGCGTCAGCACTTCCTTTAAAGATTCCTTTGCATCCTCCTCCACAACCTCGTAGACACTTCCGCGAAAACACATATTCGGATAAAGCACACACCACCAGTTATGGCCTTCCCCGGCGCCAATTGTGACTTCGAGTGCCTCGTACTCTCCTGCCGGGAAGGTGTAATCCCCATATGTTTTTTCCGGGAAATCCGTCACCTTTATCTGTGCTGTTGTCGTGTAAGAATAACCAGCCTCCGCGATTGTCTCATCTGCAACCGCAACAATCTGTGGCAGCTCTTTGGAAACCAGCTCCTTACATTCCTCTAAGCTTTCGACCTCTTTTAACGGCTCACTTAAGTATGCACCAATCGCATCCCGCACTTTAAGCTTTAGTTCCTGGTCCTCTTCTACATCGCTGTTTGCAAGCACATGGAAACGCAGAATCTTTTTGGCAATTTCCTTTTGCATATGATTCTCTGCGTATACTACACTTTCAGATTGATAAAATTGTAACAAAAAGACACCACACGCACCGATTGCAAGCATGGATAACATGACTTTTTTCCATTTTGGGAAATTTGACTTTTTATTTTTTTTCATAATGGGATTCTCCTTTTTTCCCATCGAAGCTGCAGTTTCTTTGGTTGATACTAAAACTCTTCCCATTTTTTCAAAAATTATTCACAAATGTAATCTCCACATCAATTTGCAGGGCGATGTCATTTTCGTAGCGCATATCATTCTCCTGGTACTTTTCAAACCAGTCTCTTTGATATCCACCGAGATTTTTAAAACTGTTAGACAAATCCACATTTTTCTCAAGTGCCTGTGTTAACAACTCCTGATAATAGGAAGTGACAAGCTGCGCAAAGTCTTCTTGCGATTCCTGGTAAAGGATATCCCCGTCGCATTTTACGAGAAGTTTTACCACACCGTCCTCCATCTCCATGTAGTTTTGAAAATTGTCAAGCCGGATGCTGCTGCCGGACTCAAAACAGATGGTTTCCTTGCTTAGATTGTCTTGCAAAAGTGCCGACAGCATTGCCATCTGTGTCGGAACCGTTCCGAGTGGCATTCCCCTTTTTTGCACAAAATATTCCTTTACAAAAGGCGTGTCATCCTGAATGTCCAGATATGGCAAAAACAACGTCTCTATTTTGTTGAAGCGCTCCTGATACAACATCCCAAGCGTCGGATACGCCGCGGAATCCATCGAGGCATTTCCTTCTAGCAGTTCCTCTAAGTAGGTTCCGATTCCATCCTCTAGCGCATCGTCCAATTCTAAAATCTTTGAGGCGTCTTTTGCCACAACCACATAGGCATTTCTTGGCAGGCGGTTGTCTTCCTCCATCAGCTGTAACAATTTTTCCATTTCGGATTCCTTCGAAAAAAGGGATTCGCCGAGCACCAGAACTTTTAGATGATTGTAGTCCACCATCTTCGTTCCTTCCTCTTCCTGGTTCAGCCACGCGGTCTCAAGGTCTGACGTTTCATCAATTGCAAGTGCCAGTGGAAATGAGCGTTCCTCCACCTCGACCGTATCGCACCCGCTTAACGTTCCTATCATAAGAAGGAACAGAATCCCTGCCACAAAAAAAGTTATCTCTTTTTTCATCTCTTCTGCTCTCCTTTCCCTGCGCCAGGCAGTAACAAAACCGGCATAACCAACAACACAGGTGTTCCAACCCACCAAAGAAACCAATGATACCATTCACTAAAATTTTTACTTCGGTAAAAGCAAATTGCAACTACAAATGTAATTATCAATATGCTCCAGGTCGAAATCAGGTTACAAAGACCGTATCCTCCCTTACCGTTTTCATGCATTCCTTCCTGAGAAACATCAGCACCCGCCCTGTTTTTTTCAAAAATTTTGCCAAGCGTCTCTTTTCCATAAAACAACAGGCTGTTTAGCAGTGCATACAACATGAAAAACCACATGCCCAGCATGAATGCGTCCACTCTTTTTAAAAATCCACCTGTCATCTGAACGGTACTCATCAGCACCACCGCCGGATTTTCCATGTGTGCAAGCGCATTTGCCCCAAATGTTCCCAGTAGAATCAGATACAGCACCAAAAGAATCCCCCCGGAAAAAAGGAAGGCTCTCTTTGTATTAACTACAAGTATAGTTTGTTTCTTCGCAAAAGGTGGCAAAAACAAAAGCAATACCAGAAGGCTTGCCCAGATAACCACCGCATAAGTTCCTTTCCAAAAGGAACCTGCATCCCCCATAAAAACAGGCGTCCAATACGCTGTCTGCACATCTTTTGCCCCGAAAAATAACATCAGAAAAAAGGGAAGCATCAGAAACCAGAACAACATCTCATACACTCTCGCTCTCCCCTCAATTCCCGCAACATTTCCATAGCCCGCCAAAAGGAGCAGCAAAAGCAGTACCAAAAGAAAAGAACCCTGTTGCAGCAGATGGGTTAAAACCAGACAACTCGTCAGGTAAGCGGTGTACCCTGCCAGGAGGCAAAAATAGACAACGAAAAAGGAAAGTACGATTTTTTGTACGAAACAGCCACATTTTTTCCTTAAAAATTCATAGAAATCCCCCTCCATTTTTTTCAGGAGAAAACCTAGCACCACCAGATAGCAGCCACCGATTCCAAGTCCCACAAAGATAGAGAAAACGCCATCGGCACCTGTCGTTTTTGCTAAGATTGTCGGCAGCAGCAACGTGCCAATTCCAAGCAAATCATACGTCAAAAGCCGAAAAATCTGTCTTCCTGATATTTTTTTATTTTCTGAAAACATGCGCTACTCCTTCCAAATTCTATTTCTGCTGTTCTTTTGTCCTCTTCCTTCTACTTTATCTTCCTGCTTTTCTTTGGTCCTCTTCCTTCTACTTTATCTTCCTGCTTTTCCTTGGTTCTCTTCCTTCTACTTTATTTTTCTGCTTTGGTTCTTCTTTGCGCGCAGCTTCGTCCTCTGCATGCGCCTTGCATAAATCGGGCGCTTTCGAAGCTGCCAGATTGGCCACCGCCAGAGGAAATCGCGCTCATCCTCGTAATCGTTTAAGTCCGCCCCTACAAATGGCATCAGATATGGAATTCCAAAACTTTTCAGATGCGACAGATGGATTAACACTGCAAGAAGTCCAAGCAATAACCCAAAATATCCTAATGTGGCACATAGCAGGATAAAAAAGAACTTGAGCAGGCGAAACGCCGTGGCAAATTCCTCATTTGGAATCGCAAACGAGCAAAGCGCGGTAAACGAAACCACAATTACAACAATCGGGCTCACTAGATTTGCCTCCACCGCAGCCTGGCCGATAATCAGTCCACCCACGATTCCAATCGTATTCCCCATTGCTCCCGGAAGCCTTACGCCCGCTTCCCTTAAAAGTTCAAACGAAAGTTCCATAAGCAAAACCTCCACCACCGCAGGAAACGGCACCCCTTGTCTCGCTTCTGCAAAAGACAATAACAGCGTAGTCGGCAGAATCTGCGTATGAAAATTGATGACAGCAAGATAAAAACCAGGCAGTGTCATTGCAAAAAAAGATGCCACATAGCGCAGCATTCTTCCCAACGTCGCAATCTCAAAACGGTTATAGTAATCGTCACTCGTCTTGATAAACGAGTTGTAATCGGTCGGCAGAATCAGCGCAACCGGCGAATTATCCGACATCACCACAGCCCGTCCCTCCAGCAGAGACATCGCCGCACGGTCCGGCCGCTCTGTCGTCTGAAACTGCGGAAAAGGCGAATACCATTTTTCCTCGGAAAGCTGTTCTAACACACCGCTGTCCAGCACGCCATCGATTTCAAACGAATCTAAACGCTGTTCGATTTCCTCCACAAGACCAGGATGCACAATATCTTCGATATACATCACATAAACATTCGTCTTTGAACGGCAGCCCGCCTTGATTTCACGCACTTTCACCTTGGAAGAACGAATTCGTTTTCGAATCAATGCCGCATTCTGCTTCACCGAATCGCAAAGTCCCTCATTGGAGCCACGAATCACTTTTTCGGAATCCGCCTCTCCGATTCCAATTCCAGGATAACCCTCGTCCGGGATTTTAACTACTTTTGTAAATCCATCCACAAAAAGAATGGTCTCCCCGGTCAAAAGCCCATCCACTGCCTCCTCTATCGTCTCAAAAAACACGGCATCTGAAATACAAAGCGCATTCTCTTCCAGTCTCTGTAAAATCTCTTTTCTCGTCGACTTTGAGAATTCCTCTAACACCCGCCCCAGTTCGGAATATCCCATCCCGACGGACACCTCAATATAAGTCAGATAACAATCCACATCCCTGTCGATGCCAAGCTTCATTTTCTTTTTCTTCATATCCGCGCAGTCATGGAAATACTTCTCCATCTGCTCGATATTTTTCTTTAAATCCGAAGATACTTTCGTCTGTTCCGGCACGGCTTCACCTGCTTTCTACGCAATTTTTCTTTCATGATTCGGGTGTCAAAAGGCAGCTTTCAAATTGGTTGCTGCCTTTTGACACCCGAACCTCATAAAACAAAGAAAAAAGGATAAGCGTTTGCTTATCCTTTTAAGTAGTCTATTCACTTTTTCAAATTCTATTCCTGTTCTCGTATCATCTTTTTTACAGCTTCCGCCTGATTATCCACATGAATCTGCATGGCCTTTGTTGCCTTTTTCTTATCCCGTTTTGCTAAGGCATGCTCAATCTCTTCATGCTCTTTCATCAGATTTGGATAGCTGTCCGCGTCTTTTAGATATTCCACGCGGTAACGATATATCTGCTCTCTTAAATTATTTAACATAGAAACTAATTTTGAATTCCCGGTTGACTGATAAATAATGTCATGGAACAAGACGTCTGCCTGTGCAATTCGTTTGACATCCCCGGACTTTGTGGATGCTTCGAATTCCTTCATCGCCTGACGAAGGTTATCAAGCTGTTCCTCTGTGATTTTCTCGCACGCAATATTTACGGCAAGTTCATCCAAAGCCTCACGCACCTGTAAGACATCTTCCATGTCCTTTTCTGTCATGCGCGCCACCTCTGCCCCTTTTCTTGGCACTGTGACTGCAAGTCCTTCCTGCTCTAGCATACGGATTGCCTCACGAATTGGTGTACGGCTGACCCCTAATTTTGCTGCTAATTGCAACTCCATCAGACGTTCTCCCGGTTTGAGTTCCCCTTTTAAAATTGCTTCCCGCAATGTGTTGAACACCACGTCACGAAGTGGCAGATAGGCATTCATATTCAATGTTAAGTCATCTGTCATATCTTACTCTCCATTTCTAGAAAAGTCCCCAATATGTTTCCATTTCTAAATTCTTGCATTGTTATAAATGCTTGTCAGATACACTTGTTTTGCAAGGCCTGATTGCTTCATGGCTGTAAATGCCTCCTGTGCTGTCTCCTCCTTCTCAAAAAGACCAAACACGGTCGGACCGGAGCCACTCATCATGGCATTGATTGCCCCATGTTCTAGCATATGCTGCTTGATGTCTGCAATAACCGGATAATTTGGAATTGTAACCGTTTCCAAAACATTTCCCATATCCGCCGCAATTTTTTTCAAATCCTGTGCCTTAATATCCGCCACAAGCGCATCAATATCCGGATGTACGGTCGTATCATCCAGTTTTAAATTCTCATATACAAATTTTGTCGAAACATTCACGGAAGGTTTTGCAATTAAAACCGGGCATTTTACCATCGGAGGCAGCGCACTTAAATCTTCCCCGATTCCTTCTGCAAGCGCCGTTCCGCGCATCAGGCAGTATGGCACGTCCGCTCCAATCTTCACACCACGTTCCATTAACTCCTTCTTGCTAAGCCCAAGCCCAAACATCCGGTTCATTCCGTATAAAACGGCTGCTGCATCCGTGCTTCCGCCTGCCATTCCAGCCGCAACCGGAATATGCTTTTTCAGATTAACATGAACACCCTCTTTGATTTCAAACTCATCCTTTAGCAGCTTTGCAGCCTTATAGACCAGATTGTTTTCATTTGTAGGAAGAAACGACAAGTTTGTCTCCATTGTGATGTCTGCGCTTCCCGTCTTTTTGATTTCCAGCCTGTCATACAAATGAATGGTCTGCATAATCATGCGCACTTCGTGGTATCCGTCTTCCCTGCGCCTTACCACATCAAGACCAAGGTTGATTTTTGCCAGTGCTTTTAAAGATATTTCGTTCATATGTTTTTCTCCTGTATTTTGTATACAAAATACATTTTACCCTATTTTCCTAAAAAGTCAACTTTTGCTAAATATGACAGCTGTTGTCTCCGATATAAATAGTAAGAAGTAACTATGTCGTCGGAGACGACTGTATCATTTCCAGATGTATTTTGCATCTGACCATGGAGGGAATTATTATGGATATCAGTTCTATTCAAAATGTAACCGCTGCTTCCGTCACAACAAGTGAGAAGACAGCTGTCACCAGAAAAGAAAAAGACCAGACAACCAAAGCACCGGAAACCGGCGTTATCTATGAGAAAAGCAGCGATGCCAAAAACAGCACCGGCGTTGTCAAAAACAAGACAAAGTCTAACGCTGCTATCGTTGCCCAGTTAAAGGCAGATCAGGAGGCAAGAAGCAAACAGTTAACAGACCTTGTTTCCCAGATGTTAAGCAAACAGGGAGTCACCTTAGGAAAAGCGGATGACATGTGGAAGTTCCTAGCAAAAGGCGATTTCACCGTTACCCCTGAGGTAAAAGCACAGGCTCAGGCTGATATTGCAGAGGATGGCTACTGGGGTGTAGAACAGACCTCAGACCGTATCGTTTCTTTTGCAAAAGCATTGTCAAACGACAATCCGGAATATGCAGACAAGTTAATTGCGGCATTTAAAAAGGGATTTGACCAGGCAACCAAAGCCTGGGGACAGAAACTCCCGGATATCTCCCAGAGAACTTACGATGCTGTCCTTGAAAAATTTGATAAATGGGTGAATGAATCCAAAACTTCAGATGAAAATTAAAAAATGGAATCCCATGACACCTTCCCCGGTGCGTGGGATTCCATTTTTATTTTCTTATGTCATTTTTTTATGATTCTATGCCTGTAACAATTTCTCGATACTTGCAATTTTGACACAAAGGACGAAAATCTTGGTTGCAGTCTCTAAATCTTCCATAGATGGATAAGATGGTGCGATTCGGATGACGGAATCTTTTGGATCTTTTCCATAAGGGAAAGGTGCTCCTGCTGGTGTCATCACAACGCCGGCTTTCTTTGCTTTTGCCACAATTTCTTTTGCACAGCCTTCCATTGCCTCAAAACAGATGAAGTATCCACCCTTTGGACTAATCCAGGAACCGATTTCAAGTCCCGCTAACTCTTCGTTGAAAGTGTCTAAAATCATCTCAAATTTTGGACGAAGAGATGCTGCATGTTTTCTCATATGCTCTGTGATTCCGTGAATATCTTTGAAGAAACGTACATGACGAAGCTGGTTTACCTTGTCGTATCCGATGGTCTGAACTTTTAACTGCTTCTTGATATCTTCTAAGTTGTTTGCGGAAGTTGCGATTGCTGCAACACCAGAACCTGGGAAGCTGATTTTACTTGTGGAGCAGAATTTGTAAACCATATCCGGGTTTCCGGCTCTCTTACATTCTTTTAAGATTTCGATTAAGTGATCCTGGTTGATGTCATAAAGATGATGTACGCAGTATGCGTTATCCCAGTAGATACGGAAATCTTTTGCGGCTGGTTTTAATCTTGCAAAACGACGGACGGTCTCATCTGAGTATGTAATACCCTGTGGATTGGAGTATTTTGGTACACACCAGATACCTTTGATTGCTTCGTCTTCGCTGACTAATTTTTCTACCATATCCATATCAGGACCGGTTGGAAGCATTGGAACATTAATCATCTCGATTCCAAAATGCTCTGTGATTGCAAAATGTCTGTCATAACCAGGTACCGGACATAGGAATTTTACTTTATCAAGTTTACACCAAGGAGTATTGCCCATTACACCGTGAGTCATAGAACGTGAAATGGTATCATACATGATATTTAAGCTGGAATTTCCGTAAATAATGATGTTATCCGGGTTGCATTCGATCATATCACCAATCAGCACCTTTGCTTCCTGGATACCGTCTAACACACCGTAGTTACGGCAATCGGTTCCATCTTCGCAGGTTAAATCTACGTTTGATGATAAAACATCCATCATTCCCATGGAAAGGTCTAACTGTTCCTGAGAAGGCTTTCCTCTTGACATATCAAGTTTTAAGCCACGCTGCTGATACTTTTTGTACTCTGCCTCTAAGCTCTTTTTCTCTTTTAATAATTCTTCTTTGGACATCTCCTTGTAAGGCTGCATTTTCTTTCCTCCTAGTTGTTGTATCACTATATTTAAAGCTTTGCATGTTGCAAAGTTTTTCACAAATTATTTTATTTTCTTAAAGTATTCCTGAATCGTCTTCTCATAGCCATTGTCCGACGGCTCATAAAATTTTTCTCCGGTTAAACCATCCGGCAAATATTGTTGGTTTACATAATGATTCGGGTATGCATGTGGATATTGATATCCGACTCCATGGCCAAGCTTTCCGGCTGATTTATAGTGGGAATCCTGCAAATGTGTCGGGATTGGGGCTGTCTTTGTTTCCTTTACAACATCCATTGCGCGGTCAATCGCCGCTATCACAGAATCGCTCTTTGGCGCACATGCGATATACGTCGCCGCCTCCGCCAAAATAATTCTTGCCTCCGGCATTCCAACCCGCTCCGCTGCCTGCGCTGCTGATGTTGCAACTACAAGTGCCATTGGATCTGCATTTCCGACATCCTCCGCCGCATGAACCATCATTCTTCTTGCAATGAACTTGATGTCCTCACCCGCGTAAAGCATTCTCGCTAAATAGTAGACGGCTGCGTCCGGGTCAGAGCCACGCATACTTTTGATAAAAGCAGATACGGTATCATAATGGTTGTCCCCTGATTTGTCGTATCGCACCACACGTTTCTGGATGCACTCGCTCGCCACTTCAAGCGTAATGTGAATCACGCCGTCCCCGCTTCGCTCTGTCGTCATGATTCCAAGTTCAATGGCTGTTAAAGCTGCCCTGGCATCTCCGTTGGAAACGTCTGCTAAAAATTCTAACGCATCCTCGTCCATTTTCGCATGGTAGGAACCCATTCCTTTTTCCACATCATTTACGGCACGAAGCAATAATGTCTTGATATCTTCTTTGGATAAACTTTTGAGTTCAAAAATGATAGATCTTGAAAGTAACGCTCCATTCACCTCAAAATAAGGATTCTCCGCCGTCGCTCCAATCAAAATCACGGTTCCGTCTTCCACAAACGGTAACAGGTAGTCCTGCTGTCCTTTGTTAAAACGATGAATCTCGTCGATAAAAAGAATCGTTTTCTTTCCGTACATCCCACGGTTATTTTTTGCCTGTGATATCACATCCTCCATGTCCTTTTTTCCGGCAGAGGTTGCATTAATCTGCAAAAAATCGGCGCTTGTCGTATTCGCAATTACCTTCGCAAGCGTCGTTTTCCCGGTTCCGGGCGGTCCATATAAAATGATAGAACTTAATTTGTCTGCCTTGATGGCACGATATAAAAGCTTATCTTTTCCTATGATATGCTGCTGCCCTACCACCTCATCTAGCGTGGTTGGCCGAAGCCTTGAGGCAAGCGGCGATTCCTTTTCCTGATTCTGTTCTCTCATATAATCAAATAAATCCATGTTTTCCTCACATCTGCAAGAATCATCTGCCATCCAATTACATTTGTAAATGTATGTGAATATTCGACTCGTTTATGCACATTATGAATTTTTGTTATGTATTTCTTGCATTTTTTTGTAATTTTCGATGCTTTTTATGATGTTTTTAAATGATTATGACATTTTTAACTTTCAAAAATTCATTTCCACTTAATAAACATACATGAAACGCTTCCTTTTTACAAGTGTTTTCGGACATTTTCTACATTCTGCATGATTTTATTCTAAAATCAGTTCATCTACTGTGACAAATTCATATCCCTGTTCCTGCAAAATGTCGATAATCCGAAGTGCAGCCTTGACGGAAGAGTCGTATGCATCATGTAGTAAAATAATATCATTTTCCTGACATTTCGTCACTACCCGTTCCACAACTGCGTCCGCATTATCTGTTTTCCAGTCCAGCGGGTCGACATCCCACAGGACTTCAATCATCTTCGTCTCATAATCCAGATTGCATTTCCAGCATCCGTACGGCGGTCTGATATACTCCGAACGCTTCCCTGTTACCTGATAAATCGCCTCGTTTGTCTTATCGACCTGCTCCATCGCAGCCGCATCCGTCAGGTTCGACAGATTCACATGCTCGTAAGCATGCACCCCAATCAGATGTCCGCCTGCTTCTATTTTTTGCACAATCTTGGGATATTTTTCAATCTCCGCCCCCAGCAGGAAAAAGGTTGCATGTACGTTCCGCTCCTGCAAGCCCTCTAACAAGACCTCCGTGTATTCCGGATTGGGTCCATCATCAAATGTTATCGCTATCTTCTTTGTCTCCATCGTTACCTCCATCGCCTGTGTCACCGTCTTTGAAAAATACCAGACGAATCCACACATCCCCATGATGACCAGTAAAAGAACTGTCATCTTTTTCCGGCACTTTTGTTTTTGAAAAAAATATATTCGAATCAAATCGGTCTACCCTATTATACTCTTTTCTTTTAATATATTCATGTTTTAGATGGAACATGACCCTGTACTTTTGTTTCATGTAATGGAGCATGGGCTGTCGCGATTGTCTGGCGGCACCTTGGAATTCCCAGTATTCTCCTATTGTTTAAATGTTACAGAATTGTTACAATTCAGTTGTGTTCAGGAAAGCGGTGTTTCGATCGGCACTGTTGGACCGACACAAATACGAAAAAAGGAGGATACTATTATGTGTTTTAAATTTTTAGGAAACTGTGACATCATGACATTTATCCGTAATTGTTTCGGATGCTAATTTTACTTTAGGATAAAAATCAATTTACTTGAAATTGATTCTGGAATCTAATTACCTACATGAATGGCGTAATTGCCAAAAAGGCAGCCGGGCTTCGGTTTGATATCAAACCGTGCCGGGCTGCCTTTTTATCGGAATCTTTTTATGCTAAGACTGAGAAAACTACTTCAATTAATAATATCAGGATGCTGACACATGCAATTACGATAGTTGCAATTGCAAGTCCTTTTTTCTTGCTGTGAATACCCTGAATTCCACAGTAGAATTCTAAAATCAGAAGAATAATACCGTAAGACATACCAAAGCAGGAGAATAATAATCCAAGTAAAGAGATTACAAATCCGACAATTGTCCAGGTATCCTTTTTCTTATTGGACTGTTCTACAAATGTGTTTATCGAGTTCGCTGCTGCATTATCTGCCGGTGCACTCTGGTACACATTCTGATTCTGTGTTGGAACCGCTCCTGCATTCTGTGGTGGAACTGCTCCTGTGTCCTGTCCCTGTGCCTCAAGTTTTTTAAGTTCTGTGAACAGTGGATTTAAGTCATTTTTATAAGACTGTTTTGGAATTGCTCCAACTGCCCCTTCAAGTGCCATTGGCTTTTCGAACGTTCCAATGTACGCTAAAATCACAACTTCATTTCCATTGATGTAATATTCAAATCCGCGTTTTCCTTTTACAATTGGATCATTGAAAAAATAATAGTTTGCGTTCTGTCTTGGTTCTGGATGAAATTCATTTACCGCCAAAAAGTTCTGAATTACATTGTTTACCACTGCCATATCAGCATTTATGGTAAAACGATACTCTGTCTTTCCTTTTCCCATTTTCATATGCTCCTGTCTTTTACAATACTTTCTTCCCAGATATTTCTGTTAATTTTTGGAAAAATCTAGTACTTTTAGGATAGCACAATTAACTACACGTGTAAATGAATTTCGACATTTTTTCCAATTAATTCTGATAACAGATGACTTCTTTTTGTAACATTGGATAATGCACCACCGTATCTGCCTCTAAATCCTCATGATGCATATCGACTGCAGAAATCTGACGATTGGTGTAAGTTGTGTAATAGTAAATTCCCTTTGTCGTGTTGCAACAGGATGTATAAATTGTAATCTCATAGGAACCGTTTGGGAGTTCACAACAGCCTCTTTGCTGCTCCACCGAACCTAGAATATGGAAAAACTGGCTGACACTCTCTTCCTCAGAATCGCCGGACACTGCATTCATTTTGGTGAACGCAACTTTTGCAAACCTGGATGTGGAGGATAAATCTCCCGGCAATCCGATTGCCCCCATTCCACGGCTGTATAAATCAAAATGCAATTTATCCGAGAAACGATTTTGAGGCTGTTTTGGAGAAAGTCCCTGATACTGGTTCAGTAAAAACATCTGTTTGTCAAAAGGTGGATTATTGGTCAAAACACCAACCGGATTCTCGTAAACATTTAATCCTTCTGCAACGCTTTCCACCGTAATTGCCTCTGTTTCATCCGCAATCAGCCAATGCAGGGATGCCGTTGGGAACTGTTCTGCAAATGGTGTATCAACAAGATTGATGTTCTCTAATAACTTTTTTGCTTCCTGTACCGTTGCACATTTTCCCAAAATCCATGGGATAAACTCGAAAGTTGCAATATTTTCTTTTCCTTCCTGTACTTTTCCAAAAACTGCATTTCCAACGAAGTTGAGCCCTGCCATGGCGAGTCCTTTTTCATTTGCAGCCTCATAGTAAAGTGGGTAACCGCCTCCCATATGCGCCATCCCAATCATGGCATAATGCTTGTCCATTGTTCCCATATGTCTGAACACAAATGGATAATTACGCGGTGTAACCGCAATCTCCTCCCCATAAGAGAATTCATAATCCAGCGTTCTTCCAAAATAAAAATCTTTCGTCTTATAAGTTGCTGCTGTACACATACGCATTCCTCCTGTTTTTATGTTATTTTTTATGCTTTATTTTTATTATGTCATTTTTCTGTGTTGTTACTAGGGATATCATAACATAAATTGGGGAATTTTGACATTACGCTTATCTGGTAAATATAATCTTTTGCTGCATAAAACGGATGAAATCTTCCACGATGTCTCTCGGAACGGCAAAATATAGGGTTCGATACATTTTTTTCTGCTCATATATCTTTTCTCCGGTATCAAGAAGATGTTCTTCATAGTCAACATAATGCCCTTTTAAACGAAATGCTGTTCCACTCAATTTTTGAAATGCAATTGGTTCCATTACAAAAACAGGCATATCCTGTAAATACACTTCTGCATGACTGCTCACAAGGGTATCTTTTCTCTCTACGGTCTGATCACAGCTTCTGTCTATTACAATACTATAATTTTCATCACTGAATTCAAACTTCATATGATAATCGTACCGTGTCTCTTTTCGCTTAAAAAAACGTCCTTCTACAAAATAATCATAACAATCAAATTCAAATACTTTTTGTTTTAACATGCTTTGCTCCTTTATACTCTTCTATTTTTTGTTAACTTCTTCCTATTCCTGTTACTAATCTATTCTTCCCACTCTGACAATTCAACTTTACTATCCCAGGTCACTTCTATGGGTTCCCAGACTGTATCTTTAATTTTCTCATATAGATAATCCAAAAACTCATTTCGTTCATCGAAACATAACAGAAAAATCATTTTTGTATCATCATATCTTAGCCATCGCGGTGATTCATCCTTGATGCCCTTTTCATAATCCCAATATTTTTCCAGTACAACAGCACCCGTCACCTCCAGTATATGCGTATCCGCTTCATATCTGATACCTCTTATAATCTCATACGGATACGTTGTTGTATGCATCGTATTGGGGTCTTTATCCTGTTTATCACCGCATGCCGTTTCATAACTGTCCGGGATATGGTATACAATCCTAATTTCTTCTTCTGTCTGTTCAAACTGCAAATACTTGTTCATATAAACTTCTCCACAACAAGTATAAAATCGTTTATTCCACGTTGCCAGTGCAACCACAGGACACATTACTAGCAACATTGTAGCTATAAAAATATAAAAATTTCCAGGCCCTTCATTTACCAAAGTCCAGTAATTAGGTGACAACATAAGACATACTAGAATTGTTGCACCAGCAATTGGACACAAAACTGCCAATATCCATATTGCTATCTTTATTCCTTTATACTCTGGTGCCTTTTTCACCAGCTTTTTCATGCATTCCTTCTTCTGTTTAAAATCTGGATAATATATTTTCTTCATTTAAAATGCCCATCCTATTCCTGTTTTTAAATTATCCAAAAAAGTTGTAATTGACTTTTTGGCTTTACCACTATTTTTTAATAAATCTCCATCTAAAGAAGCTCCTTGATAAGAATTGAGATAGGAAAATGCCTTTTTCCCAGCATATTCTTTCACATTAAATTTACCATTTGAAATCTTATCCAGGTTTCCAGCAATTCCTTGATAAGTTTTCAACAATTTTTGAATCTTTCCTACCTTCTTCAAAGAATCTCCGACTGTAACAGCTGAGGTTACCACCTACGCAATATCCAGTAAGATTCTTTATAAATTTTTAATATTATTTATTGTCTTATTATCTGTTCTTATCAATCTTAACAAATCTGCAAGTGAATCTGTCCCCGTATATAGAAACTCATACAGAATCTCCATTCCGTTTTCATTACGATTCTTCCGTCTGCATAACAGATTTCTTCTACCTGTCCGTCTTTTCCATAACGGAAGGATGTTTCATAGCCATCTTTATCCACCTTCGCTTTCATTCTTCCAGCCGGGTCATAGGTGTAGCGCTCTACATCTCCAAGCGGGTCTGTCACTGCCAGCACATGGCCTTCCTTATCCCAGGTATAGGTGGTATTCTGTGGTTCTTCCCCATTTACTCCGGTACAGCTGCTCTGTATCAGGTGTCCCATGGCATCATACTGATAGAAGGTCTCATTCCCTAAGGCATCCGTTACTTTTGCAATGTTTCCGTTCGGGGTGTATTCGTAACACGTGGTGTTCCCATTCTCATCTTCTGCCTTCGTGACACGTCCTAATGCATCATAGGTAAAGTAAGCCACCCCTCCGGATGGATTCTGGATGGAGATGATACGGTCAAGACTGTCATAACCATAGTGATAACGTTCCCCCGCCGTGGTGATGCGCTCCGTGAGGTTTCCTTTGGCATCATAACCGTAGTGTTCTCCTGCTCCATCCGGGTAACGCACAATCTTTAGTCTTCCACCTTTTTCATACGTATAAACGGTGCTGCTTCCGTTTGGATAACAGATACGCTCTGCTTTTCCGAGCCCGTTGTAGAAGACACTGGTCGTTGCTCCTGACGCATCTGTGACGCTGGTTCTTTGAATCTTTTTTCTTAAATTGAGAGGGAACTAATCCCTCTCATTATGATTTGAATAAATTGTTTTCTAACCTTTTCGTTCTTTGTTAACCCTATTATATTCTATGATTTTCTATTTTTCTTTATATACTCTATAATCGCTATACCCAATCCAAAACTCAAAAAAATTATTCCCGCAATAAGTAATCCTATTCCAACACCATCCATAAATACATAGATACGATTTAAGCCATATATTCCCACTAAAATCACTCCACCCATTATAAAACTGACAATTATATTAATTTTTGTATCACGCATTATCTAACTCCCTTATCCCATATATTTTTTAATACTAAAATAAACAACTAATATTGCGAAAAAAATCACTGGTATAAATAGAATTGAAAAAACAATTCTACTCAGCTTTCTTGTTCTTTCGTCACTTTCGTAAAGTTCAGCCCATGCCCTCATTCCCTCATCTGAACTGTCCTTGTACTGATTAATAAAATTAACACGATCTTGTGCACTTATTATTAAACCATCATTTTTTTATACCACTTAAATAAAATAAACAATATTATAAATGGGCTTAATTTACTAATAACAAAATCAATAATTGTACATAATATAGTTAGAAACATTTTTCTTCTCCTTTCGGTACTTGAATATAATCTTCATATTTTTCTACTATATAGTCACCAATCAAATTATCATATAATAAATCTTTTACTGTAGAACTTGAGGTATCTAAAGACCCTTCTACATACTTTACAAATCCTGTAGCAATCTTTGCATAAATATCATCACCCAAGACATTATTACCAATAAAAGTATCTAAATCACCTGTAACAACTTTATTAACGATATTTATATTTCCATGTGTTATCTTTCCGAACAATTTTCCCGCAGCAGTTCCAATAATCGCCTGTATTGTACCATTAGCTAATGCATCAAAAGCTATTACATCCAATCCCTTACCTGGTTCATCTAGCTTTGTCGTCACAACTTCTCCAATAGCACCTCCAACAAAATTTGCGGTTGGAATAACAGCAGGTCCAATGCCCGGAATCGCAGTAAGGCCTCCAACAATTCCTCCGTTAACAGCTCCTCCAACATAACCATTTGCAAACGATCCACCTGTCAGCATATTGGATACACCTCCACTTACAGCTCCTGCAGTAGCTCCAGCAGCTATTCCTCCAAGAACAACTCCTGCTACTCCACCTGTAACCACTGACAGTGCACCTACTCCTGCAATTGCCGCCGTAGTTAATACAACCTTTCCGATATCGGATTTTGCCCAATTTTTTGTTGCATCCCATGCATCCGATAAACCATCCTTAATCCCCTTCCCGATGTCCTTCAAACTAGGCCACATACCATTCAAATCCACCATATCCATTAGTCTGTTCCAGCAGTAGTTGTAATGGTTCATCGTGTATGGTACTGCGATATGTCCTTTCAGGAAGTCCTCACTGACAAATCTTCCTGCTCCGGCATCATAGCGTCTTGCCTGTGCAAAATACAATCCTCCTGCGCTGTCCATCTGATAACCCGTGAAGCCAAAGCTTTGCATGGAGTCTTGAAAGATATCTTTTGCAGTCCGGATGTCATTACCGAATTCATCAAATCCGTAGGCTTCCTCACTTCTTCCTGCCTCATCTGCTAAGCGCATCGGGCTTCCTAAGTCATCCTGGAAGTAGAAGTGGTCTCTTCCTTCTTCTTCCATTCCGGCAACATTGCCATCCCAGAAATGTTTTATCGGTAATTATAATAATTCTTCCTTTTTACAAGCATCCATATATACAATGATTTCTTTTCCAATATCTTCCATATACCATGGTATATCCTTTCCCTCCTCAGGTTTCTTTATCCCTTTTTGATTCAGATATCCCATATACGTCAAATTATTAATTGCCAAATGATTTCTAAAACCTCGTCTCATTGTAGCATCTACATCTGGTAATATTTTAAATATTACGTTCTGATTATGTACCTTTTTAGTTATTTCTTCGCCATTATAATTCCAATCAACTTCAGCAGATATACACAGAATTGGCTTTTCTATTTCCGATAAAATTGAAATCCAAAATTCTGATTCTCTATTAAACAGTTCCCCATATGCCGTGACTACATTGCCTTTTTGGATCAATGACTCTATCTTTTCATACTCCCGTTCTACCTCCTTTTCCCGAACTTTTTTGATTCTACCGAAACTATCGAGTCTACACCTAGATATAATCCTCTGTTTTCCGGTCTCTCCACCACCAAATAATAGTACAATCCCTTGCGTATCTATCTTTTTTTGTAGCAATAATAAAATATTGCATGTGATGCTATGACCAATCAAGTATATCGGGTATTCTCCTGTTTCACATTGAATATTATTTATAACATTTACAAGTTTACTTAATAATTCTTCAAGTGATAGGCTTATGTCTGCTATACTCTTTGTCTCAAAACGAATCACCTGATAACCTTCATCTGCTAATTGCTCTGCCATGTTTTTATACGCACCTACATTAGATAAATATTCTATTCCTTTGGATGTCTCTCTAAATATATTTCCCTCCACATCAATTTCATGAAATAATGTCGCCGGAAAAATATATACGTTTCCCTTTACCGCCTTTAATCGTTTGTTTGATGAAATAACATATTTCGAAAACACTTCACATTCAATATCTTTTTCTTTGTGTGACACATAAACGTTTTCGTGCACATGCATTTGCTTTATATCATTCTTTTTCTCTCTATAAGCAACTGATACCACAATAAATATTTCCAAAAACAACATCACAAGAAATGCCGCACACAATATATATTGCAAATCAACTTTTATTTCATGACTTGCAAATAGATAAATACTGATCACTCCAATTGTAAACAACAAATAAATAATTGTTCCAATTAGCATTAGAATGTCCGTTTTTTGAACATTCTTTCCAATCAGCAAAACTCTTTTCCATCCATTTGGAATATTTTTAATTGTTGTTCCCGTATCACTGTCTTCGCTATTGAATGCTTTTATACCAACACCTATACCTATAAGTGTCACAATCATAAAAATGTATATAAAATTTGTCATTTTTCCTCCTCATCATTCAAACTACACTTCTGAGTCAAATTATTAGAAACTATCTGTGTTCCAACATTCGTTATCCAATTCAAATTGATATCATACCAATTTTTCACATTAGTCCAAACATCCTTAATGTTTTTGTAAACATTTGCACTCGAATTTTTCCATGCAGCTAACGCTCCCATATCATAATCTTGTGACCTTGCAGAATGCCTGTATACATCTTCACTAATCTTATTTTTCAGAATTCTGTCAGAAATACTCTTTCCAATAGTGTTGTTAAAAATAGAGGATATAACACTTCCACCAGCTGCTACCATTCCATTAATAGCCGCTCTTTCCCAAACAGATTCATCATTTATCTTTTTTCCATTTGCCCATACATCTGTTATAACAGATGTTGCACTTCCTATAACAGCATTCGAACCTGCTTCAATTGCTCCTGTAATAAGAGTTTTTCTAATTGTACTTGTTCCAATATTTGTCATTAAATTTGTTAATCCTGAAGCTGCACCAGGAACAAAACTCAGGATTCCCCCTACAACTCCTGAAACAACAACCTCTTTTGCATTTATTTCTCCATTAATTGCACATTGCATTCCTGCGTCAATTCCTGCTCCCAAAATTGCTCCCGCCGCCACAGTTCCAACAACAGGGATGCATGATACTGCTCCCGCTGCTACTACAGATCCAGCAATTATTAACCCACCTGTTATTTGCTGTTTATGGTCAGAAACAAACTCTCCCACACTGCTTGCCGCATTTTTAATCCCCTTCCCGATGTCCTTCAAACTAGGCCACATACCATTCAAATCCACCAAATCCATCGGTCTGTTCCAGCAGTAGTTGTAATGGTTCATCGTGTATGGTACTGCGATATGTCCTTTCAGGAAGTCCTCACTGACAAATCTTCCTGCTCCGGCATCATAGCGTCTTGCCTGGGCAAAGTAGAGGCCTCCTGCGCTGTCCATCTGATAACCGGTAAAGCCGAAGCTTTGCATGGAGTCTTGAAAGATATCTTTTGCCGTCCGGATGTTATTACCGAATTCGTCAAATCCGTAGGCTTCCTCACTTCTTCCTGTCTCATCGGTTAAGCGCATCGGACTTCCTAAGTCATCCTGGAAGTAGAAGTGGTCTCTTCCTTCTTCTTCCATTCCTGCGACATTGCCATCCCAGAAGTAAGTCTGGTCCGGGCCGCTTCCTGTCTTCTGCAGGAGGTTATGGTACTGACGGGTCAGATCTAAGGTATAACGGATGGTCCGGGCCGGGGCTGCATCCCCTGTTGCAATGCGTTGTCCCATTCTGTGACCTAATCCGTTATACTGATAGACTGCCTTTTGGATGGTTCCGTCTGTCCTTCCCATGGAACTGCTCATCTGGTTTGCTGCATCAAACCCGTATGCTTTTAAAACCTCTTCCCCGCTTGTTACGGATAACAGGTTTCCCCTGTGGTCATAGGTATAGTCTTTGGTTCCATGTGCATCGTTCTCCTGCATCAGCTGGTTTTTCGTGTTGTAACGGTAGGTTGTCACCAGTTCGCCTGCCGTCTGGTACTCGGTCTTGCTGCTTCGGTTTCCAAAGGCATCATATCCGTAGGAGCGGAGTGTTTTTCCATTCTGCGATACATGGATCAGGCGGTTTAATTCATCATAACCATAGGAAAAACTTCCACTGTCTTCCGGAAGACCTGGTCTTTCCTTTTCTGCCGTGATTTTATTTCCCATGACATCATAACCGTAGCGGTAGCGTTCTGTAAAGTCTGCTCCCGTATGTAAGATTTCTTCGACTTTTCCGGCTCCGTTGTAGCAGTAGTCTGTGCGGTTTCCTCCCGGGAACTGCTTTCCGGTCAGTCTTCCGGCGTCATCGTAGCGGTACCGGATTGTTTTCTCCTGTTCCTTATTGGATATGAGTTTCATGGCGGTCAGCTGCATCGCTTCGTTATATTCATATGCTGCTTTTCTTCCATCCGGGTAGAGAACTGCCGTTCTTTCTCCCATGCTTCCCCATTCATACCCGACCGTTTTTCCGTATGGGTCTGTGACAGAAGATACCCGTCCTGCCTCATCCATGGCGATCTTTGTTGTACCGAGCCAGTCTTTTACTTCCTCTAACTGGCGGATGGCATTATACGTTAAGGATACGGTTCTTCCGTCTGCATAGCAGATTTCTTCTGCCTGTCCGTCTTTTCCATAGTGGAAGGATGTTTCATAGCCATCTTTATCCACCTTCGCTTTCATTCTTCCAGCCGGGTCATAGGTGTAGCGCTCCACATCTCCAAGCGGGTCTGTCACTGCCAGCACATGGCCTTCCTTATCCCAGGTATAGGTGGTATTCTGTGGTTCTTCCCCATTTACTCCGGTACAGCTGCTCTGTGTCAGGTGTCCCATGGCATCATACTGATAGAAGGTCTCATTCCCTAAAGCATCCGTTACTTTTGCAAGGTTTCCGTTCGGGGTGTATTCGTAACACGTGGTATTCCCATTCTCATCTTCTGCCTTCGTGACACGTCCTAATGCATCATAGGTAAAGTGTGCTGCCCCTCCGGATGGATTCTGGATGGAGATGATACGGTCAAGGCTGTCATAACCATAGTGGTAACGTTCCCCTGCCGTGGTGATGCGCTCCGTGAGGTTTCCTTTGGCATCATAGCCGTAGTGTTCTCCTGCTCCATCCGGGTAACGCACACTCTTTAGTCTTCCACCTTTTTCATACGTATAAACGGTGCTGCTTCCGTTTGGATAACAGATACGCTCCGCTTTTCCGAGCTCGTTGTAGAAGACACTGGTCGTTGCTCCTGCCGCATCTGTGACACTGGTTCTTCTTCCTAAATCATCATAGGTATAGCATGTCACCTGACCGCAGGCATTGGTCTCTTTGACCAGGTTTCCTTCCCTGTCGTATTCATACGCTGTCTTTGCACCGTCCGGCTCCGTCACTTCCGTCAGACGGTTTGCGGCATCATAACGGTAATGGGTGGTATTTCCTTCCGGGTCTGTCATTCCGGTCCGGTTTCCGGCTGCATCATAGGCATAGGTTACCACACCGCCCATCGGAAGTACCTGTTTCACAAGACGGTTGTCTTTGTCATAGAAGTATTCCTGTTTTCCCTGGTCCGGTGCTGTGACGGAACGAATGTTCCACATCCTGTCGTAGGTAAACTGTACCGTATGTCCTTCTTTGTCGGTGTAGGTCTCTACTTTTCCAAGCGGGTTGTAGGCAAATCCTTCCTTATTTCCATCGAAATCCCGGATTGCCGTGATTTTTCCGCCCGCATTGTAGGTGTAGGCTCTCTGGTTTCCCATGGCATCGGTTACCGTTGTGATCCGGTCGGCTGCATCATAGGTATAACGTGTTGCGTTCTGATTGGCATCCACGGTTTCTGTCACACGGTTTAAGGCATCATAACCGTAGGTTGTCACGCCTCCTGCAGCATCTGTTAAACGGACAATATTTCCTTTGTCATCATAGCCGATTTCGAAAAAGCTTCCGTCCGCATAGGTGACTGCCCGTGGTCTTCCTGCCGCATCGTTTTTGATACCGACTTTGTTTCCATACAGGTTTTCTGTTCCGGTCAGATTTCCTTTTGCATCATAGTGATTTTTTAAGCGTTCTTTTCCATTGATGCTGACACTGACCAGATGGCAGTCTGCATCGTAGGTGTAATTGACCCTGCGCTTTAGGGCATCCACGGTCTGGGTGAGGTTTCCGCGGTTATCATACGCCATTCTTGTCGTTCTGCCCAGGCGGTCTGTTCTGCTGATGCACTGGTTTTTGTCATTATAAAGGTAACGCTCTTTGGTTCCATCCTCGTAGATGGTCTCTGTATTGCGGTAACGGTCATCATGCACGTGGATGATTTTACTGCCGTTGCGCTCTGTGAGTGTAACGCGGCGGTTTTTGTCATCGTAGGAAAACTCCATTGTTCCACCGTCCGGAAACTCCTGGTGGATGATACGGAATCTTTTGTCATAGGTATTTTTTACGGGTGTGACATGGCGGGCATTTTCAACTTCCGTGATTCTTCCGTTTTCCCCATAGGTATAAGTGTACTCTGCCCCGGATGCTGTTGTCACTTTCTTTAGTGTTTCATTCTGGTACTGTAAGCGCACACTTCTTCCGGTGTGGTCGGTTACTTTTTCAAGCTGTCCTTTTTCATTATAACAGTAAGTCAGACTGCTTCCGTTATCCGCTGTGGCTTTTTCTAACTTTCCGTCTTCATAATAGGAAAAAGAGATGCCTCTTCCATTTACATCTTCTTTCCGCAGCATCTTTCCTTCCCGGTCAAAGGATATCTTCTCCTGCCCCGGATGCACGAGGAAATACCCTTTTTCAGTTTCCTTTAGGAATTCAAGCGGCGTGTTTCTTGCAGTGTACTCTTCTTTCTCATTTCTGTCATGGTAGTTAATCTGTCCGTCTGCAAGACGCACCCCGATGGTTCCGTTTTCTTCTTTTTCTAAGGCAATCTGGTAATTATGTAAAAAGCAGTTACCTAGAACACCCGTCCTGCTGTCCTTGGAGTTGTAATACCGGTGGAACGATAACGGAATCTCTCCTGCGATTTTTAAGTCTTCATGTTCATAAATGAAGTTTCCGGTACTTAGGTTTACCGGATCTTCACTGTTCATGCAGCCTTCTGCCTCGGTTCCAAGCATCTTTTCCTCGATGGTCTTTTCCACAGTTGCCTCGGCATCTTTGATGTTCTCTACATCTGCATCTAAAACCCCCTTCATCCTTCCCATATCCATGTTTCCACCAGTTGGATCAATGGTGCTGGCAAGGTCATTGATGAATTTTATGATGTTATTTCCGCAGGTAACCTGGCTGCTTACGATGCTTAAGTATCTGGTATCAACTGCCTGTACATTGGAAAAAATCTCTTCGATCTGCCTGGCTGTGGTGTTATTTTTGTCCAGCACTTTCTTATGATAAGTGTCTACGTCATCTACATACTTCTGAATGTCGAGTTGCCCCAGCCAGCTTTGCACGGTCAGTCCAATGTCACCAAAGAAATCTTTTATCTGATCCCATGTACCGGTTGCTGTTACTTCATCTACATACTTTAAAAATTTTTTTTTTGCTGTTTCTGAAAAATCTCTTAGCATTGGTATCTAGTCCTTATCTGATCTTCCATTTCTGTTTTTTTATAACTTCTTCAAATCCTCTGAATAAATTTGCAACCACTGTTTTTCCAACATAATTTTCTGCCATTGTTATCTTATCTCTTTATTTTTTAACATTTCATCTAAAAATATCTTTACTTCCTTTTCTAAATACTGATTTGATGTATGAAACGTATACCATGTACAGATAATTATAATTACAATGCTCATGAACATACCAATTATTATGCTATTATCTATAACTCCTTTTTGTATCACATTACCACAAAAACTAATCAATAAAAAAAAGAAAAACAGTACAAACACTATTTCCAGAAAAATAATGATTGCTCTACTTAAAACAGAATCAAATGTCTTTTTCATTTTTATATCTAACTTTTCATTTTCCACATTTATCTCCCATTTAAATGTATTATTATACCGTCCACCTCCTCTTGTCATCTTAATAATCCACTTATCCTTCTTTTTTTCAATTTGATATAATTTTCCTTTATAGCGAATTGAATTCATTTTTTCTAATTTTTTTTCTACAATATATGGTTTCTCTTTTATCGAAATTAACATTTTAACCTCCTTAATTTATTATTCCGCTGCCAAACACATTTTCTTTTCTTCTGAATTATCCAGCGTATTGGTTATCCAATTTGAAAAAATCTCTAATCCATTTTTTAAACCTTGTTTTGCCCAATCCTTTAAACTTTTTCCCTTATATGCTAACACCTCTGTTACCCCATAATATATTAAACCTATTATTAAAGCCACTGCTGCTCCTACCAATGTTCCTGGTCCTGGGACTATACTTCCAATTAGTGCACCAATCGCAACAAATCCTACATCAACACCTATATCTGCAATATATTCCTCCCATCCTGCATTATTTTTATAATTTTCTGTAACATCACTACATACGTCAACTGCAGTTGTAACTATAGTAAAAGCTTTTCCAATCCCCTCTAATCCACCTCGTAATTTAGACGTTGTCCTTGAAATACTTTCAACATCTTCAGTAACAATCCTACTCCAAGTTCCTGCTCCTATATTATTAGGACGTACCGCATCATTGCATCCCTTTATAAGTAATTTCTCCATCCCCTCATTTGCTATCTTGGAACCATCTATAATATACCCTACCGAATTTGTTTCATTAAAATATTTATTTTCTTCGAATTCAAATGATTTCTCCCTGTCGCTTTCCATTTTCTCCTCTGTACTTTCAACTGGATTCAGCCTTCCTACCAAATCACTCGTCACTCCTGCTGTCGGCCACATACCATTCAAATCCACCAAATCCATCGGTCTGTTCCAGCAGTAGTTGTAATGGTTCATCGTGTATGGTACTGCGATATGTCCTTTCAGGAAGTCCTCACTGACAAATCTTCCTGCTCCGGCATCATAGCGTCTTGCCTGGGCAAAGTAGAGGCCTCCTGCGCTGTCCATCTGATAACCGGTAAAGCCGAAGCTTTGCATGGAGTCTTGAAAGATATCTTTTGCCGTCCGGATGTTATTACCGAATTCGTCAAATCCGTAGGCTTCCTCACTTCTTCCTGTCTCATCGGTTAAGCGCATCGGACTTCCTAAGTCATCCTGGAAGTAGAAGTGGTCTCTTCCTTCTTCTTCCATTCCTGCGACATTGCCATCCCAGAAGTAAGTCTGGTCCGGGCCGCTTCCTGTCTTCTGCAGGAGGTTATGGTACTGACGGGTCAGATCTAAGGTATAACGGATGGTCCGGGCCGGGGCTGCATCCCCTGTTGCAATGCTTTGTCCCATTCTGTGGCCTAATCCGTTGTACTGATAGACTGCCTTTTGGATGGTTCCGTCTGTCATTCCCATGGAACTTTCCATCTGGTTTGCTGCATCAAATCCGTATGCCTTTAAGACTTCTTCCCCGCTTGTTACGGTTAACAGGTTTCCTCTGTTGTCGTATGCATAGTCTTTGGTTTCGTTTGCAGTTGTCTCCTGCATCAGCTGGTTTTTCGTGTTGTAACGGTAGGTTGTCACCAGTTCGCCTGCCGTCTGGTACTCGGTCTTGCTGCTTCGGTTTCCAAAGGCATCATATCTGTAGGAGCGGAGTGTTTTTCCATTCTGCGATACATGGATCAGGCGGTTTAATTCATCATAACCATAGGAAAAGCTTCCACTGTCTTCCGGCAGGTCTGGTCTTTCCTTTTCTGCCGTGATTTTATTTCCCATGACATCATAACCGTAGTGGTAACGTTCTGTAAAGTCTGCTCCCGTATGTAGGATCTCTTCGACTTTTCCGGCTCCGTTGTAGCGGTAGTCCGTGCGGTTTCCCCCAGGGAACTGCTTTCCGGTCAGTCTTCCTGCTTCATCGTAGCAGTACCGGATTGTTTTCTCCTGTGCCCCGTTTGATATGAGTTTCATGGCGGTGAGCTGCATCGCTTCGTTATATTCATATGCCGCTTTTCTTCCATCCGGGTAGAGAACGGATGTTCTTTCTCCCATGCTTCCCCATTCATACCCGACCGTTTTTCCGTATGGGTCTGTGACAGAAGATACCCGTCCTGCCTCATCCATGGCAATCCTGGTTGTGCCGAGCCAGTCTTTTACTTCCTCTAACTGGCGGATGGCATTATACGTTAAGGATACGGTTCTTCCGTCTGCATAACGGATTTCTTCGACCTGGCCGTCTTTTCCATAACGGAAGGTAGTTTCATAGCCATCTTTATCCACCTTCGCTTTCATTCTTCCAGCCGGGTCATAGGTGTAGCGCTCCACATCTCCAAGCGGATCTGTCACTGCCAGCACATGGCCTTCCTTATCCCAGGTATAGGTGGTATTCTGTGGTTCTTCCCCATTTGCTCCGGTACAGCTGCTCTGTGTCAGGTGTCCCATCGCATCGTACTGGTAGAAGGTCTCATTTCCTAAAGCATCCGTTACTTTTGCAAGGTTTCCGTTCGGGGTGTATTCGTAACACGTGGTATTCCCATTCTCATCTTCTGCCTTCGTGACACGTCCTAATGCATCATAGGTAAAGTGTGCTGCCCCTCCGGATGGATTCTGGATGGAGATGATACGGTCAAGGCTGTCATAACCATAGTGGTAACGTTCCCCTGCCGTGGTGATGCGCTCCGTGAGGTTTCCTTTGGCATCATAGCCGTAGTGTTCTCCTGCTCCATCCGGGTAACGCACACTCTTTAGTCTTCCACCTTTTTCATACGTATAAACGGTGCTGCTTCCGTTTGGATAACAGATACGCTCCGCTTTTCCGAGCTCGTTGTAGAAGACACTGGTCGTTGCTCCTGCCGCATCTGTGACACTGGTTCTTCTTCCTAAATCATCATAGGTATAGCATGTCACCTGACCGCAGGCATTGGTCTCTTTGACCAGGTTTCCTTCCCTGTCGTATTCATACGCTGTCTTTGCACCGTCCGGCTCCGTCACTTCCGTCAGACGGTTTGCGGCATCATAACGGTAATGGGTGGTATTTCCTTCCGGGTCTGTCATTCCGGTCCGGTTTCCGGCTGCATCATAGGCATAGGTTACCACACCGCCCATCGGAAGTACCTGTTTCACAAGACGGTTGTCTTTGTCATAGAAGTATTCCTGTTTTCCCTGGTCCGGTGCTGTGACGGAACGAATGTTCCACATCCTGTCGTAGGTAAACTGTACCGTATGTCCTTCTTTGTCGGTGTAGGTCTCTACTTTTCCAAGCGGGTTGTAGGCAAATCCTTCCTTATTTCCATCGAAATCCCGGATTGCCGTGATTTTTCCGCCCGCATTGTAGGTGTAGGCTCTCTGGTTTCCCATGGCATCGGTTACCGTTGTGATCCGGTCGGCTGCATCATAGGTATAACGTGTTGCGTTCTGATTGGCATCCACGGTTTCTGTCACACGGTTTAAGGCATCATAACCGTAGGTTGTCACGCCTCCGGCAGCATCTGTTAACCGGACAATGTTTCCTTTGTCATCATAGCCGATTTCGAAAAAGCTTCCGTCCGCATAGGTGACTGCCCGTGGTCTTCCTGCCTCATCGTTTTTGATGATGACTTTATTTCCATACAGGTTTTCTGTTCCGGTCAGATTTCCTTTTGCATCATAGTGATTTTTTAAGCGTTCTTTTCCGTTGATGCTGACACTGACCAGATGGCAGTCTGCATCATAGGTGTAATTGACCCTGCGCTTTAGGGCATCCACGGTCTGGGTGAGGTTTCCGCGGTTATCGTACGCCATTCTTGTCGTTCTGCCAAGACGGTCTGTTCTGCTGATGCACTGGTTTTTGTCATTATAAAGGTAACGCTCTTTGGTTCCATCCTCGTAGATGGTTTCTGTATTGCGGTAACGGTCATCATGCACGTGGATGATTTTGCTGCCGTTGCGCTCTGTGAGTGTAACGCGGCGGTTTTTGTCATCGTAGGAAAACTCCATTGTTCCACCGTCCGGGAACTCCTGGTGGATGATACGGAATCTTTTGTCATAGGTATTTTTTACGGGTGTGACATGACGGGCATTTTCAACTTCCGTGATTCTTCCGTTTTCCCCATAGGTATAAGTGTACTCTGCCCCGGATGCTGTTGTCACTTTCTTTAGTGTCTCCTCCTGGTACTGTAAGCGCACACTTCTTCCGGTGTGGTCGGTTACTTTTTCAAGCTGTCCTTTTTCATTATAACAGTAAGTCAGACTGCTTCCGTTATCCGCTGTGGCTTTTTCTAACTTTCCGTCTTCATAATAGGAAAAAGAGATGCCTCTTCCATTTACATCTTCTTTCCGCAGCATCTTTCCTTCCCGGTCAAAGGATATCTTCTCCTGCCCCGGATGCACGAGGAAATACCCTTTTTCGGTTTCTTTCAGGAATTCAAGCGGCGTGTTTCTTGCAGTGTACTCTTCTTTCTCATTTCTGTCATGGTAGTTAATCTGTCCATCCGCGAGCCGTACCCCGATGGTTCCGTTTTCTTCTTTTTCAAGGGCAATCTGGTAATTATGTAAAAAGCAGTTTCCCAGAACACCTGTTCTGCTGTCTTTTGAGTTATAATACCGGTGGAACGATAACGGAATCTCTCCTGCGATTTTTAGGTCTTCATGTTCATAAATGAAGTTTCCGGTACTTAAGTTTACCGGATCTTCACTGTTCATACAGCCTTCTGCCTCGGTTCCAAGCATCTTTTCTTCGACGGGCTTTTCCACAGTTGCCTCGGCATCTTTGAGGTTTTCTACATCTGCATCTAAAACACCTTTCATCCTTCCCATATCCATGTTTCCGCCATTTGGATCTATGGTATTGGCCAGGTCGTTGATTAATTTTACGATGTTATTGCCGCAGGTAATCTGGCTGCTTACTACGTTTATGTATCTGGTATCCACTTCCTGCACACTCGAAAAAATCTGTTCAATCTGTTTGGCTGTGGTATCTTTCCTGTCAAATATTTTCTTATGGTAAGTGTCTACGTCATCGACATACTTTTGAATATCGAGCTGTCCCAGCCAGCTTTGCACGGTCAGTCCAAAGTCACCAAAAATGTCTTTTATCTTATCCCATGTACCGGTTGGTGTTACTTCGTCTACGTACTTTAAAAGCTTTTGTTTTGCTGCGTCTGAAAAATCTCTTAGCATTGGTATCTTTTGTCCTTTCCTTACTTTTATTATTTTTCCTGCACTTTATTTGTTGCACTTGTTTCTTTCGTCTCAACAGAATCTTTTCTGTTCTTCATATAAGAAATGGTATTTTTCAATAATAACACGTATGCGTCCTGCATCCTCTGAAACATATTTCCCATTTCTTCTATCTGAATAATAGTACTTCCACCACACTCTCCTACATCTGGTGCTGTCTCTACTGTATTTTCCCACTGTGTCTGTAATTTCTCAAGTTCCTCAATATGCGTCTGTAACACATCTGGGTCTATTTCATACATGCCTGAATCTCCGCCGCCATCGTATATTATATTTTTTAATGCCATTTTTATTCTCCTTTTTCAAATAAGTATTCGTCTTTTTCATCTATTTCATCTAAAAATTTTGTACATGTAGATTCTGCTGTCTCGCCCAGTGATGAAACCACATTCGATAAATTCTTTGCATAAGAAATAAACGTATCTAATGCCTCTGCCGTATCACCTTTTTTTATTGCATCCTGTCTGATATTTGCTAAAATATCAAGGTAACTGTCAATTGCATCTTGCAAATTTGTTGCCCTTTGCTTTAAAAATGTTGCCATAGATGTGATATATTCATCCTCAATCTTTAATTCGCTTCCCGCCATCTTCTTTTCCTCCTGATGTTATTTTTTCTTCTTAGTCTTTGACGTTGTTTTTGCTTTTTCTTTTCTTTCGCGTTCTTTTCTTTCTCGTTCTGCTTTCTCCCGCTCTTGTCTTTCTCTCTCTTGTCTTTCCCGTTCTGCCGCTTCCTCTGCCTCAATTCTTGAAATTTCACCATTCATCTGATCGATTCTACTGTTGCAGGATGCGATATTCTGCTGACACGTTGCAATCTCACCGTTTTTCTTTGCGATTTCACTTGCAACACGTGCTATGGCTGTATCAAGTCCATTGCTTACTGATGTATACCGGTTTCCATTGAACAGGTTATCCATTCCCTCATAAAACCCATTCACAATCTTATCATTGATTTTTCCAAGTCCACTTGTGGAAGCCAATTTCGTTACACTAGACGACTTACACCCTGACAGATTTGATTGTAATCCCTCGACTTTGGATTGTGTGGTCTGGAGCTCCTGTATCTCGCGCTGGAGTGTTGCAATCTGTCCATTGTACTGCGCTATTAACTGCTGATTTCTTGTAATTTCATTTCTGCATTCCTCTTTTGTCATGCTGATGCCTCCTCTTTCTTGAATTGAATCTTTTCTACAATATCACGGAAAACCGGATGCCATTCCGGCACTTGTCCATTTTTACAGATACATTGCAGCAAATTCACATTTTCTCCCTCCTTTTGCAAAAGTACCATCGTGAACAATGTATCTTCTATCGTGTAGGATGTGTACTGAATCACACATACCTCATGCTGGTCAATTACTTTTTTGTAAATTCCACGGCACTTGTACCCCGGAACAGTTCTTGTATACATGTAGTTTAGCGCCTGCGCTTCTTTTTCTATACTTAACTCTTTTTGTTCCTTTTGCTCGACTGTTACTGCATTGATTACCACATGATTTTCCCTGTCAACCATCATGAATTTGGGTAATTCTTTTCTCATTCCATACATCTTTCTTTTTTCACCAACCGTCGCTATTTTAAAGCTGTCCGACAGGTTAATCTGCGCCCTGCCATCCCATATTTTATGTTCCATCTTTTTTCACCTTTCCTTATTCGTCCCACATGTCTGGTGTTATACTCCATGTTTCTTGCGGAAATTGAATATTTACCAATTCATATCCTGTATTCATATTTTGTACTACAAAATGCACTGACCAATCTTTCTCACCTGAAAAAACCTGCATGATTTCCTCATTATATGTTACAGCATTAACATTTGCTAAAAATTCTTGTGCTGAACATTGCTTTGTTACTTTCACATTTAATTCTTTATAATCATCACCTATTTCAAAATCGCTTTCTTCATCCTTTTTTACCCGTTCTATAACTTGATTGATATTATTCTTTGCTATCTTCAACCACTTTTTTCTTTGTTTCTCTGTAACCTTTACCTCTATATTTCCATCTTCATTCTTATATATGTATTCGCAAATATTTGCCTCACGCACTTCTTTTATATATTCTGCTTCCGAATCATAGTCAAAAATTTTCGTTATCTCATATTTCTCTAATCCAGTGTCATCATAATCCTTATAATAATTTTTACTGATATCATAATCTTCGTCATCATCTAGCTTTCTTATTGTAATGCCACCTGGCAACTCGGTAACATTTTCCTTCTGTGCAATGTTTGCCTGATCTTTCTTAAATTGCACCATTGCCATCAGGATGCATACCACGACGATAATTCCCATTGTTATTCCAAAAATATTTCTTCTTTTCATTTTTCCTTCCTTATTCGTCCCACATGTCTGCTTCAAGGTTTAAATCTTCTTGTGGATATTGAATATTTACCAGTTCCTTTCCCGTGTCCATGTTTTCTATCACTACATTTACAGACCACGTTTCCTTGTTTTCTGAAAATATTTGAATTATTTCTGCATTATAAATTAAACTTACCATATCCTCCGCATATGTTTGTAATGTGTATTGACTTTGTACCTCGGACATCAAAACTGTATAATCTTCATTAAACTTAAAATTACATTTTTCTTCATCAGCTGTTTTTTCAAGAATCTTGTTTATCTTCTCTTCTGCAGTTCTTACCCACTCTTTTCTTTGTTTTTCTGTAACTTTTACATCCGCATATCCATCTTTATTTATATATATATATTCACATATATTCGCTTCTCTTACTTCCTCTATATATGTCTTTTCATCAGAAAAAACACCAGATATCACATATGTTTCCAGTCCTGTATCATCATAGTCTTTGTAATAATTCTTGCTTGTATCATAATCTTCTACCTTGTTTATTGTGATTCCACCTGGTAAAACCGTAGCATCTTCCTTTTGTGAAGCATCAACCTCACTTTGTGCAGTCTGCTCCTTCTTAAACTGCACCATTGCCATCAGGATGCAAATCACGACGATGATTCCTATTGCTATTCCAAAAATATTCTTTCTTTTCATTTTTTCCCTATTCGTCCCACAGACTCCCTTTTACACTTATCTCTTCCTGTGGATAATTAACATTTATGATTTCAAATCCTGTACGCATATTTCTTATAATTATATTTATTGACCAATCCTCTGCTCCTGAAAATATCTGCTCAATTTCTGCATTGTAAATTAAATTCATCAAATCCTCTACATATGTTCGCCCTGAATATTCTTTATCAGCACTGGATTCTAGAACCGTATAGTCTTGATTGAACTTAAATTCGCACATACTCTCTTCTTCAGTTCGGTCTAATATAACCTCAATATTTTTCTTTGCATTCTTTAACCATTCTTCTCTTTGTTCCTCTGTCACTTTTATATCTGCATTTCCATCTGCATTTATATATATATACTCACATATATTCGCTTCTCTTACTTCCTCTATGTATGTCTTTTCATCAGAAAAAACACCAGATATCACATATGTTTCCAGTCCTGTATCATCATAATCTTTATAATAATTTTTGCTTGTATCATAATCTTCATCATCGTCTACCTTTTTTATGGCAACTCCGTCTGGTAAAACCGTAACATCTTCCTTTTGTGCAGCATCAACCTCACTTTGTGCAATCTGCTCCTTCTTAAACTGCACCATTGCCATCAGGATGCATATTACGATGACAACTCCTACTATTGTTCCAAAAATGTTTTTCTTTTCATATTATTTTATTGTCCTTTATTCATCCCAGGTATCCTCGTCAATATTCCACCCTTCTTGTGGATATTGTACATTTACTAATTCATATCCTGTATTCATATTCTCCACTATAAAATGTACCGACCAATCTTCTACTCCTGAAAACACTTGCACAATTTCCTCATTATAAAGCACACTCTTAACATCCTCATAAAAAGTTTGGGGGGAATATTGTTTTGTCATTTTAACTGTTAATCTTTCGTAATCCTCATCCACCATAAAATTGCACATATCCTCTTTTTCCATACGTTCTAAAACGTTATCTATATTTTTTTTTGCCCCTTCTAACCATTTTTTTCTTTGTTTACCTGTAACCTTTATTTCTGCATTTCCATCTCCATTTTTATATATATACTCACAAATATCCGCATCACGTATCTCTTTTATATATTCTGTCTCCGAATCATAATCAAATACCGCTGTTATCACGTACGTCTCTAATCCCGTATCATCATAATCCTTATAATAATTTTTACTGATGTCGTACTCTTCATCATCTTCTATCTTTTTGATTGTAACTCCACCTGGTAATACTGTAACATTGTCCTTCTGTGTAATCCGTTCTTTCTTAAACTGTACCATTGCCATCAAGATGCAAATCACGACGATAATTCCCATTACAATTCCAAAAATATTCTTTCTTTTCATTCTACCTTCCTTACTCATCCCAGGTATCTGGTGTTATATTTAATTCTTCTTGCGGAAACTGAATATTTACAAGCTCATAACCTGTGTTTACATTTCTAATCACTATATTCACAGACCAATCATCTCTCCCTGAAAATACTTGCATAATTTCTGCGTCATATATTAATGTAAATATGTCAGATGTATAACTTTTTACTGAATATTTTTTTGAAATATCCGACTCTAAGACTGTATAATCGTCATTAAACTCGAAACTACACATTTCCTCTCCTTCTAAATTTTTTTGGATTTTTTCTATGCTTTGTTCCGCTGATTCTATCCACCTTTTTCTTTGTTCCTCTGTTACTTTTACATCCGCATATCCATCTTCGTTCTTGTATATGTATTCACATATACCTGCTTCCCTTATTTCTTTTATATATGATTCTTCATCAGAAAAAACACCAGATACCACATATGTTTCCAGTCCTGTATCATCATAATCTTTGTAATAATTTTTACTTATATCATAATCTTCGTCATCTTCTACCTTGTTTATTGTGATTCCATCTGGTAAAACCGTAGCATCTTCCTTTTGTGAAGCATCAACCTCACTTTGTGCAGTCTGCTCCTTCTTAAACTGCACCATTGCCATCAGGATGCAAATCACGACGATAATTCCCATTACAATTCCAAAAATATTCTTTCTTTTCATTCTACTTTCCTTACTCATCCCAGGTATCTTCGTCAATATTCCATCCTTCTTGTGGATACTGTACATTTACCAATTCATATCCTGTGTTCATATTTTGCACTATAAAATGTACTGACCAATCCTTTTCTCCTGTAAAAACCTGTATGATTTCCGCATTGTATAATAATACTTCTACATTTGATAAAAATTCTGATGGTGAACTTTGTTTTGTTATTTTCACGTTTAATTCCGTGTAATCTTCACTTATTTCAAAATTACTCTCTTCATCGTCTTTCACCTTGTCCAAAACATATTCTATGTTTTCTTTTGCACTGCCTATCCATGTTTCCCTTTGTTCCTCGGTCACTTTTACATCTGCATTTCCGTCTTCGTTCTTGTATATGTATTCACATATATCTGCCTCTCTTATCCCTTTTATATATGTTTCCTCATCAGAAAAAACACCAGATATCACATACGTTTCCAGTCCTGTATCATCATAATCCTTGTAATAATTCTTGCTAGTATCGTAATCTTCGTCATCGTCTACCTTTTTTATTGTGATTCCACCTGGTAAAACCGTAACATCTTCCTTTTGTGCAGCATCAACCTCACTTTGTGCAATCTGCTCCTTCTTAAACTGCACCATTGCCATCAGGATGCAAATCACGACGATAATTCCCATTGCTATTCCAAAAATATTTCTTCTTTTCATTTTTCCTTCCTTATGTCGTACTCTTCATCATCGTCTATCTTTTTGATTGTAACTCCACCTGGTAATACTGTAACATTGTCCTTCTGTGTAATATCACTCTCATTCTGCGTAATCTGTTCCTTCTTAAATTGAACCATTGCCATCAAGACACATATTACGATGACAATCTGTTCTTTTTTAACTGCACTAGCGCCATCAAGATGCATACCGCAATAATAATTCCTATTATGCTTTCAACTATCACTAATATATTACTTTTTGCATCTTTTTTCACAAACTCAATCCTCTACTCTTTCCACATATTAGGTTCAATCCTTAAATCCTCTTGCGGATATTGAATATTTACAAGTTCCTTTCCTGTACTCATATTTTCTATTATTACATTTACTGACCATTCTTTTTCAGTTTCTGAAAATATTTGCATTATCTCAGCATTATAAAGTAAATTTATTATATCTTTCGCATATGCTTGTAATGAATAATTTTTTTCCACCTTTGACTCTAAAATTGTGTACTTCTCTTTAAATTCAAAACTACACTTTTCTTCGTCCTCCATATTTTTTAGAATTATATTTATATTCTCTTCAGCTGTGCTTAGCCATTCTTTTCGTTGTTTTTCTGTGACTTTTACATCCACATATCCTTCTTCATTCTTATATATATACTCACAAATGTCTGCTTCACGTATTTCCTTTATATATGATTCTTCTGAATCATAATTAAACACTGTTGTTATTACATACGTTTCTAATCCCGTGTCATCATAATCTTTATAATAGTTTTTACTGATGTCGTACTCTTCATCATCTTCTATCTTTTTGATTGTAACTCCGCCTGGTAATACTGTAACATTGTCCTTCTGTGTAATCTGCTCTTTCTTAAACTGTACCATTGCCATCAAGACGCATATTACGATGACAACTCCTACTATTGTTCCAAAAATGTTTTTTCTTTTCATATTATTGTCCTCTTTTTAATCTTTATGGTGTTGCTACTGCTACGCCTATTGATGCTCCCATCGTCTCTGGAGCGGTGGCAATCGCAACTCCCCATTTTACAATTTCATACAAACCTATTGCCACCACTGCAACTATTGCACCTTCTTCAATTTTTTCACCATCAATCTTATATTCGATTGGCTCCGAATATTCCTCTTCCACATCTATGGGTATAAGTTCCCATCCTGGCATATCTGTGTTATTTGACTTATCAACTTTTATAAAAGAACTTACACTTGTCTTATCATCTAACACTGTTGACACCTCAAATTTCATGCTGCTTGTCACACCATTCGTTCCAGTTTCAACTTTCGCTTTTGATTTCCCATTCGAAATTTGTCCATTCACTAATAGATTTCCATCCGATGTTCCCTTTAACACAAACTCACCATTCTTTATATCTGTACCAGCACTCACCCCATCCGAATCCACCGAAGCCGACAAATTTTTATAATCCAACTTATACGCAGATTTTATGACCATCTGCTGTTCTTCCATGGTAATTTTAACGGTATTGTTATTACCCGTTTCCCCTGATGCAGTTACTGTCACATTGTAAGTTGCAGCCATATCTGCACCAATTGGCACACTAATTTCGTATTTGCCTGCCTCTAATTCAATATTTGGATAGAGTGCTAACAACCAGTCTGCTACTCTGCCTAAATAGTTTAACTGTTCTTCCTCTGATAATGCCTCAAATTCATCATACGTCAATTTATATGACACTACCGCCTCCACATACTCCGTGGCATCTTCCAGTTCATCGTCTTCTACTAAAGTTTTTACGACCACTAACTGTGCCTTCTCCAGTTCCTCTTTATCACTCTCTAACAGTTCCGTCAGCTTTCCTACATCTATTTTTCCACCATCGGGATCAATGGAATCTGTCATATCTGTTATATATTTTATAAGAAGGTTCCCTACATACATGAGTTCTAATATTTTCTCTACATAGTCTGCATCAACCTTCTGAACATTCGTAAATATTTCTTCAATTTCTTCTTTTGTTGTATTATTTTTATCCAGTATTTTCTTATAATACTGTTCTACATCCTGTGTACACGTTAATATTCCAAGCTGCTCTAACCAGCCTTGTACTGTTAATCCGCAATCTCCGATTGCATCACCAATTTTTTCCCATATTCCACTTGCTGTTACTTCTTCGACATAACCCAATAATGTTTCTTTCGCTGCTGCTGAAAAGTCTCTCATTCTTTTTCCCCTTGAATCTTTTCGTGTTACTTGGCCACCTGCCGAAACTGGCAGGTGACACAAATAAAATTAGGCTCTTACTGCTGCTGCACCCTGTGCATCATCATCCTGTCTATTCTGCATGTAGTTCTGGATGAAGTCTGAAATACTCTGAACGGCATCTCTTGCGTTTTCAAGTGCTGGTTTGTACTCATCTTCAAATCTTTCAATGAATGCATCTGCAGTCTGGTTTGTCCAACCATTCTGTAATTCTCCATTCATTTTCACCAAAGCCTGGATTACCTCGTCCAATGCTTCTGCCTGGTTAGCGTACACGCTTACACCATTTGTAAGTACCTCATAATCAACTTTGTTCACTGCCATTTCTTCTGGCCCTCCTTAAATAATTTTTATGGTAAACTGCCCTTTAGCAGATTCCATCAACTTAATGTAACTGTCTTTAATTTTGTCAATTCATTTTCATGAACATAGAATGCTTCCCCTGGTTCAAGAGGCTTTGCATACTTCTTTGTGACACTGATGGAAATGTCACACAATTTAATATTATTTGCATCTTCGAATATCAGATATCTGCGGTTATCTTTCACAACCTTTAACAGATCTGGTGCGCTGAATGCAATATTGTTATTTTCCACATTTGACATCAAGAGAAATACTTTCATATTTCTGTATTTTCCAATCCAGCTCTTGATGGCTGACATCGCCTGCTTGTTTCCACTTAACTCTGCGATTGCATCGGAGCTTTCAACCACAAGTACCAGCCATGGCTCCTCTTTCAACGCATCGAATTGTCCTTCCGAGAACTGCTCATAACGCATCTGCACTCTTTGATCCATCTCGTCAATCACAGCCTGGATGGTCTCTGATGTATTGGAATATACTGCAGTGTTTGGATGGAATTCATAGTCCCCCCACTTGCGCGTCATATCGTCTAGAATATATAATTCTGTCTCTCCAAATGTTTCCTTAAGCATTGATTCCACAAAATATTTTGCAAAAGCATCTTTTCCTTTTTCCTTTTTACCGGAAAGTGTCAGCATTCCACCTGCGGTGAGATCAAGCACACTTGGTAATACCGTGTTGTAGTCCAGACCAAGTACCACATTTCCCTCTTTCTGGTAATTTGGATATACCTTTTGCATATAATCCACATTTAATTCCTTTGGTATTTCTGGAATCACTTTTGCTTTTTGACCTGCATACTTCGCATTCTGCTCTTCCACAAATTTCTTAATCTCGCGTACTCGCTCAAACTCTTTTTCTCCTTCAAACGACAAGTACATCTGGCACTCATATGTATTCTTGTTTCGCTGAACCAGACTTCGTCCCGGGATATTTGGAAGTTTCATTCTACAACCTTCAAACATAACTCCGTACTCAGAAGTCTCATTGCAAAACAGTGTCATTCTTCCTTCAAAGTTATTTAGATAGCGATAGCCGATTCCGGATGTCTGCACATTTGCAACAACAAAGGAAACACCTACTGCAATACCGTCTCTGCAAAGTGGCAGCAGATAATCCTGATCCTGAAGATACATTTCTTTTAACGCTGTCATATTATCAATGAGCACTACAATCTGTGGCAAATCTGATTTTCCGGCTTCCTTGTATGCTACAAAAGAGCTGACACCTGCCTCTGCGAGCTTTTCTTTTCTCTTTTTCACCTCTGTGTTCAAAAGTTTGAACAGATTTTTTAGCTTCTCATCATCGGATACGCAGACAACGCCTCCACAATGATTTAATTCTGCAAAGTTTCTTAAAATCATGGAGCCAAAATCAATCATGTATAAGTTTACTTCTTGTGGTGTATAATTTTCTGCAATGCTTCGGATAATGGTCTGCAATACATTGGTCTTTCCACATTGTGCGGAGCCAATTATCATGTAATTTTGTGAGGTAACATTGATGCTTAGTTCTTCCTGCAGCTGTCTATCCGGATCATCTAAAAGACCAATGGTTGCATAAATCTCTTCTGCATCAGTTCTCTCGCCGTTCTTGTAATCAAGCACCTGTGGCAGTGGCGGCATACAGATATTTGGCAATTTTTTTATGTGCTCCTTTTCACAGTAGGACGCGATATACTCCACAATTGCATCCAGCTGGTTTTTGTTCTGGGAATCTTTTCTTTTTGCCTTTTTCTTCTGATAAACCATCTTTTTCATACCGGCAAAATTGAGCTGATTGATTCCAAATTCTTTATTACCTTCGGTTTCCTCCATGGTTGCCGGCGCCCCACTATACGCAGACTGGAACAACTCAAAAATCTCATTATTTCCAACCTGCAAGTACGCACGTCCTGGCTCTTTGATTTCTGCCGCTAGCGGTGTCTTTAACACCTCGTTACTGTCTTCTTTTGACTGTACTTTCAAACACAATTTAAACTTGGAGTTTGACCAGATTTGGGCATCTACCACACCACTTGGTTTCTGTGTTGCAAGTATCAGGTGAACCCCTAAACTTCGTCCAATACGTGCCGCACTAATCAACTCTTTCATAAACTCTGGCTGTTCCGCCTTTAACTCTGCGAACTCATCTACGATAATCACAAGGTGTGGCAACGCAACTGATACTTTCTTTTCTTTATATAATTGAATGTACTTATCAATATGGTTTACACCAGCTTCCGCAAACAGATTTTGTCGTTTCATTAATTCCGCCTTGATGGATTTTAAGGAACGCTGTACCTCATTTCCATCAATATTGGTAATTGCACCTATCAGATGTGGCAGGTCTCGGAACTGATTTACCATTCCACCACCCTTAAAATCGATAATCACAAATCCAATTTCATAAGGATGGAAAATTGTTGCGGCAGACAAAATATAGCTCTGTAATATTTCACTCTTACCTGAACCTGTCGTACCGGCTACAAGTCCGTGAGGACCATGTGCTTTTTCATGCAAATTGAGTGTCACAACTTCATCTTTGGCATTGACACCTAACGGTGCTGCCATGGATTTATAAATCTGTGATTCACTCCAACGCTGTTTTAAATCCAAATCCTCCGCTGTAAAAATATGAAGCAGCTCGTAAAGCGTAATATTTTTTCGCAGAGAATTCTCAAGGCTGATTTCTTCACAATATACCGGTGCCAGCTTTTGTACAACCTGTGCTGCCTGCTGATCTGACACTGCCTGGTATTCAAATTCTTGCACCTGGTTTCCATCTTCCGACTTGCAGATTTCTCCTTCGGTATCAGAATGTAACTGAATAATCTCATCACAGTGCAGTGGGAGTTCCTCTACACTTCTCTCAAAGAACACAAATGTCATTCCAAGCTCAGACGCTCTTTCTATGTATCTTGAAATTGGGTGATTCTTGATTCCAAACTCATTTTCTACAAGTACAACTCCGTAATATGGAATTTCCTCTGACTGCTCCCGATAAGTCAGTTCCCGATATAAACTCTCGAAAATATTGTTTTTGCTTTCGTTATTGAATACAATATTTCGAATTCCACTATCATTTACAAGGTGTGGTAAAAGACGAATCCAGCGATACTTGCTTTCATCATCAACCAGCATAAAAATTCTTACATCTCCATAGTAATGACGAACTGCAATATCGATAACAATATTTTTAAACATGCCATATAAGGATTCTTTTTCCCCTACAATTCCAATTGCATTCGAATTTTTCATATCCGAACAGATTGGTGCACGGTCAATTTTTTCAAAGAGATGATAAATTTTTTCTGGCATCTCTGTCAGCTCATCCCCTACTTCTAGGCGCTCTTGCTTTTTATAATCAATCTGCCGCTTAGAAGTAATCGTTCCTTGTCCCAAATAAATACTTAGGAAATCCTCATCTTCTCTTGTTCTTTCAAAAAGACGTCTGTCAAAATGAATTGCGATATCAATATCCTGCTGCACATTGCAGTAAGTTTCGTTTAAGCTTTCTAATTCCTCTTGCCTGTCTGTCGATACCTCCAGCTTTTTCTTTTCAATATAATTGGTATACTTATTGATTCGATCTGCACAGTCTTTTTTATACTGCTTCTTTCCTGAGAAAAATCCTAATACTGACGTAACGATTCCTAACCCCATGGAGCAGACACTGAAGATGACATAGGAACCACCTGACGGATTCATGACTCCACGTACAACCACCATCAGCGCTAACATAGCAACTGATGGCATCAATGTTAACACAATGTTATTCTCTGGTTTCTTTGGAATCGCCGGTGCATCTAAAATCTCTATTTTTTCATCCGAAAGCTGCTTTCGAATACGTGTATTCCGATTGAACAGCGGATATCGAAAATGATTGCTTTGCACACTTAATTCCTTGATTGCGCCATTTGCAACCTCAAGATTCTCTCTGTCAAAAAAGATTTTTCGGTCACGATAATAAAAGTGAAATTCTGCAACCGAGAAGAAATCACAATCCTTTAGCGCTGTCTTTTGCTGCATCTTTCTTCCGTTCAGGTAGACACCATACTCGGATACAATCTCCTCTAATAAATAGGTGTTGCCGCTTGCAGTTAGTCTTATCTTACTGTTATTGCTGAATCTGCTTTTTAAAATAAGATCTGCTGTTGCATCCGTGGCGATATCCATGGTGTTTCCAAGCTCTACATACCAGTTATAAAAAGGTATCTTTGCCTCAAAATCAATTAAGAAACGCAGTTCAAATACTTCGTTTCCGGTGGAGGCATAACGAATTGAGAGCACATCTCCATGTGCAATATCCGTTGATAAGAGCTTCCGCATGTCCCCCTTGCTGATATAAATCTCATCCGAACACTCTAGCACCCATTTTTTTCCTTCTTTGCGAAATTCAATCTCGAACTCCGAGAAAAAGTTTTCCGGATTCAGACGAAATTCGCAGGAAGACCCTGTTCCAAGTTTTACCTTGTCCATATCCGACTGAATTTCAAATTCTTTATAGATTGTTCTATTACTGATAATTACTTTATACTGATATTCCATCTTTAGCCTCTCCGATAAATAATGTAGGAACCATTGCGGATTCCGAATTCTTTGAGTGTCTTATTTCCTCTTAAAAATGCAATTGGATTTTCCGCTACGAGGTAACAGTTAAAAATATCGTTGGTATCGATTCCAAGTCCGTATGCCTCATTTAATGCAAGTACCAGATCATTTGCGGTAATTTCAAGCGGTATTTCAAGATCTACCTGCTTTTTACTTTCCTGATTTATAAATACTACGACTGCTTTTTCTTCCATCTCTGACTCCTCTATATAAACATGTATGAGATTTTGATGATTCCGTCTAATCCCGCTAACTGTTCCGCAGTTTCTAAGGCTGCTGCCGCTTTATCTACATATTCCTTTACCGGGAACTGCGTCTGCAATTCAGACTGTAAGTATGCATTTTCAGTTTCTGCATCATACCGGTTCATGATGACCATGTACTTTTCACGATCCCGAAAATCCAGACAGTGCATCATGTATTCCATCTTGCAGGTTGACATAATATCCTGCATCGTGATTAACATTACCTTGTCGGCCTCTTGCAGCAACTGAATTCTGCTCTGCTCGTATCCGGCTTCAATATCCACAATAATAAAATCATATTCGCCACTTTCTTTTGCGCCGGAAATAATCTTTGCGTAAATATCAAATGAAAGATTTCTTGCATCCAGCGTTGATAAAAACGGAGGCAGATACGTGAAGTTCTCTTTTCGCAGGAAAAAACGGATATTCTGATAAATGTGAGTCGCATCCTCCTTAATAGCGCGGTAACCATCGTTTGGCATTCCACTTTTATCTTTTAAATAGAAGGAAAATTCCTGAACGGATTCCGTATTTACATACAGGATTCGCTTGTGTTTTCTTGCAAGACATTCCGCTAATCCGACGGAGAGACTTGTCTTTCCGGTTCCACCTGCTGCCGAATACAGTGCGATAACCTGTGTTGACCGCTCTGAATTTTCACCTTCCTCAAGCCTTGCCGCACTCTTGTAGGTTAATTCGTTGTACAGTTCACGGATACCAAGATACTTAAATACTTTTGATACAGCTAAATTCTCTGTTCCACCTGTTTCCTTGCTTTCAGAAAGTACAAACAGGTTCTGGATATTGTGTTTTTGCAACTCATGTGTATCTATTTTTTCATCCACAACTACAATCTCTGCTGTCACCGGTGTGGAGAAAAACTGTTCATAATATTGCAAATCTGATATGATTTCGAGTTCCGCTTTATCCCCTAACTCTACTAAAAATTTATTTTCTAACGTTGCAAGATAGGATTCATCCGTATCTACAAGCACAATCAATGGTTTACTCATTTTTCTATCCTCGCACCATAAGTTCTATATTTGCAATCCGGATTCTGCTTCCATTCTGAATCGGAAGCGGCTCTGTAGCCGACACTCTTTTTCCATTTAAAAAGGTTCCGTTCGAGCTGCCCATATCCACAATGAAATATGTCCCATTTTGATACAGAATCTTGCAATGCACACGACTGACCGCCGGATTGCCGATAATGACACCGTTCACTCTATCTTTGCTTTTTCCAATCACAAAATCTCCATGCCCTACCTGAAATTGAATCTGACCATCCAGCGACTGAATCTGGATGCATTCCATATTTCTCTGGGGAGGCACCTGAACATTCTGTGCTTCCGGCTGTACTGGTGTCGTAATCTTTTGTGCTGGCTGTGGAGATGCCTGCATCGTTGGCTGCACCGATGTCTGCATGGCTGGTGTGCTTACTGCCAGCTGATTTAGCTGCGCTTTTATCTCATTCTCAAAAACAGCTTTATTTTTCTTTCTCCCCGGAATGTTAACCGGAAGATAAATAATTTTGACTACGTTTGTAATTGGGTCTACAAAAATATGGTCCAGGCGGTTATCTACGTAAGAGACATCCAAAAATCCAAGATTTTCTATCTGAGTGAAAGCCTCATACATGCGTGCCACCACGTTTTGTGCTGCATCTGGTGTCAACCGTTGAATCATCTGCGCAATGCTTTCATACTCACTGGTAAAATAGACTAATTTTATTTTTCCATTGTATTTTAAGCGATAGCATTTTAGCAGGCAGCTTTCATCCAGATTCTGCATGACCTTATACCCGATGTCATAAAACAGTTCATTATTCTCCAGGACATAGGCTGTTCCAATTCCATTTTTTACTTCTCTTACCTGATTTTCTATGAATTCTTCCAACGTCTTTTCCTCTTACTTTTCCTATTCTTCTATCTTGAATTCAAATTCCTCGTCTGCAAGCCGGATTACATCCCCATCGCATAACTCTGCCTCACAGTTTGGTGTAAGCATCTCCCCTCGAAGAAACGTGTGATTGGTGGAACCCTGGTCCATAATGGAAAAAGTTCCATTGTTCTGATAAATAACAGCATGTTTCCGACTGATTGCTTTGTTATCACTTAGACACAGGGAATTGTCTGCGGACTTTCCAATGAAAAATGCTGACCCATAAATTTGAACATATTCCCCGGTTTTAATTCGAATCAGACCTGCCTCCATGCGCTGCTCATTCAATAAGGTGGTTCCATCTTCCTCATCTAACAAGGTGGTTCCATCCTCTTCCATCAAAAGAGAGGTTCCCGGTTCTTCCTCCGGTACTGGCATTCTCTCTGCCGCCTGTTGTTGTGGAACATAAGACTGTCTCTCTGGAGTGTAGGGCTGTTCCATCCTTGCGGACGGTGCGTAATGTTTTCTGTTTGCAAGCTGGGAGCTAGCGATGAACCCACTTTTTCCACTCTCTGTCCGTTTGATTTCCTGATAGATTTGCGGATAACGGTTTAAGATATATTGCTCAATATCTTCAATCCGGTAATTTGCTGTGTTCAAAAGAAACTCCTGAAACATTTTACATTCATTTCGTAGTTCTAAATCTTCCGTCTGAATCTCTTTTATCACTTCTTCTAAGAATCCATACACATTGATACTGTTCTCCCTGCTCATCAGTGGCTCATACAAGAAGAACAGTTCTCCGGTTGTCTCCTTTACAAAAATGATTCCGGTATCAAGTACAAGGTTTGGCAGATTGAATTTATACATTTCTATTTTCTTTGTCATCTCTACCACCTGGGCAACGATACTGTAAAATTTGTGAATGTTTAATCCCTTTTTGATATAGCTTTTTAATGGAATGGACTGGGGTGCCGTGTACGCAATCCGATGTTTTCCCTCCACTACCGGACGAAACAATCCGGGCAAAAGATTTTCTTGAAAAACAGCCAGTTCCCGCTCATTGATTGGAACCTTTCTGATACTTTTTTGTGTGATTTTTATCAAATTCTTTTTGTCTGAAATGCTATACTTTGACACCTTTCATCCCTCTATTTCTTTTCTTATTTTTTTCGTTTGATACGGACGACTTTCTTTCTGCGGAACATTGCAAATGCTCCTGCACCACCGCCGACTGCTGCGACACCGCATACCGATGCAACAACTGCTGGCGTGTTATGGTAGAATCGAGCAAAGGAGTTGGTAGATACCAGGAAGTTTGCTACCTTGCAATTTACTTCATTTCCTGCTGCATCTTTTGCAATCACCTCAAGATTCTGACGATTTCCTGCCTCTGGAATGGAGAAGTTGAAGTTATCTCCTTCCTGTGTATAAGAAACCTGCTTTCCATCAAGCATAACTTCTACGCCCTGCAATACCAGATTATCAACTACAGATATCGTTGCATCATAATTCTGTGCATTGTAGCTTTGACCATCTTCAATATTGATTGGAACGATAACCGGTGCCGTACCATCTACCCCAAAGTCAATCTCTGCTTTCTTGGATTCTTCAATATTTTCATTGATATTTCCTGCATAATCTTCGGAATAAAGTGTTACCAGATAAGAACCATCCCCCTGGAATACGGACTTATCAATCGTGTAAGTATACTGGCTCCAGCTTCCATTTCCACCTGCCTGTGCGACGGTATAATCCGTTCCTTCCTGTAAATCCTTTGGAACACCGTTTGCAGAAACTGTTACTTTAACGGTTTCCATAGACAACTGGTCCACGTTTGTTTCTGTCAGCACAACATCAATCGGTTTCTTGATATAGGTACCTTCGATTTCCTTTAGGGAATGATCGAATACATAGACAGAACCAAACCGGTTCACAGAAAAGGTAATGCTCTGTGTGGTCTCATTTCCTGCAAAATCGATCTCTGTTGCAGTTAAGGTGTAAATATCATCCACGTCCTGTTCATGGTCAAAATCGGAAAATGTAAAGGTCTGACCATTTTCAGAAGCAGTAAATGCTCCTTTTGCCTCAACGACACCATGGTTTGCTCCAACTAACTCAACCTTGACAGCTCCTTCGTTATAATTGGTATCTAAAAACTGAACGACCGGCGCTACAACATCCTTATTTGCGGAGTTATTCTCAACACCGGAAATCTCAATCGTTGGTTCTGTCTGGTCAATGACAAATTCCTCTGTCACATTCTGTACTGCTGTATTTCCACCTTCATCTGCGCCGTCAACGGTAAATGCATAGACACCATCGGTATTAAATGCGATGGTCGTTGTATGAACGTCGCCATCTGTTGTCCATCCTGATACAACCGGGAACGTAATGGTCTGTCCGTTATCAGTTGCTGTTCCACGGACTTCAATTCGGCTTGGATCAAAGTTATGTTCTGTTACTTTTACCGTTGCAGTTCTTCCCTGTGCATAATAATTTCCATTGCTTGGCTGACCATCCATTGACACCTCGATTACCGGCACCGTCTGGTCAATGGTAAAGTTCTGTGTGGCAAACGGTGTAGCAGCATTTCCTGCTAAGTCTGTGTAGTTCATTGCAAACGTGTAATCATCATCTGCCGCAAATGTTACTGTCGCCGTGTAGGTGTTCTCATCTGGATTTTCTGTATTCACATACTCACTCCATCCTGAAACCTGGGCAGATGCACCATGTGTACTTGTAATATTCCATGCCACTGCATTTGCATCAAAACATCTTTCTTTTACTGTGACAGTTGCAATTCTTGTATCCTTATAAATCGAAGTATAGGTCTGATCCGGTGCTACATCATTATAAGAAAGGCTAATAGATGGAGCTGTTTTATCAATACTCATCATCATAGTCTGTTCCGTTGTATTTCCTGCACAGTCTGTCATTTTTACCCGAACCACAATGTCATTACTATTGTTTGATACCGGAATACTGTTCGTTACTTCTGTAACAAGATTCTTATCCCTTGCTGCAATGTTCCAGGACGCATCTGATGCCACACCGCTGTTGTCAAAGGTCACAACACCGCTTCGATTGTTTGCAGTATCAAACGGTGCGCTTACGGACCATTCGATTTTCCGGATTCCGGCATAAGCATCTGCAACTCTGACCGCAACAGAAGTATCTGCTGCATATAAGTTGTTTCCATTTCGGTCTTTTCGGTCTGTTTTTTCTGCAGATAACGCTACCTCGGCATTTCCATTATGTGCCTGCGCACTCTCTGTCAAAATTCCGGTTGTCTGATAGGCATTACTTACGGTATTTCCAACGTTGTCTGTTGTTTTTACATAAAGATAACCCTTGAAATCTGCTAAAACAGGAATCTGGATGACAGCCTCTTCCCCAGGTCTTTTACAAAGCTCTACGGTATCTACTGAACTTACTTTTCCTGTAAAATCAACGAAAAAGTAGGAAACACTCCGAATTCCGGCTCCGGCAGCGCCATCGCTTAAAGTCAGCTCTGCTGTCACATCACCATTTGCATAATATCCATAGGAATCTACGGTATTAACATCCTCTTTTGCAGCACCAAGAACCGTATAATTTGCAATTACAGGTGCCTGGTCTTCTTTGTGAATGTGAATGTTTTTGGTATAAACAGCTGCCGTATCTACGTTGGAGGTCACAGACACTGTGATATCGTAGTCCCCATCTGCTAACGTCGCTGCCTGCGAAGTTGAAATGACAAAAGAATCGGTTGTATGTTTCTTTTGAGTTGAATCTTTGTAATCATAATTTGCCTGCACAAAACTTTTTCCATTTACATCCTCTGTCAGCTCTACACCGTTAATCCATACAGATACGGAATTTAATCCCGACTTTTTCTGACTAAGTGAAAGTCTGATATTTTCATCCTGTTTTTCATAATAGGTTGTCACATCACCTACGGTATCAAAATAGAATCCATCCAGATCTACTCCAATTTCCGGTGTCTGGGCATCCTGTACAATCTGTGCTCCATTTCCAAATTTCGCAAAATTCTTTGCTTCTGTTACATTTCCAACGTTATCGGTTGCGGATGCTGTGATTTTATTTTCTGCACCATCAGAAAGTGTAATGGTAAAGGAAGCACTGTTATTTTCGTCTACTGTTTTGGTCTCTTTTGCCACACCATCCTGATAAATGGTAATGGACTTTACTCCTGAACCTTCATCTGCTGCCTTTACCATAAAGCTTACGGTTGCTTCCTTTGTATAAAATACACTCCGGTTTTCAACTAAATCCGTAGTTTGAATATCTGTAACCTGAGGTTCGCTTTTATCAACCATGTAAGTTCTGGTCACTTCACCGGAAACATTGGATGCCTTATCCACACCGTAGAAATAATACGTTGTCGTCTCCTGTGGTGTCTGGTCAAGCGGAAGTGTAAATGTTCCATTGGTTACAGTTAAAACATGTTCTGTTTCTGCTAAAATCTGCTCCTCACTCAATGCCTTGGTCGACCATACGACACGGTCAACACCAGCTTTATAATTCGAGCCATCTGTTCCTGCATCGGTAACGGTTCCGTTTAAAGAAAGACCGGTTTCTGTTCCTGAAATCCAGGTAGAATATCCATTTGTAACCGGTGTACCATTCTCTGTAACTGTAACGGTTGGTGATACCGTATCAAAGACAAACGTGACTGGTTTTGCCAGTTCGTACCTCGTCTGACTCCATGGATTTTTCACTGCACAGATACTTTTTACCGTCAATTCTGACCTGATTTGTTTTTCAGACGCACATGCCGGTACTTCATATATTCCAAATATGCTCGTTGTCTCATCATTTAACGAAATCTTATCTCCGCTTTTGCTCTTTAATGTGACACTGGCGCCCTTGGTAATGGTATAAATTACCTCGTTCTCTGTCTCACACTTGGATACAGCATCTTTTTCATTTGAAAAAACAACCTCAATCTCCTCTGGAAAATCAGCGTCTGTCTTTGTCTCTACTTTTTCAAATGCAACGGATAAAGTCTCACCCTTGGTAATCGCTGGAACCGAAATCTTACCGGCAACAGCATCGTCATCCTGCTGCAATTCCTGTTCGATACCATCTAACGTAACTGATTTTAAGCGGTAGCCCGCCTCTGGAATTACCTTTACATCGCCAATTGTACTTCCATATTTATAACCGATTTCTTTTTTGGAATCATACACAACATCACCAATCTGAACAACTCCACCCTTTGTCATCTCCAGATTCAATGAGACATTTTTAAGTGAAAAAGCGATATTTTCTGTAACCGATAACACATCTGTATTACAGGTAAATTCTTTATAATAAACTGTTTTATCTGTTTGCTCTTCATCATGGTGATACTCTTCTGACTGAAATTCATAACCATTGGCTGTATCCGGTGTTACTTCGATACGATACTTTTTTGTTACTTCCAGACGATATGTTGAAGTCGCATTTTCCGTTTTCTCGTCAGAACATTCTGTTTTTTTACCATCCTCACCTAGTTCATATACCTTAACACTACCACCGGTTCCTTCTGCATTTCCCTCAGTAGTCACATTTACAACCAGTTCACCTGTGATTTTTTGTAATTCTACCTTTAGGTTCAGTGGCTTCGTTTCTTCTGTTGCAGTAAATTTGTACTGATATGTACCTTCTGTTTCAACATATTCAAACTCTGCCATCATATCTCTGCTGTCATCGTCTTCATCTATGATATTTGAAATCTGATAACCCTCTGCCGCTTTCACAGACACCGTATAAGTTGTTGCCGGATCTGTGATTTCAGGTGCAAAAGCTGTCGTGTTGGTTTCTTCGTCATATTCACCCTCTAAAGTTTTTTCCTCTTCCCCCTGCAAGTAGGTCATCTGAACGTTTCCGGCATCCACTGCCTCTTCTCCATCAAGTGTAAAGTGAACCTTTACCTCTGTCGTTTTCGTTTCCTCCGACTCAGTGCCTTGCGGATCTGTTTCTGCAAAAACACCTTTTACCGGAAAGACACCTAATACAATTACAACTACAAGTGTCATTGCAAGTATTCTTTTCCATTTCCTGCTAAAACTCTCTCTTTCTTTCATTCCCTTTTCCTCTCTTTTTATGGTTCTTGCTTTTTTATATGGTTTCATCCGTATGAATCTCGACATCATCCTCAAGCATGATGAATTCTCCGCTGTCAGACTTATCCGTCGCCTCTTCCTCTAGAACTGTCGTTCCTTCCTCTAAAACTGTGGTTTCTTCATTCAGTACCGTCGTTCCTTCGTCTAAAGGTGCTGTTCCTTCTTTCAATACCGTCGTTCCCTCGTCTAGAACACTGGTCTCTTCCTCCACGGCTGGTGTTTGTTTTAATACATCTGTCTGCTCGTCTGTTGACGGCTGTACTTTCTGTGTAATTGGTCCTGTAACCACCACATTGCTTCCTTCAAAAATTCCTTTTGCAATCTGTTTACTGGATTTTTCCAATCGACCGCTTTTTTCCGGTTCTCTTCTTCGACTGCTTGCTCTCTTATTGTTTTCACGAAGTTCTTTCACTTGCTTATCTGCAGTCTTTCCACTTACTTCTCCGTACAATGCAACAACGTCAAATGCAAAAAACAGGATAATCGCAATGATTAGAAACAATGCTGCCAAGCCAAAACCAACAATCGAAATAATCTGATATATTGTAGCGTCCATATCTTCCTCCTATTCCTCGCTGTACGCATTTTGAATTGCGTCCTGTGCAGCACTTTCCCGCTCTATAATTTCATTTTTCAGCTCATCTGTCTTATCTGTTGTCGTATCAATTCCGCCTGTCTTATCTGATACTTCCTCAAAAAAAGTCTGTAACTGTTTTTTTTCAATTCCATCTGCTTTAAATTTTCTTGCATAATTTTCAATGGAATTCATACAAAGCTGATAGACCTCAAGATTTACAATCTCACTTTCCTCATGCTCAACAACACCAAGCAGGTTTTCCAGGTTTTCGAAATATGGTGCGTAAGTGCCCTTGTCCGATGCCTCTTCTACATTCAGTGTGACGTCTCTTGTAAACTGTCCGATTTCCTTATATACCTGGGTAATGACATGATAATCAGAATCCTCTGTACTGTAATCGTATGCGTCGGAAAACCATTGAATAGAGCTCTTGATCCGGGTAATCTGGTTATCATTGGTATCTGTCTTTCCGTAATCGTAGTAATACCAATACAACCTGCCAATCTCATACGCAAGGTCCGCATAGTCCTTCTGTTTTCGAAGTTCACTTAAATTGTTATTAATTTTCTTTTTAAATTCATTTTCCTCTTCCACGGAAAAAACTGCATCATCCTTAAATGCATCTATCAATCCGAGATATGCCTGCGTGTCTGTTGGTTTTATGTCAACCGCATCCAGATAGGTTGCAATTTTTTCTTCATCCGTTGCAGATTTTTCAGCCTGCAGTAACAAATTATCGTAGTCATTGTTGTTCACATGTGCCTTTAATACCTGCCCTAAAATCCCAACTCCCAGACTTACAAAGGAAGCTGCTAACATGCCATAAAACACATGCAGCTTTTTCTTTTGTTTTCTCTGATAAGATTCGTCTGCCTCTTCATAATGCATGATTGCATACAAAAGTTCTGCACATGACTGATAACGTTCTTCCGGGTTAATTCTGGTACATTTTAAAATAATACTTTCCAAACCGGAGGATAATTCCGGATTCCAATAACGAATCGGGTAAATCTCGTATGGTGGCTCACATGGGTTTTTACCTGTCACGAGGTGATATAACGTGACACCCAGGCAATAAATGTCTGTCCTTGGATCCGTCTGCCCTTTTCCTCCGAACTGCTCCGGTGCAGCATAGCCTTTGGTTCCCAAACTAACAGTATCCTCTAAGTTATGCTCCTTGTATTCCCTTGCAATACCAAAATCAATCAGTTTGATATTTCCATTGGGCTGTAACATGATATTAGCCGGTTTCATATCCCGGTAAATAATTGGTGGGTTCTGTGTATGTAAGTAATCTAAAACCCCACATAAATCCTGCGCCCATTCAATGACAGTCTCCTGTGGCTGTGCACCATTCCGCTCCAAAACCTTACTCAAAGGCTCCCCTTCGATATAATCCATCACGACATATATCACATCTTCCTTGTCAATGATGTCAACAATTCGAGGCAGACATGGGTGATCCAGCTTTTTCATCATATTTGCTTCCGCAATTGCAGATTGCACAACGACCTCATTATTTTTATCACGGGCTCTTTTTTTAATTTCCTTTACCGCCCACTGTTTGTTCAGGTTTTTGTCCATGGCAAGGTAAACCTCTGACATTCCACCCTTGCCAATCATTTTTAAGATTTCGTATTTTCCCTCAATTAGCGTTCCTACGATTGCCACAATGCTCTCCCTCTTTTATCTTGTACTTTTTCCTATGTAAACGGCTGTAATATTATCCGTCTCTCCGCGCTTTTTATTTTCTTCCACCAATTGTCGTAATTTTTCTTCTATCTGCTCCTTTGATGCCTCCTCAAGCCCTGACAATGCCTGAAACATCTCCTGCTCAAAGACCTTATGACGAAAACCATCTGAGCATAAAAGAAAGCCTTTGCGAACCCCAATCTGTCCTTCATAAAACACTGGTTCTACACTTTTCGATGCACCAATGCATTGTAGAAGAACATTTCTCCTGGGGTCTACCAAGGCCTGTTCTTTTGTCATGTTGCCCCTTTTTACCTCTCTGGCAACAAATGACTGATCTTCCGTTATTTGATTTATTGTCTGTCCAATTTCATATGCGCGTGAATCCCCTACCTGCGCAATAAGGTATTCTTTCCCCTCAACAAAAAGAATTGCGGTTAAAGTTGTTCCTAACTCCGCCGCATTTTTCTTACCATAATTCCATAATTTTGTATTCAAACTTATAATTAAGTTTTCCCACTGCTTTCGTATCTTATCAAAATCACCCTGCGTAGACACTAAGTCCTTTACAAACCAGTCTGAAAATCCACGTATCACTGTTGCACTGGCCAGTTCTCCCTTGCTGAGTCCGCCCATGCCGTCGCATACCAATGCCATTAGAACTGTTTTGTCCTTTAATAAAGCCTTTTTGATGCAAAGGCTGTCCTGGTTTACCTTCTTCTTAATTCCTACGTCAGTACAAAAACTAGTAATATATGTGTCCATCTTCTTAACCTTTCGAAATTAGTCATAAATATGGTGAATTTGTCCCATATCATAGAATACACCATTTGCTTTCTCTTGGCAATGTTTTACCATAATAATATAGGAAATTTTTCCCTTTTATCTTAATATACTATCAGGTTCCTATTTATTTCCATTCGATTTGACGTAAATAAGATGCTAAAAAAGCTGGTAGCAAGGATTTTCTCCACACCACCAGCTTTTTCTGTACTCTTTAGGATAGACTTAATCTTATGAAAAAAGAAACATTGGAATAATAAGGACTATTGCAACAACAATACCTAGAACCATTACTACAATTCCTCTTTTTCTTGCGCTAGACAATGTCTGTTCGTTTGCCTCTTCTCCTGCTTTCAGCGCATACTTTGGGCATGCCGTTAAGAAAATACCCAATGCCACAATCGCACCTACAAAAATGAATTTTAATACCTGGTACATCTTTTCCCTCACCTTTCTTTTATTCCCCATATAAAATTAAGAATACACGCCCTAACGACTACTATAATTGTTTTCGCTATTATCGTCAAACATTTTGCAAGCAATTTGTCTTTTCATAGATATGGGCGTAGCCAGGAATCATCCTCCCTCTACGCCCCGCTTTGGATTTACACAACGCTCTTATAAAATATCATTCACTTACATTTTTATCGATTTCCGCAAAAGAATGAAAGTTGTTATTTATATAAATTTCAAGTTCATGTTCTGTAAATTTATATTCTTTGAACTGTTTTGAAATATGCAATACTTTGGAACATGCATATATTACTCCTCTCACATTAAACGGTCCCGTAAATGTACAAAAATTTCTTTCGTCTATTACGTATGTATACCAATTTCCATTTCGTTCAAAATATCCACACTGATTTGGCATTTCAATAAACTCACCGAAATGAAAATCTCTATACTCTTCCAAATTCTGCTCTGCATTTTCACATAACACACTTTTTATTTTTTTGCATTGCTATCCATTCTAATTGCTCACCTCTTTGATTCTATATTTTTAAACCACACCTTTTCCTTACTTAAACTAAGTGTGGTAAAAACTGGCTGTATAAATATCTGCATGTTGTTGATTGTCCGAAAATATAATCGTAATTAAAAATACATAATATCAATACTACTTACATTACTTCTAGCATCATAAGCTGATGATATTTTTCCCCAGCCATATTCCATCTGCTGATTAATGCCTAATTCATTTAATATATTATCGTGTAATATTTTTCTTTTATCCTCATCTTTTTCCGAAAACTCTTTATCACAACATATCAAAGACACCATATATATCTTCCCATTCCTAAAGAATAAACTTACAATATATTTCTTATTATCAATAATCTGTTGTTCATCTAAATAAATAATTCTCACCCCATCTTGATTCTTATAAAATCTTGTGTGTTTAAACTGCTCAAATGAAAATCCTGGAAAAATTGTTAGCTCATCTGATATTTTTAAAAATCCATTGCGAATATCTAGCATTATTAATTTCCTCCCTTACTTATTTAATTTAATTTTATCAACAGGGATTAATATCCCTTGTAGGTTGTTGGGAGTCCGAATGTATAACTCTAATTAAAACTATTTAGTTGCATATCTTTTTAACTTACGTAAGAAATATTCACAAGCTTCTGTTTCTGTTTCAAATATTTTCAAACCACTCTTATTTCCTCGTTCACTATAATAAACCTGCCATTTATCCTCTTTTACGATACATAGTTTTTCATTAGGTAATCCACCCGTCATTATAGAATACAAATCATCCGATATCCCCAGTTGTAATAGTTCACGTTCTAATTCTATTATTGTCATTACTTAATCCTCCTTAATATGCCTGCATCCAGTAATTCATCTACCGTATCAGGTAATAAATATTGTATCCCTCCACCTGGCTCATCAAACCATGGTGCTATTTCACCAGCCTTCACATTGATTGGTTCAACAACTTCAAATACACTATATGGTTTCAAATCAGTTTCTGGTGCTACCGCTCTCATCTCATATGGAATCCCTTCTGGTGAAGTAAATGAACCAAAATCACTTCCATATCTGTCTATTCTCGTTCCAGGTTGTAAAACTTCATCTATAGGTTTACTTGCAAAGCCATCGTTTTGGGGCCAATTTATAGCACCAGTTTTTTGATTATAATATTTAGGATTATCAAATACCTTCTTATATTTTAAATATAATTCATCACTAGGTGTATAATCCCATGCGTCAATTTTAATTCTATCTGCTGAGCTTATTGTTGTTGTACCACTCTTTACAGCCGAATCCACATCCGCATCATTTAACACTGCGCCACCGTCAGCTCCCACATCCCCAAGCTTTGGTTTCGCCAGTTTCTTCGCTCCTGCTTCAATTCCATTCAATCCTTTCGCAGTTGCCATACTTGCTGCCATACCCGCTATCATTCCTGCGGTCTGGTTTCCAGTTAAATCTGTCGTATACTTCTGGGCTCCTGCACCTGCTGCTGTTGCGATTCCTTCTTTTGCAACAATTGTCGCTCCACTCCGGAATGTCAGATTTCCAGCTGATGCCGCCTGACCGATTGGAATCATTGCGGATGCTGCAAATGCAAAGACACTTTCTGTCAGATAATATGCTTCCTCATTTCCCTGGAATACCACATCTTTTAAATCATTTACTGCGGTACTGTCAATATCTCCGATGCTTCCATAATAAATATCCTGGGCACCTTCCGCAGAATCTGCAATTCCAAAAATGGTGGTTCCAGTTCCAACGATTCCTTCTGCCGTTGCAACAACCAGTGACACTACTCCTCCAGTTCCGATTATGCATGCCCTCTCCGACTACAACTAACACGACTCCTCCGACCGTCTTCCAGATACCCTGTGTCTCACGCTCTTGTGCTGCATCCTCTAAGTCCTGCTCTGCCTCCAGCATAGCCTCATATACATCTTTGTTATCCTCATGCTGCTGATAGAATACCTGGCTGATATTAGCTAATGTATAGACATCTTTATCTGTGTAAAAGCTGTTGCTTTCATAATTTGCAATTGCTCCCTGGTTCAACCCTACTTTTGCAATACAGCTGTTCAGGCTCGAAATTAATAAGTCTACAGAATTCTCCAGCGCTGTTACGGTACTACTTTCCTGATTTTGGATTGTTGCAATAAAATTCAATAGCTCCTGATCCAGCTACTCATGTAAATCAATTATTTTATAACTTGTTTTTTCTCATCAAGCTTTACTATATTTGAATTTAACCATCCCTCATATGCATATTTGTCAACTCGATCCAACTTCAGCTTTTCCCCTATCTTACAGTCATTTGTACTAACCAAATATTCTCCGTTTTTTTCCTTTATAATTGAAACCCTCTCTTCATTCACCTTTCCATAAGTTGTAATTTTGTAAATTTCATCTACATCTGATATATTCACTAATTTACTGTATACTCCTGTATTATATTTATCTTTAAATGTACAATCAGTTTTCTTTAGATCTGATGTTATAATAATATAATTACCATCAGCATCTCTCGAAAATTTATATTCATTTCCTTTATAATAAGCATATTTTCCATTTTTTATCATTTTTTCACCTCTCTGAAATGTTCGCCATCAAAAATAGCTACGATAGAATCTTCTGAGTCAATTACCCTATGCAATTCAGCACCTTCTATTGGTTCCAAGTTACCATCAACTGTCCATTCTGGAATAACTTCTCCATTCCTTGCACCTGTAAATCCATTACGTGTACATGGGGCAGGGTCTGTATTTCCCCCACCAAATTCTGTTCCATACGGTATTCCAATCCTATCCACATCATCCGTCATAAATTTAATATAACCATATGCATTTCCACCTTCTGGATATGGTCTAATACCACTATTTGTTGTATAGTCTAATCTTGATGATTCTACAACATTATCATAATCATGAATATGTGAAACATCATCATATCTTGCTATATAGCCTCTGATAGTACTATATCCGTCATCTCCTATGTATTTTTCTATATCCTCAAGGGGAATAGTTTTTTGAATCACTGTATTACTATCAATCTTAGGCACTGCTTCTCTTATATTTTTTAATTTTCCAATTTGTTCTGCTGACAATTCATTTACATCTGCTAAACGAAGTGTATTAAACTCATCTAATGTCAAACTTTCATTAGCTAACACAGATTTTAAATTATTTCTTGCAAACGCTGAACCTCCGCCGTCTCCCACATCCCCAAGCTTCGGCTTCTCTAATTTCTTCGCTCCTGCTTCAATTCCATTCAGTCCTTGCGCAGTTGCCATACTTGCTGCCATACCTGCTATCATTCCTGCGGTCTGGTTTCCGGTTAAATCTGTCGTATACTTCTGGGCTCCTGCACCTGCTGCTGTCGCAATTCCTTCTTTTGCAACAATTGTTGCTCCACTCCGGAATGTCAGGTTTCCTGCTGAGGCCGCCTGACCGATTGGAATCATTGCGGATGCTGCAAATGCAAAGACACTTTCTGTCAGATAATATGCTTCCTCATTTCCCTGGAATACCACATCTTTTAAATCATTTACTGCGGTACTGTCAATATCTCCGATGCTTCCATAATAAATATCCTGGGCACCTTCTGCAGAATCTGCGACTCCAAAAATAGTCGTTCCGGTTCCAACAATACCCTCTGCGGCTGCAACAATTGGTGTTGCTGTTCCCCATGATGTGACTATACATACTCCGCCTACTACAAGCAAGCCTACTCCGGCAACGGTCTTCCACACTATAACAGTCTTATCATATACATATATGTGTCATCCAAGTTCAATCCCAGCTTTTTCGAATACTCCACCGCATTCATACCTTCCACTTTAGCCCAACACTTTATTGGAAACTTCTCATTCATTATAGAAATATACATTTCATTTTTTAATGCCTTATTCAAATCCAATTTAGCCATTATCTCTTCAATCTCGTCGGATTTCATACTAAACCTATAATGAAAAAAATCCTCAAATCCTCGCCTCATAAATTCCGTTTGAGTCCACGGAATTATCTGCATATAATCACTTATTACATTTTCTATAGAAGTCTTCCCTTCCAAAATGCGATTTTTTTCATTATCTGTTATCTTTATATCACATGGAATTGGCATCATTTGACCACCTATAAAACGTATATAATAATGTGAAAATTTTTTTATTACATCGTATTTTTGTGTACTTAATAATTTTTCCATTTAGCTCTCCTTTTATTTCCAAGTCATATCGCCAATAAGCTGACGAAATTGATACTGTTCTCTTGTTGGAGGATCTATTACCGCCTCACAAACTCCATTCCTTGTCGTAGCAGCCGGACACCATTCATCTTGCCACGCATTAGGTTCATTTCCTGTCGGAATTCGTAAGTTCTGAGGTTCTTCAATCTTTATAATATAAGGGTTATCACCCAAATATCCCGAATCCATCGCTAGTTCTTGTTCTATTATTCTAGGATTTCCATCTGCCTTTAACATTAATGTTTCAAAATCCTCTCCATTAATAACATATAATCCATCACGTCCAATTGTATCACTAGGCTCCCCCCAAGCATCACTTATAATTTTATAACAACCATCTTTTTCAAACTTTCCTAACTTTTCTCTCATGAAATCCTCCGAAAGATATCTCTCCGGATTCGGCTTTTGTCCTTGTTTAATTTTTCGCAAAACAAAAATTTCTTCATCGGACAGTCCTGCCTCATATGCCTTTTGCTTTGCAGTTGTAGATATCTCTTTAATCTCACCATCATATAAACAATCCTTAGATATATTTTTTAGGAAATCCTTATTGGGCAAACCATCCCCAAGCTTCGGTTTCGCCAGTTTCTTCGCCCCTGCTTCAATTCCATTCAATCCTTTCGCAGTTGCCATACTTGCTGCCATACCTGCTATCATTCCTGCGGTCTGGTTTCCGGTTAAATCTGTCGTATACTTCTGGGCTCCTGCACCTGCTGCTGTCGCAATTCCTTCTTTTGCAACGATTGTTGCTCCACTCCGGAATGTCAGGTTTCCTGCTGAGGCCGCCTGACCGATTGGAATCATTGCGGATGCTGCAAATGCAATGACACTTTCTATCAGATAATATGCTTCCTCATTTCCCTAGAATACCACATCTTTTAAGTCATTTACTGCGGTACTATCAAATTATAATTATTAATCCATCTTCAAATAATCTGTATGTCCTGAATTTTAAATTTGTTTGTAAGATACACGTAACCATCTCCTCCATTAACATAGGCATCTACCACTTTTTCATAACTATATTTGCCCATAAAAATACCGGCCTACAATCGTTAGATTTTTTAGCTTTTTGGAGCCGGTACAATGCACTCTTTTGTCATGTCATTTTTTATTTCTAGTCCATTATACACTATTTCTGACTGTCTGAGAAATTTCCCATAAAGTAAAACGTGGCTGTTAACTGCAATTGTTTATTCCGCTCCAATCATTCTTGTTTATTTGTATGAATAGGCTATACTTTCTTTTTTCGACGATGCCACAATGCAATAAACTCTATGAACAATACAAATATCCTGATTTATCGGATGGACAAAAAAAGTCATAATCCAATAATTGGCTTCCATCCAAACACAGGAATTTGCTTACACAGCAATTAACTTCCGCATGGGCATACAATTCTGTTTTTCCCTGCTAATGTATTGGCGGCCTTGTAGTTATACCAAAACCAGCGGTATTTCATAACTTTTTTAAAGTTTTAAATACCGCTGGTACACTAACACTAACCAAATTTACAAAGTTAATTCTCCGTTTTCAAATTTTTCAAGAATTTTTTTTCGCTCTATACTATCTTCGGATTTGAATTTCTTACGCAAACTTATTACATCATTTGATTCTTTAATGCTACTTCTGTCTTTAATTATCCCTTTATTATATAAAATTCCCATAACAGCAGTACTCCTGTTAACCTTATTACTATTATTAATATAAATGTCTACAAGAATGTTATATAATCGCTGACAAGGCTTACAATATGACAAAATTGAAACGAATGATATCGTTTCCGGAGATGCATCAATATTTTTTTTTATTATGTCTAAATATCCCTCATCTCCCGTAGCCTCATACAATATTTTACCAATTTCAACACTTGCTTCACTTGGTATTTGTAATAAATAAGGGCTTTCTTTTAAAGCCTTGATACCATCATATTTTTTTAACTTAGGAAAAAATTGTGCTAACTCTATTTCATTTTTATTAAAAAAAGCATCCCAAATAATATCTTCTACTTCTTCTCGCTCCCAATCATATATTTCTTCCATCACTTTAGGATAATATCCATCCATTTTTTCTGATCCGTTTGCATTCAATTGTTTTATTAAACAATCATAAGCTTTACTATTTTGCATCTATAATTACCTCCTGAATAATAATATCATTTTCTTCTAGGATTGGTTTTTCTATATTTGACCAAACTTTTCCCACATAGCCATCAGGATGTGCATATGTCGCAATTCCTTCTGCGCCATTTGCATATTGACTTGACAGGGCATCCCATATTGGTTTCTGGGCTAGATTCGTGGGCGTATCCCATTCAGGATACATGCCGCCCACTCCTCTCCAATTGTCAAATACTTGCCCACCCGGAGTTTGCTCCATTATGGTTCCGCCAATGCTGTTTGCGTATGCAGCAGCGCCTTCTTTATTGCCACTCCAAAATACTGCACCATCAACTGGTGATGAAGTATCAAAATATGTTGCCATCTTTGCATAATCACCGTTTCTCATTGCATCAAAGGCTTCTGCAATTTGCGTGTCGCTCAACCCTGCCGCACTTGCTCTTTCAGAAAACTCATTAAAGAACGCCTTTTCATTATTTAAAACATATCCTGTAGCATCTTCTGGTGACATTCCATCAGCAAAATTCGAATATCCCTGTGTTGGCGAGCCACTCTTTACACCCGAACCCACATCCGCATCATTTAACACTGCGCCACCGTCAGCTCCCACATCCCCAAGCTTCGGTTTCGCCAGTTTCTTTGCTCCTGCTTCAATTCCATTCAACCCCTTCGCAGTTGCCATACTTGCTGCCATACCTGCTATCATTCCTGCGGTCTGGTTTCCGGTTAGGTCTGTCGTATACTTCTGGGCTCCTGCACCTGCTGCTGTCGCAATTCCTTCTTTTGCAACGATTGTTGCTCCACTCCTGAATGTCAGATTTCCTGCCGAAGCCGCCTGACCGATTGGAATCATTGCGGATGCTGCAAATGCAAAGACACTTTCTGTCAGATAATATGCTTCCTCATTTCCCTGGAATACCACATCTTTTAAGTCATTTACTGCGGTACTGTCAATATCTCCGATGCTTCCATAATAAATATCCTGGGCACCTTCCGCAGAATCTGCTGCTCCAAAAATAGTCGTTCCGGTTCCCACAGCCACTCCAACCGCTGCAACAATGGGCGACGCTGCACCTGCAGTTGCAATAATACATGCCACCCCAACACCAACCAATACGACTCCGCCAACGGTCTTCCACACTCCCTGCGTCTCACGTTCTTCTGCTGCATCCTTTAGGTTCTGTTCCGCTTCACAGATTGCATCATATACATCTTTATTGTCTTCATGCTGCTGATAAAACAGTTCACTGATATTGGCAAGTGCATACACGTCCTTATCTGTATAAAAACTGTTGCTTTCATAACTTGCAATTGCAGCTGTGTTCAATCCGATTTTTGCAATACAGGTATTCAGACTCGATAGTAACAATTCCACGGAATTCTCCAGTGCTGTCACGGTACTGCTCTCATGGTTCTGAACTTCTGTGATAAGATTTAATAATTCCTGATCCAACTGCTCATGTAGTTCTAATACACCATTCGTACTTGGTGTACCAACACCCGATATATCCGAAATGCCAGAAACTGCTCCCTGTATTTTCCCGGTATATGACTCCGTATCCGAATAATTGGTGCTCAGTTTTGTCCGGAATGCACGGATTGCCTCTTCGCTAAGTTTAAAATTTGTAGAATTGTCAATATCATAATACCCGGCTTTGTATAATGTCATGTTGTCAAGCAGGTTCTGCGCTGTAACTCTTATACTTGAAAGCATTGTGATATGTACATCGGTCAGATAACTTTTTACTGCATCTCCTGTTTCTCCGGTAAACACTGCATTTCTTATAAAAAAATTAATGCAGTTCTCACAAGTATCAATTTTATTCATCAGATTCTCTAAAAAGGCTGTGCATATTATGAAAATTTTTCAATTTAACATTTTATGCTGAAACTTTACTTTTTTATACAGTTTTTCTAATGCTGCTTTCTCATTTTCAAATGTCCATTCTGCTGTCATTCCTCTTTCGTTGGTTTGATAAACTTTCCATAACTCTGTATTATTATCAAATCCGTAGCCCATAACAAAATCTGCATCTGTAAATTGTTTTAATACTATTTTCCACATACCTATGTCATCTTTATATGATAATATACTAGAAATTAATTCATCTCTATCCATTCTTAATTCTCCTCGTATAATATTCCTATTTTTTTTAGTATTTCTCCGCCAAAAGGGGTAACAATTTGTCCCGCTCCGCCAGACATATCTCCCCATTCTGCTGCTAGACCTTTTATCCCATAGGTTGCATCTATTCCATCTTCCAACTCTTTATTAACTTGTGATATAAACGAATTATAACTATCACACAATTCTTCAAAATCATCCAAGTCCCATTTAGATATCCCTTCATTTCGAAGCAACTCATTAAATGTATCTATATCTCCATTGTTTATTGCATCAATTTTGTCAAAATAAGACGCATTATTAAATGTCCCTATGTGATAAGCCGCTTCATTTTCCACATAGGGAATTGCCCTTGCACTATATGAATATTTTCCTGTTGATTGAACATCCGCAAAATTGGAGTCCCCCATATATCCATATCTATCCCATGTATCTGGTAAACCATCACTTCTAGTAACAGGCTTAATTGTCTTCTCATCAAAGCCTAATTTAGATGGCCAGTCATATATTATATTTCCTTTCGCATCAAACCCCTTTACATATTGAATATTACTTGGTACATTTATATCCGTTTTGTAATTTGAATTTTCAAACAAGTTTTGTAATTCTTTAACTTTTTGCAAATCAGTTAAATCCGTTCTTTTGCCAATATCACTTACTACTTTATTAAAATCAGCATAAGAATTTAAGTTCTCCTTACTACCACCCTTTACATCCGCATCATATAACACTGCGCCACCGTCAGCTCTCACATCTCCAAGCTTCGGTTTCGCCAGTTTCTTCGCTCCCGCTTCAATTCCATTCAATCCCTTCGCGGTTGCTGCACTTGCTGCCATACCTGCTAACATTCCTGCGGTTTGGTTTCCAGTGTTGCACCACTTCGAAATGTCAGATTTCCTATAGAAAACGCTTGACCAATTGGTATCATTGCGGATGCTACGAATGCATAGTTATCCTAATGTACAATTTTAACATCAATTAATTTTCCATTTTCTGTATCAACATTAAATTTCCTTCCCCAAAAGTCAGTTGCATACAATTTTCCATCTATAACCTGAATTGCAATATATGGAATTTGCTCTTTACTAACAATACTAGATGGTAATTTATTACTTATTTGCCAACAAATTATACCCTGTTCATTGTAACACAAAATATTATTTAACTCATCAACTCCCAATTTCACACGCGGAATCTTTAGCAAAATAATATACTTGCCATTTATTTTTTCAATTTCCTTAATTGGATATTTAACAGTAATTTTTTTACAACCAATAGTTAAAGTATTACCTTCCACAATTATTCCATTCATTCTTTTACCTCCAGTCTTCAATTTTTCCAATCTCAGCAAAATCACCAATCCATTGCTGTTGCAAATCTATTTGTACTCCACCACCATCAAATCCAAAATTAGGTCCAACTTCACCTAGACGTATTGTATCTCCTGCTTTTAATTCTACTTCACCAATAAATATAGGTTCATGCTCTAATGCAAATTTTGCTTGAATTTCCTTTGAGGTAAGTCCCTTGATGTCCTCGGCTCTCATAACCCATCCACCCTCTAAATGCGAATTCACCCCATCATACACACGAACAAATTTTGTATCTTCCGTCAACGTTATATTTTGTACAACAGTTTTTTCTTTATAAGGTGATTTATAACCTCTTACTCCCCACCAATCATTGACACTTTCTGCCGATTGATATTGATTTATCTTTACTTTATCTTTTAAACTACCTAATTGGTCATCTAAGTAGTTATATCCGATTATACCACTTTTTACAGAAGCACCATCACCTACATCATTTAACACTGCGCCACCATCAGTTCCCACATCTCCAAGCTTCGGTTTCGCCAGTTTCTTCGCTCCTGCTTCAATTCCATTCAATCCTTTCGCAGTTGCCATACTTGCTGCCATACCCGCTATCATTCCTGCGGTCTGGTTTCCGGTTAAATCCGTCGTATACTTCTGGGCTCCTGCACCTGCTGCTGTTGCGATTCCTTCTTTTGCAACAATTGTCGCCCCACTCCGGAATGTCAGATTTCCTGCTGAGGCCGCCTGACCGATTGGAATCATTGCGGATGCTGCAAACGCAAAGACACTTTCTGTCAGATAATATGCTTCCTCATTTCCCTGGAATACCACATCTTTTAAATCATTTACTGCGGTACTGTCAATATCTCCGATGCTTCCATAATAAATATCCTGGGCACCTTCCGCAGAATCTGCTGCTCCAAAAATAGTCGTTCCGGTTCCCACAGCCACTCCAACCGCTGCAACAATGGGCGACGCTGCACCTGCAGTTGCAATAATACATGCCACCCCAACACCAACCAATACGACTCCGCCAACGGTCTTCCACACTCCCTGCGTCTCACGTTCTTCTGCTGCATCCTTTAGGTTCTGTTCCGCTTCACAGATTGCATCATATACATCTTTATTGTCTTCATGCTGCTGATAAAACAGTTCACTGATATTGGCAAGTGCATACACGTCCTTATCTGTATAAAAACTGTTGCTTTCATAACTTGCAATTGCAGCTGTGTTCAATCCGATTTTTGCAATACAGGTATTCAGACTCGATAGTAACAATTCCACGGAATTCTCCAGTGCTGTCACGGTACTGCTCTCATGGTTCTGAACTTCTGTGATAAGATTTAATAATTCCTGATCCAACTGCTCATGTAGTTCTAATACACCATTCGTACTTGGTGTACCAACACCCGATATATCCGAAATGCCAGAAACTGCTCCCTGTATTTTCCCGGTATATGACTCCGTATCCGAATAATTGGTGCTCAGTTTTGTCCGGAATGCACGGATTGCCTCTTCGCTAAGTTTAAAATTTGTAGAATTGTCAATATCATAATACCCGGCTTTGTATAATGTCATGTTGTCAAGCAGGTTCTGCGCTGTGACTCTTATACTTGAAAGCATTGTGATATGTACATCGGTCAGATAACTTTTTACTGCATCTCCTGTTTCTCCGGTAAACACTGCATTTTTTATAAAAAAATTAATGCAGTTCTCACAAGTATCAATTTTATTCATCAGATTCTCTAAATTTGTCTTGTATTCCCAGAACAAATCATAGATATCTGTATAATTAATTTGAAACCCTTCCATTTTCCTCTCCTGTCATTCTTATGGTGTCAAACATGTGTCAAATATTCCGGTGCCCTGCTTAAAAAGCTCACTTTGATTCCTATCTTTTTGCACTTGTGAATCAACTAATAAATCAATTGCCATTAAGTCCATCTGCAAAGTAGTACTATATTGGCTTACCGCACTCTTTAGCGTTTCATAATCTTCCTGAAGCTTTTTCATTGCATCCGACTGCCCTTTGATTTCCGTTGCTCCTTTACGGATGGAGCATCTTAAATAGAAAAACTGCATCTGAATCAGGATTTCTGACTTGATGTTTTCTTAAAACTGCTGAGCACTTTTTCTTTGTGAGATAACCAAGAAACAGACTTTTGGCACAATACTCGAAAGAAGCAGACCGATATCAGCAGTCTTGAGAAGAATTTGGAAATTATCATAGAAAAAATATTCAGCTGTGATTTCAGATGTCAGTTCTGTGGAACAACTATATTTCTCCATTAGCGGAAATGCCGATACTGTATGGCTTTTCAGCATAGTCTGAAAACTTTGTCCGACACTTTGGTCTGAGCACAACGATTTCATTACACAGAAATGCATCTCTTACAACTACCGCAATAATAAAAAAATCTTCAATAGAATTACCGCTTTTTAGACCAATTTTTGTGTCTGAAATACCGCTTGTAATACTGACTTTTATAAAATACTCTTACCGTTTATAAAAATACCTTCACAGAAAAACGCACCCTTTCACAACATTTTATTACTAAGAGTGCGTTACATCAGCATGTCATTTTTCAATGTTCGTCCGTATACCCAACTCGGCAAAATTTCGCTAGCGTCTATTAATTAACATCATGGATTCTTAATTGCTTCTGGGCAGCCATGATGGTTAATTAATAGACGTGCAGGAGTTATAGGTTGTTGGGAGTCCGAAAGTATAACCATAATAAACTCAATATGAGGTTTTGAATTTCCTTATTATGAAGGCAAAATTAAATATATCTATTATTTTCAACCTCAAAGTTTACAATTGATAGCAAGTCATCAAAAGCCTCCTCTTCGTTTTCAGTTATCAATCTAATTCTATGTCTCCCTCGCTCATTATTAACATACACTTTCCATTTCTTTTCACATGTATCATAAAAACATCCTATTGTAAAATCAGCAAAAATTTCATCGCCAATCTCCAACTTCCACTTTCCTAATTTACCTTGCAATTCTTCTTTAATTTTCAAAAATTCTTTTCTATTCATCTGTACTACCTCAATTTATAATTCCTAATCGTTTCATGGTACTTCCGTTAAGTGGAGTAACATATTGTCCTGCTCCTCCAGACATATCTCCCCACGAAGCTGCTGTTCCTTTTAACCCGTAAGTGGCATCAATATTCCTTCCTACAGCATCTGCCGTATCCTCAATAAAATCATTATATGTATTTTGCAAATTTTTAAAATATGATGAATCAACATTCGCTATTCCTTCCTTAGATAAAATTGTATTCAATCCATCTATATCTCCATTTTTTATTGCATCAATTTTATCAAAATACGTTGCATTATTAAAAGTTCCCGTATGATAAGCTGCTTCATTCTCTACATAAGGAATTGCTCTTTCACTATATGTGTATTTACCCGTTGGAGGAACATCTGCAAAATTAGAGCCTCCCATATATCCATATCTATCCCACGTATCAGGTAAACTATCTGTTCTGGAAATAGATTTGATTGTACTTTCATCAAAGCCTAATTTAGGTGGCCAATCATATATTACATTTCCCTTCGCATCAAAACCTTTTACATATTGAATATCACTTGGCACATTTATATCAGCTTTATAATTTGAACTTTCAAACAATTTTTGTAATTCACTTATCTTCTGGGCATCAGTCAAATCACTTCTCATACCAATATCGCTTATTGCTTTACTAAAATCAGCATAAGAGTTTATACCACTCTTTACAGCCGAACCCACATCCGCATCATTTAACACTGCGCCACCGTCAGCTCCCACATCTCCAAGCTTCGGTTTCGCCAGTTTCTTCGCCCCTGCTTCAATTCCATTCAATCCTTTCGCAGTTGCCATACTTGCTGCCATACCTGCTATCATTCCTGCGGTCTGGTTTCCGGTTAAATCTGTCGTATACTTCTGGGCTCCTGCACCTGCTGCTGTCGCGATTCCTTCTTTTGCAACGATTGTTGCTCCACTCCGGAATGTCAGGTTTCCTGCTGAGGCCGCCTGACCGATTGGAATCATTGCGGATGCTGCAAATGCAAAGACACTTTCTGTCAGATAATATGCTTCCTCATTTCCCTGGAATACCACATCTTTTAAGTCATTTACTGCGGTACTGTCAATATCTCCGATGCTTCCATAATAAATATCCTGGGCACCTTCCGCAGAATCTGCTGCTCCAAAAATAGTCGTTCCGGTTCCCACAGCCACTCCAACCGCTGCAACAATGGGCGACGCTGCACCTGCAGTTGCAATAATACATGCCACCCCAACACCAACCAATACGACTCCGCCAACGGTCTTCCACACTCCCTGCGTCTCACGTTCTTCTGCTGCATCCTTTAGGTTCTGTTCCGCTTCACAGATTGCATCATATACATCTTTATTGTCTTCATGCTGCTGATAAAACAGTTCACTGATATTGGCAAGTGCATACACGTCCTTATCTGTATAAAAACTGTTGCTTTCATAACTTGCAATTGCAGCTGTGTTCAATCCGATTTTTGCAATACAGGTATTCAGACTCGATAGTAACAATTCCACGGAATTCTCCAGTGCTGTCACGGTACTGCTCTCATGGTTCTGAACTTCTGTGATAAGATTTAATAATTCCTGATCCAACTGCTCATGTAGTTCTAAGACACCATTCGTACTTGGTGTACCAACACCCGATATATCCGAAATGCCAGAAACTGCTCCCTGTATTTTCCCGGTATAAGACTCCGTATCCGAATAATTAGTGCTTAGTTTTGTCCGAAATGCACGGATTGCCTCCTCGCTAAGTTTAAAATTTGTAGAATTGTCGATATCATAATACCCGGCTTTGTATAATGTCATGTTGTCAAGCAGGTTCTGCGCTGTGACTCTTATACTTGAAAGCATTGTGATATGTACATCGGTCAGATAACTTCTTACTGCATCTCCTGTTTCTCCGGTAAACACTGCATTTTTTATAAAAAAATTAATGCAGTTCTCACAAGTATCAATTTTATTCATCAGATTCTCTAAATTTGTCTTGTATTCCCAGAACAAATCATAGATATCTGTATAATTAATTTGAAACCCTTCCATTTTCCTCTCCTGTCATTCTTATGGTGTCAAACATGTGTCAAATATTCCGGTGCCCTGCTTAAAAAGCTCACTTTGATTCCTATCTTTTTGCACTTGTGAATCAACTAATAAATCAATTGCCATTAAGTCCATCTGCAAAGTAGTACTATATTGGCTTACCGCACTCTTTAGCGTTTCATAATCTTCCTGAAGCTTTTTCATTGCATCCGACTGCCCTTTGATTTCCGTTGCTCCTTTACGGATGGAGCATCTTAAATAGAAAAACTGCATCTGAATCAGGATTTCTGACTTGATGTTTTCTTAAAACTGCTGAGCACTTTTTCTTTGTGAGATAACCAAGAAACAGACTTTTGGCACAATACTCGAAAGAAGCAGACCGATATCAGCAGTCTTGAGAAGAATTTGGAAATTATCATAGAAAAAATATTCAGCTGTGATTTCAGATGTCAGTTCTGTGGAACAACTATATTTCTCCATTAGCGGAAATGCCGATACTGTATGGCTTTTCAGCATAGTCTGAAAACTTTGTCCGACACTTTGGTCTGAGCACAACGATTTCATTACACAGAAATGCATCTCTTACAACTACCGCAATAATAAAAAAATCTTCAATAGAATTACCGCTTTTTAGACCAATTTTTGTGTCTGAAATACCGCTTGTAATACTGACTTTTATAAAATACTCTTACCGTTTATAAAAATACCTTCACAGAAAAACGCACCCTTTCACAACATTTTATTACTAAGAGTGCGTTACTTCAGCATATTAAATTCGCTATGTTCGTCCGTATACCCAACTCGGCAAAATTTCGCTAGAGTCTATTAATTAACATCATGGATTCTTAATTGCTTCGCAACAGCCATGATGGTTAATTAATAGACGTGCAAGAGTTGTAGGTTATTGGGAGTCCGAAAGTATAACCCTAATAAATACTATTATGTAGAAACATAACAGATTTTATTCAAAAATAATCTGCACAGTATTTTCATTCATACTTTTCTTTACTTCTTGAATGATTCTTTCTATTTGTTCTTTACTGATTATCTCATTCTCATGTGGTGGCTCCCATCTTTTCATAGTGTCCATATACGCCACAAACTTTCTCCCTACAAGCATTTCTCCTTCAGCTTTTATAACATACCCATTTTCCAAATCAAACTTAACATAATTCATGCTACCTGTAATTTTCATTTCTCACCTTAAAACTGACATTCTCTACACCTGTTTTGGGGTCAATTGTTGTTATCTTTGTTACTACCACTCCTGACATTCCTTGCTATAAAACAAATCCACATCAGATGCAGCATCGTACAACGCTTTTATAGAAGCCAAACTGTCATATTCTGAAATTCCTCTCATTGTACCAATAAGCCCACCTTTAGAAGCAGGTAATGTGCCATCCTGTAATTTTTTTATTACGACTTCAATTCTATTTTCGTAATTATTTAAGTATTGATTTTTTTCGTCATCTACCATTTCCTTGGCTTTATCAATTTCTTGTACTAATAGGTGCAATTTTTTTAATAATTCTTGTCTTTTATCCATACTAACAATCTCCTTTAATTTGAAAATCTTCTAATCTCTGTTATCCAATCTGTATCAAATTGATTAAACAAATATTGAACTCCACCACCTGGTCTAGGGTCTGCAATCAATAATTGTTCTCTTGCAGTTCCTACAGCATACTTAACCTCCGTTCCGGCAGGAATTCTCGCAACTTTTACAGTATTTCTGTTTCCCCAATCTTTTGATAAAGCCAACTTATCCATATAATCATTCAATGTTGTAATTCCATTTGCTTCATCAACCGTTGTCCAATAACATAAGGATGCATCTGGTGCGTCAGAACTATACTGCACTAATATTAAATCTTTATCTACAGTTGTTCTTATTTCATAGCCATCATTAAAATTGGCTAATTCCCTATCAAATTTATAAGAATAATCTATTGTCGTTGCTGTCTTACTACCACTCTTGACATTAACTCTTTACCCTTATAATTATCCAAGCCGATGCTCCTGCCCCGAAAAATGAATACACTTCCCAAAGCCGACTCTTACATCTGCTTAAAAGTTTACCATATATTTGCCATTTGCTCTACATATTTTCACCAGCATTTTCCACTACTGGCATACGGTACTCCGTACCATTCTTCAACATTCCATAAATAATACTGATTAATCGTCTGGATATACAAATCAGTGCCTGCTGACTGCTCTTGCCCTCTGCCTTACGCTTCTCGTAATACGCACGCACTACTGGATTTCTTGGTGTTCCTTTTGAGGATACCTGCACCATCTGAATCGCAAGAAAGTAAATCGTAGCCTGCAATCTTCTGTTACCTTGCTTTGTAGCAAAATCCTTACCTTTACCGCTGGATGATAAATGAAGCGGTGCTATACCAGCAAACTGTGCCAGTTTATTGGCATTCGCAAAACGTTTGATATCACCGATTTCTGACAGTATCTTCACTGCTGTGATAACATTTACCCCTGGGATGGTTGTAAGTGTACAGCCCAGCATCTTATACATCTGTTCCAGCATCTTGTCTACTTCTGCCAGTTGGCTATCATAGTGCTGTAAATCACTGACAATGCTAAGAGTCACCATATCTCTGGCGTCTTGATAATCGATATTTTTTACTTTATCACCAGCTACCGCATTTAAGATATTTTCGCAGGTCTTGGTGGAACACTTGTTATGACTGACAGGAACAAGTTCCTCACGCAAATCCTCCACACTCTTACCCTTCAGATATTTTCTGGATGGGTAATGTTCCCAGAAATACAGTGCAGTAGGTCTGCTAATATCGTTAAAAAACGACTTATACGACGGATATGCAATGCATAACTGTTCATGCAACTGATTCACCAGTCTGGTTCTCTGCTTCATGATATTATCCCTACGATGCACCAGCTGACCAAGTGACCAGTAAGTGTCATTGGGGCAGGCATCTGGAAGTTTATCAAGCATATTTAAAGTTGCCAGAGCAATAGCTTCCGCATCATCACTGTCACTTTTTCGGTACATGGCACCTCTGTGTTTCGCCTGACGATGAGATATGGCGGTATTTACATCCTTAACCAGATACCCCTTATCAATCAGCCACACTGCAAGAGAACGACCATAACCATAAGCATTCTCAAGACCATAAACTACAGCTTTTCCATCAGTATTACATTTTTTTACTTTAGTAACCAGCTTAGGAAAATCGGCTGGTCTGTTGGCGAAAGTAATCTCGCCCAGTTTGTTGTTATAGCAGTCAATCATAACTGCTGTGTGGGTCTCTTTATGTAAATCAATACCCACGTAAATAAAATCTTCTTTAATCATTACATCAACTCCAATCTCAATGTTTGGCAAAACAGTGGCAATCTCAACTATTAAGCATCTTTCTCGGAATTACGCATCTTTTCAGCGACCAAGTGTGCAAGAGTGGTACAGCCTATCCACTTCTGGTCAGACGCAAAATATTCCAAACGGAATATCGCTGACTTTCATGGAGATGGATACTTCCTGCAGAACGCAGGTACTTCCAAAGACTTACGAATTGCTTTGAAAGTATGCAAAACACTCTGACGAGTGTCTGGATGTTAACTCTGAATACCGTCGTATTCAAGTTAATTCTGCTTTCTCTTAAAAGAAAAAGACATTGTAACCATACCCCAAATCCCTTATACTTTCAGCGATGTAGATTTACCAGCTGAGATGTTTCAAGGCATTTTATACACACCATATTTCCAGCTAATAGATTTGTGCCACCAACTCATATAGTTACTGCTGTTACTCCAGTTACCAATCATTCACGAAACAGATAATCCATCTTATCAACACACACATTTCTTGCTACCAGAGCAAAAGAAAACTGCACCCTACTGACAAAGTGCCATATAGGATGCAGTGATAAGAAGTTGTCTTTCATTTTTTAATTTATCTTAGCCAAGACAGACATTCTTCTGGATGGCATCTTCCAGTTCCTTACTACCGATACCGATATATCTCTGGGTCACATTCACACTGGAATGCTGGAGCAGGGTTCTCACCAGTTCGATATTGTAATGATTGTTCACATACACGTTTGTGGCGAAGCCTTTGCGGAAACTATGAGAGCCTACCCCGTTAAGAGCCAGATAAGAGCATACTGCCTTCAGATGCTTCAATACTGCTCGCTCGGTTATAGGGAACAGCTTCGTCTTGGAAGAAATATGATTCTTGTATGCATAATCCAAAACAAACTGATACACTTCATTCGGCACTGTGAAATTGCGATACTTATTAGTCTTCTGCTCATACATATCCAGACGATACCGACTGCCATCCTTCACAAAACTGTCTACCCTAAGTTGCAGGATATCCCCAACACGCAAGCCCAGATTATATTCCAGTACCAACACTGTGGCAATCCGCTCATTAGCCTTATACTGCACACCCTCATGCACAAAACCATTCTTCATGGTGGCAATAATCAGCTTGTAGGTATCTTCATCGATTGCTCTTGTTCTCTTATTCATTACACCAACTCCAATCAAATATCATCACAGACCAACCAGTAAAGGTCAGCCAAAATATGCCAAGTTCCAATAAGTACACCCAGATAGTTCCTAAAATTCACTAACGATACCACAGAACCCACCAGTACCGCCACAGTTCCTAAACCAGTACGAATAAGCACTTTGCTACGAAGCCGTAATTCGCCCAGTTTTCGATTTTTGCCCCACGGTGGCAAGTAGTACGCACCAAAGACCGTAAAACGCAACGTAGGGCATCGTACAAAGCCACGTGCCCCACAGACGATACCCCAAGCTGGTCAAGAACCACGTTTTAACACACCATCAGCAGAAAACATATGGCTCAGAATATCTAAATTCATCATCTCAAAACACTGATATGCATAATCCCACTGCTCATTACTCATCCTAAAACCTTGTGCCATTCTTGCCTTTGCCTTATATTCACTCTCCACCATGCCTCGAATAGCATTAGCTACAGCTGGTCTCCACTGCTTACCATTACCAATATCCAGATATGGTTCTGCCACAAAATGAACTGTTACACCACGCTCATGACAAAGCTTTGCAAATCCGTACACCTGATTCACTGATGAAAATCTTGTACAGCTAATTACATATACTACATCTCCACTCTGCAGAACCGATGTAAGTGCACCAAGACTTCCAGCACTGTAAATGTTATTGCCCCGAATCTTCTTACTTCTGAAAAACACCTTTGTTGTCCCATCATCGAGTGATGAAATAAAACCATATACCATAATTTTCTACCTCCGATTATTGATAGAAAACTTATGCCTATATGCGTCATTCTGAAAACAGTCTGTAGTTTCCAAAGTTCCTTAAAGCGGCAGGAAATGTTTAAAAGATTTGTTTAGATTTATACACTTTTAACATCTTGTTTCTTGATACCACACTTCATACTTCAGAAAATACGCAAAAAATCGAGCATATACAAAAATTCAAATACCATGATAAAAGAAATATTCTGCAGATTTATGGAACTATACAGTATCGGTGGATGAGCAGGTTTCTGGAGATATTAGTTGATTTGATATTCGAAAAATCAGAATGAATCGAAACAGAGGTGTGATGTTAGGAGGTGTGGATTAAGATTGGAAAATTTCGGTGATATCAGATACAAATAGTTTCAGATTGCTGGGGATTATCCGTGATTATCTTAGTTGTATGTATTTAAGAGACCCCAGCGAATTGTTAGCAACCTGTCTGTGAATGTCATAATTCATCTTGGAGTGAAACTTAATTGCAAACAAATCTTGAAAAAAACACTTGTCTTCCTATGTTTTCAAGATACATTCTGGTAGTTCTGTGCTATAAAAATGAGCAAAAAGATATCCTTCTCATGCCACCACAATATGAAGAAAACTAATATAAAATCTCGTATCGAAATAATAATGCAGGGTTCGATACTTGTTACGTAAAATCAGACAATATAAGGTTTCCTAGCACTTATCAAAACGTCAGTTCTGTGGAACAACTATATTTCTCCATTAGAGAAAATGCTGATACTGTATGGCTTTCCAGCATAGTCTGAAAACTTTGTCCGACACTTTGGTCTGAGTACAACGATTTCATTATACAGAAATGCATCTCTTACAACTACCGCTATAATGAAAAAATCTTCAATAGGATTACCGCTTTTTAGACCATTTTTTATGTCTGAAATACCACTTGTAATACTGACTTTTATAAAATACCCTTACCATTTATAAAGTAAACGCACCATAGTCGGTACTAATACTTGATTAGCCGCTCCAAAGAGCGGCGTTGGTTTTAAAGTTGCTTTCTGCATTCCTTTGGTAGCTTGTCTGACCAAGGAAGCAGATCTTCACAAAAACTTGCATCATGGTCATCCATGTGCTTTGGAATCTCTGTCAGAAGATATTCAAAGTAATTATAAGGTTTTAGATCGTTAGCCTTTGCAGTTTCTGCAATGCTGTAAATGATTGCACTTGCTTCTGCCCCTGCGATGGTATCAATCATAACCCAGTTTTTCTTGCCTACACAGAATGGCCGAATTGCCTGTTCTGCCGAATTGTTATCGATTGGCACTTCTCCATCTTCAAGGAATGTTCTCAAATACTTTTCCTGATTCAAGGAGTAAGTAAATCCATTTGCTGTCTTACTCTTCGGCGGAACAGACATGAGATTCTGTTTTGCCCATGCAAAATAAGCATCCACCAGTGGCTTTACAGTCAACTGACGATGTTTCAGGCGTTCATCCGGATTCATGTCCCCAAGCTTGTTCTCCTCGCGATAGATTGCTTGGATTTGCTTCAATGCCAGATATGCAAGAGACATTTTCTGGTTTGCCTTTGGTAGAGCCTTAACAGCCTCATCGAAGCGACGTCTTGCATGTGCCCAGCACCCAGCGATTTTCAGGTCTTCGCGTTCTTTTTCAATCGTATGGTAGACCTGATAGCCATCCGTCAGACAAATTCCTTGAAAATCTTTAAGAAAAGCTCGTGGATGACTGGCATTACGAGATGGTTGGTACTCGTACAAGATGATCTGCTTATTCAGATACATCTTTCCTGTACGGTATACCCACATGTAATGCTTATTTCCGGTAGTTCTGTTTTCTTTTGAAACAAGAACCGGAGTCTCATCTGCTTGTAAGACATGATAGTCATACATTTTCTCGTGCAGATAATCATAAAAGATTGAGAGATATCTCTCTGCACATAGAATGGTCCAATGAGCCATATCCGCGCGATCGATGTTAAGACCCATTCTTTGGAATTCCTGTTCCTGACGATAAAGAGGTGCTGCATTAACATATTTGGCATTCCAAATGCCTGCTAGCAAAGATGGTGAAACAAGACTGTTTCTTAGTAAATAAGCAGGATGATCTGCCTTTTTGAAATGATTGTCCTTTTTAGATTTATACACGCCAACGTGATGTTCTTCGATTTCAATCTTCATTGGGGTAAAACGATAGCGATGGTATACTTCATCTTCAAGCTGATACCAGCCATCTTCTCCGAATTCGTCGATTAACTCGTCTTCCGTCATCTTGTGTTCAACCGGAACGATTGGAAGACCTTTGATGTCAGCAGCGCGTTTCCCCTTTTTCTTTTTACTATGAGGTTTCGATGTTTCTTCTTCCTCTGAGCATTCAAGGGCTGCAACAGCTTCTGCTTCATTAAAATAAACGATATTGCCATCAACCTCTAAGAAGCTGATCTGGTTATCTACATCAAGTTTCTCAGATGACTTCCCAAAACGGTTATTGTTCAATACAGCGACCTGTTCCAACAACAGTTGCAGTTTCCGATCAATATCTTTGAGTTGTGATTGTTGTGCCAAAAACAGTTGAATAAGGGTAGCCTTGTCAAAATTATTCAATTGTTCTTCTGTATATTCCATCGCCATAATGTACCTCTTTTCTAAGGTCTATTATAGCGGATATGGACTTAAATTGCGAATGTTGTTCGTTTCAAAATTCGGCAAATTGCCTATGCCTGTAAGCTCCCACAAGGGATTTGTAGACCTTGTAAATGCAGAGTTTTCAAAACAATGGATATAAATTACAATTACCTAAAAGCGCAATAACACGCTAATAATGCAGAATACTGGACTTACAGATGATTGTAATTACCATATTAGAACCCAGGAATGATGCCCCTGAAATTTCTACCTTTTGCACAATCATTATGCCATATGTTCTGGCGGTCGGATCTCTTGAACCGTTTTCTTTGGAAAAATTGTTAGACCTTCCATGAGCCAACGAAATTGCTGACTGGTAAGTGCTCGTACTTCGGATTCATTTCTTGGCCACACGAAGTTCCCTTTCTCTAGGCGCTTATACAAGAGCAAGAATCCGTCCTTTTCCCACACCAATCCTTTGATTCTGTCAGTCTTGCGACCACAGAAAAGGTAAAGCGTATCAGGAACGTACGGGCTACTTCCTGTTTTGGATTCGATGATAGAAGCTAATGAATCCAAGCCAAAACGGAGATCCGTGTAGCCGCAAACGATATAAATCTGTTTAAAACAAGTGGCATCATTCAACATGGGCAAGCACCCCAAGAACTTTTGATAAAAGTGAAGATGATGTGTTTTCTGTAACACGAAGAGTCACACCATGCGCTGAAAGTTCAATAAATGATTCATCGCACTCTTGATTTGTTTCTGCAAAAGAATAATTACCATTTGTCATTAGATTGGTAGGAACAGGAACAATCGCTTGTTCAACAACCTCGCTTGGAAGCGAATCCAAACAGGCTTTGCGAACCTGAGTCATTCGGTAATAATAGTTTGCGGTGGTAATAGAATGTTCCTGACACCATTCGCTGACAGACATTCCAACAGGCCGATTGTTACAATCTTGAATCATTTGAGCCCATTCTTGTATACGACAATTGCGTGATGCTATAGATGTTTGAGATTTCATAATAGAAGCCCTCCTTGTGTCAAAAAAGTTTAGACTAAACTTTTTAGACTAAACTTTTTTGATGAATATTAATTGTTGGGTCTATTTTCTCAAATTTTCATAGCACAATCTATATACGCACTATGGTGCGTTTACTTTATAAAAATACCTTCACAGAAAAACGCACCCTTTCGCAACATTTTGTTACTAAGAGTGCGTTACATCAGCATGTCATTTTTCAATGTTCGTTCGTATACCCAACTCGGCAAAATTTCGCTAGTGTCTAATAATTAACATCATGGATTCTTAATTGCTTCGCAACAGCCATGATGGTTAATTAATAGACGTGCAAGAGTTATAGGTTGTTGGGAGTCCGAAAGTATAACCATAATAAATTTAATATGTTTTTTAATTCATCAATTGGTCATACAAAAATTGACACGCATCATTTTCAGAGTCAAAAATTTCATTTGTTGTCTTAATACCTCTTTCTAAATAATAAACAAACCACTTATCCTGAATTTTTTCCAAGCATAAACATTCATCCTTTTTTCCCTGTCCTGTCAGATTATAAATATAATCTGGAACTCCAGCTATTTTTAGTTTTTTTTCTAATACCTCTCTAGTCATTTATTTAATCTCCTTTATATAGCCTAATTTTTTTAATTTTTTAATATTATTGGGTAATTCATACTGTATTCCACCCCCAACTTGTTCAAATGCAGGAGCAATCTCAGATATTGTAACGTTATCAATTGGTTTTAATACTTCATATTTATGGTATGCATTTGGATTCTCAATATATGGAAGTGCCCTTTGTTCATATGGTACTCCTGCTGGTGATGTATATTTTCCCCATTGACTTCCATATCTGTCAATAATTGTCCCTGCAGGAATAGTTTGGTTTTCCTTGATTGTTCCTGGTACTCGCCCACCATTTGGTGCCCACTTTTCCCAATCAATATTTCCATCTGCATCTAAAAATTTAGTATCTCTTACAACTAATTCATCAGTACCTATAGCTTTACTACCACTCTTTACAGCCGAACCCACATCCGCATCATTTAACACTGCGCCACCGTCAGCTCCCACATCCCCAAGCTTCGGTTTCGCCAGTCTCTTCGCTCCTGCTTCAATTCCATTCAGTCCTTGCGCAGTTGCCATACTTGCTGCCATACCTGCTATCATTCCTGCGGTCTGGTTTCCGGTTAAATCTGTCGTATACTTCTGGGCTCCTGCACCTGCTGCTGTCGCAATTCCTTCTTTTGCAACAATTGTCGCCCCACTCCGGAATGTCAGATTTCCTGCTGAGGCCGCCTGACCGATTGGAATCATTGCGGATGCTGCAAACGCAAAGACACTTTCTGTCAGATAATATGCTTCCTCATTTCCCTGGAATACCACATCTTTTAAATCATTTACTGCGGTACTGTCAATATCTCCGATGCTTCCATAATAAATATCCTGGGCACCTTCCGCAGAATCTGCTGCTCCAAAAATAGTCGTTCCGGTTCCCACAGCCACTCCAACCGCTGCAACAATGGGCGACGCTGCACCTGCAGTTGCAATAATACATGCCACCCCAACACCAACCAATACGACTCCGCCAACGGTCTTCCACACTCCCTGCGTCTCACGTTCTTCTGCTGCATCCTTTAGGTTCTGTTCCGCTTCACAGATTGCATCATATACATCTTTATTGTCTTCATGCTGCTGATAAAACAGTTCACTGATATTGGCAAGTGCATACACGTCCTTATCTGTATAAAAACTGTTGCTTTCATAACTTGCAATTGCAGCTGTGTTCAATCCGATTTTTGCAATACAGGTATTCAGACTCGATAGTAACAATTCCACGGAATTCTCCAGTGCTGTCACGGTACTGCTCTCATGGTTCTGAACTTCTGTGATAAGATTTAATAATTCCTGATCCAACTGCTCATGTAGTTCTAAGACACCATTCGTACTTGGTGTACCAACACCCGATATATCCGAAATGCCAGAAACTGCTCCCTGTATTTTCCCGGTATAAGACTCCGTATCCGAATAATTAGTGCTTAGTTTTGTCCGAAATGCACGGATTGCCTCCTCGCTAAGTTTAAAATTTGTAGAATTGTCGATATCATAATACCCGGCTTTGTATAATGTCATGTTGTCAAGCAGGTTCTGCGCTGTGACTCTTATACTTGAAAGCATTGTGATATGTACATCGGTCAGATAACTTCTTACTGCATCTCCTGTTTCTCCGGTAAACACTGCATTTTTTATAAAAAAATTGATGCCGTTCTCACAAGTATCAATTTTATTCATCAGATTCTCTAAAAAGGCTGTGCATATTATGAAAATTTTTCAATTTAACATTTTATGCTGAAACTTTACTTTTTTATACAGTTTTTCTAATGCTGCTTTCTCATTTTCAAATGTCCATTCTGCTGTCATTCCTCTTTCGTTGGTTTGATAAACTTTCCATAACTCTGTATTATTATCAAATCCGTAGCCCATAACAAAATCTGCATCTGTAAATTGTTTTAATACTATTTTCCACATACCTATGTCATCTTTATATGATAATATACTAGAAATTAATTCATCTCTATCCATTCTTAATTCTCCTCGTATAATATTCCTATTTTTTTTAGTATTTCTCCGCCAAAAGTGGTAATAATTTGTCCCGCTCCGCCAGACATATCTCCCCCATTCTGCCGCTAAACCTTTTATCCCATAAGTTGCATCTATTCCATCTCCCAACTCTTTATTAACTTGTGATATAAACGAATTATAACTATCACACAATTCTTCAAAATCATCCAAGTCCCATTTAGATATCCATTCATTTCGAAGCAACTCATTAAATATATCTATATCTCCATTTTTTATTGCATCAATTTTGTCAAAATAAGACGCACTATTAAATGTCCCTGTGTGATAAGCCGCTTCATTTTCCACATAAGGAATTGCCCTTGCACTATATGTGCAGTACTGCTGTTTTAGCATCATATATCATCTCCGTCTACAAATGGGCGCGTATCTTAAGAACCTCATCCTCTAGTTCTCTTACATGCTACACATTTGTATCAACAATAGCTTCTTCAATTTGCTTCTTTTTCTACCCAGTTAGCAATCATACTTGGATTTGTAATTCTTTTTTAGCTCTAAATCTTGATACAAAATTTCACATGATAAATATAATTTTACAACAAAAAGTTATTCAAAAGAATAAGTTTCTTTTTCCAGAAGCGCTGAAAACCTTTATCGCCGAAAGAATTGTAATTATTAACCCATATTCAAATAATCTGTGTGTCCTGAATTTTAAATTTATTTGTAAGATACAAGTGACCTTCCTATTCTGTCAAGCCTAAATCTATTGATTTTACTGGCTTTGACGATATTTATTTACCTCAAAACAAGAGCCGAGAGTGATAGATATCGTAGTATCTTGTACCGAATAGCTGATTAATGGGTACACTTCTTAAAGCATCCTCTTTCTTCGCTTTATAAAGGCTATTTTCCCTCTGATCAACTATGATGATGAACCTTCCGTGTCTAAGGGGATCGTGTCCCAACTTCCTTCGTCCCATCTACCATACACTGAGTGCCAGCCAAGCTCCTAAACGGGGTCTTGCCCCACGGAAATAACCGATGCCGGCTACAGCTCTTGTTTTATGTTTGATTGTTACTGACCAGCATTCACCTGTCGTGGTACTGATTTACTCAGTGGACGCTATACCATCTCAGGCTCTTGTTGGTCTTTTGCAGATGCAGTCTGTTCCGGACTCCATCATTTACGGGTTTCTGTTCCAGAACCCTGTCCAGTCTCCGATGCATTCCATCAGCCACTCGACAGAGTTCTGGATTTGATTCTTTTATTTACTATGCTGCCATTGGTACCTGTGAAGCTGCCAGATGTTTGATATCTTTCAACAGTTTCTGCGGATCATAAGTTGTTCCTGTCTTTAGAATCGTGTAAATCACCCTCAGTATCTTGCAGGCTATCACAACCAGTGACTGCATCTTTTTCAGCGGATTGTTGGTTCGTGTTGTATAGTACTCATGTAGCTGCTTAAATTCATCTGCATGCGACACCGCTGACTTTGCTGCCTGGAACAGCCAGTACCTAAGTCTCTTGCGTCCTCTGTGGCTGATTTTTGTCTGTCCTTTATGCTTGCCTGAACTGCATGCCACCAGCCCCATACCGCTTAGTTTCTGGATTTCCTTCACATCATCAAATCTGCTGATATCTCCCATTTCTGCCAGTATTCCAGCCAGTATGTTTTCACCTACACCTTTGATTTCAAGTATGTTTTCTGCGTAAGGTATTTCCCTGCATTTTTCATGTAAAGTACTTTCAATCACAGCAAGCTGCTCATCCAGCTTCAGGATCTGTTCTGCATACCATTTCACTGCTTCACGCCCTGCATCCGTTCCATCCGTTAATCCCACACTTTTCTCTGCATAGCTCACGATTTCATTGGCTCTGCTGTAACCGCGTCCTCTTAGTTTTACATTGTGCCAGATATTTTTTATGCCTTCTGCTCCCAGTGCTGTGATATCCGATGGGATAGCTGATACTTTCAGTACTTCCAAAGTAAACGCTCCATCTATTTTTCCAAATGCGTCCATGTATTCTGGAAAATAGATTTTCAATTCTCGGTGAAGACGATTGATATTTCTTATCCTGTCTTCGGTAAGCTGATCCCTGAACATGGAGAGTCTTCTCATGTCTGCGTAAACTTTTTCTGGAAGATAAGGCATTCCGTAGTTTCCATCTTTCACAAGATTTGCAATCAGTTTCGGATCTTTTCTGTCATCCTTGACCTGGCTATTGTCTTCTATTTCTTTACTCTGCTTTACGGCATATGGATTTACCTGGACAACGCTGATTCCGTTTGAAATCATCCATGCAGCCAACGCAAACCAGTAGTGACCTGTCGGTTCAAGACCCAGTACTATCTGTTTCTTATCGTGTTTTGCCGCAAGTGCCAGCACCCATGCCTTGGCATTCGCAAAGCCTTCTGAAGTATTGCTAAACTCGAATGCTCCGCTGCTTAACTCTCTTCCTCTGACATCGATTGCCCTAATATAATGATTCTCACTACCTATATCGCATCCTACTATAAGCATGTCATCCGTAATGAAAGAGAGTTTATCGTTCTTGGCAAATTTACCGTTTGTTTCAAGTTCACGCCAGGTATAGGATCTCAGTTCTTTTTCTACCACCTCTATTTTCCTGCTCAATTCTTCTTTTGACAGAAGCTTTATTGCCTGATTTTCTACATTTACTTGCTTTTTTGTTCTTCTTGCTTTAACATTCATCTTGAATACCTCTTGTGTTTTTAGATTTTACCAACTGGCAGGTCAGTAATAATCTAAATTTACTTGAGGTATTCTTTTTGGTCAATTCCTTTTACTCTTTAAAGTATACAGGAAGCTCCTTCTCCGTTAATACAGTCATCTACCACTTTTTTATTGCTATATTGATTCATAAAAATACCGGCCTCCAATCGTTAGATTTTTATGTCTAGCTTTTTGGAGCCGGTACAATGCGCTCTTCTGTCATGTCATTTTTTATTCCGCTTCAATCATTCTTGTTTATTTGTATGAATTGGCTATATTTAAAATATTATCTTCAATAGATACGTCTCTCATATTTACCTTAACACCGCCTCGTTTTGTATATCCGCCAGGTGTCTAATACATGGTCCTGCAAATAACATTGTATGTTCAACTTCTAAATATTCCATACATAAAAATGTGGAACATGGATTTCATACTTATTCATCAATTTCATTTTGCAATCATCATAGGTTAATTTTTCTTTCGGTTTAATATCTAATAAAACATATATTTTTCACTTTCCCATACTCCAATCTACTAAACTTCCTATTTCTTTAAATTCTCCAATGTATATCTCTCCATTAGAGGAAATGCCGATATTATATGGCTTTCCAGCATAGTCTAAAAACTTTGTCCGACACTCTGGTCTGAGTACAACGTTTTTAATATACAGAAAAGCATCTCTTAAAATTACCAGTATAATGAAGAAAAACGGACCCTTTCGCAACATTCTTTGCTAAGGGTGCGTTACATCAGTATATTGAATTCGCAGTGTCCTTTCGTATACCCAACTCAGTAAAATTAACAAGTGTCTATTAATTAACATCATGGATTCTTAATTGCTTCTGGGCAATCATGATAGTTAATTAATAGACGCGCAGGAATTATAGGTTGTTAGATGTCCGAAAGTATAACCATAATTAAATACTATAATTTGAATATTTTCCCAGTATTACTATCTAAAAAGAATTTCTTTCCATTCTCTTCTACTAATTCTATATCCGTTCCAACTTTGCAATTATATATTGCAATGATTGCTGGTTCAATATTGGCAACAGTATTAAAATCACATATACACATATTATCTGCTTTACTCAAATACTCCTCTGTGTCAATATCAGAAAAAAATCTCCAACCATTATCGACATCATTTACAGATTCTTCTCTAACACACCATCTCAACTTTCCCTTATGGCTCAATATATTTTTTGAAATGATACTTCCACCAGCATCGGGTATAAAAGTGACTACTTTATTCATACTTTTTCATCCTTTCCAACAAACTTGCCCTATACGGCATTTGCTCAGCAATTTCCAATGGTGTTTTTCCCCATGCATTCTTGTGATTAATCAAAATACTGTTCTGTGCAAACCAGATTTGATATAATGGTTCAAGTTCCTCATCTGTATATTTTAGGTTAATCAAATACTGTAGGGGCACTCTTTCCTTTTCATCTAATTGATTAATGTTTACTCCCTTATCAATTAATTTTTTGCACAACTCTGCTGTCTGTTTTATATTGTGATTTGTTCTTGACAGTAGAATATGCAATAGATTTTCACCATACTCATTTGTCACATTAGCTTCAGCACCTTTATTAAGTAAAAATTCTGTTATTAAATAACGGCTTTCTGTATCATTATTGGATAATGAATAAAATAATAATGATTTACCTTTATATACTTTCTTCTCATCACCTTCATTATAGCAGGAAATAAACTCATCATACTTTTTCATTTTTGCTACTAAACTTATATCCATTGCTTTCTCCTTTATTCATACTTATGACTACGATTATTACTTGGCAATTCTGGTCTATAGTTGGCAGGATCATTATACCAATCCACAAATTCTTTTGTTGTCAATTCCCCATTCATATATGCTTCATGCATTTCTGAATATTTTGCTTCTGGAATGTGTCCCATATCCCATACCCCTTTTCTAGATTCTCCTGATGTCCAATTAATAACCTCACCAGTATTTGGATCTCTAACCAATCCATCAGGGCCTTTAGCATTCTCCCATACTTCCTCCACAACACCTTTTCTAAATGAAGGTCTACTGTTAGTATATGGTTTTGTATTAGCTTTACTACCACTCTTTACAGCCGAACCCACATCCGCATCATTTAACACTGCGCCACCGTCAGCTCCCACATCCCCAAGCTTCGGTTTCGCCAGTCTCTTCGCTCCTGCTTCAATTCCATTCAGTCCTTGCGCAGTTGCCATACTTGCTGCCATACCTGCTATCATTCCTGCGGTCTGGTTTCCGGTTAGGTCTGTCGTATACTTCTGGGCTCCTGCACCTGCTGCTGTCGCAATTCCTTCTTTTGCAACGATTGTTGCTCCACTCCTGAATGTCAGATTTCCTGCCGAAGCCGCCTGACCGATTGGAATCATTGCGGATGCTGCAAATGCAAAGACACTTTCTGTCAGATAATATGCTTCCTCATTTCCCTGGAATACCACATCTTTTAAATCATTTACTGCGGTACTGTCAATATCTCCGATGCTTCCATAATAAATATCCTGGGCACCTTCCGCAGAATCTGCTGCTCCAAAAATAGTCGTTCCGGTTCCCACAGCCACTCCAACCGCTGCAACAATGGGCGACGCTGCACCTGCAGTTGCAATAATACATGCCACCCCAACACCAACCAATACGACTCCGCCAACGGTCTTCCACACTCCCTGCGTCTCACGTTCTTCTGCTGCATCCTTTAGGTTCTGTTCCGCTTCACAGATTGCATCATATACATCTTTATTGTCTTCATGCTGCTGATAAAACAGTTCACTGATATTGGCAAGTGCATACACGTCCTTATCTGTATAAAAACTGTTGCTTTCATAACTTGCAATTGCAGCTGTGTTCAATCCGATTTTTGCAATACAGGTATTCAGACTCGATAGTAACAATTCCACGGAATTCTCCAGTGCTGTCACGGTACTGCTCTCATGGTTCTGAACTTCTGTGATAAGATTTAATAATTCCTGATCCAACTGCTCATGTAGTTCTAAGACACCATTCGTACTTGGTGTACCAACACCCGATATATCCGAAATGCCAGAAACTGCTCCCTGTATTTTCCCGGTATAAGACTCCGTATCCGAATAATTAGTGCTTAGTTTTGTCCGAAATGCACGGATTGCCTCCTCGCTAAGTTTAAAATTTGTAGAATTGTCGATATCATAATACCCGGCTTTGTATAATGTCATGTTGTCAAGCAGGTTCTGCGCTGTGACTCTTATACTTGAAAGCATTGTGATATGTACATCGGTCAGATAACTTCTTACTGCATCTCCTGTTTCTCCGGTAAACACTGCATTTTTTATAAAAAAATTAATGCAGTTCTCACAAGTATCAATTTTATTCATCAGATTCTCTAAATTTGTCTTGTATTCCCAGAACAAATCATAGATATCTGTATAATTAATTTGAAACCCTTCCATTTTCCTCTCCTGTCATTCTTATGGTGTCAAACATGTGTCAAATATTCCGGTGCCCTGCTTAAAAAGCTCACTTTGATTCCTATCTTTTTGCACTTGTGAATCAACTAATAAATCAATTGCCATTAAGTCCATCTGCAAAGTAGTACTATATTGGCTTACCGCACTCTTTAGCGTTTCATAATCTTCCTGAAGCTTTTTCATTGCATCCGACTGCCCTTTGATTTCCGTTGCTCCTTTACGGATGGAGCATCTTAAATAGAAAAACTGCATCTGAATCAGGATTTCTGACTTGATGTTTTCTTAAAACTGCTGAGCACTTTTTCTTTGTGAGATAACCAAGAAACAGACTTTTGGCACAATACTCGAAAGAAGCAGACCGATATCAGCAGTCTTGAGAAGAATTTGGAAATTATCATAGAAAAAATATTCAGCTGTGATTTCAGATGTCAGTTCTGTGGAACAACTATATTTCTCCATTAGCGGAAATGCCGATACTGTATGGCTTTTCAGCATAGTCTGAAAACTTTGTCCGACACTTTGGTCTGAGCACAACGATTTCATTACACAGAAATGCATCTCTTACAACTACCGCAATAATAAAAAAATCTTCAATAGAATTACCGCTTTTTAGACCAATTTTTGTGTCTGAAATACCGCTTGTAATACTGACTTTTATAAAATACTCTTACCGTTTATAAAAATACCTTCACAGAAAAACGCACCCTTTCACAACATTTTATTACTAAGAGTGCGTTACATCAGCATGTCATTTTTCAATGTTCGTCCGTATACCCAACTCGGCAAAATTTCGCTAGCGTCTATTAATTAACATCATGGATTCTTAATTGCTTCGCAACAGCCATGATGGTTAATTAATAGACGTGCAAGAGTTGTAGGTTGTTGAGAGTCCGAAAGTATAACTATAATAAATTATAATTAATTTTCTTTAAAGATACTACTTAACAATATTAAATCCCTCTATCTTCCCACTATCTACATTAATTTTATAATTACGTCCATAGAAATCCGACGCAAAAATAGTATCATCTTTTATGCCTATCTGCTCGTAAGGAAGAAGATTTTTTAACTCTGGATAGCGAGTAGATAAATCCTCTGATTGCCAAATTAAATTTGCTTGAGCATCCAAACAATAAATGTTATTAATCTCAGTTCTATTAAATGGAATCCCAAGTAATACTATAAACTTTTCTTTATACTGGACTACAGCTCGAATATCAAATTCAAAATCATAACTATTCCCGTTGATTTCAATATGTTTCTTCTCGTATTGATACATTTAATTACCCTCCAAAAGCCTCTCATTCTTAAAATCACCAATTCTTTGCCCAATTAAATCATATTGTGTTCCACCACCATTCCCCCATCCATCTAAAGGATTGACCTCGCCTACTCTTATGTGAGTTCCAGCCTCCAATTCCACATCGCATACATATTTAGGGGTATTAGGTAAAGCAAACTTATTTTGTATCTCTAAGGGTGTTAGTCCTTTAATATCATCTGCTTTCATTACCCAACTTCCATACATACCCGATCCATCTGGCATATTATCATATACTCTAACAAAAGTAGTATTTTCAGTAAGTTCAATTTCCTTCACTAAAGTTCCTGGTTTATATGGTGGCTTATAATCAGGCTTGACATTATCAATAAACCATTGATTAGTTTCTTCTGCTGTAAATGTCTTAACTTCGTTAAATTTTATTGTTTCTGTACCACTCTTTACAGCCGAACCCACATCCGCATCATTTAACACTGCGCCACCGTCAGCTCCCACATCTCCAAGCTTCGGTTTCGCCAGTTTCTTCGCCCCTGCTTCAATTCCATTCAATCCTTTCGCAGTTGCCATACTTGCTGCCATACCTGCTATCATTCCTGCGGTCTGGTTTCCGGTTAAATCTGTCGTATACTTCTGGGCTCCTGCACCTGCTGCTGTCGCGATTCCTTCTTTTGCAACGATTGTTGCTCCACTCCGGAATGTCAGGTTTCCTGCTGAGGCCGCCTGACCGATTGGAATCATTGCGGATGCTGCAAATGCAAAGACACTTTCTGTCAGATAATATGCTTCCTCATTTCCCTGGAATACCACATCTTTTAAGTCATTTACTGCGGTACTGTCAATATCTCCGATGCTTCCATAATAAATATCCTGGGCACCTTCCGCAGAATCTGCTGCTCCAAAAATAGTCGTTCCGGTTCCCACAGCCACTCCAACCGCTGCAACAATGGGCGACGCTGCACCTGCAGTTGCAATAATACATGCCACCCCAACACCAACCAATACGACTCCGCCAACGGTCTTCCACACTCCCTGCGTCTCACGTTCTTCTGCTGCATCCTTTAGGTTCTGTTCCGCTTCACAGATTGCATCATATACATCTTTATTGTCTTCATGCTGCTGATAAAACAGTTCACTGATATTGGCAAGTGCATACACGTCCTTATCTGTATAAAAACTGTTGCTTTCATAACTTGCAATTGCAGCTGTGTTCAATCCGATTTTTGCAATACAGGTATTCAGACTCGATAGTAACAATTCCACGGAATTCTCCAGTGCTGTCACGGTACTGCTCTCATGGTTCTGAACTTCTGTGATAAGATTTAATAATTCCTGATCCAACTGCTCATGTAGTTCTAAGACACCATTCGTACTTGGTGTACCAACACCCGATATATCCGAAATGCCAGAAACTGCTCCCTGTATTTTCCCGGTATAAGACTCCGTATCCGAATAATTAGTGCTTAGTTTTGTCCGAAATGCACGGATTGCCTCCTCGCTAAGTTTAAAATTTGTAGAATTATCAATATCATAATACCCGGCTTTGTATAATGTCATGTTGTCAAGCAGGTTCTGCGCTGTGACTCTTATACTTGAAAGCATTGTAATATGTACATCTGTCAGATAACTTTTTACTGCATCTCCTGTTTCTCCGGTAAACACTGCATTTTTTATAAAAAAATTGATGCAGTTCTCACAAGTATCAATTTTATTCATCAGATTCTCTAAATTTGTCTTGTACTCCCAGAACAAATCATAGATATCTGTATAATTAATTTGAAACCCTTCCATTTTCCTCTCCTGTCATTCTTATGGTGTCAAACATGTGTCAAATATTCCGGTGCCCTGCTTAAAAAGCTCACTTTGATTCCTATCTTTTTGCACTTGTGAATCAACTAATAAATCAATTGCCATTAAGTCCATCTGCAAAGTAGTACTATATTGGCTTACCGCACTCTTTAGCGTTTCATAATCTTCCTGAAGCTTTTTCATTGCATCCGACTGCCCTTTGATTTCCGTTGCGGAAGCCGGTAAGCTTACAGACCACGAAGCTGTTCTTATCGCATTGGTATTCGAACATACACTTACGTCATCTAAAATCGTTCCCACTTGTCTATCTCCTTCCTTTTTTCATTCCAATCAACTAATTAAAGAAATTACGGATTCTTGTACATAAATCATCCCATGCATTGACCAGGCCAGATAAGATACCATATTTTTCATTCTTTCTCTCGTTTAATGCGTTTATTTCCCAGTTGATTGCATCCTCTGCATCATCGATATTCGAAACATATCCATCATAACTTGTGTAAAGATTCCCACTCTCACATAAATCATAGAAATACTGTGCCCTGCTGCCAGTCCATAAACTTTGATAAATATCTGAACTTATCATATTCTTCTGATTTTTGTTGATATCATCAATGGCTTCTTTTGCATCATCTAACGTATTATATGCATCCCGCAATCTGTCAATTTTCGCATCAATCTCATTGATTTCCGATTGACATACTTCCTGCTGCTGTTCATTACTTGCCTTCTGATTCTTTAAATTTTGATATTTGTTTCTGTCATACTTTTTAGCCATCTTAGTTCCCCATATTCTGCTTCAACTGTCTGACATCCGCACGCTCAATCTCCAACATCTCCATTGCCTTCTGGATATTGGCACACATCATTTTCTCATCATCATCTGAAAATCCCTCAAAAACCACCTTACTAACATCGGAATGCTGGAAATACATTAGTCTATCCCCCACCATTCCCTCTGGGTATGCACATGCTGCATAGTCAAAAAATTGCTCTTTTCCATTTATCTTTACTTTCAGAGCTCTCGCAACAATTACATACTTTTTAATACCTCCACTTACAACTACGATACTTCCCAATGGTAAAAAATCAACTTTCTCTGTCATCCCTCTTCACCTCATACTTTTTTATCAAATTTTATTGTATCGTTTTTCCTATTTCGTGTCAACAGAGGCAGCGGCTCTTTCATAATCCACAAACATAAAAATAAATGCCACAAAAAGTAACACGGAACAGCATAAAATTGCCTTTTCCTGAAAATGCTGACAGAAGATGTTGCCGAGGATGGCGCCGATTACGAAACAGCAGATGATGCCATAATACAGCAATGCTTTTTTCAAGTACTCTCTGTCTTTTTTATGAAAAAAATGGAACATATTCTGTGTTGCTGTTCTCATATTTCCAATGCACATTGTAGTTGCAATACCGTTTCCCCTGATTTTCCGGAAGCTTTCCACCTGGATTCCACAGGCAAAAGAAGTTAATGCATTTGCCGGAAGATTCAGCGTAAGCGGGAAAAAGCTGACTCCTAATAAAATGACAGCCTCAATCAAAACCGACAACTGTCTCCAATGCAGGATTTCGATATTCTTTGAACGCACATATTCGGCGAGTGCAATTCCAAGCATAAAGGCAAATACCGGGAAGAAATAGCTAAGTGCCAGTTTAAACTCTCCCTGTGATAAATGTACGCCAAACAATAAAATATTACCGGTCTGTGCGTTGGCAAATACATGATCTCTTTCTATGTAGGAATACGCATCCATAAAACCGCCTGACATTGCAAGGATGATTCCAAGTCTTATTGATTCTGACATCTGTTTTGTGTGTTTCATTGTTCCATTCCCTCTTCCTTTGTTCATACTGTCTTGATTATACGTTTTCGTATCTTTCGTGTAAATCGGCAAAAAGTAAAAAATTGCCAGCCTTTCGACTGACAATTTTTACACGTTTTTCTTATGACATGCCATTTGCGGTCTTGTATTTGTATAACATTTCCGCATGATTTTGTTCTTCAATCTGAATATCCGCCAACAACTTGCGAAGGGCGCTCTGACCAAAGATAAAGACATCCGTATTGTATTCACCGGACACTAATTTTTCTGTTGCGATACAGTCTGTCACCAGAAAAGCATCGTGCTTTTTTTCTTCGGATTCTCCGATTGCTGCATAGGCTGCCTTTGGCTGGTAGTCACGGCCAGACGTATCGTTGCAGTCACATTCAGGCACTGTTCCAGTCAATACTTTTTCTAAGGACTGGAAATGTTCTCTCTCTTTGCCCTGCAATGTCTCAAACAAAGCCTTTAGCTCCGGATCTTTCGCCTGGCTGGCGTACTTTCCGTATTTTTCCACACAACATTTTTCCTGTGTCTGCAAATCCTCGATTGCAGTGCGTTCTTTTTCACTTAATACCATTGTATTACTTCCTTTCCAAAATATTTACAATGATATTATGGTTCAAACGTTTTTCCCTTATGCATACTCATTAGTGATACATAATCTTTTCGCTGTCAAAAATTTTCGTAAGGACAACAACCATAAGCAGGGTATATACCAGGTTTGAAACAGCTGTCACCGCAAGGTTCACACCGGATGCTGTGAATGAAAAGATTGCATTCATACTCTGCACACTGTTATAGATTGGAATCAGATACCAATAAAATTCTTTTGGTGCTCCGCCGCTGAGCATAGATGTGACACCGATTAACATTACCACAATCATAAGTGGTGTTGCTGCCGTTCCCGCCTCTTTTACGCTGTTCGCAAAACCTGAGATGATGGATATCAGTCCAATTATAACTAAAACCGTAGTTAGAATTACAATTAAAAGCTGCACATACTCTGTCACGCCATACACACCTGCATCCATCAGGTCGGAGGTATCCCCCATCAGCTTTGGAAGCGACAACATCGTTCCAACAAAGCTTGACAGCCCACTCAAAAGACCTATCGCACTTAAACTTATAATTTTACCAATGGCAAGCTCGCTTCTTTTGATTGGTGTGACAAGAAGTGTTGCAATGGTTCCACGCTCTTTTTCACCCGCAATGGATTCCGGTGCAATTGCCATACATCCGCTGAACAGAAACATAGTCATTAACATCGGAAGCATCATTGCAAAAAATTGTGCAGTCGAATCCTCTTTACTTGCAAGGTCATACGAATCATCCGTGGCTGCGTTGACATCAAACTTGTTTGCCAATGCAGATTCGTAGCTGTCTAATGCATACGATACCAGCTGATATGCTGCACTTGACTCTGTTGAGGTCGAATTATAATAGACTTCTACGTTAGGTGCAGGACTTGTTGCCGTCAAAGAATCGTAAGCTGCAACCTGCTCATCAAAATCTTCCGGGAAAACAACGAGTGTATCTGTATCCTTGTCTGCAATCTCCTGTTTTACCTCGTCTATGGCACTTTCTTTTTCTGCAATCAGATTGACATTGTCCATCATGGAAAAGCTTTCAAGGGAATCCGGTAAATTCACGGTGTGAATCTGGTGTACGTAATCCTCATCCGTTTCAAACTGGCTTGCAAGTCCATTTCCCATAAAGGAATATAACACATAGATTAATAACCCCGGCATAAGCACGGTGGTAAATACCATTCGCTTATCTCCAAAGAAACGCGCAAATTCTTTTTTTATGATTGTGATAATATTTTTACTCATGCCTCATCCCCCACTGTTTCCAGATAAATATCGAAAAATTTATCCTCTAATGATTTCTCTGCTGTAAGATTCTTTACCGTATCACACACAATCATTTTTCCATTGATGATGATACCGACGCGGTCACAAATTTTCTCAATGAGGCTGAAAATGTGGGTGGAAACAATGATGGTTTTTCCTTCCTCCTTCAGTTCCAACAGAAAATCGGTCACAACCTTCGCCGTGATAACATCGAGTCCATTGGTCGGTTCATCGAAAATAATAATCTCCGGGTCGTGAACCAAAGAAATCACAAGCGAAACCTTCTGTTTCATTCCGGTGGAAAGCTGTGAGACTTTTACCTCTGCAAAACGGTCGATTCCAAAACGCCCGAACATTTTCTTTTTCCGCTGCTCTCGTACCTCTGATGGTACCCCATGTAATTCTGAAAAGAAATCGAACAGATAATTTGGTGTAAAAAATTCTTCTAATTTCAATTCACTTGTCAGAAATCCTATTTTTCTTCTGACACTGTCCGCATCCTTTACCACACTGATTCCATCAATGATTACATCACCGGAATCCGGCTTGATTAATGTCGACATCATGCGAAGTGTTGTTGTCTTTCCGGCACCGTTTGGTCCGAGCAGCCCAAACACTTCTCCCCGATAAGTGCCAAAACTTAGGTAATCAACTGCCACCTTCTTTTTTGCGTTTGTCTTTTCAATCTTCTGCTGCTTTTTGGATAACTGGAATGTCTTGCAAAGGTCTTCTACCTTGACTAACTCTTCCATTGTCGTATCTTGCATACTATGTAATTCCCTCCTGTCTGCTTTTATTCTGCTGCATCCTCTATCTGATATCCCATTTCTGTGATGCCATTATGCTCCGGTGTGTCTGAATAACAGCCATCTTCACCATTATCATAATCGATACCATCATTATAGTCATAATCATAGCCATCATCACCATCATTATAATCATAGTCATAATTATTATCGTAATCATCATAGTCTCCGCTTCCATCATAATAATCACGGTAATAATCGTAATAATCCAGACTTCCGGTACTTGCAAATACAGAAATAATCAAAATCATAAATAAAACCAGTGAAATTCCGGATGTAACAAGCCCGGTGATTGCAAACCCCTTTTGCTCATTCTTTACCAGCTGGATAATACCAAAAATTACCGCCAGAATGATAAATAAAAGATTGCATCCTGTACAGAAAAAAAGAAGTGAAAGGATTCCAAGTACCATGGAAGCAACCCCAAATCCGACTCCATCCCCTTTTTTCTTTTGTCCGCCCTGCTGCATCTGATTCATCTGCATATTGGGCTGCTGATTGTAAAACTGTTGATCCATTCCTTTTTTCTCCTCGTTCTATTCTGGTATGTTTTTTTATACCAGTTATTTTATTGTATCAGACCTAAAATACTTTGACAAGCAAAATACTTTGGCAGACAGCAAATACAGTTCTATCATACCTCTTTTTATGCATTTTCACAAACCACTTTTCCCCCCTGATATGCTTGCATATTCCGACCAAAATGCTATAATATCACGTAACACCACAGTAATTATGGAACTCACGAAGAAAGGAGCGGAACAAAAATATTGTTCCTACAAACATATGAGTACATTAAATTTAACATTACTGACTGATCTTTACGAAATGACCATGATGCAGGGTTATTTCAAGAATCAAAATACAGATGTAGTTGTATTTGATGCTTTTTACCGCAATAATCCATGTGATGGCGGTTATGCAATCTGTGCCGGTCTTGAGCAGGTCATTGATTACATTGAGAACCTCCATTTTGATGAGGATGACATTTCTTATTTAAGAAGCTTAAAAATCTTCGATGAAGACTTTTTAACATATTTAAGCAACTTTAAATTCTCCGGTGATATCTATGCTGTGCCGGAGGGAAGCCTGATTTTTCCAAGAGAACCTCTTGTAAAAGTAGTCGCACCTATCATGGAAGCACAGCTTGTGGAAACTGCAATCTTAAATATTGTAAACCATCAGTCCCTGATTGCCACCAAGGCAGCCCGTGTCTGTTACGCCGCCCAGGGAGATGGGGTCATGGAATTTGGTCTTCGCCGTGCGCAAGGACCTGACTCTGGAACGTATGGCGCAAGAGCAGCTATCATCGGCGGTTGTAAGGGAACTTCCAACGTGCTTGCCGGTCAGATTTTCCATGTTCCGGTTCTTGGCACACATGCCCACAGCTGGATTATGAGTTTTCCGGATGAATACACAGCGTTCAAGAAATACGCAGAGCTTTATCCGAATGCCTGTATCCTTCTTGTCGACACCTATGACACCTTAAAATCCGGTATTCCAAACGCCATCAAAGTCTTTACCGAGATGCGGGAATCTGGAATTCCACTTACCTATTATGGAATTCGTATGGACAGCGGTGACCTTGCTTACCTTTCCAAAAAAGTCCGTAAAATGCTAGACGCAGCTGGTTTTCCTGACGCTGTCATCTCTGCCTCAAACGACCTGGACGAATACCTGATTGAAAGTCTGAAATTACAGGGTGCAACCATCACTTCCTGGGGCGTTGGAACAAACTTAATCACCTCCAAGGACAACCCTGCTTTTGGCGGTGTCTACAAACTTGCCGCTGTGAAAGCAGCAGATGGAACTTTCATTCCAAAAATCAAGCTTTCCGAGAATATTGAGAAAGTGACAAACCCTGGAAACAAGACCTTCTATCGTATTTACGACAAGGAAACTGGCAAAATCAAAGCAGATCTTATCTGTCTGGAGGACGAGACTTTTGACACCTCCGAGGATATGAAGTTATTCGACCCTAACGCTCCTTGGAAAAAGACCTGCCTGCCTGGCGGAAGTTACACCATGCGTGAGATGCTTGTTCCGGTAATCAAAAAAGGAAAAACCGTCTACACTTCTCCAAGTGTCATGGAGATTCAGGCAATCTGTAACAAGGAAAAAGAAACCATCTGGGATGAGACAAAACGTTTTGTCAATCCACAGGAAATCTATGTGGACCTCTCCCAGAAATTATATGATATGAAAACAGAACTTTTGAATAAAATGAGCAGTCACTAAAAATGCTCCGCAAGGATCGCACTGCGGCGGAGTTGAGCAATGTCGCAAATGCGACCCGCCGCAGGCAAAGAATCCTGCAAGCAGGATTCTTTTTAATTGAAACATGCTAACTACATTCTTATGAAATATGTCAACTACATTCTTAGTTGAATCCAACTACTTTCTGGGAAAGTTTGTAAGCAGCGACGGAAATCTTTCTTCCACCTTTTCCTGGAAGGTTCATTGTATTTCCCATAATTCCCGCTCTTAAATGATGGAACAAACGGAGATCTTTCTTCTTGATATATCCCCAGAGTTCTCTTTTTTTCTCCAGATTCTCTTCAGTACCGGAGCGAATCAGCATAATTGTAGAAATTACCGTAATGATTTCAAGGTAATTAAACATATAATGACGGAGTTTTCGATTTGGAATCTTCCACAAATCAAACTCGTCAACCATTATCTTATTGACTTTAATCTGCTGGTCAATTCGGCCAATCATTACTTTTTCATTGACAGACTGGTCGTCTCTTCCGATAAAGTAACGGTAGAAATCCACATCCATGTAATACATATTTTTCACACTTGGAAGTGGCGTATACACATAAATGTTATCCACGTAAAAAGTATGTTTTGGCAGTTCCAATCCACATTCTCTTAATAATTGTGTACGATAAATGACAGAATGCATTAAGATATACTGACCTTTTCGGAAATGAGACACTTCATTCCAGGTAAACAGACGGTCTTTTGGAAGTGCCGAACAACGCATCACCTTTTTGTGTTTTACGCCCTCTTTTTCATAAACATAGTTTGCGATAAACATATCCAGTGTTTTTTGCCCGCCTGCCAGTTCTCTTAATTTCTCAAGAATTGCCATATACGCATCCAAATCTACCCAGTCATCGCTGTCCACCACTTTAAAATAGAGCCCTGTTGCGTTCCTGATTCCGGTATTTACCGCCTCTCCATGCCCACCGTTCTCCTGATGGATAGCGCGCACAATACCCGGATATTTTCTCTCATACTCGTCTGCAATCTCTGCTGTGCGGTCCTTTGATCCATCATCTACGATGATAATCTCAACATCTTCACCACCCGGGAGCAAAGATTCAATACAATGTTCCATGTAATCCTGTGAATTATAAGACGGAATTGCAAAAGTTAATAATTTCATACGTTTACTCCAATCTGTAATGCTGCTTAAATTGCATCTGCAAGTTCAAAAGCCTTTTTCGTCATTGCATCTATATTATAGTATTTATACTCTGCAAGTCTTCCTAACAGATGGAATTTCTTCATTCCCTTTGTCAAATCCTTGTATCTTTCGTATAAATTCTGGTTTTCTTCATTTAAAATTGCGTAGTAAGGAATCTCACCTTTTGCACCGGAATACGCAAATGGATATTCCTTTACAATTGTAGTTCCTTCGGTGTCTTTCTGCCCCGTCAGGTACTTAAACTCGGTAATTCTCGTATATTCCTCACTTACGGTATAATTAACTACACTGTGTCCCTGATAAGAATCCTGGTCATAATGTTCAAAATGAAAATCTAAGGAACGATAGGGCAGTCTGCCAAATCTGCACTCAAACAATTCATCAATCGCACCTGTGTAAATCACATCACCATCGAATTCTGTTCCTTCAAAGAAAATCTGATCTCCTTTAAAAGATAATACCTCTTTACAGTCTGTCTCCAAACGAACCTCGATATTCTCATGATCTAACATCTTCTCAAACATTGGTGTAAAACCATGAAGCGGTACACCCTGATAGGTGTCCTGGAAGTAACGATTGTCATAGGAAACTAAGACCGGCACACGTCCTGTCACCTCCGGACTGATTTCCTCCGGTGTCTGTCCCCACTGCTTCATCGTATAGCGTAAAAAGACATTCTCATACACATACTGCGCAATCTCCTGGATATCAGGGTCTTCGTTCTCTCTTAATTTCATGATTGGAACCCTGCTGCCCTCTCCATAGGTCTCCTTTAATTTTTGTTCCAGGCGGTCTGCCTTTTCCTTCTCATATACCATATGTAATGTATTTAAATTGAATGGAACCGGAATCAGTTTGTCGCCTACCTTCGCAACCACTTCATGTCCGAATGCATGCCATTCTGTAAAACGTGACAAATATTCCTGAACATCCTGCATTCCTGTGTGAAAAATATGTGGACCATACTCATGAATCAGGATTCCATAATCGTCCTTCATGTCATAGCAGTTTCCACCAATATGACTTCTTCTCTCCAGGATCAGTACTTTTTTATTCTTCTCTTCCGCAAGCTTTCTAGCCGCAACAGCACCGGCAATTCCGGCACCTACAACGATACAGTCGTACATAGTCGTACTCCTTTCTTTCAAGTCGTTTTTATTATACACGGTTTCCAAATAGAATCCAATTTATTTTTTATGAAGATTTTTTGAATTCTCCCGACTTCTTTCCATTCTCGAAAAAAATATGTTATTTGTTCATAATTTATTTACAAAAAGCTAATAACTTCAACACATGGAGGACATATTTCCTATTTATACTAAACTCATAAATGAAAAACAATCTTTTTCATATATTTTCACACCTTGTCAGATGACAAGGTTCCTCCCGATAATAAGTGATTTCTCACTTTTCATACACAATCTTTTTCATATTTAAAGCCGGTGCAAATGCACCGGCTCCCTCTTTTTTATCCTGTTTTTATTTTTGTGGGAAGGACTTGGTTGAAGTTCTATCTTAGCAGATTACACAAAATCCATATCATATTTGTGACTTTGGAAGCAAATTAGAAATTCTTAATGTACCTGTTTATGGTACAGCAATATACTGACATGGATGTCAGTATAAGTCCTAATGAGCCCGGATGGCTCATTTAGGACGGTTGCGTCAAAAGTTTATTATTAAGGAAAGGTACATTTAGAAGTTCTTATTTGCGGACATTGGAACAAAAATAATATGGATTTTATGTAATATGAGAAGACAGAACTTCAACTAAGTCCTTCCCACACTAAAATTTACTCGTCCAAAAAGCGATCGTTTCCCAGACGGATATTCATATAATTGGCATAAGCTTCAAATGCAGATGGAATTGCATATTTTTCCTGCGAATCCTCCGCTTCTACGAAAAGTAAGTCGTCCCGTTCCCCTTCTAACTCCTCCACGCGAATCATATAGCCACACATTCTCCATTCGATATGGGAAAAAATATGCTTGGCGTCCGCCAACTTCTGGATGCGGATGGGAGAGAGTGATAATTTTTTCACATAGTCTAAGGCTTCCTCACTCGTCATCTCACCCAGTTCATTTGGAAGTTCATAAAGTCCCGCCAAAAGTCCTTTTGCCGGACGTTTCCGAATTGCCACCTTATCTCCATCCCGGATTACCAAAACCGTGCGTTCCTCAATCTTTCTTGGCTTTGCCTTTGTCTTGACCGGAAGTTCCGCTATCTTATCCTGCTTTCTTGCCTCGCAAAAAGCATTCCACGGACACTCCTCGCAATGCGGCGTACCGTTTGGCAGGCACACCGTCGCACCAAGCTCCATCATCGCCTGACTGAATGCTCCCGGAAGATTTTCAAATCTAGCTTTTTTTCGAAGATGTGCCGTCTCCTTTGTCGCTTCGTCGGGAACGACCTCCTGCACAGCCGCCTCCACAACTTTTCGAAATGCCGGCTTCATGATATCCGAATCATCTGCCGTCACACGTGTTAAGATACGAAAGACATTCCCATCTACTGCCGGTGCTTTTTTTCCAAATGCAATCGTTGCAATCGCACCTGCGGTATAATTACCGATTCCCTTTAATGTTAAAAGTTTCTCGTACTCACCCGGAAGTTGTCCACCGTATTCCTCCATCACCGTGATTGCCGCCTTTTGCATATTACGGACACGATTGTAATATCCCAGCCCTTCCCAAAGCTTTAGCAACTCATCTTCCGGGCATTCTGCTAATGCTTTCACATCCGGCAGTGCCTTCATAAAACGTTCAAAATACGGTTTTACAGCTTCTACCCTTGTCTGTTGCAGCATGATTTCAGACACCCACACCCGGTACGGTGTCGGCTCTTCTCTCCACGGAAGCACCCGCGCCACCCCAGGCTTTAAATACCATTCCAAAAGTGGCGCGACCAGTTGTTTCAAATCAAAATCTTTTATCATATAAATTGCTATGCCTTTCGTACATCATTTTCTACAGTATAGCACATTTTTTCCTGTTTTTGATGCTTGAAATATCTGCCATAGCTTTTTCTTTCCGAAAAATTTACTATTCCATGTCCTCAAGGCGTCCGTGTTTCTCGTAGTTTGTCAGACGTGACACTTTATTTTCTTCGTCCACAAATACGACTTTTGGTTTGTGGGTCTTTGCCTCCTCCTCGTCATACTGCGCATACGTCATCAAAATCACTTTATCGCCGACCGACACGCATCTTGCTGCTGCCCCGTTTAAACAAATCATGCCGGAACCTCTTTCTCCTGCGATTGTATAGGTTTCAAAACGATTTCCATTGTTGACATCCACAATCTGCACTTTTTCGTACTCCAGCATACCTGCTTTTTCTAACAGTTCCTCATCGACTGTGATGCTTCCAACGTAATCTAACTCTGCCTGTGTAACAGTTGCTCTATGAATTTTTCCTTTTAACATTGTAACCTGCATAAAAATCTCCATTCCAGTTTTAAAAATTTTTCAAACTATCCTCTTTTTTCTTTCTTCTACAAACCGATATCCTACTCCAGAATAAAATTATCAATCAGTCTTGTTTTTCCAATGTAGACAGCAATTGCAACGAGCATTGGCTTTTTCACTTCCTTAATCTGCTGCATCGTGAGTCCATCTACCGCTTTGACATAGTCAATTTTTGCAAGTGGTTCTGTCTCAATTAGTTTTGTCATTGCATTTACAATTGTAGTTGTATCTTTTTCGCCATCCTCTGCCATCTTCTTGCCAAGTGCGATACTTTTACTTAAAATAAGTGCTGCCTTTCTTTCCTCTGCGGATAAGTAAGTGTTTCTGGAACTCTTTGCAAGACCATCTTCTTCCCTTACAATCGGGCATCCCACAATCTCAATGTCCATGCTTAAATCATCCACCATGTGACGGATGACGGCAAGCTGCTGCGCATCTTTCTGTCCAAAGTAAGCACGGTCTGGTGTTACAATGTGGAAGAACTTACATACAACGGTACATACACCTCTGAAATGAACCGGTCTGCTTAATCCACAAAGTTCCTCGGTTAACACTGTCATATCCACAAAAGAACTGAATCCCTCGTGATACATTTCCTCTGGTTCTGGATGGAAAATAAGGTCAACACCCATTTTTTCACAAAGAACGCTGTCTTTTTCTAAATCTCTTGGATAACTTGCAAGGTCTTCGGTTGGTCCAAACTGCATTGGGTTGACAAAAATACTGACAACCACTTTATCATTTTCTTTTCTTGCACGCTCCATCAAGCTTGCGTGTCCTTCATGAAGGTATCCCATTGTTGGAACATATCCAATCGTGCATCCCTCCTTTTTCCATGCTTTTACCTGTGCTCTGACATCCTCTATTGTAGATACTACTTTCATACTTTTTCTCCTTTTCAAAATCTAGTATAATTTTTCTAATACTTCTTCGTTGATTTTAAATGTGTGCTCCGGTGCCGGGAATGTTCCCTCTTTTACTTCTTTGGCATAAGTTTCAAATGCCTGTTTCATCACATTTCCAGTCTCTGCGAATTTTTTCACAAACTTTGGTGTAAAATCAGAAAACATGCCCAGCATATCCTGGTAAACAAGCACCTGACCGTCACAGCCTGCACCTGCGCCGATTCCGATGGTTGGAATATGTAACTCTTTTGTAATCAGCTCCGCTAATTTTGCCGGAACACATTCCATAACCAAAAGTGATGCACCCGCAGCCTCTACTTTCTTGGCATCCTCCAGTAACTGTCTGGCTGCTTCTTCACTTTTTCCCTGAACCTTAAATCCACCAAAGGCATTGACTGACTGTGGGGTTAAGCCGATATGTGCACACACCGGAATGGATGCTTTTACAATTGCTTCAATCTGTGGGCAAACACTTGCGCCACCTTCTAACTTCACCATATTTGCACGTCCCTCTTTCATCAGACGACCTGCATTTCTTACCGCATCCTCAACCGATACCTGATAAGACATAAATGGCATATCACACACGATTAACGCATTCTTGGCACCTCTTGCCACTGCCGCAGAGTGATGAATCATATCCTCCACTGTGACCGAGAGCGTATCTTCGTATCCAAGAACGACCATTCCAAGTGAATCTCCAATTAAAATAGTGTTGATTCCTGCCTCATCAATTAACTTTGCTGTACTATAATCATAACAGGTTAACATCGTAATCTTGTCTCCCTGCTCCTTTTGTTTTAATAATGTTGCTACTGTGTTTTTACTCATCTTTTTTCCTTTCTTCACAAAGTACCTGTGATACTTTCGTGTAATCACGGTCTTTGTTCTTCCTTTTTGCAATCTCTAGTGCTTTCTTGGAAAGCAAACGATAGATTTCCCGATTCTCCCCGCTTAGTTTTTCCATATGAAGGCGTACTGTCTGGCTGTCGCCACGCTCCACCGGACCCGTCAATGCCTCTTCCTCACTCATCTCTAAAAGGTGTGAGACATTTGCCTGCATAAAAGGCGCAATCGCTGCACGTGCTGCCTCTTTTGAAAATCCGCATAAAGCGAGTTCTTCCATCACAGTCTCTGCCAGACCTAATACGAGATTACTCGCAAAAACGGCCGCAGCGTGATAACGCACTTTTTCCTCTTTTTGCAGCGTAAGAACCTGATTACCACACTTTTTCAGTAAGCCGGTCATTTCTTCTTTTTTCTGTTTGTCCCCTTCTATGGTAAATAATGCATGGGATAACTCCTTATAAGAATGCAGCTTATCGTTCACTGCCAGGAGTGGGTGGATAGAATAACCAAAATTTCCTGTCTTGGTTATATCCGAAAAGACTTCTGATGATAAAACGCCACTACAATGACAGATGATTTTTCCTGTCACCTTTTGCGCGCAAATCTGACTCCAGACTTCCTTTATCACATCGTCTGGAACCGTTAAAAATAATACTTCACAATCCTGTACCAGGTCTTCTAATCTCACATAGTTCCTCGTACCGGTAAAATCTGCTGCCTCTTTGGCAGACTCTGGATTCTTGCTGTAATAGCCGGCCACGCTTATTTTATGCATGGCAAAGTATTTGCCCAGGGAAAAACCTACTTTTCCTGCGCCAACAAATCCAATGTTCATATGCATCCCTCCTTTTTTCTGGCGGGATTATAAAGTCTTATTCCTACTGGATATAAGCTTGCTGCATATGGTGTTTTCATCAAAAAAAGACTACGGTATAGTTTCTTTCCGAATACTATCCGTAGTCCAATATATCACTTCTGTATTTTACGCGCAACCAGCTTTTTATTCTCATACACGATAAAATGATTGTCGTGAAGTATTTTACAGTACCTTGCGAGTCTTGGATAAAGCGGCTTTGCTTCCGCTCCAAACTTCTTTTCTACCAGTTTTCCAATCTCAAAAATACTTCTCTTTCCATCGATACAATTCCAGACAAAAGAACCAAAGCGTTCCAGCTCAATCTGACTCACCCTGGGACGATGAAAAAAAAGCTGTGCCAGGCGGTTATAGATTCCTTTGTTTTCAACGGTGATTTCAACAAGCCCTTTTTCATTCACCTGGCTTTGGAAAAGACAGTTGTGCTTTGGAACATAATCTAAATAATTTTCCTTACGTCTCATGTGTCCCGCCTTTTCCACTATGTGTCTTTCCTTTTTCCTTCTTGGAATTACGTCTTCCGTTTATTGCAATTACAAGTGTAGTTATAAGTATTGCAAACGCAGCCATACCTCCCCAATTTCCAAGATTTAGGGTTTCTGAAATGTCAAGATGTTCTCCCAATGTCTTTCCTTTTACCTCAATCATGGCAAGAACCGCTAGCAGAATTCCAATCACACCTTCTCCTGCAATCAGACCGGAAGAATAGAGAATTCCGCGTTCCACTTTTTCTTTATTTTCTGGGCGCTCTACGAAAAATCGCACCAGACCACCAACCATCATTGGAATACTTAAGTGAATTGGAAGATAAAGTCCTACCGCAAAAGGCAGCACCGGAATCCTTAATATCTCAATGACAATGGCAATGCAGACTCCGATAAACACCAGTGTCCACGGCAGGTTTCCACCCATAACGCCTTCCACCACCATTTTCATCAGGGTTGCCTGTGGTGCCGGAAGTTCCGTGGAACCATATCCCCATGCGGCATGTAAAAGATATAACACACCACCGATTGCTACCGCCGCAGTGGTAACACCGACTAGTTCCCCAATCTGCTGTTTTCTTGGCGTCGCTCCTACGATATAACCTGTTTTCAAATCCTGTGAGGTATCTCCGGCTATCGCGGCGATGATACAAATGACAGAACCCACCGTGATAGCAGCCACCATGCCTTTCATCCCCATCATGCCGCTTGCCTTTAACACCATCGTCGTAATCAAAAGTGTCGCAATCGCCATTCCAGATACCGGATTATTGGAACTTCCAACCAGTCCCACCATGCGGGAGGATACCGTTGCAAAAAAGAAACCAAACACAATAATCAAAATTGCCCCCAGCAGATTTACCGGAATCGCCGGCAAAAGCCACATTAAGATTGCCATAATCCCGATTCCAATCAAAACCAGATTCATCGGCAAATCATTGTTTAATCTATTTACATTTGTAGTTTTATCCTTTTTCCCGTAAGAACCGACCGCCTGTCTAAAGGTCTTGACAATCAGTGGCAGCGACTTGATCAGACTCATCACACCACCGGCCGCCACAGCTCCTGCGCCAATGTAACGGATGTAATTTTTCCAGATGCCCCAGGTTCCAGCCGCTGTAAATAATTCCATCACTGAAACCTCTGCCGGATAAAGAATGGCATCACTTCCAAAAAGCACAATCAGTGGCATTAACACGAACCATGCCACAACGCCTCCTGCAAGCAGATAGGAAGATACCTTCGCACCGCAGATATAGCCAACTCCAAGCAATGCCGGCAGAACATCGACTCCGATTCCAGAACCCTGGTATTTTTTCATCTGAAAATCTACCTCACTAGGAAAAACCTTCAATCCATCTGCAACGAATTTATAAACAGCGGCTATACCTAATCCTGCAAAAACAGCCCCTGCTTTCGCACCGCCTTCCTCTCCTGCCATCAGAACCTCTGCACAAGCTTTTCCTTCCGGATAAGGCAGCGTTCCGTGCTCTTTTACAATCAATGCAGAGCGAAGCGGTATCATGAAAAGGACACCGATAACACCCCCTACCAGTGCAATCATGGTAATCTCAAACAGCGACGGCGATGACGTTCCTTCCTCAGCCGCCCACATAAACAATGCCGGCAATGTAAAAATTGCACCCGCTGCTACCGACTCTCCTGCCGATCCAATGGTCTGCACCATGTTATTCTCTAAAATAGAATCCCGACGCAAAATGACGCGAATCAATCCCATCGAAATGACCGCTGCAGGAATTGATGCAGACACCGTCATCCCGACACGAAGTCCTAAATATGCATTGGCTCCACCAAAAATAACTGCCAATAAGATTCCTAAAATCACGGATGTAACCGTAAGTTCTGGCAAGATGCGGTCTGCCGGAATATATGGTTTAAACTCTTGTTCCTGATTCATACTAATCCTCCCTTAATGTTTCACTTAGGGGCATTATATCGGGGATTGTTTCGAGCGTCAATGCATTCTGGTTACTTACCAGAACTTACCAGGAAATCCCTGATTTTATGCGGTTTTTCGCCTGTATTCTTGCACCTTTTCCTTCCATATCCGGCATCTGTTTCATGCTATTTTCTTTCATGTTTCAGTCTTATTCTTTTCACTTTTTCATAATTATTTAAATTTCTATTTCATACTTTCCTTTATCACGCGCTCCACATTTTTATGCGCAACTTTTTCAATGAAACTATAACTGTAGTTTCTTCGTTCCAATTCTTCAAAAAGAAGATGCATCTTGCTGCATTCCTCTATCTCATAAGTTCCTGAAATTCCGTCAAAATCAGTCCCAATACCAACACAGTCCTCTCCGCCGACCTGTCTTAGATGTTCTATATGGTCACACAATCTTGCAACGGTACAGTGATGATTATCCTCGCTCGCATTCACAAAGGTTGGTTCAAAATTAATTCCTGCCACACCACCTTTTTCTGCCAGAATTCGAATCATATCATCCGTAAGATTTCTCGTAGCTGGGCTTAACTCCCGACAATTCGAATGTGATGCCACAAATGGCTTTTTCGTAATCTGTGCCACATCATAAAAACCGCCGTCCGATAAATGGGACACATCAACAATCATTCCTAACTCGTTCATATAAGTGATTGCTTCTTTTCCAAATTCAGTAAGCCCCATTTTCATTTTCTCCGGATCTTTGGAATGGTTCTGTCCAAAGCAGTTTGGGTCATTCCAGGTTAGTGTCATCAAACCAACGCCCATATCATGAAATTTCTTGATATTTTCCATTTTTCCAGCAACTGGTGCTCCATTTTCTATGGTAAGAAAGGCTGAGATTTTTCCTTCCTGTTGATTTTTCAAGTATGCCTCATAGGAACGTGCCGGTGCTACTATATCTTTACAGCTTTCCATCGTATTCTGATAAATCTGATACATTTTTAACAGTAAGTTATCTAGGTCAGGCATTGTTTCTAATCCAAACCAATCTGGATGATTGCCCTGAGGCACAAACATTGCAAAAAACTGTGCACTCGCTCCGGCTTCCCGCAACCGGATAAGATCTACCATGGTTCCTTCTAATTCTTTTACCGTATTCTTCTTTCTGCTTAATGCCTCCGCTAAGGTATCACAATGCATATCTATATACTTCATCATTTTTCCTTCCTCCTTTAACGCAAAAAGCACCAAAAACACATTTGTGTTCTCGATGCTTCTCTTTCGAACAGGGGATGAGAGAATCGAACTCCCACCAAAAGTTTTGGAGACTCCTATCATACCATTTGACCAATCCCCTATATTCTGTTTTTACACAAAAATGACGTATTGCTACGTCATTACTTTGGTTTGTGTTTGGTGTATATTCAAAACTTCATACAGATTTGAGAAACGCTTTTTATTTCGAAAACCGGTCATCTCGATTCCGCTTCGCTTCATCTCGATGATTTTGCTATGCAAAACATTGTCTGTATTAAGTGTCATATCCGTAAGTAAGCTTACTCCATGCCACTTTCTACATCCAGCCGTTTTTCTGAGCGAATCTATTCGCTCTGCTTTTGGTCAAGCCCTCGACCTATTAGTGACAGTCAACTGCACATGTTGCCATGCTTCCATCTCTGCCCTATCTACCTTGTAGTCTTCAAGGGGTCTTACTCCCGAAGGAGGGATATCTCATCTTGAGGGGGGCTTCACGCTTAGATGCCTTCAGCGTTTATCCCTTCCGAACTTGGCTACTCTGCCATGCCGTTGGTCGACAGCAGATACACCAGTGGTTCGTCCATCCCGGTCCTCTCGTACTAAGGACAGCTCCTCTCAAATATCCTCCGCCCGCGCCGGATAGGGACCGAACTGTCTCACGACGTTCTGAACCCAGCTCGCGTACCGCTTTAATGGGCGAACAGCCCAACCCTTGGGACCTGCTACAGCCCCAGGATGCGATGAGCCGACATCGAGGTGCCAAACCACTCCGTCGATGTGAACTCTTGGGAGTGATAAGCCTGTTATCCCCAGGGTAGCTTTTATCCGTTGAGCGATGGCAATCCCACTTTATGCCACCGGATCACTAAGTCCTAGTTTCCTACCTGCTCCACCCGTCGGTGTCGCAGTCAAGCTCCCTTCTGCCTTTGCACTCTTAAAATGGTTTCCGACCATTCTGAGGGAACCTTTGAGCGCCTCCGATACCCTTTCGGAGGCGACCGCCCCAGTCAAACTCCCCGCCTGGCATTGTCCCTTCACCGGATCACGGTGACAGGTTAGAAACCCAATACTGCAAGGGTGGTATCCCAACAGCGACTCCACTCAAACTGGCGTTCAAGTTTCTTAGTCTCCCACCTATCCTGTACATGCAGTACCGAATCCCAGTACCAAACTGGAGTAAAGCTCCATGGGGTCTTTCCGTCCTGGCGCGGGTAACCAGCATCTTCACTGGTACTTCAATTTCACCGGATGTATTGTCGAGACAGTGCTCAAATCATTACGCCTTTCGTGCGGGTCGGAACTTACCCGACAAGGAATTTCGCTACCTTAGGACCGTTATAGTTACGGCCGCCGTTTACTGGGGCTTAAATTCAAAGCTTCGATTGCTCTAACCTCTCCTCTTAACCTTCCAGCACCGGGCAGGCGTCAGCCCATATACATCACCTTTCGGTTTCGCATAGACCTGTGTTTTTGCTAAACAGTTGCTTGAGCCTATTCTCTGCGGCCCACTCTCGTGGGCTCCCCTTCTCCCGAAGTTACGGGGACATTTTGCCGAATTCCTTAACAATACTTCTTCCGTCGGCCTTAGGATTCTCTCCTCATCTACCTGTGTCGGTTTGCGGTACGGGTACATATCACACAATAGCGGCTTTTCTCGGCACATGGCTCACACGCTTCGCTACTTTTATTTCGCTCCACTTCACGCTTTTGGCTTATACGGCGGATTTGCCAGCCGTACACCTCCCTCGCTTGTACCGGTCTTTCCATTCCCGGCTCGTGCTTTCCACATGCGTCCCCACATTTCTGATGATACGCAGTACAGGAATCTAAACCTGTTATCCATCGACTACGTCTTTCGACCTCGCCTTAGGCCCCGACTTACCCAGAGCAGATCAGCTTTACTCTGGAAACCTTAGATATTCGGCCGGAAGGATTCTCACCTTCCTCTCGCTACTCATTCCGGCATTCTCTCTTCTTATCCCTCCACTGCTCCTTCCGGTACAGCTTCGTCGGTATTAAGAATGCTCCTCTACCAATGTATTACTACATTCCACAGCTTCGGTGTTGTGTTTCAGCCCCGGACATTTTCGGCGCAGGACCTCTCGACTAGTGAGCTGTTACGCACTCTTTGAATGAATGGCTGCTTCTGAGCCAACATCCTAGTTGTCTTCGAAATCCCACATCCTTTTCCACTTAACACACACTTTGGGACCTTAGCTGGTGGTCTGGGCTCTTTCCCTTTTGACTACCCAACTTATCTCGTGCAGTCTGACTCCCGTTCATCATCTACATGGCATTCGGAGTTTGATATTCTTTGGTAAGCTTTGACGCCCCCGCGGAAATTCAGTGCTCTACCTCCATAAGACTAAAACGAGGCTAGCCCTAAAGCTATTTCGAGGAGAACCAGCTATCTCCGGGTTCGATTGGAATTTCTCCCCTATCCACACCTCATCGCCACCCTTTTCAACGGATGTGCGTTCGGTCCTCCATTGCCTTTTACGGCAACTTCAACCTGGACATGGATAGATCACCCGGTTTCGGGTCTACGTACACTGACTTTATGCCCTGTTAAGACTTGGTTTCCCTTCGGCTCCGTGCCTTAAGCACTTAACCTTGCCAGTGTCCGTAACTCGCCGGACCGTTCTACAAAAAGTACGCGGTTGACCAC